>JAUXNG010000047.1 GCA_030682835.1 Hydrogenophaga sp. | reverse complement strand
CGTCGGTGCCGACCTCGCGCGCCACCCGCGTCACCTCGGAGGCGAAGGAGCGCAGCTGGTCCACCATGGTGTTGGTGGCTTCCTTGAGCTGCAGGATCTCGCCGCGCACGTCCACCGTGATCTTCTTGGACAGGTCGCCGTTGGCCACGGCGATGGTCACCTCGGCAATGTTGCGCACCTGGGCCGTCAGGTTGCCGGCCATCTGGTTGACCGAATCGGTCAGATCCTTCCAGACACCAGACACGCCCTTGACCTGGGCCTGGCCGCCCAGCTTCCCCTCGGTGCCGACCTCGCGCGCCACCCGCGTCACCTCCGAGGTGAACACCGAGAGCTGCTCGATCATCGAGTTGACCAGCTTGGCCGAACGCAGGAATTCGCCCTTGAGCGCGCGGCCGTCCACCTGCAGGTCCATGGACTGCCCGAGGTCGCCCTTGGCGACCGCGCCAATGGTGCGGGCGATGTCGGTGGTCGGACGCACCAGGTCGTCCATCAGCGTGTTCAGGGACTGGACCTGGTCGGCCCAGCCGCCAATGCTGCCCGGCGCGGACATGCGCTGGGACAGCCGTCCTTCCTTGCCCACGGTGTTGCGCACGCGTTCGGCTTCCGAGGTGATGTGCCCGGCGTTCCTGATGGACTGGTTGAAGGCTTCGGCGATCCGGCCATCGGTGCCGGACCAGTCCGATGGCAGCCGCGCCTCGAAGTCACCGTCCGAAAACGCCATCATCGCCGCCAGGATCTGGCGTGAGCGGGCTTCGGCCAGCTCGAGGTCCCCGGATGGCAAGCCTGCCAACGAGGCCGCGGCCGTATTTTTTTGGGGGCGTGCAGCCGTTGTGGGCGCGGATTTTTTGCGGCGGCTCGCCTGAGTGGCCTGGTCCATGGTGCCTGTTGCTCTCTACATTGGGTTGGCAGGAACGGGCGGCGGGCTGGCACCGTCCGTACATTTTGTATCACCCATGAGTGTCTCTGTGCTGGCAGCGTTTCCATGTAGGACACGTCTGACGTGCGGGTTCTGCAACACGCTGCGGGGCGGCCTTGCAGGCACGCTACAGGTAAACCATGTGGACGCCGCGCCACACGGCAGCCCCGCGGCGCGCCGGCCATTCCGCCAGTTTCCGGGTAAAAAATGCCTCCTGCCCATGACTGGTGTGCACAAGCAGCTATTCATTTTGTAGCGTTCGGGAACGCACCAGCAGCAGCGCCTGTGCCGGCAGGTCGGACAGCCGCACGGCTTCTCCTTCCGCCAGCACCCGATCGGGCGCGCGCCCGGCCCGGTCTGCCGCAGCGCCACGCTGCCAGTGCAGCGTCACCCCTTGCCCGCCATCCAGCCGCAGCGTGATCTCGAACGCGGGCCAGTGCGCCGGTACACATGGTGACAGCGACAACACACCTTGCCGCACCGACAGGCCCAGCAGCGTTTCCAGTGAGGCGCGATGCAACCAGGCGGCCGAGCCGGTATACCAGCTCCAGCCGCCGCGGCCCACGTAGGGCGGCGAGCCGTAGATGTCGCCGGCCATCACATACGGCTCGAGTTCGTAGGCCGGGCCGCGCAGCGGATGCCGGCTGCGGTGGGCCGGGCTCAGCGCCTGGAAACTGTCCCAGGCAGCCTCGGCGTCGCCGGTTTGCGCCTGCGCCATCAGGGCCCAGACACCGGCGTGGGAATACTGGCCGCCGTTTTCACGCACCCCCGGCGGGTAGGCCTGGATATAACCCGGGTTGTTCACCGAGTGTTGCAGCGGCGGCGCCAGCAGGCGCAGCAGGCCGGCCTGCGGGTCCACCAGTTGTTCATTCATGGCCTGCATGGCGGGCACGGTGAATTCGTCCGAAGACGCGCCGGAGAGCACCGCCCAGGCCTGGGCGATCAGATCGATGCGGCATTCCTCGTTCTGTGCCGAACCCAGCGGTGCGCCGTTGTCGAAGAAGGCGCGGCGGAACCAGGCCCCGTCCCAGCCGTGGCTGTGCAGCGCGTTTATCCAGCCCGCTCGCGCGTCCAGCCACTTCTGCGCCCGTTCGCTTTCGCCGCGAGCCTGGGCCAGCGGCGCAAACTTTTCAACCACCGCACACAGGAACCAGGCGAGCCAGACCGACTCGCCCTTGCCTTCGTGGCCGACACGGTTCATGCCGTCGTTCCAGTCGCCGGTGCCCATCAGCGGCAGGCCATGTACGCCGGTGGGCAGGCTGCGGTCGATGGCGCGCGCGCCGTGCTCGAACACCGTGGCGGTCTGCGTGCTGACCTGCGGCGCGTAGTAGGCGTCCTCCGCGCCGTCCGGGATGGACGCACCCTCGATGAAGGGAACATCCTCGTCAAGCAGCGTGGCGTCGCCGGTGACATCCAGGTAATGCGCGCTGGCAAAAGGCAGCCACAGCAGGTCGTCGGAAAAGTGCGTGCGCACGCCTTCGCCCCCCGGGGCGTGCCACCAGTGCTGCACGTCGCCCTCGGGGAACTGGCGCGAGGCGTTGACAACGATCTGGTCGCGCAGGCGGCTCGGCTCGATCAGCGCAAAGGCCATCGCGTCCTGCAACTGGTCGCGAAAGCCGAAGGCGCCGCCGGCCTGGTAAAACCCGGCCTTGGACCACAGCCGCGATGTCAGCGTCTGGTACAGCAGCCAGCGGTTGGCCAGTGCGTCGAACAGGGGGTCGGGCGTGTGCACCTCGACCTTGCCGAGCAGGCCAGCCCAGTACTGCTTGACGCCGTTCAGCGTCTGTCCCAGGTCGCGGCCCTGCCAGTCGCGCGCCAACTGCTCGGCCTGCGCGGCATCGGGCGCATGGCCCAGCAGGAAAGCCAGGTCCAACTGTTGCCCGGCTTCGAGTGTGAAGGTGCCGGCCAGGGCGCCACAGGGATCCGCCGCGTTGCCCGACTGCTGGCCCAATACCTCGGGCAACACCAGGCGGCCGGCCACATCAAAGAACTCGCTGCGGTCGCAGGTCCATTGCAGCGGGTCGGACAGGCCCGCCAGCGACAAAAAGGCAGTGCTGCCGCCAAAACCCGCGCGGCTCTCGCGTTGCTGCGCCAGCACGGTGGGCTGGTTCGGGGCCTTCCAGCCGTTCACGGTGCGGCGCTCCTGGCGCGAGCCACCCATTTGCCATTCGAGTATCGCCAGCGCGCGCAACTTGCGCGCTTCGCTGCCGTGGTTGAGCAGCCGGACGGTCACCACCTTGACGGCATCGCTGCGGTCCGCGAAAAAAGTGGTTTCCACAGCCAGATCCCCGTGGCGGCAACTAAACACCGTGTAGCCCTGCCCGTGGCGCACGCCGTAGGGCAGGGCCGAGCCGCTCTCGGTGGAGGGTGTCAGCGCCAGCAATTTTTGCGTAGCGGCATCCTGAAGCAGGTAATGCTCGCCCGCCGGGTCCTGCAGCGGATCGTTGGACCAGGGGGTGAGCTGGTGCATGCGGCTGTTGACGGCCCAGGTGTAGCCGGCGCCGGCTTCGGACACCTGGAAGCCGAAGGAGGCATTGGCAATCACGTTGACCCAGGGGCGCGGCGGGCGGTGCTGGTGGTCCACCGTGAAGCGGAACTCGCCGCTGGCGGCGTCGAACTCCCCCAGGGGCGACTGCGTGGCGGCAACCGGCGCCGCCCCAGGGTCGGCCAGCGCTGCACTGGGCACCGGCGGGACCGCCGGCACGGCGCGGCGGCGCAGGCCGGTGGCGCCCTGGAGCGCAGCGAGCTGTTGCTCCAGCGGACGCCCGTCGGCGACGAAGATGAAGCGCGCCAGGCCGGCCAGGACGGCTTTTTCCGAAGCCGCCATCTCGTGGTCGCGCAGCAGGAAAAAGCCGCCCGCGTCATTGCGCGGGAAACTGTTTTCGACCTGCTGGTGCATGCGGTCGCGCAGCGCAAGGATGTCGCGCTGCAGGGGCATCAGGTAGGAGTTGACCTCGCTGTTGATGATCACCACGTCCACTGCCAGGCCGCCGAAACTCCACAGCGGCTGGGCGCGCAGCAGCGCGTCCACCAGTGCCAGGCCGTTGCTGGAATGGATGCGCACCAGCACGATGGGTTTGTCGCCGGACAGGCCGAAGCGCCAGAGCTGGCGCTGGTCCAGCAGGGCGCGCTCGGTCTGCGGCCGTGTGGCGGTGTACATCAGGGCGGTGTTGATGTCTTGCAGTGCGGCGTTGCGCTCGGGCGCGACACCCAGGTCGCGCAGGCGCACCTGCGCCAGTGTGGCCGCCATGCGCGTGGCGCGCTCGACATGCATGGGCTGCAGGTATTTGTCGATGCGCGCGAGCAGGTCGTCGCTGCTTTCCGCTGCGGCGGTGGCGAAGCTCAGGCGAGCCACGTCACCAGCGGCAATACGCACCCGGATGCACAGGCCGGCCACCGGGTCCAGTCCGTTGATCGGCGCGCCGCCGTCCAGCGTGGCCTGCGCCAGCAGCGCGGGCTGCGACGGCAGGCGGTTGCGCCCGAGTAAGGACCTGCGGTCGGTGATGGCGTCGGCGGAGAGCACATTCGCGTCGGCCGCTGCCAGAAAATGTGCTACCGCCATGGCCGGATCGCCTTGCAGCCGGGGTTTGCGCGTGAGCATCAGCGTCCGCCAGGGTGCGTGCCAGCGGGTGTCGATGAACAGCTTGGAAAAGGCCGGGTGCGCTTCGTCGGCGCGCGGGTCGGCCAGCACCGCCTCGAAACAGGACACCACGTCGAGCGTGATGTCGTGCGCAGACACATTGAGCAAGGTGACGCTCCGCAGTTCGGTATCGTCCTCGGGGCTGACCAGCACCGTGGTGGTGGCTTCAAGGTCCGATGACTTGGCCTCGAACTCGACCCGGTCAGCCAGAAAGGTGGCCTTGTAGGTCCAGTCGGGGTGCGGCGCGGGGTGGGCCGTCAGCGAGGACGCGCGGTCCTGGCCGGCAATACGCAGGTAGATGAAACTGCCATACGCATCGCGCAGCAGGTCATCACGCCAGCGCGTGATGTTCTTGCCGCGCCAGCGGCTGACGCCGGCGCCGTTGGCGCGCAGGGCCACGCTGTAGTGGCCGTTGGACAGCAGCTGCGTCGGTTGCCAGCCGGAGGCAGTGGGGTCGACCTCGCGCGAGTGGTATAGCGCGTCTTCACGCAGGTCCTCGGGTACGGGCAGGATACGCGGGTCGGCGCTGTTGATGATCTGCCGCGGCGTTTTTTCATGCAGCAGCGACTCATGGGCCTGGATCAGCGGCGCCGACGAGAACCAGCGGCGCGGCGCTTCGCGGCACAGCAGGTTGCACAGCGCTACCAGTGACATGCCCTGGTGATGCGCCATGAAGGTGTTGACCAGGCTGAAGGCCTGCACACCCGGTTGCCTGGCGACGGTGAAATCGACGGCATCGACAAAGCCGTAGGTGCCGCGCGCCCCGGCCATCTCGAGCTGGCGCAGGTTGGCCACCGCTTCACGGGGTGCGAACATGGCGGCCATCACGCTGGCATAAGGCGCCACCACCCTGTCCCCCGGCGGCGTGCGGCGCAGTGCCAGGCGCGGAACGCCGAAAGGCGAATACTGATAGGCCAGGGTGTGGTCCTGCCCGAAATAGGCCGACTCGGATACTCCCCAGGGCAACTTCTGCGCGTGGCCAAAGGCTTGCTGCTCCATGATCGCTGCAAGCCCCGCGATGTGCAGCAGGCCCTGGTCGGGCTCGGGCATGATCAGCGAGGGCATCAGGTACTCGAACATCGAACCCGACCAGGACTTGAGCCCGGGCGTGATGCCTACCGTCAGGAAGCTGCGGCCCAGCGCCTGCCAGTGTCGCCGCGGCACATCGCCCTTGGCGATCGCCAGAAAGCTGGTCAGCCGTGACTCGGAGGCCATCAGGTCGTAGTAACTGGCGTCCAGCGCGTGTTCATGCACCCGCAGCCCGATATGGAAAAGATGGCGCTTGGCGTTATACAGCCCGCTGAAGTCCATGGCCATGCAGAGGCTGTCGCAACGCGCGGCAATGTCATTCAGGCGCGCCAGTTGCGCGGCCGGGGTGGTCTCGCGCATGCCCAGCTGCCGGGCAGCTTGTGCCACTGCAAGCAGGTGGCCGGCGAGGTTGCCGCTGTCGACAGTCGACACATAGGCCGGCGCCAGCACTTCCAGCGTGCGGGTGTCATACCAGTTCAGCAGGTGGCCGTGGTGTTTGGGCAGGCGATCAACCGTGCCCAGTGTGTCTTCCAGGCGGGTGATCAACTCGGCAGTGGAAATCCATTCGAACGCGCGCGCGCAGGCGACCGCCAGCAGGTACATGCCGATGTTGGTCGGCGAGGTGCGGTGCGCAATCGTTACTTCGGGCTCCATCTGCAGGTTGTCGGGCGGCAGGTGGTTGTCCTCCGCCACCACGCAGCGTTCAAAAAACTGCCAGGTTTGTTGCGCCAGGGTGCTGAGGTAAGCGCGGTCGTCTTCGGCCAATGCCTGTGTTTTTGTCGCGGGCACGCTGCTCCACCACGCCGGAAACGGCGCCAGCGCCCAGAGCAGGAACAGCGCCGGTCCGGCCCAGGGATGCGGGCTCCAGCACGCCGCGAGCGCCAGCAGCAGGCACACCGCCGAGCTTGCGCCGTGGTTGCGCAAAAAAGCCGGCAGGCCGTAGCGCGCCGATGCCTGGGCCTGTGCGGCCGTGGTCCATTCGAGCAGCTTGCGCCGGCTCATCCCCATGCGCCAGAGCGCGCGAGTGATCGCGTCCAGCATCATGGCCGCCTGCGCGAACAGCTGGCTGAACTGCCAGGCCGTGGCCGCCAGGCCGCGCAGCACATCGCGCACGCCGGTATCGAAAAAGTGCAGCCAGGCAATGCCGCGCCGCGTCGGCACCAGGCCCGCCAGCGCGCCCACCAGCGGGCCGGCCAGCAGGGCTGCGATCACAGAGCCCAGCGCGGTGGCCAGCGGCAAGGCCTGCGTGGCGATGACCCAGACCAGCAGCAAGACGCTGGCCGGCGCCATCATCGATCGGCGGAGGTTGTCGGCCATTCGCCACAGGCCCAGCGTGTCGATGCCGAAGCGGCCCGCGCGCAGCATCAACGGCAGCAACTGCCAGTCGCCGCGGGTCCAGCGGTGTATGCGCGATGCGGCGACACCGGCATGGTGCGGGTGTTCTTCCATCAGCACCACGTCGCCCACGTAGCCGCAGCGTGCAATGCTGCCCTCCAGCAGGTCGTGGCTCAGGACGGCGTCTTCCGGCATGCGGCGGTCCAGTACCGCATGAACCGCCTGCACGTGCAGCAGCCCCTTGCCGGTGAAACTGCCCATGCCGAACAGGTCCTGGTAGAGATCTGAAACACCGCTGCTGTAGGGATCCAGCCCACTCTGGCCGGCAAACATCGCGTGGAAGGGCGAACGTTCATCCGGACTCGGCAAAGGTGTCACCACACGCGGCTGCAGGATGCCGTAGCCGGCGGTCACGCGGCGCCGCACCGGGTCGATCTGTGGCGCATTGAGCGGATGCGCCGCGATGGCCACCAGTTCGCGCAGGGAACCCGCCGGCAGGCCGGTGTCGCTGTCCAGGGTCAGGACATACCGTATGCCTTCGGCCAGTTGCATGCCCGGGTCCACCGGAGACAATTGCGTGGAGCCTTCGGCGATTTGCCGCAGCAGCAGCTCGAGCTTGCCGCGCTTGCGTTCCCAGCCTATCCAGCGGCCTTCGGTGGCGCACCAGCTGCGCGGCCTGTGCAACAGGATAAAACGCGTTGGCTGGCCTTCGCCGGCGGGGTAGCTGCGGTTTAACGCGCGGATGTTTTTCAGCGCGTCGTCCAGCAGGGCCTGGTCGCCGGGCAGGTTTTCCGAGTCCGCATCGACCCAGTCCGTCAGCAGCGCAAACTGGGCATGCGTTTCCCGGCTGGCCAGCCAGTGCAGGCCCAGCCGATGTGCCAGCTCGCTGTTGGATGATGGCGAAGTCAGCATGCAGGGCATGACCACCAGCACACGATGTTCCGACGGTATGCCTGCCGTGAAATCCAGCCGGGCCAGCGGCTGGATACGGGTTGACTCCGCTACCAGCCGGTGGATCAGCGCGGCGACGGCTTCGGAGGCTGGAAAGGCCATCAGCAGCACGGCCACCCAGCCGGTCCAGGCCAGGCCGGAAGGAGGGAGCACCGCCGCATACAGTGCCAGTGCCGTGCCGGCTGCCCAGGCTGCAGCGTACAGCGGCAGACGCCAGGCCCGCCAGTCGAGGCGGATGCGAGCCGGCGCGGCGGTCGACCCTGGCGACTGCAGCGCCGATTCCAGCGCCGGGCGCCCCGGACCCATCAGGTGGTAGCCGGCTGTCTGCGCGACGGCAGAGAGGCCGCCCTGGCTGGCGGCTGCCAGCACGGCTTCAGCGACGCGGCGTTCGGACTGGCCGCTCTGCTGCGCCAGCCGTTCCATCGCTCGCGTGATCTGCTGGCGCGTCATTTCGCTTTCGCTGGAAAAGCTCGGCAGGCGGCGCAGCACCTGCAGGGAGTGGCTGACCGGTTCGATCAGCTCGGTCCACTCGACCTGGCCGATCAGGCGCAGCGTGGTGATGATGTTGCTCACGGTGAGGTTGGCCTCGACCTGGCTGGTTTGCGCCTCGCCGATCAGGCCCAGGCCGTCGGCGCAATGCCGCTCTGTCCAGGCGACCAGCGGCGGCTCGGCATCGGCCCGCTCTCCCGGCATGCGTTGCCAGAGCTGGGTCAGGTAGCTGCGCTCCAGCCCGCGATGTTTCATGTAGCCGTGCAGCTCGTCGAGATCCTGCGGGTTCAGTTCGTCGGCTGCGTCCCAGGCGGCGTGGGCGACTTCGCGCGCGACCTTGTTCCAGGCGATACGGTCTGCCATGCGGCGCAGGTTTTCCAGCAGCACCACCCGCAGCGTGGTGGGCAGCGCCCAGAGTTCGCCGAGCGTGAGTTCGCTGACTTCCTGGTAGGCGTTCAGGAAGGCCGTGAACAGCACCGGGTCAAGCACGCTGTCGGTGTGGGCCACATAAGCCCAGGCGATACCGTAAACACGCGGCAGGCCTTCCAGCGGTTTGCCTGCAAGCTTGGGCAGGTCTGCGTAGTAGCGATGCGGAACACCCTCCTGGATCTGCTGGAGTTGCGCCTCGATCAGGTGGAAGTTGTCGAGCAGCCATTCGGCGGCCGGTGTGACATAGTGGCCGCGCCGCGAAGTGACGGCAATGTAGTCGTAGGCTTCGCGCAGGCCGGTGATGTTTTCCTGGACGCGGGGAAAAAACTGCGGTCCGCGCGACGGGCTGCCGCCAGGTCGCACCACCTGGGCCTGGGCCAGACTGCGGCCGTGCTGTTCAAAACGATGGGCGCCGAACAGTTCGGCGCGTATCGGGTGCTGTATCTCGCCGTGGCGATCCAGCAGTATCTTCCTCGCGTAGGGGGTGAGCGTCTCCAGGCGGTGAATAACGGCCGTTTTCACGCCCTCATGCCGCGAGGACCAGGATCAGCGCCACGACGGCCAGTCCGGCCAGGGCAGCGACCGTCACAATGCGCGGGCTGAGCACGCCGTGCGCGGACTGCAGCGCCGAATGCAGGAAAAAAAACCGGCTGTGCGAGCTGGCACAGTGGTCCATGTGCGAGGCAAGCTCTGCCGCGTCGGTGGACACCGGGTCCGCTTCGCCCGGGGACGGATCTGTCCTGAACCTGAATGTATTCATGATGGTGCGCTCCGGGGAATAGCCAAGACTGGCGCCGCGCAGCAGATGCCGGCGGGCGACTCGGTGTTTGTCTTGATGCTAAGCCGGGCCCCGCAGCGCCGCCATCGGAGTGCGCTGGTGTTGGCATAGGACGGCGCCTACAGCCTGGCGGGCGTAAGGCTTTCGAGACCTCAGCCTGCACGGCGCTGCGCTGGCGGGCTGTTGCCCGTGCACGCCAATGGTTTTGAGGCCTTTTGAGGCTCCAGCCCCTGCTGGGCGTGCGCAGGCGGCTATTGAATTGATAGCGTTTCCGGCCGCGTCAGCCGGTGTTGCGCAATCCCGCAGCAATCCCGTTGATCGAGATGTGAATGCCGCGCTGCACGCGTTCGTCGGCCTTGCCTTCTCGGTAGCGCCGAACCAGCTCGACCTGCAGGTGGTGCAGCGGGTCGATGTAGGGAAAGCGGTGGCGTATCGAGCGTTGCAGCGAGGCGTTGCCTGCCAGGCGCTGTTTGTCGCCGGTGATCAGGCCCAGCGCTTCCGCCGTGCGTTGCCATTCGGCCTCGATGGCGCTGAAAATTTTCTTGCGCAGGCGCACATCGCCGACCAGCTCGGCATACCGCGAGGCCAGGGCCAGGTCGCTTTTGGCCAGCACCATGTCCATGTTGCTGAGCAGGGTACGGAAAAACGGCCACTGCCGGTACATCTTCTGCAGCAGCGCGAGGGCTTCCTTGCGGCTGGCCGGTGTACCGCCGGCGCTGAGCATCTGCTCGATGGCTGATCCGAAGCCGTACCAGCCCGGCAGGGTCAGGCGGCACTGGCCCCAGCTGAAGCCCCAGGGAATCGCGCGCAGGTCCTCGATTTTCTGTGAGGCCTTGCGTGAGGCGGGGCGCGAGCCGATGTTGAGTTCGGCGATCTCGCGGATCGGTGTGGCGCTGAAAAAATACTCGGTGAAGCCGGGGGTTTCGTAGACCAGCGCGCGGTAGGCCGCCATGCTGGTCTGCGACAGCTCGGCGGCGGCCCGCAGAAAGTCCTTGGAGGCGGGTTTGGTCGGTTGCAGCAAGGTGGCCTCCAGCGTCGCGGCGACCAGGGTTTCGAGGTTGCGCCGGCCAATTTCGGGATTGGCGTATTTGGAGCCGATCACCTCGCCCTGCTCGGTCAGGCGGATCTGCCCGCGCACCGTGCCCGGTGGCTGCGCCAGGATGGCCTGGTAGCTCGGGCCGCCGCCACGCCCGACGGTGCCACCACGGCCATGGAACATGCGAAGCTGGATGGTCTTGTCGGTGTCTTTGTTCAAGGCATCAAACAGCTCGACCAGCGCAATCTCGGCGCGGTACAGCTCCCAGTTGCTGGTGAAGATGCCGCCGTCCTTGTTGCTGTCGGAGTAGCCCAGCATGATGTCCTGCTCGCTGTAGCCATCGGCCTGACCGCGTTGCACCATGGCGCGCACGCCCGGCAGGGCGTAGTAATCGCGCATGATGGGTGCGGCGTTGCGCAGGTCTTCGATCGTCTCGAACAGCGGCACCACGATCAGGTCGCACACCGCGTCTTCCGTGAGCAGGCCGCGCATCAGGCCCGCTTCTTTCTGCAGCAGCAGCACTTCCAGCAGGTCGCTCACGGTTTCGGTGTGGCTGATGATGGCGTGGCGGATGGCGTGCGTGCCGAATCGCTCGCGCCCCAAGCGGGCCGTTTCGAAAATCGCCAGCTCACCCTGCGTGTGCTCCGAGTAGGTGGTGCCCGGCACGCTCAGCGGGCGCGCGTCGTCGAGCTGGCGCAGCAGCACGGCGCGTTTGCTCTCTTCGTCCAGCGCGCTGTAGTCCGGCTCGATGCGAGCGGTTGCCAGCAGCTCGGCCACCACCTCCTCATGCTTGTCGGAGCTCTGGCGCAGGTCGACAGTGGCCAGGTGAAAGCCGAACACCTCCACCGCGCGGATCAGGGGCTGCAGCCGGGCGCGGGCCAGCGCCGCGCCGTGGTGGGCCATGAGCGAGGCCTCGATGGTGCGCAGGTCGGCCAACAGCTCGCTGGCGTCGCGGTAGGGGTCCTGGGGCGCCACGGCATGGCGAGCGGCCTCGCCGCCGGTGAGGGCGTGCAGGGTGGCGGCCAGCCGGGCGTACATGCCGGTGAGGGCGCGGCGGTAGGGTTCGTCCTGGCGGTGGGCGTTGGTGTCGGGCGAGCGCTCGGCCAGTGCCTGCATGACGGGGCTGACGCTGGCGAGCATGGCCGAGACCGACAGCTCGGCGCCCAGCAGGTGCAGCTGCGTCAGGTGGTGGCGCAGCACCATGTCGGCCTGGCTGTGCAGGGCCAGCTGGAGCGTGGCCGCGGTCACGTTCGGGTTGCCGTCGCGGTCGCCTCCGATCCACTGGCCCATGCGCAGGAAAGTGGCCACGGGCGTGGCTGGCGCCTCGGGGGCACTCAGGCCCTCTTCCAGCGTGCGGTAGAGGCGGGGAATCTGCGACAGGAAGGTGGATTCGTAATAACTCAGCGCGTTTTCGATCTCGTCAGCCACGGTGAGCTTGGTGAAGCGCAGCAGGCGCGTCTGCCAGAGCTGCGTGACACGGGCGCGCAGCTGGGCTTCGAGCTCGGCCTGCTCGCGCGGCAGCAGCGGTTCGCGGCTGTCGCGCTCGGTGAGCAGGCGGGCGATGGCGCGC
Organism: Hydrogenophaga sp.; assembly: GCA_030682835.1. GTDB lineage: Bacteria > Pseudomonadota > Gammaproteobacteria > Burkholderiales > Burkholderiaceae_C > Hydrogenophaga. Next base: position 8,531 of record JAUXNG010000047.1, on the reverse strand, counting down.
TCGGCGTCCAGGATGCTCTTGCGCTGCACTTCGGTGGGGTGGGCGGTGAGCACCGGCGAGATGTGGCTCTGTGCCAGCGTCTGCACCACCTGGGCCGGTTCGATGCCGGCCTTGGTCAGGCGTTGCAGCGTCAGCGCCAGGCTGCCTTCCTGCAGGTCGCCGGCGCGTTCGTGTACCGCGCGGCGGCGGATGTGGTGGCGGTCTTCGGCCAGGTTCGCCAGGTGGCTGAAATAGGTGAAGGCGCGGATTACGCTCACCGTCTGGTCGCCGCTGAGCCCCTTGAGCAGCTTCTTGAGTGCCTTGTCGGCCGACTGGTCGTCGTGCCGGCGAAACGCCACCGAGAGCTGGCGGATCTGCTCGATCAGGTCGAAGGCGGCGGGGCCTTCCTGCTCGCGGATCACGTCGCCCAGGATGCGCCCCAGCAGGCGGATGTCGTCGATCAGGGGCTGGTCCTTGTCGCTTCCGGGCTCGGCGCGTGCACGGGTGGGGCGGGCCGCGCGGGCGGGCGTGAGGGTGCGGGCAGGCGGTCGGCTCATGGGCGTGCAGGGTGGAAGCAGAAGGAATGGGCGGGGAGCCAGGCGTGGCCGGGGGTCATGCTAGCATCCGAATTTGCCCTTCCGGTTACGAAGCGGGTACCAATATGCCCCGCTGGATGTGATCTTTTTTTGATCGACTGCCGTGTCCACTTCAAGCCCCTCTTCCTCCCTCTCCATCACCATCGCCACGCGGGAGAGCCGGCTGGCGATGTGGCAGGCCGAGCACGTCAAGGCCTTGCTGGAACAGCTCGGTCACCGCGTCAGCCTGTTGGGCATGACCACCAAGGGCGACCAGATCCTGGACCGCAGCCTGTCCAAGGTGGGCGGCAAGGGCCTCTTCGTCAAGGAGCTGGAAGTGGCCTTGGAAGAGGGTCGCGCCGACATCGCCGTGCACTCCCTCAAGGACGTGCCGATGGACCTGCCAGAAGGCTTTGCGCTGGCCTGCGTGATGGAGCGCGAGGATCCACGCGACGCGTGGGTATCTCCGGTGTGCAGCACGCTGGCCGAACTGCCAGTCAATGCGGTGGTGGGCACCTCCAGCCTGCGTCGCCTGGTGCTGCTGCGCGAGGCGCTGGACGCGCTGGGCCGCCGGGACGTGCGCATCGAGCCTCTGCGCGGCAACCTCGACACCCGTCTGCGCAAGCTGGACGACGGTCAGTACCACGCCATCGTGCTGGCGGCAGCAGGGCTCAAGCGCTTGGGCCTGAGCGAGCGCATTCGCCACATCTTTGAGCCTGCCGAGTCTTTGCCGGCTGCAGGGCAGGGTGCCCTGGGCATCGAGGTGCGTGCCGACCGGGCGGACCTTATTGCCGCGCTCAAGCCCCTCGTGCACCAGCCCACCTGGCAGCGGGTCGCGGCCGAGCGCACGGTGTCGCGGGCCATGGGCGGCAGCTGCTCCATGCCCCTGGCGGCCTATGCGCACTGGAATGCCGACGCTTCCGCTTTGCAACTGGACGCCGCCTGGGGCGATCCGGACGGGCGGCTGGCCATGGTGCGGGTGAGCGAGCATCAGCCGGTGCGCGATCTGGTGGAGGCTGAAGCCCTGGGGCAGCGCGTGGCCAACGCCCTGCGCGCCGCGGGCGCCCACCCACCCGCCGCCGAGGCCTGACGCTTGACCGGCGTGTCGCCGCGCCCGGGTGGCCGGATCGACCGGCTGGTGGTCACGCGCCCGGCGCAGGAGGCCACTGCTTGGGTGTCGGCGCTGCGGGCCGCTGGCTGGCCGGCGCTGGCCCTGCCCCTGATCGACATCGGCGAGCCGCAGGACGCGGCCTCGCGCCAGGCATTGGCGCACTGGCGCGTCCACTGGCCAGCGCTGGATGCACTGATGTTCGTCAGCCCCGCGGCCGTGCAGCATTTCTTTCTTGGCATGGCGGCGCCGCCCGCCGGTGCGCCTGTTCGCACGCACACGCTTCCACGGTTCTGGTCCCCCGGGCCGGGCACCGCCAGGGCGCTGGCGCAGGCGCTGTCATCGTTCGGGATTGGGACCGATCGCATCGACTCGCCACCTGCCGACGCGCCCCAGTTCGACTCCGAATCGCTCTGGCCCGTGGTGCGGCCGCAACTGCGGCCGGGTCAGCAGCTGCTCATCGTGCGGGGCCTCTCGCGCGATGCGCAGGCCGGTCCCGCAGAGCCGGACGGTATGCCCGGTCATGGCCGCGACTGGCTGATTCGCCAGTGCGAAGGCCTCGGCGTGCGGGTGCAGGCCTGCGCGGCCTATGAACGTCGCGCACCCTGCTGGGGCAGCGAGACACGTGCAGTGGCTCTGGCGGCTGGTGGCACGGGCAGCGTGTGGCTGTTCAGCAGTTCAGAAGCGCTCACTCACCTGGCCCGGTGCGCTCCCGCGGCCGGGTGGGGCGCCGCGCAGGCCCTGGTGACGCACCCGCGTATCGCCGAGCGAGCCCGCGAAATGGGGTTTGGCCGCGTGCTGCAGACCCGGCCTGCGCTGACCGATGTGCTGGGCACTCTAGAATCGAACTGGAGTCCCTCATGAGCCAGACGCACCCCGAAACCCCTGCCGCCCTGCCTCGGACGGCGCCTGCTGCCGAGGCTGCGCCGCCGCGTGCGTCCGTACCTGTTCGAAAGCCTGGCCAGTGGCTGCTTCTTCTGGCCTTGGCGGTCGCGTTCATTGCGCTGGTGATGAGCGGTCTGCTGTGGCAGAAGCTGGCGTTCACCCAGGAGGAGCTGGCGCGGCGCAGCCAGGACAGTGCGTCGATGTCGCAGGACGCCCGCAAGCTGGCTGCGCAGACCGAGGCGCTCGCCCAGGAGCTGCAGGCGCGCCTGTCGGTGGCGGAGGTGCGGCTCTCCGAGGTGAGCCTGCAGCGCAGCCAGCTTGAAGAACTGATGCTCACGCTGTCGCGTTCGCGCGACGACAACCTGGTTCAGGATCTTGAATCTGCCCTGCGCCTGGCCCAGCAACAGACCCAGCTCACCGGTAGCGCGCAGCCGCTGGTGTCGGCCCTGCAGGCGGCCGACCAGCGCATCGCGCGCGCCGCGCAGCCGCGCCTGAACCCGGTGCAGCGTGCGATCGCACGCGACATCGAACGCATCCAGTCGGCTGCCCTGGCCGACATACCGGCCCTGGCCCTGAGGCTGGACGAACTGGCGCGCCAGGTGAACGACTGGCCGCTGGCCAACGCCGTGGGCGTGCGCGCCGACGCGCAGGCGGCGGCTTTCGTGCAGCCCGGCGATGGCGCCGAAACGGCAACGCCTTCCGAGATCGGCCCCACGACGCGGGCCACCCCTGAGGCGCCCGAGGCGGGCGCAGCCGGCGGCAGCGAACTGCAGCGCGGCTGGCAGCGGGTCTCGGCGGGCTGGAACGATCTCTGGGCACGTGTCTGGGTCGATCTCACGCGCAGCGGCCGCGAACTGGTTCGCGTGAGCCGCATCGACCGCCCCGAGGCAGCGCTGCTCGCGCCCGAGCAGGCCTTTTACCTGCGTGAAAACGTCAAGCTCAAGCTCTTGAACGCGCGCCTGGGTTTGCTGGGCCGCCACATGGCGTCCAGCCAGGCCGATGTGGCGGCGGTGGAAGCGGCCCTGCAGCATTATTTCGACACCCGGTCACCCCGCGTAGCGCAGGCACTGGGTGTGCTTGGCGCCCTGCGCCAGGATCTGGTCGACACGGGCCTGCCGCGTCCCGAAGAAAGCCTGGCCGCGCTGGCGGCGGCGGCGGGGGGGCGCTGATGCGTCGTCGCCAGCGGGGCGCCATGCGCAGCGTGTTCTGGTTCCTGGGCCTGGCGGCGCTGGCGGTCGCCCTGGCGCTGCTGGTGGGTCGCAACGCGGCCACCCTCACGCTGTTCTGGCACCCGCACCGGTTCGACGTGTCGTTCAACTTCGCGCTGTTCGCCCTGATCGCGGCCTTCGTGCTGCTGCACGTCGCGCTGCGGGCGCTGGGCGCCCTGCGCGAATTGCCCCGGCGCGCCCAGCGCTGGCGCAGCCTGCAGGTCGAACGCTCGGTGGTGGGTGCTGTGATGGATGCACTCGCGCATCAGCTGGCGGGCCGTTTCGTCCGGTCGCAATCGTCCGCCCAGCAGGCGCTGGACCAGCTGCGCTCGCCCGCGGTGGGCCAGTGGCCGCGCCGCGATCAATTGCAGCTGCTGGCCCATCTGCTGCTCGCCGAAAGCGCCCAGGCCTTGCAGAACCGGGAGCGGCGCGACGAACACCTGCAGGCTGCGCTGCAGCCGCTGGCCGCGGGCGCACCGGAAGTGCGCGATGGCGTGCTGCTGCGCGCCGTGCGCTGGGCCATTGAAGACCGCGACCCCGATGCCGCGCGCGCCCGTCTGGCCGAACTGCCGCAAGGCACGGCCCGGCGCATCCAGGCCTTGCGGCTGAAGCTGCGGGTGGCACGCCTGGGTGGCGCCACGGCAGAGGCGCTGGAAACGGCCCGTCTGCTGGCCAAGCACCGCGCTTTCTCGCCCGCCGCGTCGCGCAGCATCGTGCGTGGTCTGGCGCTCGACACCCTGTCCGAGGCGCACGATCTCTCGCAACTTCAGGGCGTCTGGGGCCGGCTCGACCCGACGGAACGCCAGATGCCCGAGCTGGCGCTGGCCGCTGCCCAACGGGCCAACGGCCTGCTGGGTCAGGACCCGGACGCCAGCGGAACCGACCGGGCGACCGCCATGCGCCTCGTTCGGGAGTGGTTGCAGCCGGTCTGGCAGTCCGTCGGTTCGCTGGATGCCACACAGCAGCGCAGCCTCGTGCTCGCGCTGGAGCCGGGTCTGGCTGAGCTGGATGCGGCCTGGCTGGCGCGGCTGGAACAGACGCAACGCCAGTTCCCGGGGAATCCCTATCTCCAGTACCTGGCGGGGCAGGCCTTTGTGCACCGCCAGCTGTGGGGCAAAGCCTCCCAGCTGCTGGTGCAGGCCAGCCACAGCCTGACGGACCCGGTGTTGCTGCGGCGCACCTGGGTGGCGCTGGCCCGCCTGGCCGAAGAGCGGGACGATGCTGCTGCGGCCCAGGCGGCCTGGAAGAAGGCGGCGCTGCTCGACTGACCGCCCGGCCAGGGAGCTGCGAACCCCTGTGCCCGGCAGACGTCCTCGTCTGCGGGGCATCATCCCGGCGGGGCACGCGCTCTGCCGTTGCCCGCCCGCTGTGCTGGCTTGCCAAAAAAGAAACGCCGGTCGTTACCGACCGGCGTTTCTTTCACGACAGGACCCACGGCGCCTTCAGTTCAGGCGCCGTGCACCGTGCTCACTGCGATTCAAAGGGCAGCGGCATGTTGCGCAGGTCTTTGCGCGTTTCCACCAGCACCAGAGGGCCATCGTCGGGCAGCACGATCGGCTTGGGCTCGCGCGGCACGTGGATCGGACGCGGTTCGGCGGCAATCGCTGCCTGCACCTGGGCGACCTTCTGGGCGTCGGAATTCACCCATTCCAGGCCGCTGCTGCGGGCGACCTCATTCAGGCTGTCGAGCGAGAGCTCATAAGGCTGCACCTTGGGCAAACCCGCTGGCGCAGCCACAGGCGCGACCGGGGCTGCTGCGACGGGTGCTGCCGCTGCTGGGCGTGGTGCGCGTGGCGCACGCGGCGCTTCCTGAACCGGCACGACAGGCGCAGGGGCTGCTTCCGTCACCGCTGGCTCGACTGGAGCCGCGGCGGGCTCGTCCTGCACCACCGGGGCGAACACCGGGGCAGCCGAGACCGCAGGCTGGCTGAAGTAGCTGCTGCGCACCGGCACTTCGGCTTCCTGCTCGGCAGGGGCGGGTGCGGTGTTCATCGCGACTGCCTCAGGGGCACCGGCCTCGTCGGCGGGCACAGCGTCACTGTCGCGGGGGGCACGCTCGCGGCGGTCGCGGCCATACCGGTCGCGGCTGCGGCGCTCGCGCGGGGCACGGGCTGCTCCGTTGTCGGCCTCGCCTTCGCGCGGCATTTCAGCGGCTTCCGGGTTCACCGGCGCCGTTGCGAGGTCGGCTTCTGGCATACCGGGTGCACCCGTCTCGGCGTTTTCGCTGCCTGGCTGGCGGCGGCGGTTGTCGTTGCGGGGGCGGCGCTCGCGGCGCTGTGCTTCCGTTCCTTCTGGCGCTTCGGTCGCGCTTTCGGGTGCGATCGGGCTGGCCAGCGTGGCATCAACCGTCACGCCGTCCACGGCCGCCGCGTCGCGGCGGTTCTCGCGGCGCGGACCGTTGCGGCCCTCGCCGCGCTCGCCACGGCCTTCGCGGTTTTCAGGGCGGCCATCGGGACGGCCCTCCGCACGTCCTTCCACCTGGCGCTGCTCGCCCCGACCTTCGCCACGGCGTTCGCCGCCGCGGCCTTCACCGCGACCCTCGGAACGGCCCTCGACGTTGCGGGCTTCGCCGCGGCCACCACGGCCACCTTCGCGGCCCTCGCGCCCGCCTTCACGACCTCCCTCGCGACCGCCTTCACGCGGTGCACGGCCTTCGGTGCCCGTGCGGCCACCGCGGCCACGACCGTCGCGCCGGCCGTCCGCGCGCTCTTCGCGCACAGGCGGCTTGGCGGCTGGCGTCACCACGGCCGGAGGCGTGGGTTCGGCCGCCGTGTCGTCCATGCCAAACAGGCTCTTGAGCCAGCCGAAGAAGCCCTTTTCCGCCGGTGCGGGTGCACGGGCCACCGGGGCCGCGGCAACCGGTTGCTGGGCCACCGGCGCCACCACAGGGGCGGGTGCCTCCGGCTTGGGTGCGGCCACGGGTGCCGGACCGTCGGGCAGCACGCCCTTGATCAGCGGTTCCTGCTTGTTGCTGCGTTCCTGACTGCGGCGGGTGAAGGTGGCCACGTCGTCGGCCTCTTCGGCCATCTTGTAGCTCACGTCCAGGTTGTCCAGGCGCGGGTCGTCGTGCTTGAGGCGCTCCAGCTTGTAGTTGGGCGTGTCGAGCGACTTGTTGGGCACCAGCAGCACGTTGATGCGTTGCTTGAGCTCGATTTTGGTGATCTCGGTGCGCTTCTCGTTGAGCAGGAAGCTGGCCACTTCGACCGGCACCTGCACCAGCACGGCCGCCGTGCTGTCCTTGAGCGACTCTTCCTGAATGATGCGCAGGATCTGCAGCGCCGAGCTTTCGGTGTCGCGGATGTGGCCCGAGCCGCCGCAACGGGGGCAGGGAATCGACGAGCCCTCGCTCAGCATGGGCTTCAGGCGCTGGCGGCTCATCTCCAGCAGGCCGAATTTGCTGATGGAGCCGAACTGCACGCGGGCACGGTCCTGGCGAAGCGCATCGCGCAGGCGGCTTTCCACCTCGCGGCGGTTTTTGGACTCTTCCATGTCGATGAAGTCGATCACGATCAGGCCGCCCAGGTCGCGCAGGCGCATCTGGCGGGCCACTTCGTCGGCAGCTTCGAGGTTGGTGCGGGTGGCGGTCTCTTCGATGTCACCGCCCTTGATGGCCCGGGCCGAGTTGACGTCGATGGACACCAGCGCTTCGGTGTGGTCGATCACCACCACGCCGCCCGACGGAAGCTTCACTTCTCGCGCATAGGCCGATTCGATCTGGTGCTCGATCTGGAAGCGCGAGAACAGGGGTGCGTCGTCGCGGTAACGCTTGACGCGCGCCGCGTGCTCCGGCATCACGTGGGCCATGAACTGCTGGGCCTGCTCGTAGATGTCGTCAGTGTCGATCAGGATGTCGCCGATGTCGTGGTTGAAGTAATCACGGATGGCGCGGATGACCAGGGAAGATTCCTGGTAGATGAGGAAGGCGCCCTTGGCGCCGCCGGTGGCGCCGTCGATCGCGCCCCACAGCTTGAGCAGGTAATTCAGGTCCCACTGGAGTTCCGGCGCGCTGCGGCCGATGCCGGCGGTGCGCGCGATGATGGACATGCCGTTCGGGTACTCCAGCTGGTCCATGTTCTCCTTGAGCTCGGCCCGGTCCTCGCCCTCGATGCGGCGGCTGACACCACCACCGCGCGGGTTGTTGTGCATGAGCACCACATAGCGGCAGGCCAGGGACACGAAAGTGGTCAGGGCCGCGCCCTTGTTGCCGCGCTCTTCTTTTTCGACCTGGACCAGCAGTTCCTGGCCTTCCTTGATCACGTCGTTGATGCGGGCCTGGTTGACCGGCACGCCGGGCGTGAAGTAGTTGCGGGAGATTTCCTTGAACGGCAGGAAGCCGTGGCGGTCTTCGCCGTAGTCGACGAAGCAGGCTTCGAGGGACGGCTCGACGCGAGTGACGACGGCCTTGTAGATGTTGCCCTTGCGCTGTTCGCGCCCTTCGATTTCGATTTCGTAGTCGAGGAGTTTTTGTCCATCGACGATGGCCAGCCGGCGTTCTTCAGCCTGCGTGGCGTTGATCAGCATGCGCTTCATGTGCGTCACCTATTACTAAAACATCACAGACCCGCTATGGGGTCACGCGATGCCTGGCAGGCGCCTTGAAACGTACGGAACGGCCGGGTGCGGTGCGTTTACCCGAGTGTTGGCTCGGGAAGCGGCGTGGCAAGGGCGCGTGGATGTGGAGCGAAAAAGAGGCGCCGGAGAGCCACTGGGTAAGTGGCGGTGGGACGCACCCGCAGGTTGCGGGCTGGAGGCGGTGTCATGCCGCGGGCCGGGGCG
>JAUXNG010000045.1 GCA_030682835.1 Hydrogenophaga sp. | reverse complement strand
GGTAGGGGCCATTGCGACAGCATTGCGCATGCCAACCATCACACCCATGGCTGCGGCCAACATCGTGGCCTTGCTCGCTCAAATCCGCGCCGCGATGCCCCGCTGCGCACGCCGTTGGCTACATGCGTGAAATATCCGGGCTAACGCAAGTTGGGCTGGGCATGCGCCTCAGACACGGGGGCCGTTTGTGTGGAGCTCGCGCGGACCCGCACACACAGCCATCTCAACGCTTCACCGACCACCCTGCACCGTCATGACTTCCTCACAGCACGAACATCGCCATCGCGCCAAGGTCTGCAGGCCGTGACCCGGAAGAAACCTCCGACTGGTGCCTTCAGCGCAGCCGACCTGACAGACCGCTTTCCCTGGGAGACACGGGACTGCGCCGTCGTGTCGCTGCGCACCGCCTGCGGCATCTCCTACGAGGAAGCACACGCATTGCTCAAGGCCAACGGCCGCGAAGACCGGCAAGCCACCTTCGGCAAGACCCTCAGCGCCGCACTGGGTATCCGCTACCAGTCGCGCTCACGCGGACAACGGCCGACAGCTGCACAGTTCATCCGTGAAAAGCCCCAGGGCCGCTTCATCGTGTTCTTGACCGACCATTACTTTGCGCTGGTCGACGGCGTGCACGTCGACGCCGACCCCTCCCTCTACCGTCCACGGGCACGCCTGTGGGGCTATTGGGAGATTCCGTCGGGCGGGCTCTGCGGGGCACCTGCCTTTGAGACCGAGCGCTGCTGAACTCCAAGGCCCAGCCCCTCCTTGCCACACACGAACATAGACACGCATGCAGCCGTGCTGGACAGGCAGCAGAAACGAAAAAGCCCGCAATCTTTCGATTGCGGGCTTTCGTATCAATGGTCGGCGTGGCGGGATTCGAACTCGCGACCCCTTGCACCCCATGCAAGTGCGCTACCAGGCTGCGCTACACGCCGAAGCCTCAGATTATAGCCAGCATTTTGTGTGTTTCAGGCGGGGTAACGAAGAAGCTCGCGTATTTCCAGCAATTCACGCCGAAGATCGAACGGGTCACCGGCAGCCATGTGTCTCTCGCTCATGTCTGGATCGGTGGACACCTGCTCATCCGACGCCAGGGGCGACTCGCCCATCGGCACATCTGACAGCGCAAACACTTCACCGTGGGACCGGCTGCGTCCCCGGTCAGACTGGGCAAGTTCCTGGAGCTTGTTGCGCGCACCGCTGATGGTGAAGCCCTGGTCGTACAGCAGGTCGCGGATGCGGCGGATCATCAGCACTTCGTGGTGCTGGTAATAGCGCCGGTTGCCGCGGCGCTTCATGGGACGCAACTGGGTGAACTCCTGCTCCCAGTAGCGCAGCACGTGTGGCTTCACCCCGCACAGTTCGCCCACTTCACCGATGGTGAAGTAGCGTTTGACGGGAATGGGGGGCAGGACTATTTCCATGCAAATCAAGGCGGTACAGACCGAACCTTGAAATTTACTCTAAGCAGACAGGCTGTGCGCACCTTCGGCAGAATTTAGCAGCGAGGTGTGACGTGCGCGAGAATATCCACACCCTGGGAGAACACCCGGCATGGGGCCGGGAGATGTGGGTGCGGCATTCAAGCCATCAGGAACCCACACCGGCGTTCTGCACCTGCTCCTTGAGCTTCGGACTGGCATGGAAGGTGACCACGCGCCGTGCTTCGATGGCCACCGGCTCGCCCGTGCGGGGGTTGCGACCGGGACGCGGCGCCTTGGTGCGGATCTGAAAATTGCCAAATCCGGAAATTTTCACATCCGTGCCTTCGACGAGGCTGTCGGTCACCAGATCGAAGAAGGCGTCGATCATGTCCTTGGACTCGCGCTTATTCAAGCCGATCTGGTCGAACAGCAGTTCGGCGAGTTGCGCCTTGGTCAGTGCCGGGGTCTCCAGGCTTTCGACTGCCAGTTCCATCGCTTGTGTCTCCATCGGTGTTGATCAGGTGCGCAGCCGGGCAGCAACGCGCCGGGCCAGCGAGTCGAGCGCTCCCTGGACGGTCGCTTCAATGTCTTCCTCGGTCAGTGTAGCGTCGTCCCGGTTCAGCACGAGCCGCACAGCCAAGCTTTTTTCATCGCCTCCAAGCCCGCCGGTGGCGCCATCTGCCCCCTGCTTCTTCGGGCGATAGACATCGAACAAGACGACATCTCGCAGCCAGGCACTGCCCGGCGCGCGAATCGCATCCACCACAGCAGCGTGCGTAACCGATTCCTTCACCACCACAGCCAGATCGCGTTCCACCGCCTGGTGGCGGCTCACGCTCCGGAACACCGGCACATCGCGGGTCAGCACGGCGTCCAGCTCCAGCTCGAACAACACAGGCGCCTGTGCCAGCTCGTATGACTGGCGCCAGCGCGGGTGCAGTTCACCCACATGGCCGATGCAGCGGCCCTGCAGCCAGACACTCGCACAGCGCCCAGGGTGCATGGCGGGGTGATCGGCGGGCCGGAACTCCGGCAGGGCCGGCGCCAGCAGGGCCTGCACGTCGCCCTTGGCGTCGAAGAAATCCACGTTGCGCTCGGGTGCGCCCCACTGCAGGGATTGCGCAGGGCCGAAGCACAGGCCGGCCACGCGCATGGGCTGGTCGAAGCCCGCCACATGGGTGTCGCTGTCGGTCACGGCCGGGTCCTTTCGGAACACACGGCCCACCTCGAACAGCCGCACGCGGTCGGCCCGGCGGTCGAGGTTGAACTTCAGCACCGACACCAGGCTACCGAGCAAGGACGAGCGCATCACGCTCATCTGGCTGGCAATGGGATTGAGCAGCTTGATCGGGTCCGCGTTGCCGGCGAGTTCGCGCTCCCAGCGTTCTTCCACGAAGCTGAAGTTGATGGTCTCCTGGTAGCCCAGCTGCGCCAGCATGCGGCGCACCGCAAACGGTCCACGCCGCGCTTCGGTGCGGATCTTGGCCGTGATGGGCGCCTGCGGCGGGGTGGCCGGCAACTGCTCATAGCCCACCACGCGGGCCACCTCTTCGATCAGGTCTTCCTCGATCTGCAGGTCAAAGCGGTAGGCCGGCGGTGTCACGGTGAGCGTGCCGTCGCCCTCTTCCAGCGCAAGCCGCAGGCGTCGCAGGGCGCCAGCACACTGCGCCTGCGTCAGCGGCATGCCGATGACCTTCACGGCGCGCGCCACGCGCAGGGTGACCGGCGTCGGCACAGGCAGGTTCACGACCTGATCGTCCAGCGCCGCGGCCTCACCGCCGCAAATATCCAGCACCAGTTGCGTGATGCGTTCGACGTGCTCGATGGTGGTGGAGGGATCGACACCCCGCTCGAACCGATGCCCGGCATCGGTTGAAAAGTTGTAGCGGCGTGAGCGCCCGGCAATCGCCTTGGGCCACCAGAACGCGGCTTCAATGAAGATGTTGCGCGTGTCGTCCGACACCGCCGTCGCGTCACCACCCATGATGCCCGCCAGCGATTCCACCGACTGGTCGTCGGCGATCACACCCACCGCCGCGTCCACCGCCACCGTGGTGCCGTTCAGCAGTTTCAGTTGTTCGCCTTCGCGGCCCCAGCGCACCTGCAGGCCACCGTGGATCTTGTCGAGGTCGAAGATGTGCGACGGGCGACCCAGCTCGAACATCACGTAGTTGGAGATGTCCACCAGCGGCGAGACGCTGCGCTGCCCGCAGCGGGCCAGGCGCTCGACCATCCACGCGGGCGTCACGGCACGGGTGTTGACGCCGCGCACGATGCGACCGGTGAACCGTCCACACAAATCGGGGGCATGCACGCTCACTGGCAGACGGTCCTGCAGGCTCACGGGCACGGCGGGGAAACCAGGTTCCTGCAGTGGCGCTCCGGTGAGGGCGGCCACTTCGCGGGCGATGCCATACACGCTCAGGCAATGCGCCAGATTGGGCGTGAGCTTGAGGGTGAACAGCATGTCGTCCAGCTGCAACTGCTCGCGGATGTCGCGGCCCACGACGGCGTCATCGGCCAGCTCAAGAAGGCCGCCGTGCTCGTCGTTGAGCTTCAGTTCTTTGGCCGAACACAGCATGCCCTGGCTCTCGACACCGCGCAGCTTGCCGAGCTTGATCAGGAAGGGCTTGCCATCCTCGCCTGGCGGCAGCGCCGCGCCCACGGTGGCGCAGGGCACCAGAATGCCAGGACGCGCATTGGGCGCACCGCACACGATGCTCAGCGGCTGCGGCTGGCCTACATCGACCTGGCAGACGCGCAGCCGGTCGGCGTTGGGGTGCTGCACCGCCTCGAGGATGCGCCCCACCACCACGCCGGTGAAGGGCGGCGCCACCGGCTCCAGTTCCTCCACCTCCAGACCGGCCATGGTCAGGGTGTCGGCCAGCTGCTGGCTGGTCAGGGGCGGGTTACAGAAGGCACGCAGCCAGGATTCAGGGAATTGCATAGACGACTCGATACGGTGGCACAGCAAGGACTTGGGTCAAGAACACCGTGGAACTGGCTTCGCCAGGCCACAGGTGTTGCCCCTATGAGGATGACGCGAAGCGGCGCCGGGGCGTGTTCCTTCTTCGCGGGGGTGCAGATTCACCGAAACTGCTGGAGGAAGCGCACATCGCCATCAAAGAACAGGCGCAGGTCGTTCACGCCATAACGCAGCATGGTCAGGCGGTCCGGGCCCATGCCGAAGGCAAAGCCGATGTATCGCTCGGGGTCCAGGCCCATGTTGCGCACCACGTTCGGGTGCACCTGGCCAGAGCCCGCCACTTCGAGCCAGCGCCCGGCCAGCGGACCGCTCTGGAACTGGATGTCGATTTCGGCGCTGGGCTCGGTGAAGGGAAAGAAACTGGGGCGAAAGCGCAGCACCAGGTCGTCCGACTCGAAGAAGGTGCGGCAAAAATCGGTGAAGACATATTTGAGGTCTTTGAAGCTCACGTTCTCGCCAATCCACAGGCCTTCGCACTGGTGGAACATGGGCGAGTGCGTGGCGTCGCTGTCCACGCGGTAGGTGCGGCCCGGGGCAATGACGCGGATCTCGGGCATGCCAGCCCCGCTGTCAATGGCCGCGCGGTGGCGCTTCACGTGCTGCACCGCGTGGCGGATCTGCATCGGACTCGTGTGCGTGCGCAGGAGATTCGGCGCCTGGGCGCTGCCGCCCTCGACGTAGAAGGTGTCGTGCATCGAACGCGCCGGGTGGTCCTCGGGCGTGTTCAATGCAGTGAAGTTGAACCAGTCGGACTCGATCTCGGGGCCTTCGGCCACCTCGAAGCCCATGGAGCCGAAGATGGCCTCGATGCGCTCCAGCGTCAGGCTCACCGGGTGCAGGCCGCCCTGCCCCCGCTGACGCCCGGGTAAGGTGACGTCCAGCGCCTCAGCCTTGAGCTGCAGGTCAAGCTCGGCTTCAGCCAGCGCCTGGCGTCGCGCCGTGAGCGCTGCTTCTACGGCCTGCTTGGCCTGGTTGATGGCCGCGCCGCGGGTTTTCTTCTCGTCCACGGACAGGGCCGCCATGCCCTTCATCAGATCGGTGATACGGCCCGACTTGCCCAGAAAAAGCGCCTTGGCATTTTCCAGATCGGCCGGGGTGGCGGCTTGCGCGAAAGCCTGGCGCGCGCCCTCAACCAGTGCGTCCAACTCGTTCATGTGTGTGCTTGTGCGTTGCGAAAACAAAAAAGGGGTTGAGAGCCGCGAGGGAAATCCCTCAAGCCTCAACCCCTTTGAGCGACTGGAGGTGACGCGGCCAGAAAGGCCGCTTCACCCCGTCGTGAATCAAGCGGCCAGCTTGGCTTTGACTTGCTCCACGATGCTGCCAAAGGCAGCCGGGTCGTTCACGGCCAGATCGGCCAGGACCTTGCGGTCGATTTCAATCGAGGCCTTCTTCAGGCCATTGGCGAACTGGCTGTACGTGAGGCCGCAAGCACGTGCACCGGCGTTGATACGCGCGATCCACAGCTGACGGAAGACGCGCTTCTTGTTGCGACGGTCACGGTAGGCATATTGCCCAGCCTTCATCACCGCCTGTTTGGCGATGCGGAAGACGTTACCGCGGCGACCGCGAAAGCCTTTTGCAAGGGCGAGAACTTTTTTGTGACGGGCGCGTGCCGTTACACCACGTTTGACGCGAGGCATGTATTAACTCCTTGTTCGTCGTTGATCAAATGCCCATGCCGGGCAGCATCTGCGCCATGTGACCCATATTGGTCTCATGGACAGTGACTGCACCACGCAGGTGGCGTTTGGTCTTGGTGGACTTCTTGGTCAGGATGTGACGTTTGAAGGCTTGACCGCGTTTGACGGTGCCACCGGGACGAACGCGAAATCGCTTCTTCGCGCTGCTCTTGGTCTTCATTTTGGGCATTGAAATGCTCCTTCTGATTTGTGCTCGTGAGGCGCTGCGAACCTTCCGCAGACTTGTTGGCCCCGAGCCACTTTTAATGGGGGACCTTGCGGCCCTCCCTTCGGTCACTCGCCTTGCGGTGAGCACCTCGAACGAACAGGGGACTGGCCTGCCCGTTCAATGCTGTTCAATGCTTCAGCCGGCCGAGGAGTCGGCACCCTGAGCCGCCGGCTCGGTGGCCTTGGCAGCTGCCGGCTTCTTGCGCCCTGGTGCGATCATCATGATCATCTGCCGGCCTTCCAGCTTGGGAAACTGCTCCACGATGATCGAATCGGCCAGCTCGTCACGGATGCGGTTCAACAGCGCCAGACCCAGCTCCTGGTGCGTGATCTCGCGACCGCGGAAACGCAGCGTGATCTTGCACTTGTCGCCGTCATCCAGAAAGCGCCGGATGTTGCGCATCTTGATGTTGTAGTCGCCGTCGTCCGTACCGGGGCGGAACTTGACTTCCTTGATCTCGATGACGGTCTGCTTGGCTTTTGCCTCGGCCGCCTTCTTCTGCTCCTGGTACTTGAACTTGCCGTAGTCCATCAGGCGACACACCGGAGGGACGGCGGTTGCCGCGATCTCGACCAAGTCCACATCCAGCTCGCCAGCCATGCGCAACGCTTCCGACAGACTGACGATGCCCAAAGGCTCGTTCTCCGGTCCGTTGAGGCGAACCTCGGGAGCCATGATTTCACGGTTCAGACGGTGTGCGCGCTCTTCGCGTTGGCGGCGGTCACGAAAATTGGTAGCTATGGTGTGTTCCTTGGCGTGGGCTGTTCATACAGGGTGGCAACCACAATTGTTGCCCTGGCGCATGAGCGATGGGTACCGCAGCAGCGGGGGCAACAACCGGACGTCTGAATTCAAACCCTGGATGAAACGTCTGCCGAAATGAGTCTGGAAAAGTCTTCCAGCGGCATCACGCCGAGGTCTTTGTTACCCCGAGCCCGCACAGCCACGGCACCAGCCGCCTTCTCTTTGTCGCCCACGACAACGATGTAAGGCAGCTTCTGCAACGCGTGCTCCCGTATTTTATACGTGATTTTCTCGTTGCGCAGGTCTGTAATGACCCTAAGCCCTTGATTTTGCAACGATTTAGCGATTTCGCGACAGTAATCGGCCTGTGAGTCGGTGATATTGAGTACCGCCACCTGCACCGGCGCGAGCCACACCGGCAGCGCGCCCGCGTGTTCTTCGATCAGGATGCCAATGAAACGCTCCAGGCTGCCGACGATGGCCCGATGCAGAACAACCGGGTGGTGGCGCACGCCATCTTCACCCACAAACTCCGCATCGAGCCGCTCGGGCAGGTTGGGGTCGACCTGAATCGTGCCGCACTGCCACTCGCGACCGATGGCATCTTTCAGGGTGTATTCGATCTTCGGTCCGTAGAACGCGCCCTCCCCGGGCAGGTACTCGAAATCGCAGCCCGATGCCTTCAGGCCGTTCGCCAGCGCCGCTTCGGCACGGTCCCAGCTTTCGTCGGAACCGATGCGCTTCTCCGGACGCGTCGAGAGCTTGTAGATGATCTTGGTGAAGCCGAAGTCCTGGTAGACCTTCTGAAGCAGGGTGGTGAAGGCCACCACCTCGTCCTGGATCTGGTCTTCGGTACAGAAGATGTGGCCGTCATCCTGCGTGAAGGCGCGCACGCGCATGATGCCGTGCAGGCCGCCGCTGGGCTCGTTGCGGTGGCACTGGCCGAACTCGCCGAATCGAAGCGGCAGGTCGCGGTAGCTCTTGATGCCCTGCTTGAAGATGATGATGTGGCCGGGGCAGTTCATCGGCTTGAGCGCATAGTCGCGCTTCTCCGACTCGGTCACGAACATGTTCTCGCGGTACTTGTCCCAGTGCCCGGTTTTCTCCCACAGGCTCTGGTCCAGGATCTGCGGGCCTTTCACCTCCTGGTAGCCGTTCTCGCGGTAGACGCGGCGCATGTACTGCTCCACCTCTTGCCACAGACTCCAGCCCTTGGGGTGCCAGAACACGGTGCCGGGCGAATGCTCGTCGATGTGAAACAGGTCGAGCTCGCGGCCGAGCTTGCGGTGGTCGCGTTTCTCGGCCTCCTCGATCATCAGCAGGTGCTGCTGCAGGTCTTCCTTGCTGGCCCAGGCCGTGCCGTAGATGCGCTGCAGCATTTCGTTACGGTGGTCGCCCCGCCAGTAGGCGCCCGCCACCTTCATGAGCTTGAAGTGCTTGAGTTTGCCGGTGCTGGGCACGTGCGGGCCACGGCAGAGATCCTCGAACTTCCCTTCGCGGTACAGCGACACGTCTTCGTTGCTCGGGATGCTGGCAATGATCTCGGCCTTGTAGTGCTCACCCAAACCTTTGAAGTGCGCCACCGCATCATCGCGCGGCAGCACTCGGCGCACCACCGGCTCGTCTTTGGCCGCGAGTTCGGTCATACGCTTCTCGATGGCGGCCAGGTCGTCCGGTGTGAAGGGGCGCTTGTACGAGAAGTCGTAGAAAAAGCCGTTTTCGATCACCGGGCCGATCGTCACCTGCGCGTCGGGGAACAGTTCCTTGACGGCGTAGGCCAGCAGGTGCGCGGTGGAATGGCGGATCACCTCCAGGCCGTCGGCGTCCTTGGCGGTGATGATGGACAAGCGGCTGTCCGCGGTGATCTGGTGGCTGGTGTCGACGACCTTGTCGCCAATCTTGCCGGCCAGCGCGGCCTTGGCCAGGCCAGCGCCGATGGAGGCCGCCACTTCGGCCACGGTGACCGGGCCGGGAAACTCGCGCTGGGAACCGTCGGGAAGGGTGATGTGCAACATGAGGGGTCCAAAAACAAAAAAGCGCGGCATGGGCCGCGCTGGAATGAGGAAGAGAAAAAACGGGCAGGCGCGAACTGCAGGCCTATGCGGCCAGGAATGTGCCCTTCTGAGTTCGCGGTGTCATAACCGGTTTGCCTTTCTCGCTCTTGTTGAGTCAATAACCTTGCCATTTTCCCATAAAAAAGCCCGGGCATTGCCCGGGCTTCTGTCTCCTCGGCCCGCCTACGGGGCGGACTCAACCGATCAGTGGAACTGCTCTTCTTCGGTCGAGCCGGTCAGGGCCTTCACGGAGGACGAGCCACCCTGGATCACGGTGGTGACGTCGTCGAAGTAGCCAGCGCCAACTTCCTGCTGGTGCGACACGAAGGTGTAGCCCTTGTCGCGTGCAGCGAATTCGGGCTCCTGCACCATCTCGGTGTAGTGCTTCATGCCTTCGCCGCGGGCATAGGCGTGGGCGAACTGGAAGGTGTTGAACCAGTTGATGTGGATGCCAGCCAGCGTGATGAACTGGTACTTGTAGCCCAGCGCAGCCAGGTCTTCCTGGAAGGAAGCGATCTGCTTGTCGTTGAGGTTCTTCTTCCAGTTGAAGGAAGGCGAGCAGTTGTACGACAGCAGCTTGCCAGGGCAGGCAGCGTGAACGGCCTGGGCGAATTCACGGGCAAAGCCGATGTCCGGCACGCCGGTTTCGCACCACACCAGGTCGGCGTATGGGGCGTAGGCCACACCACGGCTGATGGCCTGCTCCAGGCCGTTCTTCACGCGGTAGAAACCTTCTTGCGTGCGCTCGCCGGTCAGGAACGGCTTGTCGTTGGCATCGTGGTCGCTGGTGATCAGGTTGGCGGCTTCGGCGTCGGTGCGGGCCAGCACGATGGTGGACACGCCCATGACGTCGGCAGCGAAACGCGCAGCGATCAGCTTCTCGCAGGCTTCCTGCGTAGGCACCAGCACCTTGCCACCCATGTGGCCGCACTTCTTCACGGCGGCCAGCTGGTCTTCGAAGTGAACGCCAGCAGCGCCGGCAGAAATCATGTTCTTCATCAGTTCGAAGGCGTTGAGCACGCCGCCGAAACCGGCTTCTGCATCGGCCACGATGGGCAGGAAGTAGTCGATGAATTCAGGGCTGCCCGGCTCGATGCCACGGCCCCACTGGATTTCGTCGGCGCGCTTGAAGGTGTTGTTGATGCGGCGAACCATGGTCGGCACCGAGTCGTACGCGTACAGCGACTGGTCGGGGTACATGGTCTCGGACGTGTTGCCGTCGGCGGCGACTTGCCAGCCCGACAGGTACACGGCCTCAAGGCCAGCCTTGGCCTGCTGCATGGCCTGGCCGGCGCTGATGGCGCCGAAGGCGTTGACGTAACCCTTCTTGGCACCGCCATTGACCTTGTCCCACAGCTTCTCTGCGCCACGCTTGGCCAGCGTGTGCTCGATCTGCATGCTGCCGCGCAGGCGCACGACATCAGCGGCGCTGTAGCCACGCTTCACACCCTTCCAGCGGGGGTTGGTGGCCCAGTCTTTTTCCAGGGCTTCGATTTGCTGCACGCGGCTCAGTTGCTCGGTCAGGGATTGGGGCATGTGAGACTCCATCAGGTTGAAAAAACGGTTGAGGCAAGGTACTTGCAAGTACGGTGCCGATATGGTTACTTTAAGTCTTATAGAAGACTTTGAAAAGCTCTTGTGTCTTATATAAGACAAAAAATTTCTCTAACGATTTCAAACAGCTTTCGGCCTTATGCCGCAATGCAAAAAACGATATTCTGTAATGAGAAAATTTCTTGCAGTGCAGCATAGCGTCATCTCGTAATATGAAAATGTAACTTCCCATCGTGGAATAAAGACCAACTGTCATGACTGCCAGTCGGTCTCAACCGCGGCCCACGCCCGGAACCGGTGCAGGGAGCAGGGAGCAGGCTCACACCTTCAGGCATGATGCGCACCCATGCAGATTCACAAGCATTCGCGGGGTGCGGCTTGAACCGGTTGTGGGCCTATGGCTGCCTGGGCCTGAGCATGGCGCTGGTGGGGAGTTACGTGGCGCTGTCCAAGCCTCTCGTCCTGGTGTTTCCGGTGTTCCTCTTGGCCTGGCTGCGCTTTGGCATTGGCGGACTGGCGATGACCCGCTGGCTCCGGAAACCCGCGAGCGAGCCGCCACTGTCACCGCACACCCGGCGGCTCCTGTTCCTGGAGTCATTTCTGGGCAACTTCCTGTTTTCGATCTGCATGCTCTTCGGTGTCAGCATGACGACCGCCGTGGCGGCCGGCGTGGTCATGTCTTCCATACCTGCCGTCGTGGCCATCCTCAGCTGGCTGTTTCTGCGTGAGCGCATCGGCTGGCGCAGCATGGCCGCGATCGCCTGTGCAGCGGTGGGCATTGGCCTGTTCTCGCTCCAGAAAGCCGATCCCGGCCTGAGCGCCGCCCCCGACACCAGCGGCCCATGGGGAATGGACCGGGCACTGCTGGGCAATCTGCTGGTCTTCGCTGCTGTTGTCTGCGAGGCGGCCTATGTGGTGATCGGCAAACGCCTGACCGACGGACTGGGTCCCAAGCGCATCTCGGCCATCATCAACCTGTGGGGTTTTGCCCTGGTCACGCCTTTTGGCATCTGGGCTGCCTGGTCCTTCGATTTTGGAACTGTGCAGTGGCCCATGTGGGGCCTGCTGGTGTTTTACGGCTTGGCCGCCAGCGTGTGGACGGTGTGGCTGTGGATGACCGGACTGAAAACGGTACCGGCCTCACAGGCCGGGGTGTTCACCGTGATGCTGCCCATCAGTGCGGCCGTCATCGGGGTGATTTTCATGGGAGAACGGCTGAGCTCGACTCAGGTGTTGGCCTTTGGCATCGCGCTCTTCGGCCTGGTGCTGGCCACACTGCCCGGACGCCGCCCGTGCATGGCCGCCTGAACTCAGGCGCACCAGAGGCCGGTCGGGTTGGTGATGCCCATCCAGAGCGCCCAGCCCGACGTCACGGCGAGTGCCACTCCTGCCAGGCGAATCCCCCAGGCGCCGGAACGCCCGCCCCGCAAGCGCAAGAGCAGCCAGGGCCCTGCGGTGAGCGACACCGACGTGCCGATGGAAAACAGTGCCATGACGGCCGCGCCCTCCAGTGCATTCGCCGACAGAGACGCCACCAGCAAGGCCGAGTACAACAGTCCGCAGGGCATCAGGGCCCAGCCCATGCCCAGCACCACGGGGGCGTGCGGCCCCAACGAACTCAGCACCGGGCGCGCCTTGCGCCACACAGTCTGCCCGAGGTTCTCAATCCACGCCGGCTGACGTGCCTGCCAGATCAGTGTGGCACCCAGCAGCAGTGCCGCGACGTGGAACATGGTCCAGACCGGGCGCAGAACGGCGGTGTTCGTGCCCAGCCATGCCAGCCCCTGCACCGATCCAGCGGCAAAGGCACCGAACAGTGCGTAACCCAGCAGTCGGCTGAACTGAAATGTCCAGAGCGCAGAGGTGCTGCGGGCGCCCGCCGCCCGGCTGATGCCGGCGCACGCAGCCCCGCACATGGCCACGCAATGCGGGCCACCGGCCAGCCCCATGAACAGGGCCGTGAGTGCCATGGATGTCTGCATGCGGCGACTCTAGCAGGGGTGGGGATCGCAGGCCATGGACCGACAGGCGGCGTGCCTGGGGTGGTTCAACTGCCCCGGGCCCCTCCGTCTCAAGCCAGCCTCAGATGATCTTGGAGAACCGGGCCCGGTCCTGATCGACCTGCAGGTTCTTGTCAAACACCATGGCAATGGCCCGCACCAGGAACCAGCCCGGCGCCGTGACCTGCATGCCCGAATCCTCAAGGGTGACCAGACCCTGCTCGGCGAGCGCGGCGAGTGCCTCCAGCTCCCGGGCGAAGTAGCTCTTGAAGTCGATCAGGTGACCCAGCTCGATCGATTCGTACTGCAGCTGGCCCTGGCACATGATGGCCATGATCACCGAGCGGCGCAGCAGGTCGTCGCGGGTCAGGGCCAGGCCCCGCACGATGGGCAGGCGGCCCTGATCCAGGGCGTCGTAATACTCTTCCAGCGTCTTGGCGTTCTGGCTGTAGGTGGCGCCGATGCGACCGATGGCCGAGACGCCGAGCGCGATCAGGTCGCAGTCGGGCTGGGTGCTGTAGCCCTGGAAGTTGCGGTGCAGGCGGCCCTGGCGCTTGGCCACGGCCAGCGCATCGCTGGGCAGTGCGAAGTGGTCCATGCCGACATACACATAGCCCGCGCCGATCAGTGCGTCGAGCGAAGCGGACAGCATGGCCAGCTTGTCGCCGCCGCTGGGAAGTTCGGCGGCCACAATGCGCCGCTGGGGCTTGAATCGGGAAGGCAGGTGCGCGTATGCATAGAGGGCGATGCGATCGGGCCGCAGTTCATTGACCTGGGCGAGCGTGCGGGCGAACGACTCCGGCGTCTGCAGCGGCAGACCGTAGATCAGGTCGACGTTGACCGACTCGAAACCGATCTTGCGCGCCGCCTCGACCAGCGCAAACACCTGATCGGCGGGCTGCACGCGGTGCACCGCCTTCTGCACGGCCGGGTCGAAGTCCTGCACGCCGAAACTCAAGCGGTTGAATCCGAGCCGAGCCAGCGTCTGCAGACGCTGCTCGGTCACCGTGCGGGGATCCACCTCGACGGAATACTCGCCGCCGGGCACCAGCGTGAAGTTGCGCCGGATCATGCTCATCAGGTCTTCCAGCTCAAGGTCTGAAAGGAAGGTCGGCGTCCCACCGCCCAGGTGGAGCTGGGACACGCTGTGGCCCTGGCCGAAATGCTGCACCTGCAGCTCGACTTCGCGGGCCAGGTAGCGCAGGTACTCGGCTGCACGCTCGTGGTGCTTGGTGATCACCTTGTTGCAGGCGCAGTAGTAGCAGACCGATTCGCAAAACGGAATGTGCACGTACAGCGACAGCGGAAGCGCCATGGACCCGACACGTCGCTGTTCCAGGGCCTGGATGTAGTCAGCCTCGCCGAAGGCTTCCACGAAGCGGTCGGCGGTGGGGTACGAGGTATAGCGGGGGCCGGGTATGTCGAACCGCTTCAGCAGCTCGGAGGAAATGGCATGACTCACAAACAATTCTCCAGTTCTGAGAGGCGACTGTGCACCACCCCCCTGCCCCGGGCCTTGATCTTGATCAACTGCGTCCATCTGGCACGGGTAAACCCTTCCCCCCGCAGGGAGGGCAAGCCAGATTTTTGGGCACTGGTCAAGCCGATGCGTTAAGCTTCACACGCATTTCCGGAATACTTATGGACGTACAAAGCATCAAAGTCGCCTGCTCCAGCTGCAACCTTCGCGAGCTGTGCCTTCCGATGGGGTTGAACCCCGACGAAATGGTGAAGCTGGACACCGTGATCTCCACCCGCCGCAGGGTGAAGCGTGGCTCCGCCCTGTTCAGCACGGGCGACCCCTTCACGTCCCTCTACGCCGTGCGCTCGGGCTTCTTCAAGACCTGCGTGACCACAGCCGATGGGCGCGACCAGGTCACCGGCTTCCAGATGACGGGCGAGATCATCGGACTGGACGGCATCGTGAGCGACCACCATTCCTGCGACGCGGTGGCACTGGAAGATGCCGAGGTATGCGTGATGCCCTTTGATCAGGTCGAGCAGCTGTCGCGCGAATTCACCACCCTGCAGCACCACGTGCACAAGATCATGAGCCGCGAGATCGTGCGCGACCACAGCGTGATGCTGCTGCTGGGCAGCATGCGGGCCGAAGAGCGCCTTGCCGCTTTCCTGCTGAACTTGGTGCAACGTCTGCATGCCCGCGGCTTCTCGCAGTCCGAACTGATCCTTCGCATGACACGCGAAGAGATTGGCAGCTACCTCGGCATGAAGCTGGAGACGGTGAGCCGCACCTTCTCGAAGTTCGTCGACGACGGCATCATCGAAGTGAAGCAGCGCTACGTGCACATCAAGGACACAGAAGCGCTGAAAGCGATCGTCAATCCGCAGACCTGCCGCTGACACCGGAATCTGCAGCGGCACCGGCGTCAACGCACAACAAAAAACCCTGCCCAGGTCTCTGGTGCAGGGTTTTTTGTTGTGCGTTCGAAACGCGGGCACTCAACCGCAGGAGCCGCTCCGTGCGCAGTCGCTCGGACGGTCGTCCACCGGTACCGGGCAGCGATTGACCTCGAATGGGGACATCGACAGCAAAGTGGTTAGCGCGCTGGAGGCGATGGTGGCGCCCCAGAATACGAAGAACGCCAGCGTATAGACAGCCTCGCGCGACAGACTCAAGGGTGCGCCAAACCAGTGCAGGTCGCTGGGGTCAACCAGGGCGAAGACGATCATCTCCAGGACGGCCGCCACCAGAAAGGCGGGCCATGCTATCCACATCAAACGCTGGGTCCACATGACTCGTTCTCCTTGACTGAATGCGTACGGGATACAGCTCGACCCACGTGACGGGGGCACGTGCTGGCGTTGCCAGGTCTTTATTTTTCGAGCGGAACCACGGGCGACGCCGCATGGTTGCGGCCCTGCATGGCGGGCTGCGAGGCCATCAGGGCGTCAATCTTCGCCTGCCCATCCAGCGCCAGTGCGGCACGGCGCTCCCGCTCGTACACCTCTTTGTCGAGCACGGGATCTTGGTCCATGGTGGAGATGACCACCA
Source organism: Hydrogenophaga sp. (assembly GCA_030682835.1). Lineage (GTDB taxonomy): Bacteria > Pseudomonadota > Gammaproteobacteria > Burkholderiales > Burkholderiaceae_C > Hydrogenophaga. The sequence continues at coordinate 64,716 of JAUXNG010000045.1, read as the reverse complement.
TGGTGCTGGTCGCCACCACGCCGCACAGCAGGAGCACGGGAATGAAGACGACATGGGGAATGCGCCACCAGGGAGTGTTGTCCTTGTGTGTCGTCGGTGTGCGAGTCGGGTTGCTCATGAGAGTCTCCAGAAAATGTGCAGACGCGATGGGAAGCGTCAGCGCGGAACCAGGAAGGCGGCCTTCTCGGTCACATGAGACACGTCGTCACCCGTGGAACGCACATCGAAGACGATCGGGTGCGAACCGGGTTTGGCGGCGTCGGGAGGAATCTGCACCCGCACAGCGGCTGACCGCACCTCGGTGGGGAGCACTTCAATCTCGGCTTCCGAGTTGAGGGTGACGCCAGGCAGGCCCGAGACGGTGATGACGTAACGCTGCGGGGATTCGGTGGCGTTCATGATCTGAAGGCGGAACACGTTCTCGATGCGGCCCTGCTCCACCATACGTGCCAGCGCTCCACGGTCGCGGATGACGTCGACCTTGAGCGGGGTGCGCATGAAGAGGCTCACCATGACGGCCACCGTGATGAGCAGCAGGATACCGGAATACACCAGCACGCGTGGCCGCAACGCGCGGCGCAGCATCTGGCTAGTGCTCCAGCCGTTGGCCACGCCGTTTTCGGTGGAATACTTGATGAGCCCACGTGGGTAGCCGACCTTGTCCATCACGTCGTCACAGACATCGATGCAGGCACCACAGCCAATGCACTCGTACTGCAGGCCTTTGCGGATGTCGATGCCTGTGGGGCAGACCTGCACGCAGAGGGTGCAGTCCACACAGGCACCCAGGCCCAGCGCAGCTGGATCGGCCTTCTTCGAGCGGGCACCCCTCGGCTCTCCACGTTTCTCGTCGTAGGTGACGATCATCGTGTCCTTGTCGAACATCGCGCTCTGGAATCGCGCGTACGGGCACATGTACTTGCACACCTGCTCGCGCATGAAGCCGGCATTGCCATAGGTGGCAAAACCGTAGAAGAAGATCCAGAAGGTTTGCCAAGGGCCCAGTGAAGCGGCCAGCGACAGTGCCGCGAGTTCGCGGATGGGCGTGAAGTAACCGACAAAGGTGAAGCCGGTCCACAGCGCAAACCCGATCCACAACGCGTGCTTGAGCCATTTCTTGCGGAGTTTTTCACCCGAGAATTCGGCCTTGTCAAGCCGCATGCGGGCAGATCGGTCACCCTCGACCTTCTTTTCGATCCAGATGAAGATCTCGGTGTAGACGGTCTGGGGGCAGGCGTAGCCGCACCAGAGACGCCCGGCCACGGCCGTGAACAGGAAGAGCGCCAGGGCCGATATGACCAGAAGCCCCGTCAGGTAGATGAAATCCTGCGGGTACAGCACCAACCCGAAGATGAAGAAGCGCCGCGACTCCAGGTCGAACAGCACCGCCTGGCGCGCATTCCACTCCAGCCAGGGCAGACCGTAAAACACGATCTGCGTGAGCCACACGGTGATCCAGCGCCAGTTGGAGAAGACCCCCGACACAGAGCGGGGATAGATCTTTTCCCGCGCCGCATACAGGGACACCGTCTCGCCACCGCCCTTGGATGGCTCGGGCACGATGGGGATGATGGGCTTGGGGGACTGCGCGTCGGGGGGCACGGAGCTCACGGCAATTCCGGGTGGGTGAAAAGACAAAAAAGGCCGGGCGCCCGAGGACGCCCGGCCTCTCGGGACCGTTTAGCGGGCCGGGGTGTTCGACATACCCCAGACGTAGGAAGCCAGCACGTTGATCTGCGCTTCGTTCAACAGCGCAGACTGACCGGGCATCTGGTTGTTGATGCCGTTGTTGATGGCGCGCACGATGGCCTCTTCGCCCCAGCCGTGGAGCCAGATGTTGTCGGTCAGGTTGGGCGCGCCCATGGCCTGGTTGCCTTTGCCGTCCATGCCATGGCAGGCTGCGCAGGAACCGTAGTTGCCTTTGCCCTGCGCTGCACGCACGCTGTCGTGCGGGCTGCCCGACAGGCTCAGCACGTAGTGGGCGACGTTGCGCACGTCCTCGGCACTGCCCACGGCAGCGGCCATGGGCGGCATCACGCCGTTGCGGCCTTCGGCAATGGTGGTCTTGATGGCGGCGTGGTCGCCACCATACAGCCAGTCGCCATCGGTGAGGTTGGGGAAGCTGCGGGCACCGCGAGCGTCCGAGCCGTGGCACTGTGCACAGTAGTTCATGAACAGGCGCTCGCCGATGGCCATGGCCTGGGCATCGCCGGCCATCTGCTCGGGGGTCATGCCGGCAAACTTGGCGTAGATCGGGGCAATGTTCTGCTCAACCTTGGCCACCTCGGCTTCGTGCTGGCCGCCTGACGACCAGCCCAGCACGCCCTGGTACTTGCCGAACGTGGGATACAGCACGCCATAGGCGAGTGCGAAGACCACGGTGATGATGAACAGGTAGACCCACCAGCGAGGCAGGGGGTTGTTCATTTCTGCGAGGTCACCGTCCCACACGTGGCCGGTGGTGTTGTCCTCGAGCGTGGCGGCCTTGGTCGTGCCGCTGATCCAGAGCAGGACCAGGCAGGCAATGATGCTGACCAGCGTCAGCCCGGCCACGTAGTAGTGCCAGAAGTCACTTGTGAAGTCGCTCATGATGTTTCTCTTGTTGGGTGCCGGGTTTAGTCGTCGGTGAAGGGCAGCTGGGCCGCCTCATCAAAGCTCGACTGGTTGCGAGCGGACCAGGCCCAGGCCACGATCCCGATGAAGATCAGCAGACTGACCACTGTCACGATGCTGCGCAGCACATTGATGTCCATGACAGGCCCCGGTTTTTATTTGCGTGCGGTGCCCAGCACCTGCAGGTAGGCAATGAGGGCATCCAGCTCGGTCTTGCCCTTGACGTCTTCCACCGACGCGGCGATTTCCTCGTCCGTGTACGGTGCGCCCAGCGTGCGCAGCACTTCCATGCGCTTGGGCAGGCCGTTCTCGTCCACCGTCTTGCGCTCCAGCCAGGGGTAGGCCGGCATGTTGGACTCGGGCACGAGGTCGCGCGGGTTGATCAGGTGGATGCGGTGCCATTCGTCGCTGTAGCGACCACCCACGCGGTGCAGGTCAGGACCGGTGCGCTTGGAGCCCCACTGGAAGGGACGGTCGTACACGAATTCACCAGCCACCGAGTAGTGGCCATAACGCAGCGTTTCGGCCTGGACGGGACGGATCATCTGCGAGTGACAGTTGTAGCAACCTTCCTTCACGTACACAGCGCGCCCGGCGATCTGCAGCGCCGTGTAGGGCTTGAGGCCTTCGATCGGCTGCGTGGTGGACTTCTGGAAGAACAGCGGGACGATTTCGACCAGCCCTCCGACCGCGATCACCAGCGTGATCAGCACGATCATGAGGAAGTTGTTGGTCTCGATCCGCGCGTGACCCGTGAGTTTTTCGTTGTTGGCCATGTGTGTGCTCCTCAGGCGTGTGCGGGGTTGACAGACGCGACCGGCACGTCTTCGACTTGACCCTGGCGCACCGTCATGATGACGTTCCACAGCATCACGATCATGCCGCCGAGGTACAGAATTCCACCCAGCAGACGGATCACGTAGAAGGGGAAGGTGGCCTTGACGGACTCGACGAAGGTGTAGGTCAGGCTGCCGTCAGGGTTGACCGAGCGCCACATCAGGCCCTGCATCACACCGGCGATCCACATCGCGGCGATGTACAGCACGATGCCGATGGTGGCCACCCAGAAGTGCAGTTCGATGGCGGGCACCGAATACATCTTTTTCTGGCCGAACAGGCGCGGGATCAGGTAGTACAGCGAACCCATGGAGACCAGGCCGACCCAGCCGAGGGCGCCGGAGTGCACGTGGCCCACGGTCCAGTCGGTGTAGTGCGACAGGGCGTTGACGGTCTTGATGGACATCATCGGGCCCTCGAAGGTGGACATGCCGTAGAACGACAGGGACACGATCAGGAAGCGCAGGATGGGGTCGTCACGCAGCTTGTGCCAGGCACCCGACAGGGTCATGATGCCGTTGATCATGCCGCCCCAGCTGGGAGCCAGCAGGATGAGCGAGAACACCATGCCGACCGATTGCGTCCAGTCAGGCAGCGCGGTGTAGTGCAGGTGGTGTGGGCCCGCCCACATGTAGGTGAAGATCAGCGCCCAGAAGTGGACGATGGAGAGGCGGTACGAATAGACCGGGCGCTCGGCCTGCTTGGGGATGAAGTAATACATCATGCCCAGGAAGGCGGCGGTCAGGAAGAAGCCCACGGCGTTGTGGCCGTACCACCATTGCACCATGGCGTCCTGCACGCCGGCATAGGCGGAGTACGACTTCGTCATGCTCACCGGAATGGCCGCGCTGTTGACGATGTGCAGCAGGGCCACGGCAATGATGTAGGCGCCGAAGAACCAGTTGGCCACATAGATGTGGCGCACCTTGCGGATGCCGATCGTGCCGAAGAAGACGATGGCGTAGGCCACCCAGGTCACGGTGATCAGCAGATCGATCGGCCATTCGAGTTCTGCGTACTCCTTGCCGCTGGTCATGCCCAGCGGCAGGGTGATGACAGCCAGCACGATCACCAGGTTCCAGCCCCAGAAGGTGAACCAGGCCAGCTTGTTGCCAAACAGCGGTGTGTGGCAGGTCCGCTGGACCACGTAGTAGCTGGTGGCGAAGAGCACCGACCCGCCAAAGGCGAAGATCACGGCGTTCGTGTGCAGGGGACGAAGGCGGCCGTAAGACAGCCACTCGATCCCCATGTTGAGCTCAGGCCAGGTCAGCTGGGCTGCAATGATCACGCCCACGAGCATCCCGACCACGCCGTAAATCACGGACATGATCGCGAAGCCGCGCACGACCCCATCGTTGTAGACCGCCGGCTGGCTGGTCTTTGTTATCACGGACATACAGAACTCCTCATAAATGCCACTCGCTGAAGTGTCGTCACGGACCCTTCGCTACGCCTTGACTTAAGTCAATCGCCCCGAAGAATGCGCTCGCCCTCGCGTTCGATGTTGTCAAACTGCCCTGACTGGAGCGCCCACCAGAAGATGCCGATGATGACGAACACCAGCACGATGGAAACGGGGATGAGGAGATACAGGACGTCCATGGGGGAACCTTGCGAAGTGAGCGTCTGGCAGGCGCAGGATGTCAGGAGGAAACCGGGCGGTTGACCGGTGTGAAGGGGTCGTTCGCATCGGTGTTTCCGACGGCCGGTAGTCGGTTTGACAGACGCAGTGCGTTGCCAATCACCAACAGCGAACTGGCGGCCATTCCGAGGCCGGCGGCCCACGGTGGCATGTAGCCCATAAGCGCTAACGGTATGCTGACAAAGTTGTAAACGGCTGCCCAGGCCAGATTCTGGCGCACGATGCGCATGGTGCTGCGTGCCTGCTCCAGGCTCAGCACCACGTCCATCACCCGGCCACCCTGGATCACATAGTCGGACTGGGCCTGCGCCAGCGGCGCAGCGTGCCCGAGTGCGAACGAGGTGTCGGCACGGGCGAGCACCGGGCCATCGTTCAGCCCGTCGCCCACCATGGCCAGCTTGAAGCCCTGGGCCTGCAGGGCGGTCACTTCGGCCAGCTTGCGCTCGGGCGAGGCGCCGGCAATCACGTGGTCCACCCCCACCGCCTGCGCCACCCGCTGGGCTGCCGCCTCGCGGTCGCCCGACAGCAGCCAGGTCTTGACGCCGAGCCGGCGCAAAGCTTCCACGGCCTCGTGCGCGTCCTCGCGCAGGCCTTCCTCCAGCTCGAAAGTGGCCGCCCAGCCGTGGGCGTCCGCCAGGTGGACCCGGGGCGTGTCGTCCCCCTGCTCTGGCCCGGCAGCCGCGGCGACGCCGCAGAACGCGGCAGAACCCAGGCGGGCCCAGGTTCCGTCGGCCTGCTTAGCCTGCATGCCTTGCCCCGCCACCTCGGCCGCATCGCTAATATGGATGGGGTCGTTTGACGGCCCTCGGGCATCACGGGCCGCCACCAGTGCACGCGACACCGGATGCAGCGAACCGCCGGCCAGTGATGCGGCGAGTGCGAGCGCCACATCTTCATGAAACCCCGGGCGAGTCTTCACCGTATTCAGTGCCAGCCGGTCGTGCGTGAGCGTGCCGGTCTTGTCGAACACCACCGCCGAGATGCCTGCGAGCGTTTCGAACGCCTGCAGGCGTCGCACGAGAATGCCGCGGCGGGCCAACGCACCGGCCGAGGTCAGCATGGCGGCCGGCGTGGCCAGCGACAGCGCACAGGGGCAGGTGACGATCAGCACCGCCACCGCCACCGCCAGCGCCTTGGACGGGTCGATCTGCCACCAGTAGAAGCCCGCAAACCCGGCGCCAATCAGCACGGCGACGAGGAAGGGCGCAGCGATGCGGTCGGCCAGGATGGCCAGCCGGGGCTTTTCGGTGGACGCCTTCTCCATGAGCGAAACGATCTGCGCAAAGCGCGTGTCGCGCCCGAGCCGGTCCACCCGCATCAGCACCGGGCCGCCCAGGTTGTAGCTGCCGGCCACGACTGCCTGCCCACGCTCCCGCGTCACCGGGCGCGATTCGCCGGTGAGCAGCGCCTCGTCCACCGTGGCCCGCTCGCTCAGGATGTCGCCGTCACCCGGGAAGGCCTGCCCGGCCTGCACCCGCACCACGTCGCCCACCACCAGGCGCCGGATCGACACGGCTGCGAAAACGCCGGCCGCAGTCTGCCGCTCGCACACTTCCGGCAGGCGGTTCATCAGGCTGTCCAGAGCGCCGGCCGTGCGGTCGCGAGCCTTGTGCTCCAGGTAGCGACCGCCCAGCAGGAAGAAAACAAACATGGTGAGCGAGTCGAACCAGACCTCGTAACCCCAGGGGCCGGTGGGGTCGAAGGTGGCGGCCGAGCTGACCAGGAAGGTGACCAGAATGCCGATGGAGACCGGCGTGTCCATGCCAACGCGGCCGTGCCGCAGGTCGCGCCAGGCACTGGAAAAGAAGGGGCCGCTGGCGAAGAACACCACCGGCAGACTCAGCACCCAGCTGGCCCAGCGCAACAGCTGGTCGATGTCTGCGGGGATCTCGCCCGGCTCGGTGATGTAGGCGGGCCACGCGTACATCATCACCTGCATGCCGCAGAACCCGGCCACAAACAGGCGCCACAGCGCCTGACGCGTCTCGCGCAGGCGTTCGCTGATGGACAGGGCCTGCTGCAGGGGAAGGAGGCGGTAGCCGGTGGCGCCCACCGCCTGGGCCAGGCTCGACATGCGCGTCTTCGCGGGGTCCCAGCGCACGGTGAGTCGGCGGGTGGCAGCGTGCACCTGCGCCCGCTCAACGCCCGGGTGGTGCTGCAGGGCGCTCTCCACCGTGTCGGCGCAGGCGGCGCAATACATGCCTTGCACCATGAGCACCGACTCGGCCATGCGCGCGCCCTCGCCGTCGTGGAACTCGGTGAACTCGAGCTGCTCGACCGGATCGTCGAGTACGGCGAAGTTGTCGGTCACGGTGAGCGGGCCACGGTGCTCGCCGAGCCAGCCCGCAGCGCCGGATTCGCCAGGCGCTCCCCCGCCCTGACGGGCCATGGAGGCCGCGAACAGCGGGTCGGCGGGCGAAAGCCCCGCCGGGGGCGCAATGGCGGCCTGGTTCATGGTGCGAGCGTAATCCAAGGGGGAGGCCATGCGCTTGATGTAAGTCAACCGCAACCGGGCGGCGTTTGCTAGTCTAGGTGGTTCAGCCAACTTTGAAGGAGATAACCATGTACAAGCGCATCCTGGTAGCCACCGACGGCTCCAAGCTCTCTCAGCTGGCCATCGAGCACGCCATCAACCTGGCTGACCTGACCGGAGCAGATGTCGTGGCCCTGAAAGTGGTTCCCCGCTACCCGCAAACATATTTCGAAGGCGGTGTGGCGCTGGCCGCGGCTGAAGTGGCGCGCATCGAGAAGCAATGGCAGGAGGAAGCCATGGTGGCGGTCAACGCAGTGAAGTCGGCCGGGCAGTTGCGCGAGGTGAAAGTGAAGCCCGTCACCGTGAAGTCCGACCTGATCGCCGAGGCCATCATCTCGGCGGCCAAACGCAACAAGTGCGACCTGATCGTGATGGCCTCACACGGTCGCCGCGGCCTCAAGCGGCTGCTGCTGGGCAGCGAAACCCAGCAGGTGCTGACGCACTCGCACACGCCGGTGCTGGTGTTGCGCTAGACCGTTCCCCCCGCGCCGCCTGCGGCGTCACCCCCCAGGGGGCGGCACTGGCGGCCCGGCAAAGCCGGTTCCCCGGTGCCCTGCGTGACGTTCACGCGCCTCGGATTTTTTCGTAGCGCGCTGCCCTACTCAGGCGAACGCGTCTTTGTACTGCTCGCGCAGCAGGTTCTTCTGCACCTTGCCCATGGTGTTGCGTGGCAGTTCGTCGACCACGATGCAGCGTTTGGGGATCTTGAAGTTGGCGAGTTGGGACTTGAGCGCGGCGATGACCTGATCCGGGTCCACCGTCGCGCCCGGCCGGGGGATGATCACCGCCACGCCGACCTCGCCAAAGTCCGGGTGGGGCACGCCCACCACGGCGCTTTCCATCACGCCCGGCATGTCGTTGATGGCGCTCTCGATCTCGGCGGGGTAGACGTTGTAGCCGCCTGAGATGATCAGGTCCTTGCTGCGGCCGACGATGGTGACGTACCCGCGCTCATCCACCCGCCCCACGTCGCCGGTCTTGAAGAAGCCATCGGCGGTGAACTCTTCAGCCGTCTTTTCGGGCATGCGCCAGTAGCCCTTGAACACGTTGGGGCCGTTCACCTGGATGCCGCCAATCTCGCCGGGCGCCACCTCCCGGCCCCCATCCTCCATCACGCGCAGCGTCACGCCGGGCAGCGGGAAGCCCACTGTGCCGCCGCGGCGCTCGGTGGCGCCGCCGTAGCGGGGATCGGGCCCACAGGGGTTGGAGGTGAGCATGACGGTCTCGCTCATGCCGTAACGCTCCAGGATGGTATGACCCGTGCGGGTCTGCCAGTCGTTGAAGGTTTCGATCAGCAGCGGCGCCGAGCCCGAAATGAACAGACGCATGTGTGCGGCCTGCGCCGGGGTGAGCGTGGGCTCGGCCAGCATGCGCACATACAGGGTAGGCACGCCCATGAACACCGTGGCCTCAGGGAACCGGGCAATGGCCTGTTTCGGGTCGAACCGGGACAGCCAGATCATCTTGCTGCCATTGATGAGCGCGCCATGGATGGCCACAAACAGGCCGTGTACATGGAAGATGGGCAGCGCGTGGATGAGCACGTCGTCGGGCTGCCATTGCCAGTACGCACGCAACATCACCGCATTGCTGCGCATGTTGCCGTGGGTGAGGATGGCGCCCTTGCTGCGGCCCGTGGTACCGCTGGTGTAGAGGATGGCGGCGAGGTCATCGTCCTGCCGCAAGGCGGGCGTGTGCTGGTCGCCATGGTGGGCAGCGCGTTCCAGCAGGCTGCCGCTGCGGTCCTCGCCGAGGGTGAAGACGTGTTTCGTGCCCGCCTTGAAGGCGATCTGGCTGACCCAGCCAAAGTTTTTGGGGCTGCACACCACCACCGCCGGTTCGGCGTTGCCGATGAAATACTCAATCTCGCCGCTCTGGTAGGCGGTGTTCAGCGGCAGGAACACGTGGCCGGCGCGCAGGGTGGCCAGGTACAGCACCATGGCCTCGACCGACTTTTCCACCTGCACCGCGATGCGGGAGGCCGCTGGAAGCTCCAGCGAATCCAGCAGGTTGGCCATCATGGCGGTGGCCCTGTCGAGGTCGCCCCACGAATAGACGAGGCCGTCGTCGGTTTCTACTGCGGTACGGCCCAGGTCGGCGGGAAAGGCGTCGCGCAGGGCGACGAACAGGTTCTGGTTGTTCATGACTAAGAGAAAAAGACCGTCAGAAGTTCGGTGGGCGCTTGCCCATGAAGGCAGCGATGCCCTCGCGGTGCTCGGCGCTGTCGGCGTAATCGTAGGCGGTGGGTAGCAGGGTCGACACCCCCTTCCCGCCCGACAGCATGCGCAAGGTATGTTTGTTGAGGCGGGCCGCCTCGGGCGCCAGGCGCGTGATGCCCTGCGCGCGCTTGAGCGCCTCGGCGGATACATCGCCATCGGGCAGCACGCTGTGCAGGAAGCCCCGCGCCAGCAAGGTGTTCGCATCGAGCACGGCCGCTTCCAGCAGCATCTGCCGGGCTGTGGCAACCCCCGCCTCGCGCGCCACCAGCTCGGCCTCTCGCGGCGCCATGGGGAAACCGAGCCTGGCGATGGGGGCACCGAAGCGGGCGCCCTGCCCCGCCAGGCGGATGTCGCAGCAGCTGGCGATTTCCATGCCCGCACCCATGCAATTGCCTTCGATCTGCGCCACGACGGGCAGGTCGCAAGCCAGCATGGAAGACAACCCGCCCCACACGTCGTTTTCATGGAAGTCGCGCAGGCTCTCAGGGTGGAAGCGGAAGCCGGTGTACTCGGCAATATCACCTCCGGCGCAGAAGTGACCTGCCTCACCCGCGACCAGCACCACGCGCACGGCGCTGGGCTGCTGCAGCTGCTCGAACACCTGCCGCAGCTCGCGCCACATCGTGCGCGACATGGCGTTGAACTTGGCGGGGTTCGACAGCGCAACCTGCGCCACCGCGCCTTCGGTCACCAGATGGACATGCCCTGACATGGAATCCTTTTGGAACGCAGCGATCAGTCGAGCTTGGCGCCAGACGCTTTCACCACCTGGGCCCACTTGCGCACCTCGGACTTGATGAAGCCGTCGAACTGGGCACCGGTGAGATTCGGGAATTCAGCACCCTGTGCCCCCCAGACCGCCTTGGCTTCGTCGACCTGCACCGACTTGCGGATTTCTTCAACGGCGCGGGCCTGTGCGTCGGCCGGGGTGCCTTTGGGTGCCCACACGCCGTACCAGGTGGTCACGTTGTAGTCGGGCAGACCCAGTTCGGCCGAGGAAGGCACATCCGGGAAGCTGGGGCTGCGCTGGGCTCCCGAGACCATCAGCGCCTTGATGCGCCCGCCCTTGATGTGGCCCGACGAAGAGCCCAGGCCGTCGAACATCATGTCCACTTGACCGGCGATCAGGTCGTTCAGGGCCGGGCCCGCACCACGGTAGGGAATGTGGGTGATGAAGGTCTTGGTCTGCTGCTTGAACAGCTCGCCCGCCAGGTGGTGCGAGGTGCCGCTGCCGGCCGATCCGTAGTTGAGCCGGCCCGGGTTCGACTTGATCTGCGCCAGGAAGGCCTTGAAGTCCATGTCGCCATGCTTGCGGGTGTTGACCACCAGCACCTGCGGCACGCTGGCCACCAGGATCAGGGGCACAAAGTCCTTTTCGATGTCGTATTCGAGCCTGGGGTACATGCTCGGGGCGATGGCGTGGTGCACGGCGCCCATGAACAGGTTGTAGCCGTCGGGCGCCGAGCGGGCCGCCACACCGGCACCCAAGGTGCCGCCACCGCCACCGCGGTTGTCGATCACCATGGTCTTGCCGGTCAGCCGGGAAAACTGCGCCGCAAGGGGGCGCGCGAAAGCGTCGGTGCCGCCACCGGCCGGAAACGGCACGATCATGGTCACGGGCTTGGAGGGCCAGGTGCTCTGGGCGTGAACGCCCGTGGCGTACACGGCGGCGCCGGCACCTGCGATGCGCAACAGTTCGCGGCGATTGAATCGGTGGGTTTTCATGGGTTTTGTCTCCTGTTATGGGTGGGAAAACGGCAGCGTCAGGGGAGCAGGTCCTTGATCGCCGGGGCGATCGGGATCTTTCCCTGTGCGAGGGCGGCTCGATTTCGATCGAGCTTCTTGAGGTCGTAAAGGTAATTCACCATCAGGCCATAGGACTGTTTGAAGCCCTTGGACGACGGGTCGGCGGCCCAGTTCACGCGCTCCACGCGCGCACCGTTGCCCAGGTGGAAGCGAGCCACCGCATCCAGCGGCTTGCCGTCGCGGGTTTCGCTGCCCAGGTAGCGGGCCGCCCACTGCAGCAGGGCCTGCCGGTGCGGGGATTTTTCGCCGAGCGTGGCCGCGTCTTCCCAGACCTGCAGCAGCTCGGCGGGTGCGTTTTTCGACAACCAGGCGCGCAAGCCCGGAATGGGCGAGAGCGTGGCAAAGGTTCTGAGCCGGGGAAACTCCTCGTGCAGGCTCTCCACCACCCGCTTGATCAGAGAATCGCCAAAGCTCACGCCGCGCAGGCCCACCTGGGTGTTGCTGATGGAATAGAAGATGGCAGTGGTCGCGCGGTCGAGGTCCGCCGGCGCGGCGGACTCATCCAGCAGCGGCGTGATGCTGGCCGAGATGTCCTTGGTCAGCGCCACCTCCACAAAGATCAGCGGCTCGCCCGGCAGGCGGGGGTGGAAGAAGCCGTAGCAGCGACGGTCGCTGTCGAGCCGGTTTTTCACATCGGCCCAGCTGCGGATGTCGTGCACGGCTTCGTACTTGATGAGCTTTTCCACCAGCGAAGCCGGCGAATCCCAGTTGATGCGGCGCAGCTCCAGGAAGCCGACGTCGAACCAGGTGGAGAACATGTACTCCATCTCCACGTCGAGCGCGAGCAGGCGTTTGTCGGACTTGAGCTGGGGCTGCATCTCGGCGCGCAGGTTCACCAGAAAAAGAATGCCCTCCGGGTGGGCACTGAAGCGCTGCAGCAGGCGCCGCCGGGGCGACACCGTGGCGCGGCGGTACTGCACCTCTGCCGCGGCCTCGTCGGGCGTGCCCACCGCGCCCAGGTATTGTTCCTGTGCGGTCTTCACCTGTTGCGGATCGGCCAGAAAGCGCTCGCTCATCAGCAGCCACAGGTCGCGCCGCTGGGTCGCCGGGGCGCTGGCGTACCACGCCATCAGCGCCTGCGCACGCCGCCCGCCCTCCACTTCGCTGACCAGCGGGTCCACGATGGCCTTGAGTTCGTCGAGCTTCTGCCGCAGCGCGCGCGGCGACAGCGCCTCTTCGCCCTGCCGCAACCGGGCGGCCAGGCGCTCCTCGGTGGAGCGCGTCGTCTCGGGCGCCGGCTTGCGCAGACGGGCCACGGTTTCGGTGAGCCATTCACGGGTGTTCATGCCGATATCCTCGAGGTCTGGTGACGCGCCAGGTCGCGCAGCGCCACGCGCTGGCGGGTCAGGTGGGTGCGCATCGCGGCCTCGGCGCCTTCGGCGTCATGGGCCTTGAGCGCGGCAAACACGGCCAGGTGCTCGGCCAGGCTCTGGTCCAGCCGGCCGGGGGCGTGCAGCTGCTGCAGCCGGGCGAGCTTGACGATCTTGCGCAGGTCGCCGATCACCTGGGCCAGCCAGCGGTTGTTGGCCAGCAGGATGATGGCCTCGTGGATGGCGAAATTGGCGTCGTAGTAGTCGTTGATCTGGCGTGCCTGGGCACTGCGTTGCAAGCGGTCGTGCAGCTGTTCCAACGCGGCGAGGTCGGCGTCGGTCGCATTGCGCGCGGCTTCAAAGGCGCAGCGTCCTTCCAGCAAGGCAATGACGGGAAAGATGTCGTCCAGATCCTGCTCGGTGATCTGGCTCACGAAACACCCGCGGCGGGGCTCGTGGCGCAGCAAGCCTTCGGCCGTCAGCACCTTGAGCGCTTCGCGCAGCGGGGTGCGGGAAATCGACCACTCGGCACAGAGGGCCGGCTCGTCAAGGAAGCTGCCGGGCGCCAGCTCACCCGCAAAAATGCGCTCCCGCAAACGGGAGGCGACGTCTTCATGCAGGGAACTGAGCGCGGGGTGCATTGTGATTACCTGTAATTACAGATAATTCTGACTGCCAAACAGACAGCGTGCACCCGTGATTACCCTCGCCTCAAGTCGACCCCTCTGCCCCAGCCCGCAAAGGGATCAGCCTCCAGCGGGCAGTCAGTCCCTCACGCGGGGCGGGCGGGCGCCGCGCGCTGGCCGAACCACCACCACATCAGTGCACCCCCCACGATCATGGGCACGCACAGCCACTGGCCCATGCTCATGCCCAGAGAAAGCAGGCCGAGGTGGTCGTCGGGTTCGCGGAAGAACTCGACAATGAAACGGAAGACACCATAGCCCAGCAGGAACACCGCCGACACCTGGCCGGTGGCGCGCGGCTTGCGCGCGTACAACCAGAGCAGTACGAACAACAGCACGCCTTCCAGCAGGAACTGGTAGAGCTGCGACGGGTGGCGTGGCAGGTCGCCCGCGCCGCGAAACACCATGCCCCAGGGCAGCGAAGGGTCGGCCACGCGGCCCCAGAGTTCACCGTTGATGAAGTTGCCGATGCGCCCCGCCGCCAGGCCGGTGGGCACGCAGGGCGCCACGAAGTCCATCACCTGGAAAAAGGGGCGCTGGCGGCTGCGCGCATACCAGACCATCGCAACCATCACGCCCAGCAGGCCGCCGTGAAAACTCATGCCGCCCTGCCAGACCGCGAAAATCTCCAGCGGGTTGGCCAGGTAGTAAGCCGGCTTGTAGAACAGGCAGTAACCCAGCCGGCCGCCCGCCACGACACCCATCACGCCCAGGAACAGGATGTCCTCCACATCGCGTCGCGTCCAGGGTTGTGGATGGCGCACCGATGCAAAGGGTTCGTGGCGCAGGCGCAGATTGGCGAGCAGCAGAAAGAGGCCAAAAGCGGCCAGGTACGTCAGCCCATACCAGTGAATGGCGAGCGGGCCGAGCTGCAGCGCAACAGGGTCAATTTGTGGATGGTTCAGCATGGTGGGTCATTGTGCACGCACGCCGCCAGGCGGCAGCGCGCGCCCTCCGCCCTGCCCTCGCTGCCGCGATGGATCAGTCGCCGAGCAGCGAAAGATCGCGCACGGCGCCCTTGTCGGCCGACATGGCCAGCAGCGCATAGGCCTTGAGCGCGGCGCTCACCTTGCGCGGGCGCGGCTGGGCGGGCTTCCAGCCCTTGGCGTCCTGCTCGGCGCGGCGCCGGGCCATTTCTTCGTCGCTCACCAGTAGGCTGATGCTGCGGTTGGGAATGTCGATGCGGATGCGGTCGCCGGTCTTCACGAGACCGATGGCGCCACCCGCCGCAGCTTCCGGCGATACGTGGCCGATGGACAGGCCCGAGGTGCCACCCGAGAAGCGCCCGTCGGTCAGCAGCGCGCAGGCCTTGCCGAGGCCTTTCGACTTGATGTAGCTGGTCGGGTACAGCATTTCCTGCATGCCGGGTCCACCCTTGGGGCCTTCGTAGCGCACCACGACCACATCGCCCGCCTTGACTTTGTCGGCCAGGATGTCGGCCACAGCCTCGTCCTGCGACTCGGTCACATAGGCCAAACCTTCGAACACCAGGATCGACTCGTCCACACCTGCCGTCTTGACGACGCAGCCGTCCAGGGCAATGTTGCCGCGCAGCACCGCCAGGCCACCCTCCTGCGAGAAGGCGTGTTCACCCGAGCGGATGCACCCTTCGGCGCGGTCCACGTCCAGGCTGGGCCAGCGGGTGGCCTGGCTGAACGCGACCTGCGTGGGAATGCCGGCAGGTCCTGCCATGTAGAAGGTTTTCACGGCTTCCGTCGGGTTGCGTGCAATGTCCCACTGGTCCAGCGCGTCCTTCATGGTCTTGGCGTGCACGGTCGGCACGTCGGTGTGCAGCTTGCCCGCGCGGTCCAGCTCACCCAGGATGGCCATGATGCCGCCCGCGCGGTGCACGTCTTCAATGTGGTACTTGTTGGTGTTGGGCGCCACCTTGCACAGCTGGGGCACGACGCGCGAGAGGCGGTCGATGTCCGTCATGGTGAAGTCAATGCCGGCTTCCTGCGCAATGGCCAGGATGTGCAGGATGGTGTTGGTCGAGCCGCCCATGGCGATGTCGAGCGTGATGGCGTTTTCGAATGCCTTGAAACCCATCGAGCGCGGCAGCACCGATTCGTCTTCCTGCTCGTAATAGCGGCGGCACAGGTCCACCGCCAGGCGCCCGGCGCGCTTGAAGAGCTGTTCGCGGTCGGCGTGCGTGGCCAGTACCGTGCCGTTGCCGGGCAGGGACAGGCCCAGCGCTTCGGTCAGGCAGTTCATGGAGTTGGCCGTGAACATGCCCGAGCAGGAGCCGCAGGTGGGGCAGGCCGAGCGCTCCACTTCGGCCAGGTCGGCGTCGCTCACCTTGTCGTCCACGGCCATGACCATGGCGTCGACCAGATCGAGCTTCTTGAACTCCATGACCTGGGTCTGCGGATTGGCCAGGCGCACCTTGCCGGCCTCCATGGGACCGCCCGAGACGAACACGACCGGGATGTTCAGGCGCATCGCGGCCATCAGCATGCCGGGGGTGATCTTGTCGCAGTTGGAGATGCACACCAGCGCATCGGCACAGTGCGCGTTGACCATGTACTCGACCGAGTCGGCGATCAGGTCGCGGCTGGGCAGCGAATACAACATGCCGTCGTGGCCCATGGCGATGCCGTCGTCAACCGCAATGGTGTTGAATTCCTTGGCCACGCCGCCTGCGGCCTCGATCTCGCGGGCCACCAGCTGGCCCAGGTCCTTCAGGTGCACATGGCCGGGGACGAACTGAGTGAACGAGTTGGCCACCGCGATGATCGGCTTCTCGAAATCGCCGTCCTTCATGCCGGTGGCACGCCAGAGGGAACGGGCACCCGCCATGTTGCGGCCGGCGGTGGAGGTCTTGGAACGGTATGCGGGCATGGTGAAGGCGTCAGAAGGATCAAGGGTGGCGAAAAAGCTGCGCGTAATTATCACTGACGGCATGGGGTCACTGAGCCGAGGGCATGTCGCCTGGGCTATAAGCTGTGCAGGCCAGCGCCCAGGCTCGCCAGCGCACCTTCACACCCCACAGCCTTCGAGACACCCCATGGCCAGCAACAAGACGATCCCGATCCAGCCCATCAACCACCGCAGTGCCCACATCACCCAGGGCAAGTCGCGCGCGCCCAACCGTTCCATGTACTACGGCATGGGCTACGAGGAAGGCGACTTCGTCAAACCCATGGTCGGCGTGGCCAACGGCCACAGCACCATCACGCCCTGCAATTCGGGGCTGCAGAAGCTGGCCGACGCGGCTATTGCGGGCATCGAGGAAGCCGGCGGTAACGCTCAGGTGTTCGGCACACCCACCATTTCCGACGGCATGGCCATGGGCACCGAGGGCATGAAGTACTCGCTGGTCAGCCGCGAGGTGATTTCGGACTGCGTGGAGACCTGCGTGCAGGGCCAGTGGATGGACGGCGTGCTCGTCATCGGCGGCTGCGACAAGAACATGCCCGGGGGCCTGATGGGCATGCTGCGCGCCAACGTGCCGGCCATTTACGTGTACGGCGGCACGATCCTGCCCGGCAAGTACAAGGGTGAAGACCTCAACATCGTCAGCGTGTTCGAGGCGGTGGGCCAAAACGCCGCCGGCAACATGAGCGACGCCGACCTGCTGGAGATAGAGAAACGCGCCATCCCCGGCACGGGCTCTTGCGGCGGCATGTACACCGCGAACACCATGAGCTCGGCGTTTGAGGCGCTGGGCATCTCGCTGTCCTACTCCTCCACCATGGCCAACGTGCACGAGGAGAAAGTGCAGTCGGCCAGGGAATCCGCCCGCGTGCTGGTCGAGGCCATTCGCCAGGACATCAAGCCGCGCGACATCGTCACACGCAAGAGCATCGAGAACGCGGTCGCGGTCATCATGGCCACCGGCGGCTCCACCAACGCGGTGCTGCACTTTCTGGCCATCGCCCACTGCGCCGGCGTGGAGTGGACCATCGACGACTTCGAGCGCATCCGCCAGCGCACCCCCGTGCTGTGCGACCTGAAACCCAGCGGCAAGGCACTCGCCGTGGACCTGCATGTGGCGGGCGGTATTCCCCAGGTGATGAAGCTGCTGCTGAATGCCGGCCTGCTGCACGGTGACTGCATCACCATCACCGGCCAGACCATTGCCGAGGTGCTGAAGGACGTGCCCGACGCGCCGCCCGAGCAGAGCGTGATCCACACCATCGAGAACGCAATGTACAAGCAGGGCCACCTGGCCATCCTCAAGGGCAACCTGTCGCCCGAGGGCTGCGTGGCCAAGATCACGGGACTGAAGAGCCCGGTGATGACCGGCCCGGCCCGCGTGTTCGACGACGAGCAGACGGCCCTGCAGGCCATCCTGGACGGCAAGATCAAGGCCGGTGACGTGATGGTGCTGCGCTACCTTGGACCCAAGGGCGGTCCGGGCATGCCCGAGATGCTGGCGCCCACCGGTGCGCTCATCGGCGCAGGTCTGGGCGAGAGCGTGGGCCTCATCACCGACGGCCGTTTTTCAGGCGGTACCTGGGGCATGGTCGTGGGCCATGTGGCGCCCGAAGCCGCGGTGGGGGGCACCATTGCCTTTGTGCACGAGGGCGACAGCATCACCATCGACGCGCACGCCTTGAAACTGGAACTGAACGTGCCTGCTGACGAGATCGAGCGCCGCCGTGCGGCCTGGACGGCGCCTGCCCCGCGCTACATCCGGGGTGTGCAGGCGAAGTTTGCCTTCAATGCTTCGAGCGCGAGCCGGGGCGCCGTGCTGGACAACTACTGAGCGGGGGCCAGCACCGCCCACGCGGCGGTCCCATGACGCTGGCTGACGCGTTCAACGGCGCTTGGGCTTGATGCCCAGCGCCTCGCGCTGGCGGTCGATGCGCTGCTGTTTTTTCTCGTCCATGCGCTGCATGGCTTTGCGTTTGGTGAAACCCGTGGCATCAGCCCACGCCCACCACAACGCGGCCATGGCAAACGGCGACAGCACCCACCACCACGACCACGCAGCCACGAAACCGATCTCGAGGTACTTCAAAAGCAACAGGCCGATGCCCGCGATCAGGAACCACATCACACGCTCCGGTAAAGGCTCGATAAAGCCGGGCAAGAAACTGTAACAGACCGTATCCGGCTCGGGCTGCCCGTTAAAATTGCGAGGTATTCTGACCCCAACCCACGAGGACACCCATGAAACGAGCTCTCCTGATTATGGCCGCCATGGCCGCCATCTCGGCTCCTGCCATCGCTGACGAGGCCTTGGCCAAGAGCAAAAACTGCATGGCCTGCCATGCCGCAGACAAGAAGCTGGTGGGCCCTTCCTACAAATCGGTGGCAGCCAAATACGCAGGCGACGCCAAGGCCGTCGACATGCTGGCCGCCAAGATCGTCAAGGGCGGCTCCGGCGTCTGGGGCGCGATCCCCATGCCTGCGAATCCGCAAGTGACGGAAGCCGACGCCAAGAAGCTGGCCGCCTGGGTGATGAGCCAGAAGTAAACCGTCTGGTCTCCTCGCAAAAAAGCCCGCACGATGCGGGCTTTTTTGTGTCTGACCCCCGCTGTCGCGGGGGTCAGGATCAGTTGTTCTCCGACAACTGATCCAGGATGGCCGGGTTCTGGTGAGCCCGTCACATCGCTCCGCGATATGAGTGCTCCCCGGTTCCCGTTCCCACGGCGCTAGGCGCCGCCCCCCGCTGTCGCGGGGTGTGGATCAGTTGTTCTCTGACAACTGATCCAGGATGGCCGGGTTCTCCAGGGTGGAGGTGTCCTGGGTGATGGCCTCGCCCTTGGCGATCGATCGCAACAGGCGGCGCATGATCTTGCCCGAACGGGTCTTGGGCAGGTTGTCACCGAAGCGGATGTCCTTGGGCTTGGCGATCGGGCCGATCTCCTTGCCCACCCAGTCGCGCAGCACCTTGGCAATGGCCTTGGCCTCTTCGCCGGTGGGGCGCGAACGCTTGAGCACCACGAAGGCGACGATGGCTTCACCGGTCAGGTCATCGGGGCGGCCCACCACAGCGGCTTCGGCCACCAGGTCGGTCTTGCCCACCAGGGCCGATTCAATCTCCATCGTGCCCATGCGGTGGCCCGACACGTTCAGCACGTCGTCGATGCGACCGGTGATGCGGAAGTAGCCGCGGTCTTCGCTGCGAACCGCGCCGTCGCCAGCCAGGTAGTAGCCCTTGAGCTCTTCGGGGAAGTAGCTCTTCTTGAAGCGCTCGGGGTCGCCCCAGATGGTGCGGATCATCGAAGGCCAGGGCTTCTTGACGACCAGGATGCCACCCGAACCGTTGGGTACGTCCAGGCCGGCCTCGTCAACGATGGCAGCGGCAATGCCGGGCAGCGGCAGCGTGCACGAGCCAGGCACCAGCGGCGTGGCGCCGGGCAGCGGCGTGATCATGTGGCCGCCGGTTTCGGTCTGCCAAAAAGTGTCCACGATGGGGCAGCGCTCGCCGCCCACGTGCTTGTAGTACCACATCCAGGCTTCGGGGTTGATCGGCTCGCCCACTGAACCGAGGATGCGCAGGCTGGAGAGGTCGGAGCGTGCCGGGTGCACTTTCTCGTCGCCCTCAGCAGCCTTGATGAGCGAGCGGATGGCCGTGGGCGCCGTGTAGAACACGGTGCACTTGTGCTTCTCGATCATCTGCCAGAAGCGGCCGGCGTTCGGGTAGGTGGGCACGCCCTCGAACACGATCTGGGTGGCGCCAGCGGCCAGCGGGCCGTAGGCGACATAGGTGTGGCCGGTGATCCAGCCAATGTCGGCCGTGCACCAGAAGATGTCGTTGTCCTTCAGGTCGAAGGTCCAGTTCATCGTCAGGTTAGCCCAGAGCAGGTAGCCGCCTGTGCTGTGCTGCACGCCCTTGGGCGTGCCGGTGGAGCCGGAGGTGTAGAGCACGAACAGCGGGTGCTCAGCGCTCACCATTTCCGCGGGGCAGTCGGCGGACTGGTCCGCCATCACGTCGTGCATGAAGCTGTCGCGGCCGGCCACCATGTTCACGGCGGTGGGGGTGCGCTGGAACACGATCACGTCCTTGACGCACTCGCAGCCACCCATGGCGATGCCTTCGTCCACGATGGACTTCAGCGGCAGTTCCTTGCCGCCGCGCAGCTGGTAGTTGGCGGTGATCACGGCCACGGCGCTGGCGTTCTGGATGCGTTCCTGCAGTGCCTTGGCCGAGAAGCCGCCGAACACCACGCTGTGGGTGGCGCCGATGCGGGCGCAGGCCTGCATGGCGACCACGCCTTCAATGGTCATGGGCATGTAGATGACGACGCGGTCACCCTTCTTCACGCCCCTGGCCTTCAGTGCATTGGCGAACTGCGACACCTTGGCCAGCAGCTCCTTGTAGGTCACCTTGGTCACTTCACCGCCGTCGGCTTCGAAGATGATGGCGGTCTTGTTCTCCACCGGGGTGCCCATGTGGCGGTCCAGGCAGTTGTACGAGGCGTTGAGTTCGCCGTCTTCGAACCACTTGTAGAACGGCGCGTTCGACTCGTCCAGGGTCTTGGTGAAGGGCTTGTGCCAGGTCAGGGTCTCGCGGGCGCGTTTGGCCCAGAAACCTTCGAAGTCGCTCTCGGCTTCGGCACACAGGGCGTTGTAGGCGTCCATGCCCGAGATACGGGCCGCCTGGACGGTGGCCGCCGTCGGTTCAAAAACACGGTTCTCAACCAGGGTCGACTGGATGGCATTCGACGGTGTGGACATGGGGCGGTCTCCTCGGGTTTGGGGGGTCAGATCAACCGCCGAATGTGCGTAAAGGCTCTTACGAGCCACTTACATAGGTCGCGCGCTCCTCTCGCTGCGCCATGTTTGGCCCCTGCGCTAGCGGCGGCCAGGCCCTAGAATGCCGGGCCTGCCGACCGACCTGCCCACGACGACACCCATGACCGACTACTTCCCCGCCCCAGCCTTTTCCCTGCGCGAGCGGGTGAACCGATTCCTGCAGACACCTCTGACGCAGCACACCATTCTGGCGCTGATCATCATCAATGCGGTGTTGATGGGGCTGGAGACCTCGGGCTCGGTGATGGCGCAGGTCGGGCCCGCCATCCTGGCGGTGGACCGGGCGATCCTGGCGGTGTTCGTGGCTGAGCTGGCGCTGCGCATCTACGTGCACCGGCTCGCCTTCTTCCGCGATCCCTGGAGCCTGTTCGACTTCGCCGTGGTGGCCGTGGCGCTGGTGCCGGCATCGGGCCCATTTGCGGTGTTGCGGGCCTTGCGGGTCTTGCGGGTCTTGCGCGTGCTCACGATCGTGCCCTCCATGCGCCGTGTGGTGGGCGCCCTGCTCGCCGCCGTGCCCGGGCTGACCTCGATCGCAGCCGTCCTGCTGCTGGTGTTTTATGTGTTCGCGGTGATCGCCACCCACCTCTTCGGCGCCGATTTTCCGGACTGGTTTGGCAACCTCGCGCGCTCGCTGTACACCCTGTTCCAGGTGATGACGCTGGAAAGCTGGTCGATGGGCATCTCGCGCCCGGTGATGGAAGTGGTGCCGCACGCCTGGGCCTTCTTCATCCCGTTCATTCTGTTTGCCACGTTCACGATGCTGAACCTGTTCATCGCGATCATCGTGAACGCCATGCAGACATTCAGTGAGAGCGAGCACCAGGACACGATCGACGTGGTCGAGCAGGTCGGGCATTCGATCGAGCACCAGCTGCACGCCGAGGTGCAATCGCTTCGCCTGGAAATCGGCGAGTTGCGCACGCTGTTGCGCCAGTCATTTTCCACCGGTCAGGACCCGGCGAGCCCCCGGTGAACGCCGCCCCTCAGCGGCCCACCATATCGCGAGCGACCACCCAGCGATCGAAGTCGTCGGCTGACACCAGACCGGAGGCCACTGCCGCTTCCCGCAGGCTGAGCCCTTGCCGGTGGGCCGCTTTGGCAATCGCCGCTGCGCTGTCGTAGCCGATGTGCGGGTTGAGAGCCGTGACCAGCATCAGCGAACGGTCCAGCAGTTCGGCGATGCGTTCGCGGTTGGGCTCCAGCCCCTGTGCGCAGTGCAAGTCAAAGCTGCGCAGGCCATCCGCAAGCAGGCGCAAGGATTGCAACACATTATGTATCACCATCGGGCGGAACACGTTCAGCTGGAAATTGCCCGATGCACCCCCGATGTTCACGGCCACGTCGTTGCCCATCACCTGGCAGCACAGCATGGTGAGCGCCTCGGACTGGGTCGGGTTCACCTTGCCCGGCATGATCGATGAACCGGGTTCGTTTTCCGGTATCGACAGTTCGCCCAGCCCGCTGCGTGGCCCGCTGGCCAGCCAGCGCACGTCGTTCGCAATCTTCATCAGGCCGGCGGCCAGCGTCTTGAGAGCGCCGTGCGCGTGCACCAGCGCGTCGCAGCTGGCCAGTGCCTCGAACTTGTTGGGCGCGCTCACCAGTGGCAGCCCGGTGAGCCGGGCCAGCTCTTCGGCCACCCCCTCGGCAAATCCGGCGGGCGCGTTCAGACCCGTGCCCACGGCGGTGCCGCCGAGTGCCAGCTCACACAGGTGGGGCAAGGCATCCCGCACGTGCCGCTCGCCGTGCGCGAGCTGCGCCCCCCAGCCCGACACTTCCTGCCCAAGCGTGAGTGGCGTGGCGTCCTGCAGGTGGGTGCGACCGATCTTCACGATGTCGTCAAAAGCCTGGGCCTTGCCCTCCAGCGTGGCGCGCAAGCCCTCCAGCGCCGGCAACAGCCGGCTGTGCACAGCGTGCAGGGTCGCCAGGTGCATGGCGGTCGGAAACACGTCGTTGGACGACTGGCTGCGGTTCACATCATCGTTGGGGTGCACCAGCCGGCCTTCGCCCCGCTCACCGCCCAGCAGCTCGCTGGCGCGGTTGGCCAGCACCTCGTTCATGTTCATGTTGGTCTGGGTGCCCGAGCCGGTCTGCCAGACCACCAGCGGGAACTCGCCCCACCACCGGCCAGACACCACCTCGTCGGCCGCTGCCGCGATGGCCTGGGATTTGTCGGGTGCGAGGCCACCCAGGCGGGCATTCACCACGGCGCAGGCCCGCTTCACCTGAGCCAGCGCACGGATCAGTTCGGGCGCCATGCGCTCGCCCGAGATGTCGAAATGGTCCAGTGAGCGCTGGGTCTGCGCGCCCCACAGGTGGTCGGCGGGCACGCGCACCTCGCCCATGCTGTCGCGCTCGGTGCGCATGTGGACAGTCGCTTCAGGCGGCGTCGTGGCGGGCGGGCGGTCATCTGGCATGGCGGGACTCCAGGGCGTCAGCGGGCGAAAAGAATCGACCTGTCAAAATAGCAGGTTGCGTTTACTGTCGCAGACCCCAGGCCCGGCATCCACCGTGCCCGCGGTGCTGCCCCTCTCGTCAAAACCTCCGCCCCACGCCATGACCACGAGCATCCGCCAGACCGACCTGATCGAATCCGTCGCCGCCGCCCTGCAGTACATCAGCTACTACCACCCGGCCGACTACATCGCCCACCTGGCACGTGCCTACGAGCGTGAGCAGAGCCCGGCCGCCAAGGACGCCATCGCGCAGATCCTCACCAACAGCAAGATGAGCGCCACCGGCCACCGTCCGATCTGCCAGGACACCGGCATCGTGAACGTGTTCCTGAAAGTGGGCATGGACGTGCGCTGGGACGGCTTCACGGGCAGCCTGGACGACGCGATCAACGAAGGCGTGCGCCAGGGCTACAACCACCCCGACAACACGCTGCGCGCCAGCGTGGTGGCGGATCCGCAGTTCGACCGCAAGAACACCAAGGACAACACCCCCGCGGTGATCTTCACCGAAATCGTGCCCGGCAACACCGTGGAAGTGACCGTGGCGGCCAAGGGCGGCGGCTCCGAGAACAAGAGCAAGATGGTCATGCTCAACCCGGGTGACAGCGTGGTCGACTGGGTACTCAAGACCGTGCCCACCATGGGCGCCGGCTGGTGCCCGCCCGGCATGCTGGGCATCGGCATTGGCGGCACCGCGGAGAAGGCGGTGCTCATGGCCAAGGAAAGCCTGATGGATGACCTGGACATGCACGAGCTGCAGGCCAAGGCCAGCAAGGGCGAGAAGCTCAGCAAGGTGGAAGAGATGCGCCTGGAGCTGTTCGAGAAGGTCAACGCGCTCGGCATCGGTGCGCAGGGCCTGGGTGGTCTGACCACCGTGCTCGACGTGAAGATCAAGATGTACCCCACCCACGCCGCCAGCAAGCCCGTGGCCATGATCCCCAACTGCGCAGCGACGCGCCACGCACACTTCGTGCTCGACGGCAGCGGCCCGGTCTACATCACGCCGCCCAGCCTGGACCTGTGGCCCAACGTCGACTGGACACCCGACACCCAGAAGAGCCAGCGCGTCAACCTCGACACGCTCACCCCCGCCGAGGTGGCCAGCTGGAAGCCGGGCCAGACCCTGCTGCTCAACGGCAAGATGCTCACCGGCCGTGACGCCGCGCACAAGCGTATTCAGGACATGCTGGCCAAGGGCGAATCGCTGCCGGTGGACTTCACCAACCGCGTCATCTATTACGTTGGGCCGGTCGACCCGGTGCGCGACGAGGCCGTGGGCCCCGCCGGCCCCACCACCGCCACGCGCATGGACGGCTTCACCGAGATGATGCTGGCCAAGACCGGCCTGATCGCCATGATCGGCAAGGCCGAGCGCGGCCCGGTGGCCATCGAGGCCATCAAGAAGCACCAGTCGGCCTACCTCATGGCGGTGGGCGGTGCGGCCTACCTGGTGTCCAAGGCCATCAAGACCGCGAAGGTGGTGGGTTTTGCCGACCTGGGCATGGAGGCCATCTACGAATTCGATGTGGTGGACATGCCCGTGACCGTGGCGGTGGACGCCGGCGGCACCAGCGCCCACATCACAGGGCCGGCCGAGTGGAGCCAGCGCATCGCCACCGGCGAGTTCAAGGGCATCCCCGTCGCCTCGGCCTGATGAGCGCTTGAAGACCATCGGCGTTTTCGACAGCGGGGTGGGCGGCCTGAGCGTGCTGCGCGCCCTGCTGGCCGAGATCCCCGAAGCGCGCTTCGTCTATGTCTCTGACAGCGCGCATGCGCCCTATGGCGCACGTCCACCGTCCGAGGTGCTGGACCGTGCCCTGCACATCACGCGGCAACTGCGCAGCGATCACGCCATCGACGCGCTGGTCGTCGCCTGCAACACCGCAACGGCGCATGCGGTGGATGCCTTGCGTGCAGGGCATGCCGGGCTGCCGGTGGTGGGCGTCGAACCAGCCCTCAAGCCAGCGGCCCTGATGACACGCACGGGGCATGTCGGCGTGCTTGCCACCACGGGCACGGTGCACAGCGGGCGCTTTCAGCGCTTGCTCAGCAGCGCAGAGGCAGGCGCCAGCCAGCGTGTGCATTTCAGTGTTCAGGCCTGCGAGGGCCTGGCCGACGCCATCGAGTGCTTCGACGAAGCGCGGACGCGCCGGCTATGCGTCCATTACCTGGCCGAGCTGCACCGCTCTAACCCGGACCTGCCGCCCATTGACGCGCTGGTGCTGGGTTGCACGCATTACCCATTCGCTGCCCACCTCCTTGCAGAGCTGTGCGGACCAGCGGTCGCGCTGGTCGAAACCGGCGCCCCGGTGGCGCGGCGCACGCGAGCCGTTCTGCCACTGGATGCGTTCGCCCATGAACCGGCCGGGCCTGCGCCCCTGCTGCTGCTGAGCAGTGGCCCGCCGGACGCCCTGTCGAATGCCGCCGATCGTTGGCTGGGCAGGCGCGAGCCCGTGAACGCGCTGCCCTTCTGACATTTGAGCGACCATGGCGTGACGAGCTGCACGCGACGTGGGGTCACCTCTGGAAAAAATCAAACCAATTCAGTACATTGTGGCCTGACCACCGCCCGGTGGTCGCACCCTTAACGCAAAGGACACAGGCATGGCCAACAAGAAGATCGACGACGTGGAAGGCATTGGTCCCGTCATTTCCGCCAAACTGCGCGCCGCCGGTGTGCCCGACACCGACACCATGCTGGCGCAGGCCAAAACCCCGGCCCAGCGCAAAGCCCTGGCTGCCAAGGCAGAGCTCACGCCGCAGCAGATTCTGAAGTTTGCCAACATGGTTGATCTGTACCGTGTCAACGGCATCGGCTCTGAATACGCCGAACTGCTCGAAGCGGCCGGCGTTGACACCGTGCCTGAGCTGGCCCGGCGCCGTGCCGACAACCTGACGGCGGCCATGGCGGAGCTGAACGCCAAGCGTCCGCTGGTGCGCCGAGTGCCCTCTGAGGCCGAGGTGACCAAGTGGGTGGAACAGGCCAAAGATCTGCCGCGCATGCTGGCCTACTGAACACCGCAGAAGGCGGCAGGCCCCTGGCAAGGGTCTGCGGGCCCGTGCCGGTTTGCTTCAGTGCAGGTGGCGCGGCTTGCGGGGACCGCCGTGGCCCGATGGACCGCCATGACCGCGCGGTGGGCGGCCCAGCTGCATGGAGTTCACCAGTGCGTCAAAGCGCTCGGTGAAGAGCTTGTCGATCGCACCCACCACGTCGCCGAGTTCGGAGGCGTCGAAATGGCGCTCCATGATGTTCACCACATCCTGCACCAGCAGGTCGCGCTGAACCTGCATGATGGCCGCAGGCGTCGGGCCCACAAAGCACATCATGAAGTCATCACGGGCTTCTTCTTCCGAGGATTCGTCCTCTTCATCGAACTCGGTGTCGTAGAACGACACCTCAAGGGGCGCGCCCGCCGATGCGATTTCGTTCAGGCCCATGCAGGCCTCTTCGATCACCTGACGGAAATCATCGCCACCCGGAACGGTCCAGCACATCTGCAGCACATGGGCCGCCGCATCGAAACGGATGCCGGGCTCGTCTTCGTATGTGCTCTCGGCGGCGGCCGCCAGGGAACGGGCGCCCGCGTACTGCCACAGGGGCTTGAGCGCATCCTGGATCTGGCTGAACACGACATCCTCGCGCAGCGGCACATCGCCGTGCACATGGATCTCGAAGGGTGCGTTGTATCGGGTCATGAAAACTTACTGTACCGGTGAAAGCGTAAAAAACCTAGTGGTGCCTCGAACCGGAATCGAACCGGTACGCCCGTTACAGGCGGCGGATTTTAAGTCCGCTGTGTCTACCAATTTCACCATCGAGGCACGCGACGCAGCAGCGTCAGCCCGCTATTCTCGCAGGTGCCGGGCGCACGCCGAAAACGATGCCCAGGGTCACCAGCGCCAGGCCGAGCAGGAGGTTGGCACTCAGTGGCTCACCCAGCACCGCCACTGCGCCCAGCGCCGACAGTCCGGGCACGAGTGCAGTGATCATCGTCGATCGGACCGGCCCGAAGTGCCGGATCATCAGGGTGAAGGTGATACCCGAAATCACGACCGACCCCACACCCTGAAAGGCCGCCTGAAACAGCAACTCCGACACCGGCGCATGGCCGAGCTGGCTCGGCACCCAGCCTTGCCACGCGCCGATGGCGTAGAGCGGGACGAAGCTGACGCACGCAAAGGCCGTGATCGCCATGGTCGTGTGTACGGGGTCCAGTGCGTGTCGGCGCACCAGCACGCTGTACACCGACCAGCACAAGGCCGCACCCATGAACAGCAGATCGCCCTTCCAGACTTCGCCACCGTCAAAGGCTTTGAGCAAGCTGGCCCCACCGACCAGCAGCCCACCCGCAAGGATGCACGCCAGGCCCAGCATGCGCGCTGGGCCGGGGCGCTCCCCGAGCAGCAACATGGCCAGCAGCGTCGTCCAGAGGGGGAGGCTGCCCGGCATGAGCACCGCTGCATGCGCGGCCGGTGCGAAAAAGAAGCCGGCATAGGCCAGCACGGCGTAAAGCAGACCACCGAAGAAGCCAACCAGGGCGGTCATGCGCCAGGAAAGGGGCGAGAGCCCGCCCAGCGACGAGCTTGTGCGAGCCGTCCTGTTTCTGCGCACCAGCCAGAGCGACCAGGGAAGCAAGACGGTGCTGGCGCCTACGATGCGCAGCCACGCAATGTCCAGCGGCAACAGGTTGAGCCCCGCCGAGGCGCGGGCAATGACGATGAAGGACGTCCAGATGACAACTGTCACTACCGCGGCCAGCAGGCCGATGCTTGCGGCTGGAATCATGGGGCTGTAAGGGTGGTGAGAGGCGATACAGACGAAAAAAAAGGAAGCTGAGCTTCCTTTTTTTTCGCATTGGAGCGGGATAAGAGACTCGAACTCTCGACCTATACCTTGGCAAGGTATCGCTCTACCAACTGAGCTAATCCCGCAAATTTTCTACACACCCAATGGTGACTGGAGGCGCGACCCGGAGTCGAACCGGGCTAGACGGATTTGCAATCCGATTTTGTCGTTATGGGACAACAACTTACGTCATCACCGCCATTTCAACCGTCTAGCCTGTCACCGTGTTTTCGTTGGACGAGAGTATACAACATGAATTGTTCGTGCTCGACGTTAGCGCCGTTGTCGATTACGCGCCCATGCACTGCTGCATGGTTTTCTGCCGCCGCTGCCACAGGCCCCAGCACACGCGATTGCCAGGTTCGTCGCACCGCTGGGCGCCGACGCGGTTCCACATCAGGATCGCCCGGCAGGCGCCCTCGTAGTCCCCGGCGTTGAGGCGGCGCACCATGGTCGAGCCGCAGAAGGCGCCCGACCCGATGTTGTAGGCCATGTCCACGTAGGCGTCATATTCGTGCTGATGCAGCTGCACGGTGACGCACTGCTTGATGGCGCCCTCGAACTTGATCAGGTCGCGTTGCTTGCGCTGCAGGGCTTCGACAGGGTTGGTTCGGTCGCCCATCCGCACCGGCGAGCCGTCGGGCCGCGTCGTGGTGCCGAAGCCCAGCGTCGGCACGTCGCCCTTGGTTGGAACGATCGCGTGGTCGGTATAGCCCTCCTGCAGCGCGATGCCGATCAGGCCGGCGGCGCTCAGGGTAAGCGCAGCGAGTGACATGCGAGGGTGGCGCATCACAGCCTCCACCACAGATAGGGCCACAGCAGCCAGAACATCATAGCGCCCCCATGTCGGTGTCACATGCCGGCGCGTCGGGTCGCGTCAGTCGGGCCAGCTTGGCGCGCTTGGCTGGCAGGTCGTATCGCAGGTAGCCGTAGAGCTGCACGGCGATCCACGCCGCCGACAACACGCCGACGAGCACCGGGACAATCTGCGCGAACGTCCCGACGCCCAAAATCGCCGCCAACCAGTTGATGATGGTCTTGGCGACCGGCGTGAGGTGGTCGTGGTGTTCCGGCATGCATCGGGCTTTCTGTCGGCGGCTGGCGCTCAGACGTCGATTGTCAAGATGGGCAGGCTCGGGGCTTTGCTCTCGATGACGCCGTCGCGCACGAACACGCGGTCAGCGACGTCGGCGTCACCCCGCGCCTGGATCGACCCACCACCGGGCAGTTCGACGACTGCCACGCCGCCGTTGACTGACGTGACTGTGCCGATCTGCAAAGCCGGTCGTGCGACCAGATCCTGGAGGGCCTTGAAGGGATTACGCAACATATGCTTCAACTCCGATAGATTGCCAAATTTCGGTGCCGTCATCCTGCACGCTGAGCGTGCGGGTGATGCCCAGCCGGTTGACCTCGCCGTCGTGATAGCGCACGAACTTGCCGGGCGGAATGGCGCCGGTCTCGGACAGCACGGGCAGGCGCAGCGTCATGTTGGCCCAGCGGCCACCCTTGGCCAGCTCAGCGATACCGCGTTGGCGAATGGCGTCGGCATCGGTCATCAGGCCATCAGCCACGGCGGGCGCCAGCACGTCGCCGGCCGTGCCGGTGCGCGTCACCTGGCCGTTGAAGCCGGCGCTGATGCCCCCGACGAACACGCGGTTGAAGTCTGGGCGGTCGACCCACTCGATGGTCTCGACCGACATCGCGGCGGCCGGCAGCTCGAAGTCGGGCACGACGCTCGACCACTCCCAGGGCGCGCTCGGATAGCGCGGCAACACGCGCAGCGTGCGTGCCGTGTTGTGCGGCTGCAGGTAGCCGCCGGCAGCCGCCGCGATTCGGTTGACGGCCGAGATCATCGAACCCTGGTGCGACCATGCGTTGGCCGGCACCAGCCAGTCGTCGATCTGCCAGTCGATGTTCCAGCCGATCGACTCGCCGTTGATCGTCAGCGCGTCGCCGGCCAGTTGTTGTGCCGTGCGGCCGACGGTGTTGCCAAAAGTGGACACTGGTGCGAACGGCTCGTCGAGCACGGCGGCCAGGCCGCGGCCCCGCACCGTGAGCCCGCGATTCTGGAAACTGCGCGAGCGGCTGATGTTCTCGATCAGCGCGCGGTACGCCGTGCCGTTGATGACCATCTCAACCTCGACCGGTTCGGACTGCGACGTGCGGCTGAGCATGGGCATGGCGTCGGCGGGCAGATCCGCGCTGAAACCCCACGTCCATGAGTCGGCGTCGATGGTCAGGCCCATCGAGAGCGCCGGCAGGTATGCGTTGTTGTCGACGCGACGCAGAGAAGACGAGTTGAGGATCATGTAGAGACTCCGAACGGGAACGACGACGAGCCCCGGCTGGACGGGCGGCAGGTTACACACCCGGCCGAACAGCAGGTGCACAGGGCCGCTACCTGCCCAGGCGGGCGGGCAGGCGAAAACGAGGCGTGTGGTCGGCACCCGGGGCACGAAAGCGCCCGCGCCCGGCTTGGGCCATACCTCTCGGCCCGGGGGCACCGGCCGGCTGGTCTGCCAGGGCATGAGCATTTCGGCCAGGCGCGCAACGCCGCTGCCATGCCGCGCTACGACCAGTGCCTGCACCCGGGCGGTGAGGCCCCACGGTGCGATCACGTGCGCGACGTGCGAGCGCGCGGCCTGGTGCACCAGTGCGGACTGGGTAGCAAGGGCCTGTGCCAGCGCCCAACGCGCCGCCGACTGCACGGCCACGGGGCGCGCGGCCTGGTGCACCAGCGCGGTCTGCTGTGTGCGTGCGACGCCCTTCACCCACGGCGCGGCGCGCTCGGTGGCGAGCCGGCCGCTGATGTCCCATGCGGCTGCGAACTCGCGCCGCGCGGATTGCGCAAGGCCCCACGGTGTGGCGGTGGGGTCGATCATCGGGGTGCTCAAGCCCCAGCCCAGGCCCGCGGCCGCGGCGCCGCTCTGCGCCGGCTGATGGGGCATTTCGGCGGCCGTGGTCACCCGGCGCGGGTTGCGGTTGTCGTAGAGCACCAGCGCGGTCACCGTCGGGTCGGACAGTTGCACCGTGACTTCGACGCTGGTCGGATCCGGCGCGGGCTGCTCGACCTCGACGCCAGCGCCGAAGACCAGGTGCACAGGGCCACCGGCGTGGCGCGGGCGGCGAAAGATCAGATCGGCCACGGTCAGTAGACGAAGGTGACCGTCACGGTGACTTCACCGCCGGTGTAGACCAGTGCGCTGGGCGGCGTCTTGCCGTCGGTGACGATGACCTGTGCGCCGCTGCCAGGTGGGCCTGCGGTGCAGTCGCGCACGGGGTTGCCCTCGCCGTCCACGAAGCGCGCCCATGTCACCTGGCCGGCGAGCGCGGCGTTGCCCTGGGCACTCAGGGTCATCTGCGCGGCCGTGGGGTGCAGCTGGAACGCGGGCACCGGCAACGCCACGATCACCAGGGGCGCGCTGCTCGCGGCCGTCTCCGGGTTGGGTTCCATCGTCCCGCCGTACAGGTGCAGCGCCCCGCCGCCACCGGCGTCCAGCATGTCGCGCTCGGCCAGCAGGCAGGCGCGGCGCGTTGCCAGGCTCGCGCTCATGGCATGGGCTCCGACAGCACGTCTGTCTCGATCACGCCGCCGTACTGGCCGGTGTGGTCGAACGCGGTGGCATAGAAGGTGCCGGCGCGCAGATTGGGGAAGGCGTATTCGCCCGTCACTGCGTGGCTCCACGTCTCGCGCACCAGGCGGCCGGACTTCTGGTCGTGCAGGCGCACGCGCCGGCGCACGGGGGTGTCGGGCGTGCCGGTGTTCTTGGTGGTGCCGATGACCCGGTGGTCGCCGCCGTCCTCTGCGTCCGCCCAGATGGGCGCGGAAAGCGCACCGGCTGGCGCAGAGTAGCTGGCGTCGGGCACCAACAGCGCGCGACCCGTGGCAGGCCCGGTCGGCAGGGTGAAGTTGTTGAGGTATTTCGCCGTGCCCGCGGTGAACACGAAGTCGTCAATGGCCCCGGGGAATCGGTACGCCGTGCTGTAGTACGCCCCAACCGCCAGGTGCTGGCCGGTGAAGTTATAGGTGTTCACCACCGTCCAGACCTTGACGCCGTCAAGGAACAGCGACAACTGCCCCGAAGCACGCACCAGCGCGACGTGTACCCACGTGTTGGCTCCGGGGTGGTTGACGCCGGTGTTGAGCAACCCGCCAAAATAGAGATACCACCGCCCGACGGACCAAACCACGGAGATGCTGTCGCTGGAAGCCTTCAGCCCGCCAACCGTGTCGGACAACTGAAACGCTGCGGGATCGTTCGATGAGGACGTCGCCCACTGCCAGTATTCAACCGTGAAGTCACCGGTCCCGAATGCGAAGGCCGGATTCTGCGCAAAGACATGCCCTTGCGCGTTGAACTGCAGCGCCTGCCCGAACTTCGACGGTGATGCCGCGATGTTCACCGTGCCTGACACCGTCACCGGCACCTGCTGCGGGCTACTGTCCGTGATGGGGGTGCTGTCGCCACTCAGCAGAAAAGTCGCGGCCGTGCCGGATCCGCCAAGGGGGTTGGCAGCGTTAGGGCCGGGGTATTCGAGTTGGCGCACCGCGCCAGTGGTCACCCACACGCCGGCCTCCAGTCGCTGCACCGTCACCGCCCCGAGGAAAGTGTCCGCGGAACCGCCCCCGGCCGCGAAACGAATCGCCTCAATGGTCACATCGGCACCGAAGTCCCACGCGATCCAGAAACCGGACGCGAGCACCGCAGCAGCCGAAAACTCAACGACGGTGGTCAGGCTGTCATCGTTGAGGTTCGACAGTGCACCTGCGGAGGGGGGCACGCTGCTGGTGATGGTGGCGGACGACTCCACGCGTGCGCTTGCCAGGTTGTAGAACTGCACCTGGCTCAACTGCAGGCCGCCCTGCCCGCGGGGCGCGCACCCCACGATCCGCCAGTGTCGGGCGGTGCTCATTGCGCGGTCCTCCAGGAGCCCGTCACATCAAACAGGATCGTGCCGCGCGTCAGGTTGTTTGCGGGAACGCCGGCCGCCACCACGCAGAGTCGACGCCCTGTGGCGCCGACAACCAGTCCGGGGAAAATGGTGCCGTGCACCAGGGTGTTCGACACCTGCACGGGGTGGTAGAGGCCGGGCAGTTCCCCCCGGTAGCTGTTGGCTTCGATGCACAGCACCCGGCCCACGACGAGTGCACCGTCCGAGGCATTGGGGTGCGTGCCGAACCCGTAGCCCGCGGTGCCCGCGTAAACCCAGGCGGCGTCGCCGTTCTGCCCGGCACCGACGCGCAGCGCGGGGGTGGATGCGCCCGCGGCACTCGCGACCCGCACAAC
Source organism: Hydrogenophaga sp. (assembly GCA_030682835.1). Classification (GTDB taxonomy): domain Bacteria; phylum Pseudomonadota; class Gammaproteobacteria; order Burkholderiales; family Burkholderiaceae_C; genus Hydrogenophaga. The sequence continues at coordinate 30,770 of JAUXNG010000045.1, read as the reverse complement.
GTAGCCCCCGACAGCAGAGGTGAGCGACTTGTGGCTTGCCCCGGCACAGCCGTTTGGAATACCTGACGCGGATGTCTGGTCGTTGTGATTGCCCGTGAGCATGAAGCCGTACGCGTCACCCGGCTTGCGGGACACGACGTCGCCAGCAAAGAAGCAGGTGTAGTGCGGCTGCGCCGCGGGCATGACGCAGAAGTAGAACGCGCGGCCGTCGGCAAACACGGCCCACGGGCGGACGGCCGTGGTGTCCGTGGAGGTCTTGCTCCACCAGAACCCGCCTGACACCTGCGCCTCGGTGGGGGTCATGCCCACACCGGTGTCGATGTCGGTCATCGACTCAAATGCGCGCACCCGGGCGTTCAAGCCCGCAGCGTCGAGCACGCGCAGCGAGATGCCCGTGGCCTCGGGCTCGCCGCTACGGAACACGGCGCGGTCGACCGCGGTGAACGCCTCGGTCCAGCCGGCGGGCGCGCGCTTGACCGAGATCGTGCCGGTGTACGTGCCGTCGGGCACGCCAGGCGCGGCGTAGGTGAAGCTGTTGGTGAGCACGTTGCCCGGCTGCTTGACGCCGTTGAGCAGCGGCTGCGGGGCGCCGGCCACCAGCACCACCTGCCCGGCCTTGCCGGTGAAGCCATGCGCGGCCGACGTGACCGTGGCGACACCCGCGGCGACCGCGATGCTGGTGATGGCCTTGCCGCCGAAGCCGTTGACCAGGCAGGCCCGCAACACTTCCAGCAGCGAGCCCTGCGCGTTGCTGAGTGTCGGCGCGCCGACTTCGCTGCTCTCAAACCAAGTGACTTGACTCATGTGTCTATCCTTCAGGCGTCCACGTCGGAGCGGAACGCAATGGTGGCGGCGTCGCTGGCAACCGTGGCGGGGCCTTGCAGCGTCGTGCGGACGACCCAGGCGGGTGCGCCGGCCGCGGCGGTGTTGAACCGGAGCACGTTGCCGACAGCCCAGCCACCGCCCCAGCCCAGCGAGGGGATGCGGAAGTAAGGCGCCCCCGTCTGCGGGTTCAGCGGCTCGATGGCGCCAGTGGTGCTGACGTTGGTGAGCACCTGGCCGACGTCAGCCCCCACCACGCGCACCTGCGTCGCGCCGGTGAAAATCACGGCCCACCGCTCGGTGATGGCGCCGCGGTTTGTCGTGACGATGGGGAAGTCGATCTCGTTGTAGTTCGCGGTGGGCGCGTCGCCGATGCGCGTGTCGGACCACGCGCCGGTCCAGGAGGACTGCTCGATGTAGCCGAAGGCCCGCGCGAACAGGTCGCCATTGCGCAACTTGCTGCTGATGTAGCTGCTGCCTGCGGGATAGTTGTGGGTGAGCCCCGCAACCAGATCCAGCTTGCCGCTGATGTCGGCGCGCAGCAGCATCAGTTCGTCCTCGATGCGGTGGTGGACGGTGAACGGCTGGTCGAAGCCGGTGAGGTCGCTGGCCAGCGGGAACACGATGGTCCCTGCGTTGAAGTCGACCGCGTACCGGTTGCCGGGCACTTTGACGCCCGCCGCAGTGCGGACGACGACAGCGGCGACGCGCTGGCGGCCCAGGTTGTAGGTCGTGCCCTTGGTGAGCGGATTGGGTAGCGCGGTGGTGAGCGTGTTGTGCACGATCACCTGGCCGCCCGGCCGGTAGATCGGGACTTTGCCATCCAGCGGCAGGCGCGCGGTTTCCAGCCCCAGCAGCGCGCCATCGAGAGGCAGGTACTGCAGGAACACGGCGTTGTAGGTGATGGTGTCGGCAGGGACAGGGTTGCCAGTCCACCGGACGATGCCGCGCTGGAAGTCGACCTGGCCGCCGAAGTTGCCCCCGGTGATCGCGCCAGTGTCAGCGGCGATGCCGATGCGAGTCCCGCTCTGGATCTGGAAGCCACCCGTCTTGATGGGGGCCTGCAGCACGCGGAAGACGCCCATCAGGATCTCAAGGTCGGCCGCGCGGTTGTGCGCGGCGTTTTGCCAGGTGAGGGCGTTGGTGCCGGATGGGGGCAACGCGGTGAAGCTGACGAAGCCGTCAGACGACACGTTGCCGGATGGCGTGCCGGCGCCGGTGGCCGGCGACCACGACGTCTGCAAAACGCCGTCCCGGGACGCGTAGATCGTCCCACCCCAGGTCAGCACGGTGTCGGCGGTGCGCAACAACATGCCGGGGATCGTGCGGACCTCGGCACGCCAGGCGGGAAGGTGCTGCACCGGCGTGGTGGGATCCCAGACCGGGGTGGCGGACGAGGTGTAGGTGAAGGACAGAATGTTGGTGTTCTGCAGCGGGACCGACTGGTTGTAGAAGAAGGCGTTGGCGAAGGAGTAGTACGCGGCTGTGCCGCTGGTTCCGCCGCTGCTGGACGAGACTTGGGTGGTGGACCGATAGGTCATCCCGTCCGCGCTGTTGTTCACCGTCAGTTGCCCAGTTTCGTAGTTGATGGCGCCGACCGTCGAGACCGCCCCGTTGCTGTTGCGGAAAACGAGCAGGCCCTGTAAGTTGTCCCACACGTAGATTGACCCGGCCGAAGATTGTCCAGGTGGGGGCGCGGTCAGCACGGTGAATCGCACCGAGCCCGGCACCACACCGCCGGACCCCAGGGTGTACGCACCCAACGTGTTGTTCACGAACGGCCCGCTGCCGTTCGCCGTGCTTCGCTTGTACGACACCGACACACCCCCGTCGGGCAGCACTTCGGGGGAGAACCGGAACGTGAACTTGCCGTCGGGTGTACGCACGGGGATGGTGACCCGGGCCGGGCCGGTGACGGTCCCCACCGAACTGACGCTCGCGGTGTAATTCGTGCCTGCGCGGCTCCACGTCAGCACCAGGCTCCCGGGTTCCGGCAGATGATCCAGCGCGATTTCGGTGTACGCGCGGTCGGAGAGGTCTGCGGACAGCGGGGCGCGGGCCGCGTCGGCGGTGCCCCACGTGAAAATCAATGCCGACCCGACGTCGGGCAGCGCACCGAGGGTGACCGCGACCGAACCGGTGCCGTAGTTGAGAGTTCCGGCGCCGTAGCTGTTGTCGGCCCCCGAGACTTTCCCGGTGCCGTTGTCGATCAGTTCATACCACCGGCCCTGTGCCATGTACGAGAGCGTGAAAGTTCCGGGGGCTGGCGGGGGTTCAAACGCATACACCCAGCCCAGGCCCTGATTCGCGGTCGTGATCTCGCGGAGGTCGGAGTGCGTCGTGGCACCGGCCGCAGTGGCCGGGCGGTAGGTGATGGCGTTCATGCCGGCGCCGTAGTTTGGCGAGCCGGCGAGCATGGTGATCGTCCGCTCGCGGTGGTCGACCACGCCAACGGCCGCGCTGCCCTGGCGCAGCGTGCCATCCACGTCCGCGGTGAACGAGACGTTCACGTGCGTCATGGTCAGCGTGCCGGGCTCGATGCGGGTAGGCAGGCGCAGGACCGTGCCGGCGCCGAGCGAGAGGGACATGGCGGGCAGCGACACCGGCGCAAGCGCGGTGCGGGACAGGCTCACGCGGTTGGTGAGGGGCGCGATGTCGATCAGCGGTTCTTCCACGGTCGCGGCGGGCACCAGCGGGGTGTAGATGCCGCCCGCGGCCATCACCGACCGCGCGCCCACCACGGCAGGCGCGGCCAGCGGCTTGACGCCGTGAAACGCGATGCCGCTGCTGGCGGTGGTGGTGAAAATCTGAGCGAAGTTGGCGTCGTTGATCACGCGCGCGACGGGCGGGCCGAGCACGTCGAACTGCAGCGCCTGGCCGATCTCGCACAGCGCGGTGTTGGCGGTGAAGGTCATCACCGAGCCGCCTTCTGAAGCATTGAACGTGCCGACGCCCAGGGTCACCTTGGTCACGCGCACGTACTGCTCGCGGCCATCAGGGTTGCGGACTGCGATGGCGTCGCCGCTGACGGGGAAATTGGTGCCGCCCACCTGGTACATCTGCAGCAACATGGCGCCGGCGTAGTGGGTGTCCATGAGGCGGCAGGGGAGGCGCGGGCCTTTGACCAGCAGGCGCTCGACAAGCTCCTTGGCCGTGGCGCGCGTGTCGGCCCAGCCCGGGGTCGAGAACATGGTCACGTGCACCAGCGGGTCTTCTGGCGGCTTGAGGACGGCGAACGATGCGCCGAGCAACGTGTCGGTGTCGTCGGTGTGCGCGGCGCCGAACACCTTGCGGAAGTTGACGCGGCCAGCAGCCCGGTCATCCGTCGACGTGTCGGGGAAGATGTTGTTGCTCTGGCCGTCCACGATCTCGATGCCGGTGGCGGCGCCGCCGCCCTCGGGCACGTCGGCCATGACTGCCGAGCGCAGCAGCTTGACGTCGTCTGATTGGATGGGCATTTAGAAATCCGTTTCGAGGTAGACAGACGCGGCGGAGAGGCCGACGACGGATGACGTGCCGCCGACCGACGTCCATGCCTGCCACGTGAGCAGCGTGGTGGCCGCGGGCAGGTTGCTGTTGATGACGCCCGAGAACGACAGGCCGTCGCTCAGGCGTGCGAACTGGTAGCCCACAACGGTGGTGCCGGTCGGCGCCGTGAACAGCGCCAGTTCATACATCTCGGTGGCGTCCGCAGCGGACTTGGGGATGCCCGTGTCGATCTTGGTGACGGCGCCGGTGCCGGTGCGGTGCGCGATGTGGTAATTCACGTCGGCGGCATCGGCGACGACGGCGATCATGTTAGCCCACGTGGTGCCAGCGGTCGGGTCCACGTCGGTCGGGGCGCCGGTGTTGCTGGTCATGCCGGCAAAAAACAGCCGGGTCGAGTTCGCGGCCGCGCCCCGGCTGGGGCCGAAGCGCATCACCGTCGTGAACCCGCCGAATGGTGTTGACGACGCGCCGATGTGGTACTGGGCTGCGGCCACGCGCAGACCGGCCACGGCGGTTGTTGCGGCGGTGGTGACGGCGTATTCCAGCCGGCGCATGGCCTGGTGGATGTTGGCCGTACCCACGTTTGCCGCTGTGGGCGTGCCGGTGGCTGTGGGCACTGCCATGCCGATGGTCTGCACCGTGTTGGCGTTGCCGGGCGGGTTGAACCACGCGACTTTGTTGCGTGCCAGCAGCGGCTGCAGCGACGAGTCCAGTCCCGACGGACCGACGAAAGCCGGCAGCAGGCGGGTGGCCAGGCTGCGCACGAACAGCTTGACGTTGTTCGTGCCTGGCAGCACGTCGGGCTCGTGAGCCGTCAGCATCAGGTCGCCTTCGGCCACGCGGACATGCTCGGCACCGGCGAACGCGCCGCCGCTGTTGTACTGCACCTGCCCGGTGCTGCCGCCGGGCGAGCCGCCACCACCGTCGCCCGAGCTGCCGGCGGTCCACTGCGAGCCGGTCCAGTAAACGGGCTTGGCCAGCGTGGTGCTCCACACCGACACGCCGACGAGGCCGGGGTTCGGTGTGGCAGCGCCTTCGGCAATCGCCAGTTGCGGCGGCGCCTGGAAGTTGAGGTTGCGCGCCATCTATCAGCCCTGCACCACCGCGCGCAGGCTGTTCGCCGTCGGCGCCACGGCGAAGCCGAGCGTGACCTGGTTGGTGCTGTTGTAGTAGACCAGGCCGGGCACAGGCGAGGACGGCGCAGAGCCGAGCACCTGCAGCACGGCGTTCTGCAGTTCGTTGCGGGTCAGGTCGAGGGCGGTGAGGAATTTGCGTGCCATGTTGGGCTCCGGTCAATTGAGATAGGCGCGACCGCTGAACGCGGACGAAAACACGATGCGCAGGTTGTCGAGGTCGATGTATTCGACGTCGCCCTCCACCTGGTCGCCGGCACTGTCGACAACGGTCACGGCGGGGCACTTGCCCAGGCCGTGCTCGATGACCCACTCGTCGGCGGCGACGGCCTGCGTGTGCGTGTGGTGCAGGTCGCCACCCGACGGTCCGACCGGGCCGGGCTCGCCTTGGGGGCCGCGAAAGAAGGGCACCAGTTGGGCGACGAGGGTTGCCGGCGGCTGCGCGACGAGGCCCAGCACGGTGGCGCTGGCCGTGTATTGGCGTGGCATGTCAGGCATGGCGGGTCACGTCCTTGACGACTGCGAACACCGTGGTGCCCGTGCTCACGACGTCGCCGTCGGGGCTGGTGAGCTGAATGTCGATCTCGGCCTCGCCCAGTGGCCACGTGGACGTGTCCTGGCAGCGCAGGGCGCACAGACGCTGGGTGGCGTCGAGCCAGGTGAATTCGAGGTCGGCGATTAGCGCGTCGTTGAGCTGGCTGCGCACCTGGCTGCGACCCTGCCAGCCGGTGAGGTCGAGCACCGGCGTGCCGGCGTCGGCCACGGTGATTTCACCGGCGTGGCTGAACGTGTCGCCGCGCTTGTGCTCGGGTCGGCGAGTGCTCATTTAGCGTCGCCCTTCACGGCTTCGACGAACTCGACCCAGTGGTCGGCGTAGGCGGCGACGTCGCGTTCGAGCTGTTCAGCATCAATCGCGCACGCGATCGCTTCTCGTCCAAATCGTTCAACGAGGCTTCGAGACTCGCCGACAATTCCGTCGCAGACTTGCGCGTATGCGCGTAGCTCGGCTTCGGTGGCGGCGGCAGCTCGGGCGACAAAATCGGCATGCTCGCTGGCGCGCATGCGCTTAGCAGCAGCCAGGCGGCGCTCCAGATCAACCAGCTTCTGTTTATCTGCGGTGCGGGCACGGTCGGACTCCTGTAGCTTCTGGGTCAATGCGGCGTTGCCCCGACCCAGCAGGCGCACGCTGTCGTCGTGGCCGGCGCTCAGCACCTCGGCGCGAAAAGCCTCGACCTGGCGGTCGTGCCACGCGGCGCCACCCAGCAAGGCGGCAACCATTGCGAGCAGGGTGATGATGAGGGCGCCGGGGGACATCAGACGGTCATGAACTTGAGGGTCACAAGGTAGAAGTCGTCGGCCCCGGCGTCGCTGTAATGGGCGACGGGGTCGGCTTCAAGGGCGGCGCCGTCGTGATGCCGGAACATCACGCTGTAGGTCTGCCCTCGCATTGTCAGAGTCAACTGAGCACCGGGTATAGCGGCCAGATTTCGCAATTGCTCCACGGTGGATCGGCGCATCCAGGCGCTGTTTTCGTCCTCGGGTTGCAGCGTGATCGGGCGGCCCGCCGTCATGGCGCGGGCCTGCACGATCAGGGCGCCCATGACGGATCGCGAGGCCGTCTGCCCGACCTGCGGGCCTTTGAACTCGTCGGACCACAGCAGGTCGGCGGGCAGCGTGACGGCGGTGGTGCCGTCGGTCAGGGAGATGGTCATCAGAACGTCCTCGTGGATGCGGATTCAAGGCTTTTCAGCATGGCGACAAGCGCGTCGGCGTCGGCGTCGGACGCCGTTGTGACGGTCGACTTGCTGCCGCCGATGTTCACGTTGACCGTGCGCGGCTGGCCAATGGCACCGCCCCCGCCGGTTGACCCGCCGCGCATTTCGCTCAGGGCCTGGTCGAGCCTCGCGCGCACGTTGCGCCACTCGTTTCGATCGGCGGCGCCGGTGAGCGAGAACGCGCCGGGGTTCATGCGGTCCAGGTCGCGGTTGACTTGCTCGTTCTGGTCGAGGGCGGCGATCACGGCGCGGATCTGGTCGGCGTCGGCAGCACTCAGCGTGCCGGCGTTGAGCTTGTCCCGCAGTGCGAACATGAGCGTGTTGTCGACGGCGTTCTGCCCGGCCAGGCGTTCCTCGCGCGTGTTGCCGGTGACGCTGCCGCCCTTGGGCTTCGCGTACTTGGACGACGGCGTGGTGCCGGGTGCCGACCCGCCTTTGCTGGCGTTGTTGCGCTCACGTTCCTGCGTGTTGCGTTGCAGGGTTTGGATTTCAAGTTCGAGCAGCTTGATCGACTCGCCCATGGCGCCGGCCTCCAGTTGCATGGCGCGGGCGTTGGCGATTCGGCTGTCGATTTCGGCCTTCTTCGCGGCGTACTGCGGGTCGGCCAGGTCGAGGTTGGCGCGTTGCAGCTCGGCCAGTCGAATGATCTCGGCGGCCTCGGCCTTCTTGGCTTCGATGGCGGCGCGCACGGTCTGGATTTCGATGCGCTTCTGCGCGACCTGCTCGATCGTGACCGCCGTTTCGTTGCCCATGGCGCGGGCCAGGGCCTCGCTGGCGCGCGACCGTGCCATGTCGACCTGCAGGCCGGCGGCAGCCACGGTGGCGCGGTCGCGGGTCGCCTGCGTGGCGCGCTGCGACGCCGCGGCGCTGTCGTTCAGTGCGTCGCGGTACATCGCCTCGGCCGCGGCTGCGTTGTCGGCAGCTTTCTTGGCAGCTTCGCGCGGGATCAGGCCCAGGCGCGCAGACTCTGCGGCCCACTGCTCGGCCTCTCGCGCCTTGTTGAAGGCGTCGCGCAGCTTGTCGAGAGACGCTGAGTTGTCCCGGTTGGTCTTCACGGCGATCTCGCGCGCCAGCACCTCCATTTCCAGGTCTTTCACGGTCTGCTTGGTCTTTTCAGACTCGGCCTGCCGTGCGACGACGTTGTCCCGAATTGCCTGTATGGCTTTGGCGCGGGAGCGGTCAGGGTCGCCGAGTGCCTTGGCCTCGCGTTCAAGACCTGCAATGGTCGACTCCATTTGCGAGATTTCCAAGGCGCGCTGACGCTCGACTTCCGCCATGGCGGCCAGTTGTCCGCGTTTGGCGGCTGCGTTGGCGTCGAGCAACTTGCTCTCGTTGCCGGTGATCTGCGCCAGGGTGACCATGGTCTGCCCCTCGATCTCTTTGGCACGGGCCAGGCGCTCGGCGTTGAGGATGCTCTGCGCCGCGCTTTTCTGGTTGTCCTTGTAGGCGATGTTGAGCTGTTCCCAAGTGCCCGTTGCAGCCTGCACCGCCTGCCCTGCCGCCGTCGCAGCCTGCCCCGCAGCCACCTGCCCTGCTGCGGCCTGAGTGGCGGCCCCTGCGACGCTGGTGAGGGCCGCAGCACTGCTGGCGGCAGCGGTGGCGACGCCCGCCTGTGCGTTGGCGGCAGCGGCTGCCGCTGGCACGGCCGCTGCGGTGGCGGCGTTCGCCACGCCCTGCGCCTCGCTCAGCCCGTACAGCAGGGCTGCGTTCTCGCGCAGCTTGCGGCCCTGTTCGGTCTGCCGCTCGATGAACGCCTGGCCGAGCCGGTCGACCTCGGAGAAGTTGAGCGTCAGCGCGGCGACCATCTGGCGCGAACCCGTGACGACGCCGTCGAACAGGAAGCCGAAGCCGTTGGCCAGGGCGTTAACGGTGACGCCGACAGTGGCGAGCACGTACTTCAAACCTTCCCACACGCCGGTGTCGCCTGCGTCGCTGAACACCTGCGTCATGACGTTCTTCAGGCGCTCCCATGTGGACTGCACCGTGAACACCTCGGCGCCGAGCTGCTTGAGCGACTGCGTGAGCGCCGGGAACAGGTCGCGCGCCAGCAGGCCACCGCTCTCGACGAGCTTGATCAGCTCGGTGTCGGTCAGGCCGAGACCCTTGGCCGTCAGGCTCAGCGCGCCTGGCAGGCTGTCCCCCAATTGCTGACGCAATTCTTCCATCGAGACCACGCCCTTGCCGGCCATCTGCGAAAGTGCGTCGAGGATGTGCGTGACCTTGTCGCCGCTCAGGCCAAGGGTGCCGGCGGCGCGCGTGACAGACGCGAACAGGTCGTTCGTGACCTCCATGGAGATGTTCGCCGACTGCGTGCTGGCCACGAACTTGACGAACGAGTCGGTGATGGCGCCGAAGCCGATACCGGCGGCGTTGGCCGACTTGCGCAGGAAGTCGATCTGCGTGGCGGCGAGGTTGCTGTCCTTGTAGATGGTCTTCAGACCCAGGCGCAGGCGCTCCAGGCCGACGTTGGCGTCGATGAACGACCGACCCAGTCGCTGCACGACTTCGACCGCCGTGAAGCCGGCCGCGAACTGGCCGAACGTGGACTTCAACCCCACGGCCGCGCGGTCCATCAGCGTGGTCTGCCCGGTCGCCGCGCGGATCTCGCGCTCCAGTTCATTGATGCGGGCCGTGCCGGAACGGAACGCCGCATCGAGTTCGCCACCGACCAGCGTGCCGGTGGTCTTGATGGTGTTGAGCGCGGTGCGCACGCGCTCGATCTCGGCCTGCAAGTCCTTGACCGACTTCACGCCGACCGTGCTGAAGGCGTCGTTGAGCGTCTTCGCGGCTTCCTTGGACGCCTGCGCGCTCTCGCGGGCCGCCTGCTCCATGCGTGCATAGTCGCGCACGATGCCGTCGGCTTCGGCCTTGGCCGCCGCCTGCAACTCGCGCATGCGGTTCATCTGGATGATGGCCAGGCGGTCTTCTTCGGCAGCCGCGCGCTTCGCAGCGTCGGCGGCGCGGTCGCGCTCGATCCGCACGCGGTCCATGGCGGCCACGGTGCCGGTGTAGGCTTTGAGCAGGCGACCCTCGGCCTCGGCCACGTTGTCGGTGGCCAGGCCGCTGTCTTTGAGCGCCTGCTTGGTCTTGTTCAGTGAGTCGTTGCGCGACGCCAGCGCCTTCTCGATGCCTTTGAGCTGGGTCGCAGACTCGGTCACCTTCGAGGCGAACTTGCCTTCCGCGTCGCTGGCCTCCTTGGTGGCGGCCTTGGCTTGGCGGTGCTCGTCGGCCAGGTTACGGACGGCCGTCTTGCCGGCGATGATCTCGGTGTTGAGATCACGCACCTGCTTGGTGTATTTGCTGGATTCCTTGTCGGCCGCCGACGTCTCGTTTTTCAGCGACGCCAGTGCCTGCTTCTTGTCGAACAGGGCACGCTGGCCGTCGATCAGTGCCTGCTTGGCATCGCGTTCCTTGCCGGCGAGTTCACTGGTGGCCGCCGACAGCGGGGCGAGCTGGGCGCGCAGGTCGCGGGTCTTCTGCGCGGCGTCGGTCTGTGCTTTGGACAGGCCCTCGATCTCACTGGTGAGCGTGCGTGCCGCGGTGACCAGTTCGGCCTGCTGGCCGAGTTGCGCGATCTCGTCGCCTAGGGCCTTGAACGCGGGCGCAGCGGCGCCGCCCTCTTTGGCCAGGGCGTTGATCTCGCCCTGCAGGTTCTTGACGCTCTCGGTGCCGAGCGTGGTCACCGATAGGGTTAGGTCTACGTCACGTGTGTTTTGCGTCGCCATCTACGAGCCTCAATAAAAAAGCGGGGTACGAGACCCCGCTTGTCATCACCCAGCGAGACGTCTCGCCTGTCGTCGATCAGATGGCGTTGTCAAGCATCTTGACAACGAACGGCGCGCTCATGCCGGCCGGCGTCTTGAGCTTGCCGGGCAGGCTCACGGCGGCGAAGTCGTCGGCCAGGAAGTCGAACGCCGAGTCGGCGGCGATCACGGCCTCGTAGACGTCCACAATGACCGGCAGGCCGTCCACCTGGTTCTTGCCGTCGAAACGGAACTTGGCGCGAATCTGAGCCTGCGTGCCGCCTTCGATCTGCGTGCCGGTGAAGGCTGCGCTGGTGCCGCTGACTTCGAGCACCTGTCCGTTGGTGATGGCGCCGCCGGCCAGTGCGCGGATGGTGCCCAGGCGGTAGTTGATCTCGTAGTCGGTGCCCAGCGCGTAGGTCGTGGTCCCAGCTTCGTTGCGCACGGCCAGGCCGGCAGGAACGACGTTCATGCGACCGATGTCGGCCCAGGCGCCCACGGCTGCGGTGACGGGCAGGTCGGCGAACGCGCCGCCGGCCACGTTGATGGCCGTCTTCGTGCCGAGGAAGGCCGTGACGAGGGTGTCGCCCGACACTTCGGCGAAGTCGACGGCAAACTCGAAGGGCTGGGCCAGCGCCACGGTTTCAACCACCTGGCCGTAGCCGTCGCGGCTCTTGCTGACCATTTCCTTGAGTTCGGTCTTGGGCGTGATCTCGAACTTGGTGGTCTCGATGGGGCCAACGAATGGCAGGAACGAGTTGGTGGCAGGGTTGAAGCGCGAGACGTACAAGTCACCGGCACCGATAAAACCGCGAGCAGACATATTGATTCTCCAGTGTGTTCGTGTCGCAAAATTCGACGTTTACATTGGAGAATGGTCGCTAAAATCGTCCGCCGCGTTTAGCGGCTGTATTTCGTCAGGGCTGGTCCAGGCGCTCGCTGAATTCGACCTCGAACTCGACGGTGGCCGACACGATGCTCACGCCGTCGCCGCGCGGGCCTATGTCGCGCCCCTTGTACGTGACCGACATAACCCGCTCACCCAGCGTGGTGCCGTCACCAAAGATGGCGCGCTTGAAGTCACGGATGACGGCGTGGGCCTTGTCGTTGGGGTGGTCGGGGTCGCACTTGTCGTAGCCGACCAGCACGTAGCCCTGGCGCACCTTGGCCGTGGCGCTGCGCTTGCTGTCACCCATGACGGGCGCGTCCAGGCCCTCGACGATGACGACGCACGGCACCTTGTCGTCGTCGATCTTGCGTCGGCCGCGCAGCACGCGCACGCCGACGTCAGTCTCGGCACCGGCGTCGCGGGTGATGGTGCGGCAGCGACGGTCAATTTCGGCGGCGATGTCGGCCGCGCGTTGCAGAAGGGTCATGACAGTTTGTTCTCAAGCAAGCGTTCCGCCTCGGTGGCGACGCGGTTTTCAAGGTTGTCGGCCACGTCGTTGATGATGGCCTTGGCGGTGTAGGCGAACAACTGGTAGACCGACGGGCCGTAGGTGTGCTTATAGTCGCGGTCGCCCTTGCCGGTGCGGCGAAAAATGCCCATGCCGTTGCCGTTGCGCAGCGGCATGAAAAACGCATCTTCGATGGGCTTGCGCCGACCGCGCACGACCTCCACGGTGGCGCCCGCGCCTTTCATGTTGGCCGCGATGCCGCGCCGATCGTCGCCGGTGCGCTTCGTCCAGCCTGGCCATGGGGCGAACTTCTTGCCCATGCCGGCGATGCGGTCGTTGCTCCAGTTGACGGGCTTGACGGCCTGCTGGCCGTCGTAGCGCGCCAGCGTGGTCATGAGCCTGCGGTCGCCGGACGCCACGATGCTGGCCTTCGGCAAGTCGGGGCTGGTGGCCTTGTTGACCGTCATGCGCTCGCGCACGTAGGGCTCGGTCAGGTTGATGCGACTGAGCATGCGCGGCAGCGCCAGGTCGTAGGTCTCGTCGACCACCTCGTTGACGACGCGCATCGACATCTCGCCCAGGGCCTCACCACTGAGGTCGCCCAGCCGGTCGGCCAGTCGGTCGAGCTTCGACACATCGACTTCGACCGTGAATGCGCGTGCCATGGTCAGTCCCCGTTGTAGTGCTCGCGCAGCACCCACGTCTGCATGTGACCGTTGTCCTTGATGCGGACGTCCAGGTCGTAGTCGCCGTCCGGGTGCTGCAGGCGGTCGCCGGCTGCCGGGTTGTATTCGCTGGGCACGTAGGCCACGTCCTTTTCGACGACCAGGTCGCCGCGGTACATGGCTTCTTCGCTGCCGTAGCCGGTGAGCTGCAGGCCGTGCTTGACGGCGATGCGCCGCGGCGGGTCGACGACCTCGCCACGCAGCAGCGCGTCCTCACCGAAAACAGCGAGGACGCGCCGGTTCAATCGGCTGAACGCCGAGTGCATGGTTAGACCGTGAGCCGGATCACAGCGCGGGGACGCGTGTTGATCATCAGCGGGTTGGACTGGGTCTCGATGTCCACGCCCTTGTTGAACTTGCGCAGTTCCTGCTTGGCGTAGTACGGCAGGCCCATGGTGTTCACGGTTTCCATGTAGTCAGCCGGGGCGAACTTGGTCATGAACATGCGGGGCACGCCCAGCGGGATCATGTAGGCTTCGCCGTCGGCAATGAAGTCCTGCGAGCCCACTTTGCCGCGGTACTCGCGGATGGTGGTCTCGGCGAACTCGAAGCCCTTGCGGGTGTCGGAGCGCAGGAAGCCACCTTCTTGCCAGCGGTCGTATGCCTTCTCGACGTCGGGGTGGCTCACGAACGCGTCGTGGAAAGCCGCCGATGCCAGGATCAGGTAGCCCGAGCTGGTGATGCCGCCCAGGTAAGCCTCGATCATCCGCTTGGCGGCGATCATCTTGTTGCGCACCTTGGTGTCGGCCACGTCGAGCTGCACGTCCAGGGTCTGCTGCGTGACGCCGAATGCTTCATACAGGTCGAGCAGTTCGGTGGCGCCGTCGGCGTCGTACACGATGCCCTTCACGGCGCCCATGCGCTGGAACTCCAGCGTCACGTCCAGATTCTGGCGTTTGACGGCCAGTTCACGGTTGACGATGCCCTGCACGGTCTGCACTTCGGTCTCGCTGCCGTAGGCGCGCACGCCCTGCACTTCGTCGGCGTTGATGCCGCCCATCTGGGGCAGGTGCACGACCTTGAAGGGGATGACCTTGCGCTTGCGCTTGTCGTCGGTCTTGCCGGGGGCGCCGCGCTCGGCGGCAGGCACCAGGCTCAGCGTCTCGCCCTCCATCTCGATGAAGGCCGACGTGGTCGACATGCCTTCTTCGGTGAACAGGCGCATGTCGCCGAGCATGGTAGGCACGTGAGGTGCCTCGTTGATCGCGGTGATCATCGAGGTCACGCCGAATGCGTTGTCGTTGAAAATGTCAAGGCTTGCCATTGCGGTTCTCCTGCGGTTTCTTGGATGCCCGCTCAGCGGGTGATGATGCCCAGGGCGGCCAGGTCAACCTTGCCCGGTGCGTCGATGCCGGTCAGCATGGCGCCAACCACTTCGCAGTGGCGCACGTGCACGGTGGCCTTGGTGTCGCCGGTGGCGGCTTCCAGCGGCGCGTACAGAATGGCGGCAGCCACCTCGGAGCCGTTGCTGGCGGCGTTGTTGTAGGGCACGAACTTGCCCGACGCCGTGATCTTGCCGAGCACCTGGCCGGGCGGCAGGGCCGTACCGGACTGGGTGACGGTGACCGACTCACGGCTCAGGGTGCCGTTGGCCTCGGACAGCAGGTGTTCGCCGGTGTGACGGCCTTCGTGAAGCGTGGTCATTTAGTGACTCCTTTGTTGCGGCGCGCAGCCCAAATATCAGCCGTGGTGACAGCCGCAGGCTGCGCGCCATGTGCCGGCTGGTCGCTGTTCTTCGGACGCGAGTCGATTTCACGCGTCTCGTCGTCTTTTGCGAGCATGTCGATGAGGTGTGCGCGGGCGTCGACCACCGACTTGTTGGCGGCGATCAGCGCGTCGGCTTCGGCGTCGTGCTTGGCCACGGCGCACAGTGCCCGGATCTCGGTGGCGACACCGATACGAGCCTTCACCTGGTCGAGCGTCGTCGAGGCCAGCACGATGCGGGCGGCGTGGTTTTCGAGACCGGCTGCCGTCAGCAGGGCCGTGGCCTCGGCGGCAAAGGCCGACACCGACGAGTCGTCTGCGTCTTCGACAGGCTGGTCACCGGCGGGCGGGTCGTCGGCAGGCGGCGTGTCCTCGGCGGCGGGCTTGAACATGGCGCGCACGTCGTCGGGCAGGCGCTCGACGTCGCACGAGGCGGACACGTCGATGGCGTCCAGCACTTCGTCGGCGAACCCCTGGTCAACGGCTTCCTGAGCCGACAGCCATGTCTCGGCCTTGAGCATCGCCTTGATGTCGTCCTCGCTCTTGCCGGTGCGAGCCGTGTAGGCAAGCACCAGTGAGCTCTCGAATCGGTCCATGTGGTCGGCCAGCTCGCGCATTTCATCGGCGTTGCCGGCGAGGCCACCCCAAGGCTTGTGCACCATGAGGTAGGTGTTGGCCGGCATCTTGACCGTGGTGCCAGCCATGACAATGACCGACGCGATGCTGGCAGCCACGCCCATGACGACGATGTCGACGCTGTTGCCGGGCTGCTGGCCGTAACGCTTGAGCGCGTTGTAGATGGCCACGCCTTCGATGACGTTGCCGCCGAGCGAGCTGATTTCCAGGTTTAGCGGGCCACTGAGGTTCTTCAGGTCGGCAATGAACGCAGCCGCACTGACACCCCACGCGCCGATGTCGTCGTAGATGCTCAGCGCGGCAGGCTTGTTGCCCGCGGCTGCCTTGAGGTTGTACCAACTGCGTTTCATGACGGTCCTTTATGTCGGAATTCTGTTCGGCGCTGCGCGCACAAACTAGCGGTTGCTTTTCGCCGCCTTCTTCTTCGGCGTCGGCTTGGCTGGAGGTTTGCCAGGCGGCTCGTCGGGGTCTTCGTCGTCGGCCGGGTCCGGTGGCAGCACGGTCAGGCCCAGTCGGTCCTCGCGCTCCTTGTCGGCTGCGCGCTCGTCGTCCACGGTCTCGGGGTCTTCACCACTAGCGCTGATGACGCTGCTGCGGCTGCGCAGGCCGTTGTCGATTTCGATGACCTTGCCCTGCGGGTCTTGCACGGGGTGGATGTGCGCCCAGCCGTGTGGTGCGTGCTCGACGCGGCGCACGTCGTTGACCTCGGACGGCGACACCAGGCCCTGCAGTACCGCAGCCTCGGCGAACCAGTCGACGATGCGCTGGCAGAACATCGGGATGACGATCTGCCACTGGCGCTGCTCGGCGAAGCGCCTGAACTCGTTGATCAGCACGCGCAGCGTGCGGTCGCTGATCTCGCGGATGTCGCCGCTGAACAGCTCGTAGGGCAGGCCCGACGCGGCGGACGTGCCCAGGTGGTTGGTGCGGATGTAGTCGCTGTAGGTCGTGCCGGCCTCGGGCGGGTTGGCGAAGGTCACGCTCTGACCGTCGTCAAGCTCTTGCAGGAGTCCCGGCTGCATGCCGATGATGGCCCCCTGGCCGTCGGTCTCCACGCGCTGGCCAGTGAGCGGGTCGATGTCGCCGGTCTGTGTCCAGTCGCCGTTCGGCAGGGCGCGCGTCAGGAAGCCGACGAACATGTTGGCGATTTTCTGACGCTCCAGCACGGTGTCCTCGTACTCGCCGGTGCCGCGCAGGCGCGTCAGGATGGCGGCGGCCGGCGGCACGCCGCGGCGCTGGCCGGGACGCTTCGGCTCGAACATGTGGATCACGTCCTCGGCGGGCACGCGCACCAGCAGGTCGCCGCCGACCGACGACGTCGGGCCGTCGCCAGGGTGTTCCTTGTAGAACCACACCGCAACCTTGAAGCCGCGGCGGTCGAACTCGATGCCGTCGCGGATCTTGTTGCCTGACGGCATGCCCGGCCAGTTGTCGGCGTCGAGCAGGGGCACCATCTCGGGCTCCAGCAGTTGCACCTGCATGGGCACCGGCAGGCCGTCGCTGCGGCGGCGGTAGCGGCGGCGCGCGAAGCACTCGCCCCCACCGAACCACGTGCGAACGCCAAGCGTGATCAGGCCGTAGTAGTTGAGCAGGTGGTCGGCGTCGCTCTTGGCCGAGAAGTCTTCAAACAGGTCGGCCACGGCGCGGCGGCGATCGGCGTTCTTGATGCGCTTGAAGCGCGGCGTGATACCGATGCCCACCAGGGCCGTGGCCCACTTCTGGCTCGCCGACTCGCCGGCCCAGTCGTTGCGCTCGGCGTCGCGGTTGCGGTTGCGGATGTTCTGCAGGCCGGCGAGCGCCTTGTTCGGCCCCGTGCTGGGCGGCGTCCAGGCGCGCAGGCGCCGGCCGTGGCCGGCTGCGTCGTAGCGTGCCTGGATGTTGGACCGGGGCTGTGCTTTGCCCTTGTTGCCGCCGCGCTTAGCCATGGAATCCCTGAGACTTGACGTAGAGGCCGAACTGCTTGCGGCGCACAGGTGCACCCAGCGACGCGGCCACGGCGGCGTTGAGCCGGTCCTGCAGGTCACGGCGGGCGCGGATGATCTCGTCGACCGATCGGTAGGTGATGCTCTGACCGTCGAGCACGACCTGCTTCTCGCCGCTGGCCAGTGCGCGGTCGAGTGCGTCGATGTCTTCCTGCGATACAGCCATAGCTCGGTCCAAAGTTGGGTGCAATTACCCGACGATGATGCGAGCCATGGGCCGCGCTATCTAGCGGCTGGATTTCGTGCGTGCTGGCTTGCGTGCAACGCAGTCAAGGGTTCTTCGGCGGATGCGCCACTCGACACTGGTCGCTCGGCGCCGGCTGGTATCCGCAATACGCTTCACGGTGCTGAATAGCTTTCTCTGTATCAGTCTTCGCGTAGAAGATGAACCCGTTGTGACCCTTGGCATACAGCCACGCGTCGGCCCATACACAGGCTGCTGCAAAAATCCAGAATCCGAACCGCTCCATATTTCACCTCGGCTTGCTCTGCAATCAACTCAGGTAGGGCGACGGCACGGTGCGCCGGCGCGGACGCGGTGCAGGTCGGTTCAGCGGCATCGGCTTGACGGCGGCAGCCGCGGCGACGGCCGACTGGTCGACGGCGTTCTCGCGCATGTCGCGGCGGTCCTGGCGGCTGATCGTCTGGTCGTTCTGCTCCAGTGGTGCCGCCCACTTCGGCGCCCGCGACCAGTCTTTGATCTTGTCCACGCCCAGGCGCAGGCTGATGACGCGCGCCATGACGAACAAGTCCAGCGCCTCGTTGCGCTTGCGGATCTTGTGCCACTTGCCGGTCTTGTCGCGCACCTCGGCCTTGAGTTCGTCGAAGAAGCTCATCGGCAGCCAGCCGTCGGGGTTCTTCGGACCCTTGGGCACGGGGAAGTGGATGTAGCCAGGGCCGGGCACCGTGCGCTTGAGGCACGAGTCCACGGCGTCTTTCATCAGGTCGGTGTTGAACGTGTGCAGTGGCACGTCGCCCTTCTCTGCCGGCGTGCGCCCGCCGACCAGGGTCTTGCGGTACATCGGCACCTCGCGCCCGGCGCGACCCTTGGTGAGCATGACGCGCTCGTGCAGGCCGTCGCCGCGCGCCCGCAGCCGGCGGTAGAACGCATAGGCGTTGGCTGTCACGCCGGCCTTGTTGCCTTCGGCGTCCTTGCCTGCTTCACCGCCCGAGTCGATGGCCGTCATGAGCACGCGCAACTCGACACCCTCGATGGGCGTCTTGTAGGTGGTCAGCAACACCTCGTCCACCAGGCGGTCCCAGTCCTCGGGGTAGGACGCCGGGTCGATGGGCGCCCACTCCGTGCCCACGCCGGGCCGGCGCGAGTCCTTGACGGCGAAGCGGTTGACCATCCACTGCTCGTAGTTCGGGCCGTGGGCGTGTATCTGCACTTCGAAGCGGGCGCCGCTGCCGCCCTGCACGTCCACCTGGGCCGTCAGGTAGCGCGTCTCGGCCGGCACGGTGTGGCGCTCCATCGTGGCGTCGCCGCGCGTTGCCGGGTTGGCCGACGCCTCGGCGCTCTCCAGCATGTGCACCGGCGTGTAGGGCATGCCCTGGTCGGTGTTGGTCGTCGTGCGCAGCGTCAGCTCGGAGCCGGCCAGTGCGTATTCGCGCAGGCCCTGCAGGTAGCGCAGCACCAGCGACTTCCACGGCTGGTACGCCGCGGCCACGCCGCCGAGCCAGTAGCTGGCGATCGACGACACCATGGCCTGGCCGACCACCTCGTCGTCGGACGTCAGCGACAGGCCGTCCTGCAGCCAGCGGCCGGCGCGGTTGAGTTCGTGCTTGTGGCGCTTCTCGATGATCGAGCCGCAGTGCGGGCAGATGACCTTGGCGTACTGGTCGGCCAGGGTGTTCAGGTCGGCCTCGCGCACGATGTCGACCAGGTGCTTGCGCGGCGGCAGGCCGAACAACCCGATGCCGGGCGCGGCCTCGAACCACTCGTGGCAGTCCCGGCACTTCCAGTACCAGCGGCGGCGGTCGCCGCGGTTGTAGATGCTCAGCACGCCGTCGGCCGGCGGTGCCTCGTGGCTGGTCACCGGCTGCCAGTTGGGGTCGGTCACGTCATAGCCGGGGCTGGACTCGACCATGCACATGCCGCGGCTGAGAAACGTGGTGGTCCGCTTCAGGCCCAGCGCGAACGCCGAGCCCTCGCCGTCGATGTCCGCCGGCATGCGGTCGTAGTCGGTCAGGCCGACATAGCGGTAGTCCGACGACGACAATTGCGAAACCGTTGGCCATCCGACACGCAGCCACATGCCGTGCCTGAACATTTTGTCGTGCGTGTTGTCGTCTTGCGCCGACGTCGATTTCAGCGCCGCCAGGTGCGGCGAATGCCGCAGCATACGATCAATTCGGGTTTTGCTGTACTCGCGCGCCTTGTCCTGCGTCATCTGCACGATGAGCAGGTCGCCGGGATCGTTCACGATGACGTGCGCGCCCCAGCCTTCCAGCAGGCCCATGGTCTTGCCGGTACGGGCCGGGCCGACGAAACACACGGCCTCGTGGCGCCGGCTGGCCAGCATGTCCATGGGCTCGGACATGTACGGCGTTTCGTCTGCCGACCACTGGCCGACGTAGCCGCCCGGCTGCTTGATGAACAAGTTGGCGGCGGCGCCCTGGCTCACGCTGAGCCGCCGCGGTGGGCGCAGCGCCTCGTAACTGGCACAGATGTCGCTTAACGCATTGGCGTAGTGTTCGTCAGGCGTCAGCATTGGCAGGTGCAGCAGTCATCATTTCAAATTCGTCGGCCAGGTCGTCCAATGCGGCGTCAATCAATTCGCCCACCGATTGGGCAACTTCAGGCGAAACTCCTAATTTGCGTTCGATGTTGTCGGGTATTGAACGCAGGGTTTGAACCAAACTGGAAAGTGCTGTAGCGGACGCTTGACGAAAAGCAGCGCGGTCGCCGTAGCGCCCGGTCTTCACTTCCAGCTCGATCTCGGCCATGGCCGCGTTGGCGGCCTCCTTGCGAGCCTTGGCTTTGTCGTAGTCGACCGATTCCTGCGGCTTGACGTAGCCCTTCGGCTTCTGCCCAGCGCCAGGACGGTAGCCGCCGCGACCCGACGCCGACCGGGGCTGCTCGCCCAGTGGTCGGTCGAAAACCTCGACACCATCGTCTGTGATAAACGCACTCATCGTGGTATTGTCGCAGTTTCGCAGTTGCTACACAAGAAAACTGCGATCCGTGCGTTTTCTGCACGTAATCGACGGAAAGCCGCCCTGATTGTTTTCGCAGGCGCGTGGAATCCCGTCGGCGGCGATAGCTTTTCGCTATCAATCTGCAAAATTCTGAAAACTCTCGTTATGGGCGCTCTCCCGCCCCCGCACGTGTTCCCGGCTGGCCAGGGACCCCGGCCGCCTGTGCACGTTACCGTAAGTTGTTGATTCATAACGGATTGTGACCCTGCATCGGCGTGCAGGTAGAGCGAAGGCGCAGCCCTGGCCCTGAGGTAGAGCGAAGGCGCAGCCCTGGCCACCTGGCAGCCCTGCAGGGTTCGAGCTGCGCCAGGTAGCTAAAGAACATCCGTTTACACCTGCAGGCTTACCGTTCGTCGGACTGCGCAACATCGTTTCGTTCTATGTTGCATTTTGCTAAACAGTGCACTACACTACAGACATACCGCAACACATAGGAGCTAAACATGCAAAACATCAAAAGTCGCACCGCCTATAGCTGGCACGTTCTGCGCAGCATGCGTCAGGGATTTAAGCCTATGGGGTATGCGCAGTTTGTCGCGTTTGTTCTGTTCAAGATTTAAGGAGCTGGCACCATGGAAAATCACAAAGCCAATGACATTTTCCTTTCCGTCATTTCCGACGGAAGTATTTATGAGGATCGAAAACATATCGGCTTTGCCATGCTGCAAGGCGCCAGTCATCGGGGTATGACGTTTCGAGACCTTGCCGAACGGGACGCGAAAACCCAGCGGGCAAAATTCAACTCTAAATATAAAGCGTCTGATATTTCGGAAGCCGGCCGCGCCATTCAGGCGGCAACAATCGAGCATTGCATCGAATTCATCCGGGACGAATACGACAAAACCAAACGCATTAAAGCCACTTGCCGCCGATGGTTTGACAAAGTTAACGGGAATAGCTATTACGGCGTACATATTGACGTGCCAACGGTCAATTATTGGCGTCAGGTAAACATTCCGTATCAGAACGGATACGGTAATCAATGGCAATTTGACACTGTCCGATTGTTGCAAAAAATCGGCATTCTTGAGACAAAAATGCGCGCCAATGGGACTATTGATTACGAATTCATGTCCGATTACCCAATCGACTGGCTTGATATGGGCTATGGCAAGAAGCGCGATATGTATGACGGTATCCACATTTAATAGGGGCGCACCATGAGAACAGAAACCATCGAAGTTTTCAAGTTTGACGAACTGAGCGAATCGGCTAAAGACAATGCGCGCCAGTGGTGGCGCCAGGCTTCAGCAGGCGATATGCCATGGGCTGACGAATCACGGCAAAGCATCGAAGCATTCTGTGACCATTTCGGGGTGACGCTTAAGAGCTGGAACGTTAACCCGTATGAATCTCCCGATTATTCGCACAATGCCGATAATTCGCATTTCCGCGGCCGCAAGCTGAAAGAGTTTAACCCCGACTATATGCCTACCGGCTATTGTCTCGACTGTGGATTGTGGAGCAAGTTTCATTCCGAATTCAAACGCACGGGAGACGCTAAACACGCGTTTGACGCTGCATTGTGGGCCGGTTTCATCGAATGGCGCGACGATATGGAGCATCAATTGTCGAACGAATACGTAGACGAAACAATAGAAGCCAACGAATATGAGTTTACAGAAGATGGCGACATTTTCTAACGCAATCGGCGCGATTCTGTCCGGCCTGCTAATTAGCGCGCCATTCGTCATTGAAACAATCCGGGGGTTCTAAAATGCCGCAATTCCAAATGGCTCCAAATTTGACGCATAACATCCGCAAGAACTGTGCAATTTTCAATGCCGTTTATGCGGCATACATGGAAGCCGTTTACTGGACCGACACGGGCGAAAGTGAACAGCCGGCGGCCGATTGTGAGATGGCGCAGCATGCGCAATTTGTTGCCGTGTCCGATGTCGCTGATTTTCTGGCACTGTGCGCAGACAATGGCACGCTCGAACAGTACGCCGACCGCCAGGCGGTCGACTGGCAGCAATTTGGTATTGATTTTTGGCTTACCCGTAATGGCCATGGCGCGGGGTTCTGGGATCGCGGATTGTCTGAGCTGGGCGACAAGTTGAGCGAATCCGCAAAAAGCATGGGTGGCCGCGATATCTATCAAGGCGACGATGGTCTAATTTATTTTGCGTAAGGCGACAACATGAAAGCATACATTCATACCTGCTGCACTCGCGCCGATGGCACGCGTGACAGTTTCGCAACAATCGCAGTTGACGTTAAACGCCAGGAACTGCCATGGCAGAAAATGGGATTGTCGTTTACCGCATCGGGTTACGGTGCCAGGGTTCCGACACCTTACATGGTGCGATTTAATGACAAGTGGCGCCGCGTTTACTGTCGGATTTATAGCAACATCGGCACGCTATTTATTGGCAAACTGTCGGACAACCTTATCGTCAATATCGACTCGGAGTAGCGGTTATGAACATACGAAAAAAGGACATTACCGTTAATCGGAACTATGCCGGATATTGGGTTTTATCCACTGTGCACAATGGCTATTATCAAAAACACGTATCAGATACGGAATCTTTAAAATGGGCACGGGTTGAATTCATCGAAAAGCTGAAAAGGATTAAACACCATGAGAACCCCAGTATTAAAACCCTTTCCCGTGTTTTTGAGAATCCGAAAGCGGCAAAGCGGATTCTATCGGCGTCAAAGGCAGAACTTTTGAGAATGGAAGCTGCATCGAATCGCGTTAGTGAGTGCCTGAACTTGCCAAAAGTTTACGATGTTCGTTTGACTTGCCTAAACGCGATTGATTCGGGGTTACATGGTGTGGAGCCCATGGAATCAACTGCAGGCGAATACGCACATTATCTAAACGCAGGTGATAGTTATACAGATACCGTGATTTACTGGCGCGGCAATTATCGCGTTCAAAGTGTCGGGGATTTTGTGGAAACCATGGAACGCCAGGGCGTTAGATTCAAATGAAAAAAGCCGACTATCTGATACTGGCGCGCGAGCTGCGCAGGCGTATTTCTGTATGGTCGCCTGCAGACCATACGGCAGGCGTACCCCATGACGACGTGCAGGCCCGAATGTCTGAAAGCATGCAGGCGGCAAGTTTGGCGCGCTATCTTGCGGAACATCTGAGTGTAGATAAAATAGCGTTCCTGCAGGCTTGCGGGCTGAAACCCTGACAAGCAAGCTAAAAATTTGACGTAGTACCGGACTACGTAAAAAGCCGAAAAGCCTAGGGGCTCCACTGTGTAACGCAGTGGAGCCCCTAGGCTTTTTGCGTTTGTAGTTTCAAAGATGGCGCGCCAGTGCCAGGCGTTCGCGCGCCTGCAGGGGCTGCCAGGTGGCAAGGCTCAGGGCTCAGGGCTCAGGGCTCAGGGCTGCCAGGTGGCAAGGCTTAGGGGCTCGAACCCTGCAGGGGCTGCCAGGCTCAGGGCTCAGGGGGCTCGAACCCTGCAGGGGCTGCCAGGCGCTAGAACCCCTGCAGTGCTGAAAAGTGCTGGCGCAAAAGTCGTTATAAATCAAGGACTTACGTCGGATTTTCCGCCATGCGAAATTTCTGATGAAATTCACGAGGTCGGATTTTTCAACCGGCGACGGCGAATCGAAAACCTGGTCATGCGACTTTCTCGTCGGCGACAAAATCCAAAAAAGCTGGACAGTTTAATTTTGAATTTGGTTTTCACCGCGTCGACGAGTGCGGTGCACGCCGCCCCAGCCGACAAAACCCAAGGGCAGGCGCCGCCGCCCTCAGCCCTCAGTGGTCGGCCATCAGACCGTCAGCCGACGAGCCGCAGGTAGCAAGCCCGCCGTCGTGGCCCTGCGGCTCGTCAGGCGGGCCACGGCGGCGATTTCACAGCGGCAGGGCATCCAGGTAGCCAAGGGTCGCAGAAACGCGCTGTACGCCCTGTCTGGCGCGCTGCAGGGCTTCGAGCCCCACGCCGATGCGGTCAGCGTGTGACGCCATGGCTGCGTCGAGCATGGACAGCAGGGTGTCGCGCTGTGGCGTGTGCTCCTGCAGGGCCTTGGACACTGCGCAGCGGCACAGGCAATGCAGTGAGGCCAGCAGTACAGCCTCGGGACGGTTGGTTTCGAGCAGACCGCCGCCAGTGGTCTCAAACTCATGCACAGACACCACGGGATTTAGCAGTAAGTAGGTGTTAATCGGTTCGGGAACGTAATGTAAACGACCTACGCGAAAACCCGCACACGAACCTGTCAGGGTTAACAGTTCCACGTGCTGCCGGCATCACTTACGCGTCGCAGCGACGAAATTCAGGGCGTTTTTGTGGTATGAGCCCGCCTGCCGATGCGTGGACGCCACGATCCTGTAACTTTCCCGCAGCTTTTTGGCGCAGCTTTTTGCCGGCACTTTTCCACGCAACTTTTCCCCGCAATTTTTCAGGCAGATTTTTCCCGCAGAATTTCCGGCAAAAATCCGGCCGCCTCGAACTCGGCGCGAAGCTGCTGGACGCGTCGCACCGTGATGCCGTTGGCCTTGGCGATGGCGTCGGTGCTGGCGCCGTCCCGCAGTAGTTGCAGCACGCGGCTGTTGCGCAGCTCGACCTCGGCGAAGTGCAGCGTCGGCACGGCCAGGATGCAGCCCGGCCACTCGTTGGCCAGGGCAGACGCCGCCGGCACGCCGATCAGCTTGGCGAGCACGTGCTTCTCGCTGATTTTCTTCGGCACCGTCATATTCTTGCCGCCGTAATACGCCGCCAATTTGATGGTGGCCGTGAAGCCGACAATTGGTGCCAGGTCATCGTGCGTGGTATTTTTCACCGACATTTTTCAATTCCTCTTTTTCTGCAAAATTTTGCGGATTCAACATTAGTGACGGGTGGGGCGGGTCAGGAGGGTTTTTCTATAACCCTTCCATATACGCGTGAGAGACTTATCTAAAAAAGCCCTTGACCCGCCCCACCCGCCCCATCGACGGGTTGGAAAACGGTCTTCAACCGGATGTTTTTGCGCATTCGCAGACCCCCGTTGCCCCTTTCCGCAGGAAATCGCTGATCCAGCCGACGGCCAAGCGACACACTGGTCTTGATGTAGCCCAGCAATCCGCGGTTTTTTGCAAACTGCTCCCAGCTTTGCCAAAGTGCAGAACTTTGCTCAGTCAGCCCAGGCCCCGTGTCGCAGCACTCGTCGAGCCATTCCGACAGCAAGTCCATCTGGTTGCGATACGAATCCCTTGCGTTTTTGATTTTTGCCGGTGGATTCAGACCTGTTTTGCGATACACCAGACCCCAGCGCACCATCAGCGCCAAAATCCCTTCGGATTCGCGCATCACGTTTTCCCTGCGATTTCCGTCCTTCACGATCTCCGTGTCGGTGTCGAAATTCCGCTCAAACGGCAGCAGGCCCATGCGCCGCCAGATACCGTTGTCGCTGCCCTTGATGATTGGCTTGTGGTTTGTCGGCATCCACACCACCCACGTCGGCGTGATCTCCACCGATGCCTTGGCGTACAGCCCGCGGGCAGTCACCGCGTCGCCGCCGGTCATGGACTTGACGGCCCCCTCTCGCAACTCGCCACCCTCGTCGGGCTCGTTGACATACACGAATCGCGCACCCCTGAGTCGCACCAGATCCTCGCGGGCGCCGCCGGCATTGCCGCCGGCCTTGCTGTCGCTGATGAAGCTGCTGGCCTCGGCTGAGCGCGAGTAGCCGCCCAGCGTGTTGCGCACGGCACCGAACACCGTCGACTTGCCGTTGCTGCCCACGCCGACCGGCATGAACATGATGTCCTCACGCGGCTGGCCCTGCAGCGTGTAGCCCAGGCAGCGGTAGAGGTATTCGACGATCTCGTCGTCGTCAAAGAACGCCTCACGCACGCTGCGCTCGAACAGTGGCGCCCTGGCCTCGGCGTGGTACTCGCAGGCACAGGTGCGGGTGATGTAGGCCAGCGGGTCCGCCGGCAGCAGCGCGCCGGTGCTCAGGTCGACGATGCCGTTCTTCACCCCCAGCAGGTGCGGGTGCTTGTCGAGTTCGTCGGCCGGCAGCATGATGCGCGGGTCGCTGGCCGCGAGCTGCACCATGTTGCGGACCATCTTGGCCTGCTGGCTGATGCTGCAGAACGCGAAGAACTCGGCCGCCTCGTCGCCGTGCTGCTCGACCTCGGCGCTGAGCGCCTTCACGGTCTCCTTGGCCAAGTGCTCGATGGTGATGTCGGCGGCCTGTCGCCAGTGCACGCCGGTCCACAGATACCAGGTGCCGGTCTCGGGCACGAAGCGCATGCCCTGGCCGTACTTGTCGATCATGCGCTCGGCGTTGCCGAACTCCGTCAGCGGTCGTTTCTGGCGACTGGCGTGTTGCCGGCTGTGGTCGACCAGCATTCGGCGGACGTCAGCCACCGGCAAATTCGTCGACGTTATGTCCTTGAATTTTTGCTGGAAAAGTCCGAACACCTCGGCGCGCGCAGCAGGCGCCTCGGGCAGCACGGCGCGGATGTCGCGCGCCACGGTCTCGGTCAGGTCGTACTGGTCACTGGCGTCGCGGATGCGCGCCCTGATCGTGTCCATGGTCTCGCGCCGGCGCAGGGCCTCGCGTTCGGCCTTGGCCTGGTTGCAGATCTTGATGAGCCAGCGCAGGCTCGTCTGCCGGCTGCCGCGGCCGAAGCTGCGCCACTTGCGGGCGTCCTCGCCGGGCTCGTACTTGTCCGACGTCGAGCCCCATTCCTGCCACAGCGCCAGCGCGGCGTCGCTGCCGTCGTATTCGTGGTGCAGGGCCATGCCCACGGCCAGCCACGTGTCGTAGTCCTGGCCGCGGTCGTTCGCCAGCCATCCCAGCATCTCGCGGGCGCGCTCGATGTCCACGCCCACCTTCAGGCTCAGGTGCAGCAGCGCGTCGTCCTCGCTGGCCGGCACGAGGCTCATCGACGTGTTGTTGTTGACGACGTCGATGCCCTGCGTGTCGCGCACGAGTCGCGCGAACTCGGCCATCAGCGCCTCGACCTGCGCGTCGGTCACCACCGGCAGCGAGCCGGCGTCGACATACTCCAGGCCGCCGAACAGGTCGACCCACTCGTAGGGGCGGCCCGTGTCGGGGTGCACGTGGTAGGCCACGAACTGCTGGCCCAGGCCCAGGATCTCGATGCGCTGCTCGTTGCGCTTGCCGTTGGGCTTGACGGGGTCGGCGGGGTCGAAGAACGTCACGCTGTTGCCCTTGGCCCATCCCGCCTCGGCGGCACGGTACGTCAGCAGCGTGCGAGGCGCGGCGCCGATGCGCTCCGGTGCCCAGCCCAGGTGCTTGCGGCACCAGTCGATGATCGCCGGGCCGATGACGGGGTGGCTGACGTCGATGTCCACGCCCACCACGGGCGCCGCGCCCTGCCCGCACAGGATGCCCACGCCGTGGCCGGGGAAGTCGAACAGGTCGGCGGTGGTCATGCGCGCCCGCTGCCAGGCGCCCAGCGCGGGTGCCTTCTCGCCGGGGCGGATGGGCACGATCAGGTAGCCGTTGGCCAGGAGCTGGGCACCGGCGGTCTTGAAGTAATCGGTCATGTGGGGTGTCAGAAGAAGCGATGCACAAATTCGATCTGGCGGCCGATCCACGCCATGACCGGCACGGCCATAGAGTTGCCCAGCGCCTTGTAGCGGGGACCGTCCGCGGGCTTCTTGGCCGGCAGCAGCGTGAAGTCGTCGGGGAAGCCCTGCAGGCGCTCGCACTCGCGGGGCGTGAGGCGGCGCACGAGGTATTGATCGGGGTCAACGACCAGGTGCTTGGGTGGCGTGTGGCGTTCGTCCCATCCGTTTGGCGTGTGTGCAACATCACAGTGTTCAAACCGCTGCGCCTCGGCGGCGCTATGCGGGTTCGTCGCCTTCACATACGGGATCGAGATCATCGAGTTCCCGAGCTTCAAGCACTCCGCCTCGCACTCGGTACTCAAGAAGAACCGGGGGTCGACCGGCCCAGTCTCCAAAATCTGCGACAGCGAACACGCGACGGCGCCGCTGCGCCACTCCGAACCACTGCGCGTCGAGAGTGGCCCACTCGACCATGCCTTCTTCGCCGACGGCGCAGCCTTCCGTGCCCCAGCCTTTTGCTGGCACGGCGACGGCGTCCAGACCTGCCATGTGTTCAACCACTGCTGCAAAGTCGCGTCCGGCGTTGCTGCTGAAGGCGCCGGGCACGTTTTCCCAGACGGCCCATCGCAGGCCGCAGTGCTGTCGGAGCCAGCCGACGACTCGCATGGCATCGAAAAATAGTCCACTTCGTTCACCGTCAAGTCCTTTACGTTTGCCGGCCACCGAGAGGTCTTGGCACGGGCTTCCAAACACAAAAACGTCCACGGGGCCGAGCGCGCGGATCTGCGCCTCGGTCACCGCGGTGATGTCGCCCAGGTTGGGCGTTGCGGGGTAGTGATGCGCCAGCACGCGGCTGGCAAACGGGTCGATCTCGGCGAAGGCCACGGCTGTCCAGCCGCGTGGGTGCCATGCCTGCGTTGCGGCCTCGATGCCTGAGAAGAAGGACACGTAGCGCATCAAGCCCCCGCGTCGCAGAACCCGGCCACCGAGCACATCGTGCTGATCTGGCGGGCCGTCACGATCGGCGTGCGGCCGCCGGTGAGCTGGTGCACGTAGACGCTGGCGTCCTCGATGGCAAACGCCTTCTGGACGGCGATGGCCTCGCGGTGGCAGCCGGCGATGGCGTAGAGGTAGTTGACGTGCGTGCCGGCCTTGGCGGCGAGCAGCGCGCGCTCGTCTTCAGTGCAGGTGCGCAGCAGGGTCCGCATCGGCGTGTCGATGCCGGTCTGCCGGGCCTTGCGAGGCTTGCGAGGCTTGTGTGGAGTGGCGGGTGTGTTCATCCCGCCAGTTTAGCATTTGCGAAACAGCGTGTCTACGTCGGCAGCAGCCGCGAAATCTGTAGCACATTTTTACAGGTAAATTTACCCTACAAGTGTTGTACGCTTAAATAAATGCGTGTATCGTCGGCGACAACAGGAGAGCAAATATGGAAACCGTAATCGACATCTCAGACGTGCGACGCGAAAACCTGCGACGCGTGATCGCAAATAACGGCGGGCCTGTAGCCGTGGCGAAACGCATAGGTCACGCGAACGCCAGCTACCTGGTGCAGATGGCGGGTCCACATCCGACGCGCAAGGTCAGCGAGAAGACGGCCAGGCTCGTCGAGCGCAGCCTTGACATGCCCGAGCGCAGCCTTGACGTCGCCGCGCCGATCGCGGTCGTCGCACCGGCGCTGCCTGCCGCCGAGCCCGGCGCGCTCAGCGCCGAGGAAGTCGGTCGCCTCATCCTCATGGTCGGCCGCGTCTGCGAAGCCGAGTCCGTGGCGCTGCCGACGCCGAAGTTCGCAGACGTCGTCGCCCTCGCCATGGCGGCAGCCGCCGCGCAGGGTGGCCAGCCCCGCGAGGATCACGTCAAGGCGCTGGTGCGGCTGGCGAAGTGACTACCGGCGGTTCCGGCAGCGGCATCCAGTGGGTCACGTCGTCTCGACCCCAGTCCTGCCCGTCGTCGGTCGGATCGTCCCAGTACCAATACGACTGATAGCGGTCCTCGTAGCCGGGGTGGTCCCAGCGGCGTTCACCAATGACGACCGTGCCTCGCCAAACGATCAGCACTGGCGTCTCGTCGGGCGGCAGCTTGCCCTCGACGGAGATCCACGGCGCGCTCATGATGCTCTCCCCGTCAACGCCTGCCGCGGCCCAGGTATGCCCAGCCGCCGCGCGATGGTGCTCACCATGTTGTCGCTGAGCCCGAAGTCGCCGGCCACCACGACGTGCTTCTCACCGGCGCGCAGCCGAGCCGCGATGCGCTCGTTGCGCAGCGTCAGCGCCTGCCGCCGGGCCACGGCCTTGGCGTGAGTGGCGGCGTACTTGCGCACCGTGGCCGCGAGGCCGTCGTCGATCTCGAACGTGTTGAACCTGTGGTCGCAAACGCGACACGCGCGGCGCCTGCGCAGCATCAGGCCGTCGGGCTCGACGCGCGTCTCGACGACAGCAGTCGGTCGTCCGCAGTTCGTGCACTTCATGACTGGCCTCCGATGCCGTGGGCGGCTTCGATGAGCGAGTCCAAAACTTCCTCGCATTCGCTAGCCCGGATATTTCACCGTAGTAGAGCCACAAACGAGTACGGCATTGCCCTTGTGTGCCCGAAAATCCAGGTGTCGAATCTTGATCAACGAGCGGGCAATGCCGAAGCCAAACTGTACCGAAGAAATTGACGTTGGGC
>JAUXNG010000038.1 GCA_030682835.1 Hydrogenophaga sp. | reverse complement strand
CGCCCGCCGCCGCACCCACAGCCTCTTCCTCGTGGGTGTTCGATACGCTGGTCTGGCAGGACGTGTATGCCGACAAGTCGGGTTCGCTCGTGTGCGTCAACTCGGGCGAGCTGGATGGTTTGCCCTACAAGGCCGCCGTGGACAAGGTGGCCGAACTGCTGGCCGCCCAAGGCCTCGGCGAGAAAAAAACCACCTGGCGCCTGCGCGACTGGGGCGTCAGCCGCCAGCGCTACTGGGGAACACCCATTCCCATCATCCATTGCGAAGAACACGGCGCGGTGCCGGTGCCTGAAAAGGACCTGCCGGTGGTGCTGCCGCAAGACTGCATTCCCGATGGTTCGGGCAACCCGCTGCACAAGCACGAAGGCTTCCACGCCGGTGTGGTTTGCCCCATCTGCGGAAAAGCCGCACGGCGCGAGACCGACACCATGGACACCTTTGTGGACTCGTCCTGGTATTTCATGCGCTACTGCGACCCGGCCAACACCGAGAAAATGGTGGCCGAAGGCGCTGACTACTGGATGCCGATGGACCAGTACATCGGCGGCATTGAGCACGCGATCCTGCACCTGCTGTACGCGCGATTCTGGACCAAGGTGATGCGCGATCTCGGCCTCGTGAAGGTGGACGAACCCTTCACCCAGCTGCTCACGCAGGGCATGGTGCTCAACCACATCTACAGCCGGCGCACCGCCAAGGGCGGCAAAGATTATTTTTGGCCGCACGACGTGGAGCATGTGCTCGACGACGCCGGCAAGGTGGTGGGCGCCCAGCTGAAGAACCCGGCCACCAGCGGCGATGGCATGTTGCCCGTGGGCACGCCCATCGACTACGAGGGCGTGGGCACCATGTCCAAGTCCAAGAACAACGGCGTGGACCCGCAAGACCTGATCGAGAAATACGGCGCCGACACCGCGCGCCTGTACACCATGTTCACCGCACCGCCCGAGGCCACGCTGGAGTGGAACGACGCGGCGGTGGAGGGCAGCTACCGCTTCCTCAAGCGAGTCTGGGGCTTTGGTGCCAAAAACGCCGACGCGCTGCGCCA
>JAUXNG010000030.1 GCA_030682835.1 Hydrogenophaga sp. | reverse complement strand
CCTGAGCCGCAAAACCAACCTGTGCCAGCTCATTCGCGGAACGCAAGGCAAAGGCCTCATGCCCGACGCCACCAGCCGCTTCAGCCTGGACGGCCAGCCCATCTTTCATTACATGGGCACCAGCACCTTCAGCAACTACACCGTGGCGCCCGAGATTTCGCTGGCCAAGATCCGCGAAGACGCGCCCTTTGACAAGGTCTGCTACATCGGTTGCGGCGTCACCACCGGCATTGGCGCCGTGATCTTCACCGCCAAGGTGGAAGCGGGCGCCAACGTGGTCGTGTTCGGCCTGGGCGGCATCGGCCTGAACGTGATCCAGGGCGCGAAGATGGTGGGCGCCGACAAGATCATCGGCGTCGACCTGAACCCCGAGCGCGAGGCCATGGCACGCAAGTTCGGCATGACGCACTTCATCAACCCCAAGGAAGTGCCGAACGTGGTGGACGCCATCGTCCAGCTCACCGACGGCGGGGCCGACTACAGCTTCGAGTGCATCGGCAACACGAAGGTGATGCGCGACGCGCTGGAATGCACGCACAAGGGCTGGGGCCGCAGCATCATCATCGGCGTGGCCGAGGCCGGCGCCGAAATCAGCACCCGCCCGTTCCAGCTGGTCACCGGCCGCAAATGGGAAGGCTCGGCCTTCGGTGGCGCGCGCGGCCGCACCGACGTGCCCAAGATCGTCGACTGGTACATGGAGGGCAAGATCAACATCGACGACCTCATCACCCACAAGCTCAAACTGGCCGACATCAACGAAGGCTTTGCGCTGATGAAGCGCGGCGAGTCGATCCGCGCCGTGGTGGAGTTCTGAAGCGGTTCGCCTTCCCATGCAGACACTGGGTGTGAACCTGCAGCTGCGGGCCGGCGTGCTCGACGGGGCCTGCCACGTCAGCGGCCCTGCCGACGGCCCGCCGGTGTTGTTGATGCACGGGTTTCCGTACGACATCCATGCCTACGCCGAGGTGGCACCGATGCTGGCCGAGGCGGGCTGCCGGGTGGTGGTGCCCTACCTGCGCGGCTACGGCGCCACCCGCTTTCTGGACTCGCTGACCCCCCGCTCCGGCGAACAGGCGGTGCTGGGGGCCGACCTGCTCGCGCTGCTGGACGCATTGCGCATCGAGCGTGCGGTGCTGGCCGGTTACGACTGGGGCGGGCGGTCCGCCTGCGTGGTGGCGGCCCTGTGGCCTGAGCGCTGCGCGGGGCTGGTCTCGGTCAACAGCTACAACATCCAGAACATCGCCCGGGCCCTGGAGCCCGGCACCCCGGAAGACGAACACCGCCTCTGGTACCAGTACCTGTTCCACAGCGAGCGCGGGCGCGCGGCGCTGCTGCAGGACCGTCGAGCGCTCTGCCGCCTGCTCTGGCAGATGTGGTCGCCCACCTGGGCCTTTGATGACGCCACCTTCGAGCGCAGTGCCGCCGCGTTTGACAACCCCGATTTCGTCGACGTGGTGATCCACTCCTACCGCCACCGCTTCGGCCTGGTGCCCGGCGACCCGGCGGTGGCGGACGTAGAGCGCCGCCTGGCCGAACAGCCGGTGATCGCCGTGCCGGCCATCACCCTGGACGGGCTGGCAGACGGCGTGCGGCCGGCCGAGCCCGCGCAGGCGCACGCCCACCGCTTCACCGGGCCGCGCTCCCACCGCCAGCTTCCCGGCGTTGGCCACAACCTGCCGCAGGAGGCGCCCCGCGCCTTCGCCGACGCCATTCTTGAACTGGTCCGCCGCTGGCGGCGGGCACTTTCACACCGATGAACACCATGGCTTTTGACCGACTTGAACTGATCAGCGAGCACGCCTGCTTTGGCGGTGTGCAGCGTTTCTACAAACATGCGTCGCGTGAGATCGGCCTGCCCATGCGCTTCGGCTTGTTCCTGCCGCCGCAGGCGCTCGCGGGCGCGCAGGTGCCGCTGCTCACCTTTTTGGCGGGGCTGACCTGCACCGAGGAAACCTTTGCCATCAAAGGCGGTGCACAGCGCGTGGCGGCCGAGCTGGGTCTCGCGCTGCTCATGCCCGACACCAGCCCCCGTGGCGCCGGGGTCGACAGCGAAGACCACCACTGGGACTTCGGTGTGGGTGCGGGCTTTTACCTGGACGCCACGCATGCGCCCTGGGCCGGCCACTGGCGCATGGAGAGCTACCTGCTGCAGGAGCTGCTGCCGCAGGCAGCCGAGGTGTTCGGGCTGGACGGCGAGAGCCAGGGTCTGTTTGGGCACTCCATGGGCGGCCACGGCGCGCTCACGCTGGCGCTGCGCCACCCCGGGCGTTTCCGCAGTGTGTCGGCCTTTGCACCCATCTGCGCGCCCACCCACTGCCCCTGGGGCCGCAAGGCCTTCATGGGCTACCTGGGGCAGGACGAGAGCAGCTGGGCTGCGCACGACGCCAGCGCCCTTATGGCGCAGTTAGCCAGCGCCCCCTACCCGGCAGGCATTCTGGTGGACCAGGGGCTGGCCGACAAATTCCTTGAAGAGCAACTGCACCCCGAAGATTTCGAGGCCGCCTGCACCCAGGCAGGCCAGCCGCTGATCCTGCGCCGCCACGCCGGCTACGACCACGGCTACTACTTCATCGCCACTTTCATGGAAGACCACTTGCGCCATCACGCCGCGGCACTGGCCTGATCCGATCGGCCCTTCGGTACCCGGAAAGCAGAAAGCCACCGCATGCGGTGGCTTTCTTGTTTGCATTCAGCGCAGGGCGCTGAATGAGCAGAGCCTATCAGGCCTTGTTGGCTTTGCGCAGGCGGCGGGCAGCACCGATGCCCACAAGGCCCAGGCCCAGCAGGGCCAGGGATGCTGGCTCAGGAACTTCGTTTCCTGGAGTGGGAGACAGGCGAACCTGCTTCAGGTTCGTAACCACAGCGTTGGTGGTGACGAAGAAAATGGAGTTGAAACCTTCTCCGGCGTCGCCAGTGATGGTGAAGAAGTTGCTACCGTTTTTGAGTGTGTACGACGGGCTGGAGCCACCGGGGGTACCTGTGAAAATCACGGAACCCTTGACGTCAGAAAAGATGTCCAGAATGAGCTTGTCGAACGTGGCGTTCAATGCGGCCAGGGAAATGGACAGGTAGGTGAATCCGTTATCTTCAGCTTTGATAGCCGCTTGTCCACCGCTGATCGAAATATTCTCATTGCTAGTGAAATTGATGACCGTGGACTCAGAGTTCTGCAGGCACCCTTGAACAGTCAGGGCAGGACCGTCAATAAGCGACTTGTCGCATTTATTTGACAGAACCAAGCCACCCAAAGGCGGGAGGTTTCCTTCTTGCACCACGATGGCGGCACTAGCGGCACCACCAAAGGTCAGTGCTGCGGTGGTCAGGGTGGCTGCGATCAGCTTGTTGAATTTCATGGTGAGCTCCGGGTGGTGACAGAAAGAAGGGAAAAGATCTAAGTGCTACGTCATAAGCACTAGTCGTGCCAGCTTGAAAAAAGTGTTTCAAATCAAGTAACTCGACAGCAAAACGCCTGTCCATCAAAGGTTTGCTGTCAAGAAAATCGACACTTCTTCAAGTCGCAGCCCTTTTCCGCCACCGAAAACGAAAAAACCACCCCGAGGGGTGGTTCTGTCGGCATGGCCTCCGGCGGCCAGGCGGATCGAAAAAAGTCGATCAGGCTTTGCGCGCAGGGCGCAGGCGGCGGGCGGCGCCCATGCCCAGCAGGCCCAGACCCAGCAGGGCGAGCGATGCGGGCTCGGGCACTTCACCGCCACCACCGTTGCCAACGGCGATGTGACTGATGCGACCGATGTTCATGTTTTCAACGCCAGCAAACTGCTGCAGCTGCACATAGGCCCAGTCAAAAGCGGCCATGTTCTGGAACAGGTAGGTGTCGTGCGTGCCGTTTTCCGAGCTTCCGGTGCCCAGCTTCACCACGAAATAGCTCGGTTCCGTGCTGCAGGTGCCTGTGGTGCAGTCAACTTCGTCGAAGCGCAGTGCGTAGCCGCCTTCAATGCCGTCCACACTCAGCCAGTCGCCTGAGCCCAGCGGTTCGTACTTCCCGGTCAGTGTGTAGCTGTCGCCCAGCACGCTTTGAACAAACGCGTTTTCGCTGGCCAGCGACTGGTCGCCCAGATAGGTGGACTCAATGAGCGTGTCCACCGAACCTACCGTGGCCACGGGTACGGCAGCAGCGCCGAAGGAGAGAGCGGCGGCCAGCGCGGCGCCGCTGAGTTTGGCGATCAATTTGGAAGTCATGGGGTTCTCCTTGATGAGTGGCTGGGGGTAGCCGGGTGTCTGGGGTGGCGGGCCGGTGTGGCCCTGTCGACAGGAACAGGGCAGGGGGCGTGCCCGGTCAAAAAATGCTTGCATATCAAGCACTTTGGTAGCGGCTTGGACCAAGCGGCTGGGGGTGTGTCAAATTCCTCGACACATCGGTCCCGATCCTCCTCATGCATGGGCTGCGCCCCCGCGCCAGCCACGCTTTTGCACCCCCGCCATAATGGCCGCTCACCCCGCCAGGAGCCCCCCATGCGACCGCGCCAGTTCGACCTCATTGCCTTCGATTGGGATGGCACCCTGTTTGATTCCACCGCCCTCATCACCCGCTGCATCCAGTCGGCGGTGGTGGACGTGGGCGGCGCCCTGCCCAGCCGCGAGTCGGCCAGCTACGTTATCGGCATGGGCCTCATGCAGGCGCTGGCCCATGCCGCTCCCGACGTGCCGCCCGAGCAGTACCCGCTGCTGGGCGAGCGCTACCGCCACCATTACATGGCGGCTCAGCACGACATCAGCCTGTTTGAAGGCGTGCTGCCGCTGCTGGGTGAGCTCAAAACGCGCCAACATCTGCTCACGGTGGCCACCGGGAAGAGCCGCGGGGGGCTGGACGAGGTGCTGCACACCGTGGAGCTGGTGGGCGTGTTTGACGGCTCCCGTACCGCCGATGAAACCGCCGGCAAACCCCACCCACTCATGCTGCACGAGTTGATGGCGGAATTTGGCGTGCCCCCCGAGCGCACTTTGATGATTGGCGACACCACGCACGACCTGCAGATGGCGCTGAACGCCGGCTGCGCCAGCGTGGGCGTGAGCTACGGCGCCCACGAGCCCGACGCCTTCCATGCGCTGGGTCCCCTGCACGTGGCGCACTCGGTGCGCGAGTTGCACGACTGGCTGGCTACCCATGCCTGACGAGCGGCCCGAGCCGGCGCCTTCACCCAGCGATACGCTGGTTCCGCTGTGCAACAGCGGCGAACTCGTTGACGGCGGCAGAGCCGTACCCTTCGACGTGGCCTACGCCGGCCAGACTTGCCGCGCCTTCGCCATCCGCTACCGCGGACAGCCGCACGCCTACCTGAACCGCTGCGCGCATGTCGCCATGGAAATGGACTGGCAGCCCGACCGCTTTTTTGACGACACCGGCCGCTGGCTGCTCTGCGCCACCCACGGCGCCACTTACGAGCCCGACACCGGCGCCTGCTCGGGCGGTCCGTGCCGCGGTGGCCTGGTCAAGATCGAGCTGCTGGAGCAGGGCGGCGTGGTGCAGTGGCGGTCACAATACCTCTTCAAACCTGTTGAATTCTGAGAGCCACGCCACATGAACGACCACCCCACCGGCCCCACCTCCGGCGCTGCCCCTGCCGACCAGCCACAGGACATGGCCTGGGAGCGCGCCACGCTGGAAAAGCTGGTGTTTGCCACCATCCGCGAACAGCAGGCCGCGCGCCGGTGGCGCATCTTCATGCGTCTTACCTGGCTCCTCATCATTGCCGTGGTGGCCTGGCTGCTTTACGCCAACAGCGTGGCCAGCACGTCGGTTGCCACGCCGCACACGGCGGTGATCGAAATCCGCGGGGAGATCACCTCGGGCGCCGAGTCCAGCGCCTCCAACATCGTCAGCTCGCTCACTTCGGCCTTCGAAGACCGCGGCGCGCAGGCCGTGGTGCTGCTGATCGACTCCCCTGGAGGCAGCCCGGTGCAGGCCGGCATCATCAACGACGAGATCACCCGCCTCAAGGCTTTGCACAACAAGAAGGTTTACGCGGTGGTGGAAGAAACCTGCGCGTCGGCCGCCTACTACATCGCCGCCGCCACCGACGCCATCTACGTCGACAAGGCCAGCCTCGTCGGCAGCATTGGCGTGCTCATGGACGGTTTTGGCTTCACCGGCCTGATGGACAAGCTCGGCATCGAACGCCGCCTCATGACCGCTGGCGACAACAAAGGCATGCTCGACCCCTTCAGCCCGCAAGACCCCGAGCAGCGTGCCTACATCCAGTCCATGCTCGGCCAGATCCACGCGCAGTTCATCGACGTGGTCAAACGCGGCCGCGGCGATCGACTCAAGCAAGACCCCGACACGTTCAGCGGCCTGGTGTGGAGCGGCCAGCAATCCATCGAGCTGGGCCTGGCAGACGGTTTGGGCAACCTCGACTACGTGGCCCGCGAAATCGTGCAGGCCCCCGACATCGTGGACTACACCCAACGCGAAAACCTCGGGCTGCGCCTCGCCAAACGCTTTGGCGCCAGCATAGGCGAGGGCATGTTTGTGGCTGCTCGCTCGGCGGGGATGCAGCTGCGCTGAGTGAGTCGCGGCGCGGCCGGAGCGAAGAGGGTGTGGATTGCCACGGCGCTGCGCGCCTCGCAATGACGGGTCTCCAAGCGCGGAGTTCGTCGCAATGACGGATCAGCTGGTGGCGGAGTGCCTCGCAATGACGGGCCGGGCAAGCGCATAGAGCCCCTTCACGACGGCTTTTAAGACACAGCGCCAAGTACCCGCAACCCGTACCGCCCACACCCTAACCCGGATATTTCACGCATGTAGCCAACGGCGTGCGCAGCGGGGCATCGCGGCGCGGATTTGAGCGAGCAAGGCCACGATGTTGGCCGCAGCCATGGGTGTGATGGTTGGCATGCGCAATGCTGTCGCAATGGCCCCTACCCCGGCTTGGGTTGCGGGCCGTTTTTGTGTCATCGCGCCGGCCAGGCGCTGCTGGTGTGTTCAGGGTGAGCGCAGCTGGCTCATGGCGTGCGCGAAGGTCTGCGCACTGGGCCAGTTGGAGGCCAGGTACAGGCGGATGCGCCGCGTGTTGCGCGTCACCACTGCCGCCACCTTGAGCAGCTTGATGCGCAGCGTGTCGATCTGCGCCGTGGCCAGCTCTGTGCCCTGCAACGCCAACGCGCGCAGCCTCTCTACCAGCACGTAGCCCAGCGCGGCCAACAGCATGCGCAGTTGGTTGGAGCGCAGCACATGGCAGCTCGTGCGCGTGGCGAACAGCCCTACCTGCGCTTCCTTGATCCGGTTCTCCGCCTCGCCGCGCTGGCAGTACACGCCGTCGTACAGCGCCTGGGGATCACCGGCAAGGTTTGTCACGATGAAGCGCGGGTTGCAGCCTTGCGCGCCCCATTCAAGCCGCGTGATCACGCGCCGCTCGTGCGGCCAGCTCTGTGCGGCGTAGTCGAATTCATCGACCATGCGCTGTTTGGCCCCGCTGCGCTCGTATTCGTCTTTCATTGAGAGTTCGGCAAACGCCACGCGCGCCTGCAGCCGTGCATTGCGCGCCAGACCCACGATGTAGTGCACGCCGGCGCGCTCGCACCAGTTCAGGATGCGTTGGCGGCAGAACCCGGAGTCGGCCCGAAACACGATGCGCACCTGCGGCCAACTCTGGCGCAGTCGGCGCACCAGCAGCTTGAGGATGGCCCCAGCGTGCTGCGCCGCATCGATGTTGCTGGGCCGCAAGTAGGCGCACAGCAGTTGCTGGCCACAGAACACGTACAGGGGCAGGTAGCAGTAGCTGTCGTAGTAACCATGGAAGAAGCGTGCCTCCTGCTGGCCGTGCAACGGGTTGTCGGTGGCATCAAAGTCCAGCACCAACTCTTCGGGCGCGCTCTCGAAGCTGGCGATGAACTGATTGACCAACACCTCGTGCAGCCGCCACGCCGTGGCACGGTCGGCCCATTTCTCCAGTCGGCAAAGCGTGGGCGCGCTGGCAATCTCGTGGTCCACGCCAACAGCCGTCTGCACAGCCACGTCACAGCGCAGAGCACCGTGGTCGTTGAGGTCTTCCCAGCCCAGCGCCAGGCCGTACACCCGCTGGCGCAACATGTCGCGCACGTCGTGCGTGATCAGTAGCGGATTGCGCGGATCGGCGATGCAGCGCGCCGCCGCATCCATCAAGCCCAGCTTGCGATCGACCTGGCCAAGCAGCATCACGCCACCATCGCTGGTCATGCTGCCGCCGTCAAAACACCCCTGCACCACGCGTCGGCCCAACCGGCCAAAGTCCATGCGCCCAACGTCAATTTCTTCGGTACAGTTTGGCTTCGGCATTGCCCGCTCGTTGATCAAGATTCGACACCTGGATTTTCGGGCACACAAGGGCAATGCCGTACTCGTTTGTGGCTCTACTACGGTGAAATATCCGGGTTAGGTCCGCACGTGAGCGGCATCCACAGGGCGTGTTCAACGCATATCGGCGGGCCACTGTCTGACTGGAGACGTGGCTGCCGAGTATTCAGCGAGAGGCGATGGGCGGCAAGGCACGCATCTTCGAACGGTGCCTGGACCGCACTTTGGACTTCAAGGCAACTCGGCCCGTGCGCCCGCTAGTGCGGCCTGCGATCGCTTTACGCTCGCAGGGGTGACGCGTCGAGATCGCGCTTCAGCAGCGCAAGGCCGGTCAGGCGATGTCGAGCGTGTGAAAGCCGAAGTGCCCTGCGCGGCGGTCCGCGAAGTAGTGTTCCAGGGTTTCCTTCACCGTGCGAAAGGCAATCTCGTCCCAGGGAATCTCGTCTTCGGTGAACAGGCGGGCTTCGATGGTTTCCACGCCGGGGTCGAAGCGGGTGCTGAGCAGGCGGGCGCGGTAGTAGATGTGCACCTGGCCCACGCGAGCCACATTCATGAGGGTGAAGATCTCGCCCATTTCAAACTGGGCACCGGCTTCCTCAACGGTCTCGCGCGCTGCGCCTTCGGCGGTGGTCTCGTTGAGTTCCATGAAGCCGGCGGGCAGCGTCCACTTGCCTTTGCGCGGTTCGATGTTGCGCTTGCACAGCAGCACGTATTCGCCCGTGCTGCCCCACACGGGCACGGTGCCCACCACGTTGAGCGGATTCTCGTAATGGATGGTGTGGCAGGCCGTGCACACCGCGCGGGTTTTGGTGTCGCCGTCGTCGGGCAGGCGGTAGGAGACGGCGGTGCCGCAGTTCCGGCAGTGTTGGATGGGACTACGGTGCATGCCCAAAGTGTAGGGGGAAACGAAAAAAGGGCTCCTTGCGGAGCCCTTTCGCGGTGCCGGGTTTTGCGCCCGGTCGTTGAGAGGTTCAGGCCTTCTTAGGGGCGGCTTTACCGTGCTTTTCGATCAGCGCCTTGGCGGTGTCGAGCAGCTGACGGCCGTTGAAGCCACGCTTGTCCATGTCCTGCATCCATTCCACTTCCACCAGACGGGCCTTGCGCTTGAACTCCTGGGCTTCGGCGGCCGGGATGGTGTAAATGGTGTTGCCTTGCTTGACGGCAGATTCGCGGCCCGGGACGTCGCCGCCCTGCTGCACCTTGCCCAGCCAGCCCGAGGTTTCGATGCCGGAGTTTTTGTCGATGATGGCTTTCAGATCGGGCGGCAGGCCGTTGTACTTGGCCTTGTTCATCGCCATCACGAACGTGGTGGTGTAGAGCGCGCCGCCGGCGGGGTCGAATTCGCTGTGGAACTTGGTCAGTTCGTGGACCTTCACCGAAGGCACCACTTCCCAGGGAATCACGGCGCCGTCGATCACGCCCTTGGACAGCGAATCGGGAATCTGCGGCAGCGGCATGCCCACGGGGGACGCACCCAGGTAGGACAGCATCTTGGTGATCTGCCGGGTCGGGCCGCGCATCTTGAGACCGCGCAGGTCTTCAGCGGTGCGGACCTGCTTGGCGCGCGTGTGGAACACGCCGGGGCCGTGCACCTGCAGGGCCAGGGGCTGCACTTCGCGGAACTCGTCCTGGGCCACGGTCTGCACGTATTCCCAGTAGGCCCTGGAAGTGGCTTCGGCGTTGTTCATCATGAACGGCAGCTCGAACACTTCGATGCGCGGGAAGCGGCCGGGCGTGTTGCCGGGCAGCGTCCAGACGATGTCGACGACGCCGTCCTTGGCCTGGTCGTACAGCTGGACGGGCGAGCCGCCGAGCTGCATGGCCGGGTAGCCTTCGAATTTGATGCGACCGTCGGAGTCTTTGGTGACCTTGTCCATCCAGGCCTTGTGCATGTTGAGCCACACATTGGACTGCGGCGACATGAAGGTATGGAATTTCAGGGTGACGCTCTGCTGGGCGAAGCCCACGAGGGCGGGTGCGCCGAAGGCGACAGCGGCGCCGGACTGGAGCAGGGTTCTGCGCTGGATCATGGAAGTGTTCTCCTGGGTCGGTCTACAAAATGACAAGTTTCAATCGGCAACGATAAGGCTTTCGGCGGGAGGGTCGAGAGGACTAACCCGCAGCGAGCACTGTGCATGCAAATTTAACGATGTGAAATGCGTTTACTCTGGTGGCATTGTACGGATCGCCTTGCTAGGGAAAACCCGATGTTTCAGGGTCTCAGATCACCTGGACGCGTATGGGCGTCAGACCGTCCACGCCGCCTTCGAGCACGTCGCCGGCCACCACCGCGGCCACGCCCTCTGGCGTGCCGGTGTAGATCAGGTCGCCGGGTTGCAGTTCCCAAGCCGCGGAAAGGTGCTCGATGGTCTCCGCCACATTCCAGATCAACTTGGAGACCGTGCTGCGCTGCCGGTCCTGGCCGTTGACCTTCAGCCAGAGGGCGGCTTGCTCGATGTCACCGGCCTGTGCTGCGGGGGTGATCGGGCCGATGGGTGCCGAGTGGTCGAATGCCTTGCCGATGCACCAGGGCCGCCCCTGCTTCTTCATGTCGCTCTGCAGATCGCGCCGGGTCATGTCCAGGCCCACCGCGTAGCCGTAGATGTGCCGGGTTGCGTCGGCGGCCCGGATGTTGCGCCCGCCCGTGCCGATGGCCACCACCAGTTCAATTTCGTGGTGCAGGTTGCTGGTGAGGCTGGGGTAGGGCAGGGGCGCGGTCTGCTCAGCGTCGACCACCACCACCGTGTCTGCCGGCTTCAGAAAGAAGAAAGGCGGCTCGCGCCCGGTGAATCCCATTTCTTTCGCGTGCTCCTCGTAATTGCGGCCCACGCAATAGATGCGGTGGATCGGGAAGCGCTCGCTGCGTCCCACCACAGGCACGGAGACAACGGGTGGTGGCGTGAAGGCGTAGGTGTCAGGCATGGCATTCCTCATGGACGGCAGAAACAGGGCGGGTGGCAATGTGCCATTGTGGGGGTGCTTCCCTGGCCGGCCTCAATGCTGGGCGGCTGGCAGGCGCACCACCAGGCCGTTCAGCTCCGGTGTGAGCCGGATCTGGCAACTCAGCCGGCTTTCCGGCTCGACCGGGCTGGCCGCGAAGTCGAGCATGCCCAGTTCGTCCGGGCTGGCCGGTGGCAGGTGCGCGGCCCACGGTGCGCCCACGATGACGTGGCAAGTGGCGCAGGTGAGCGTGCCACCACAGTCGGCCTCGATGCCCTGCACGTTGGCATCGACGGCGGCCTTCATGAGGCTCTGGCCGGGGGCGGCCTGGATGTCCTGCACGGACTGGTCGGCGGCGATGAATCGGATCTGGATCATGGGAAGTAAAGTGGACAAAAAAAGGAAAGCTCAGGTGCGGGCGAAGTACTCGCGCCGCTCGAAATCGGTCTTGTCTTCGGCCTGTGCGTGCCGGTCGATCTCGCTCTGTTTCAGGCGGCAGAAATAACGCACCACGTCGGCACCCAGGCCATGCGTGAGCGCGTCGTCGGCCTGCAGTGCGGCCAGGCCTTCACTCAGCGAGGTGGGAATCTGCTCGCCACCCTGCCCGTAGGGATCGTCGCTGGCCGGTGGCGGCTGCAGCTGGTGCGCCAGCCCGTCAAGGCCGGCGTGGATCTGTGCGGCCATGTAGAGGTAGGGGTTGGCGGCGGGCTCGCCCACGCGGTTCTCTATGCGCGTGGCACTGTCGCCGGCCGCGCCCACCACGCGCAGCATGGCGCCCCGGTTGTCCTGCCCCCAGATGACGGATTGGGGCGCCAGGGCGTTGGGCCTGAAACGCGCAAACCCGTTGATGGTGGGCGTGCACAGCGCGGTCATGCCACGCGCGTGGGCCAGCAGGCCCGCAAGCCAGTGCGCGCCGGCGTCGGACAGCGTGTGGCGCGCGTCGGTGCGGGTCGTGTCGGGCGCGCTCGCCGCACGCATGCACGCGTTGGCGCCCGTGCGCAGGTCCACCAGCGATTGGTGCAGATGCCAGCCGCTGGACATGATGTGCGGGAACGGCGGGCGGCACATGAAGGTGGCGTGGTAGCCAGCGCGGCGCAGCGCCTGGCGCACGCTGTTGCGGAACAGCACCATCTGGTCGGCCGCGGTAAGCGCGTCGGTGGGGTCGAACACCGCTTCCACCTGGCTCGGGCCGAGTTCGATCTCCAGCGACTGCAGCGGCAAGCCCAGCGCCTGCGCGGTGCGCTGCACGATGAGCAGGGGCTCGTCGGCCATGTCGCTCATGGCTTCGGCCTGCAGGTTGTAGCCGGGGTGGATCATCTCCACCGCCGGGGGCAGGCCGGGCCAGCCGGCCTGCTTCGGATCGAGCTGCGGGGTGGTGTCGGTGAT
Source organism: Hydrogenophaga sp. (assembly GCA_030682835.1). Lineage (GTDB taxonomy): Bacteria > Pseudomonadota > Gammaproteobacteria > Burkholderiales > Burkholderiaceae_C > Hydrogenophaga. The sequence continues at coordinate 25,188 of JAUXNG010000030.1, read as the reverse complement.
GCGGTAAATATGGAGTTCCACCTCCAGCCCAGTCTTCAGGCCGTAGCCGGCCTCGGCCAGCCGCGCCAGGGCGTTCTGCAGCACGCGGCGCGTGTCCAGCGGCACCGGGGTGCCGTCGGCGAACCAGGGCTGGCAGCGCAACGCAGCGGTGCCGGGCTGCCACGGCAACGCGGTGAAGCTGGCCGGGTCGGGCAGCAGCATCAGGTTGGCGGCGCCGGCAAAGCCGGGCAGCTCGTCCGCGCCGCCGGGCTCGAACACTTTCCAGGCCGTGCGGTCGCCGGTGTCCTTGAGCATGAGCGTGCCCACCATGCCCACGCCCTCGCGCAGGGCCTTGATGGCGGCATGTGCCATGAGCGTCTTGCCGCGCAGCATGCCGTGCGCATCGCACCAGCCCGTGCGCACGCGCTCGATGCCGCTGGCTTCGATTTGCCGGGCGGCCTCGAGGCACGCGGCTTCGCGTACCGAGTCGTGGATGCCGCAGCGATGGGCGAAGTGGCTCATTGGGGCTTGCTGGCAGAAGCTGGTGCGAGGGCTTCGACAGGCTCAGACCGAACGGGAGGATGTTGCTCAGCCCGAACGGCGGGATCTGATTCGGTCGGGACCGGCGCGGGTGCGTCCGCCTGAACGGAAGCAACAACCGTTCGCCCTGAGCCTGTCGCAGGGCTCTCGCTGCGCTGGCTGGTGGCAGATGTCCACGGTGCCCCCTCGCGCTTGGCCCGCACCGCGTCCCGCCACCAGCCTTCCCATCCGGCGGCCGGTGCAATGCCGTCCACCGTGTCGGGCCCGCTGATGCTGGCGTGCAGCGCCGCGTCCGCGATGCCGGGCGGCGTGCCGCCCTTGGCCACCGTGTCCATGGCCTGCAAGAGCAGGCGCCGGTTGGCCATGATCACTTTGTCTGTCGTGCCCAGGTGCTCGCGGGTGCGGTCCTGGATGGCGCCCATGCTCTCGCAGGCCCACTGGTCGTGCACGTTGATGTCATCCTCGCCCATGCCCAGGTAGGTGCGGTTCTGCTGTTCCTCGGGGTTGAAGCCCCACTGGTTGTGGCGGCCCGACTTCGGTACGTAGTCGGGCAGGGTCACGGCCTGCAGGCGCTGGTTGCGCATGGTGTCCTTGTCCACCGGGCCGTCGAAGCTGGTGAAGAAGGCGTACCAATAGTTGTGCGTGTCGTCCACCGGCACATGCATCTGCGTGATCGTCATGGTTTCGGACAGCGGGATCACGAAGGTCTGCGGGAACACGGCGTTGGTCACGCGCACATGTGTGAGCTCATCCGTCATGGGTCGCAGGGCGGTCAGCTGGAAGCCGTAGGGCTTGGCCTCGAAGCGGATCTCGGGCTGGGCAAATTCGCGCATCACACGGGTCATGGGCCAGCGCTCGCCGCCCACCTCACCTGCGCTGGCGCCGCGAAACTGTTTGCCGTAGCTGTCGTCCAGCGAGCCGTCGCTGAAAAAGCGGTGGAGGTACGAGGCATGGGCCGGATCGATGCCCACCTCCAGCGCCTGCAGCCAGTTGCAGTGCCACAGGCCCTTGAACACGAAGCTGTGGCTGGCCGGGGCTTCAAAGCAGTCCAGCGCGGGAAAGGGTGGCGGTGCCATGCCTTCTGGTCCAAACCAGCCGAACAGCGCGCCGCCCTTCTCCACCAGTGGGTAGCTGCGCTGGCGGATGCGGGTGCACAGGGTGCTGCCGGCTGGTTCGGCGGGGGTCTCCAGGCACTGGCCGCTCACATCGAACTTCCAGCCGTGGAAGGGGCAGCGCAGGCCGTCGCCCTCGTTGCGGCCAAAGGCCAGGTCGGCGCCGCGGTGCGGGCAGTCACGATCGAGCAGGCCGAACTGGCCCTGGGCATCGCGGAACAGCACGAAGTCCTGCCCGAGCACACGCACGGCCTTCACCGGTCGCACAGCCATGGCCGGGTCCAGCGCAGGGTTGAACTCGTCGAGCAGGGCCACGGGCTGCCAGTACCGCCGCAACAAGTCGCCGCCCGGGGTTCCCGGGCCCACCCGGGTGATGCGTTCGTTCTGCTCGGCTCTCATGGCTTCTCCAAAGGTGTGCAGGTGCAAACGGTATACCGTTTCATCGATTCAGTGTACATTTTGCGCCATGAGCCTGCAAGAAACCGTGTTGATGCAACTGCGCGACCTGATCCTCAGCGGCGTGTTCGAGCCGGGGCAGCGTCTGGCCGAGCAGCAGCTTGCCGAGCGCCTGGGCGCATCGCGCACGCCGGTACGCGCCGCGCTCGTCACGCTCGAGCAGGAGGGCCTGGTGGAAGCGAACGACACCGGCAAATACCTGGTGCGCCAGTTCACCGCGCAGGAGGTGGCCGACGCCATCGCCGTGCGCGGTCATCTGGAAGGCATGGCGGCGCGGCTGGTGGCCGAGCATGGCGTGTCGCGCCAGCTGCAAGGCGAGTTGCAGGCCTGCCTGGACGAGGGGGACCGCCTGCTCGCCCGGAACCCGCTCACGATCGAAAGCTACGCCGCCTACGCACAGATGAACGACCGCTTCCACGCGCTCGTCCTCAATGCCTGCGGCAACCGGGCGCTGCAGCGCGCCGTGTCGCTCAATGACAAGCTGCCGTTCGCCCCGGCCTCGGCCATGCTGCCCATGCAGGGCACGGTGGCGATGGACCGCGACTGGATGCTTTACGCCCACCGGCAGCACCACATGCTGGTAGATGCGCTCAGGCGCGGCGAGGGCGCCCGCGCGCAGAGCCTGGCGGCGGAGCACACCGAAGTGGCGCAGATGAACATGCGCCTGGCGCTGGAGCGGCGCACCGAGTCCGAGCGTGTGATGCCGGTCATGCGGCTCGTGGTGGGCTGAGGCCGGTCGCGGTCGTCCTGGCCGGCCTGCATTTCTCAGCCGGGGCTCGTGTATCGTGCTCGCCATGTCTTTCGCTGCCGACCCCACCTCCCTCGTCACGGCCGACCCTGCGCCGACCGCCGCGCCGCTCACCCTGCGCCGCGTGGCCATCGACACTTACCACGAGAACGTGGCCTACCTGCACCGCGACTGCGCGGTGTACCGGGCGGAGGGTTTTCAGGCTTTGGCCAAAGTGGAGGTGCGCGCCAACGGCCGGCGCATTCTCGCCACCCTCAACGTGGTGGACGACCTGTGCATCGTGGGTCGTGACGAGCTGGGCGTGTCCGAAGATGCGTTTGCCCAGCTGGAAGTGCCCCACGGCCACCCGGCCTTCGTGTCGCAGGCCGAGCCGCCCGCGTCCATTCCGGCGCTGTTTCGCAAGATCAACGGCGAACGCCTGAGCCGTGACGACTTTCACGCCATCGTGCGGGACATCGCCGGGCTGCGCTATTCCAAGATCGAACTCACGGCCTTTGTGGTCGCCTGCAACCGCGGCGAACTGGACCGCGAAGAGGTGTTTTTCCTGACGGAGGCCATGGTGGCCAGCGGGCGCCGGCTGGACTGGCACGAGCCGCTGGTGGTCGACAAACACTGCATCGGCGGCATCCCCGGGAACCGCACCACCATGCTGGTGGTGCCGATCGTGGCGGCCTATGGCCTGGTATTTCCCAAGACCTCGTCGCGCGCCATCACCTCGCCGGCCGGCACCGCCGACACCATGGAGGTGCTGGCCCAGGTGGAGCTGCCTTTTGACCGCCTCACGCAGATCGTGCACCAGCTCAAGTGCTGTCTGGCCTGGGGCGGCACCGCCGGGCTCTCGCCGGCCGACGACGTGCTGATCTCGGTGGAGCGGCCGCTGGCGCTGGATTCGCCGGGGCAAATGGTCGCGTCCATCCTCTCCAAAAAGGTGGCGGCCGGTGCCAGCCACCTGGTGCTCGACATTCCCATCGGCCCCACCGCCAAGGTGCGCTCCATGCCCGAGGCGCAGCGCCTGCGCCGCCTGTTCGAGTACGTGGCCGAGCGGCTGCACCTGTCGCTCGACGTGGTCATCACCGACGGCCGCCAGCCCATCGGTCGCGGTGTGGGCCCGGTGCTGGAAGCCCGTGACGTGATGCAGGTGCTAGAAAACGACCCCGATGCCCCCGATGACCTGCGCCAGAAGGCGCTGCGCCTGGCCGGGCGCATCATCGAATGCAGCCCCGACGTGCGCGGTGGCGACGGCTTCCGTATCGCGCGCGACATCCTCGAATCCGGCCGGGCGCTGGCCCACATGCGCGCGCTCATCGATGCCCAGGGTGCCCGTGGTTTTGACCACCACCACCCGCCGCTGGGTGCGCTCACGCTGGACGTGACAGCTGCCGAAGCCGGCACCGTGGTGGGTATCGACAACCTGCAGATCGCGCAGATTGCCCGACTGGCCGGGGCGCCGAAAGTGCAGGGCGCAGGCGTGGACCTCATGCACAAGCTGGGTGACACGGTCGAGGCCGGCACGGTGCTCTACCGAGTGCACGCCAGCTACCCTGCCGATCTTGAATTTGCCCGCCAGGCCTGCGTCCGCCACAGCGGCTACAGCCTCGGCGAGGCGGCCGACCTGCCACAGGTCTTTGTGGAGTTCTGATGATCACCGATGACATTTCCCGGGGCGAAGCCTGCCTGCTCTGTTTTGAAGACGAGCAGGCCACCGCCACCGCCGCCGCCGATGCCGCCGGCCTGCCGCTGGGGGTGATCTCGCGCCACCGCTTTCCCGATGGCGAACTGCGGCTCAAATTGCCGCAAGCCTTGCCGGCGCAGGTGGTGCTGTGGCGCAGCCTGCATCATCCCAACCAGAAGCTGGTCGAGCTGCTGCTGGCCGCCCAGACCGCGCGCACGCTGGGTGCCCGCCACCTCACCCTGGTCGCACCCTACCTCGCCTACATGCGCCAGGACATGGCTTTCAACCCCGGCGAGGCGGTGAGCCAGCGCATCGTGGGGCAGTTCCTGGCCGGCCTGTTCGATTCGCTCATCACGGTCGACCCGCACCTGCACCGCGTCGTCACGCTGGACGAGGCGGTGCCGGTGAACGACGCCGTGGTGCTCAGCGGCGCGCCCCTGCTGGCCGACCACGCCGCCAGCCGGCGCAACGCGCCCTTGCTGATGGGGCCGGACGAAGAGTCGGCGCAGTGGGTGGGACTGGCGGCCGGGCGCCATGGCTGGGACCACGCGGTGTGCCGCAAGCTGCGGCGGGGCGATCACGACGTCAGCATTGAATTGCCCGCGCTGCCGGTGGCCGGCCGTGCCGTGGTGCTGATGGACGATGTGGCCAGCTCCGGCCACACCGTGGCCCAGGCCACCCGGCAACTGCTGGCCGCCGGCGCCGCCTCGGTGGACCTGGCCGTGACCCACGCGCTGTTTGCCGCCGACGCGGTGCAGCTGATCCGCGATGCCGGCGTGGGCGAAATCTGGAGCACCGACTGCATCGCCCACCCCACCAATGCGGTGAGCGTGGTGCCGGCCGTGGCGGCCGTGCTGCGCCAGCTGACGGGCAGCGACGGCCCGGCGCCGCGCTGACGCGCCGGCCCGCGAAACGCCACGCGGCCGGCCCCTGCGGTGGCCACTCCGAAGCGAAAGAAGCCTGCCATGCCCGGGACAGCCGCCGCACACGCGCGCACCCACAATGGGTGGGCCAGTTTTTCTGTTTTCTCTCCGAGAGCCTTTTGCATGTCCGACCTGTTTGACCCCGCCACCGCCGGCAGCCTGTCGCTGGCCAACCGCATCGTCATGGCACCGCTCACCCGCAACCGGGCACCCGGCGCCGTGCCCACGCCACTCATGGCCACCTATTACCGCCAGCGCGCCAGCGCCGGCCTGCTCATCACCGAGGCCACCGCCATCAGCCACCAGGGGCAGGGTTATGCCGACGTGCCGGGGCTGTATGCACCCGAACAGGTCGATGGCTGGAAGGCCGTCACCACCGCGGTGCACGAGGCGGGCGGGCGCATCGTCACCCAGCTCTGGCACGTGGGCCGCGTTTCGCACACCGAGCTGCAGCCCGGCGGCGGTGCGCCCGTGGCCCCCTCGGCCATTCGCGCCAACACCAAGACGGTGCTGATCGTCGACGGCAAGCCCACATTCGTGGAAACCTACGAGCCGCGGGCGCTGGCCCTGGATGAGCTCCCCGGCATCGTGGCCGACTACCGCCGCGCGGCGCTGGCGGCCATCGAAGCCGGTTTCGATGGCGTGGAGATCCACGCCGCCAACGGTTACCTGATCGACCAGTTCCTCAAGACCGGCAGCAACCACCGCAGCGACGCCTACGGCGGCAGCATCGAGAACCGCGCCCGGCTTCTGCTGGAGGTGGTGCAGGCCGTGGCCGACGCCATTGGCGGGGGCCGCACGGGTATCCGCCTCTCGCCCGTGACGCCGGCCAACGATGTGGTGGACGCCGATCCGCAGCCGCTGTTCGAGCATGTGGTGCGCCGGCTCGCGCCCATGGGCCTGGCCTACCTGCACCTCATCGAAGGCGCCACCGGCGGCCCGCGCGATCTGCCCGAGCGCCCGTTCGACTACGCCGCCATGCGCGCGGCCTATCGGCAAGCCGGCGGGCAGGGCGCGTGGATGGTCAACAACGGCTACGACCTGCCGCTGGCCCGTCAGGCGCTGCAGGACGGCGCCGATCTGGTGGCCTTCGGCAAACCCTTCATCGCCAACCCCGACCTGGTGCAGCGCCTGCGCCAGGGCGGCCCCTTCAACGAGCCCGACCGCAGCACCTTCTACGGCGGCGCAGAGCACGGCTACACGGACTACCCCGCGCTCCCGACCTGAGCCGCCGCAACCAGGCCGCGTGCCTGGGCACGCACCTTGCCGCCCCGTTTGAAGCGGGGGCTTGCTCCGCCGTTCCGGAGGATGCATGCCCAGAGGACCTGTGACACCTGGCCCGGCGCCACCCCGGGTGCCGACCCCGCGGGTGGATGCGAAATCGCCATTGCCTTGCCCGGGCTGGCGGCATTTCCTTGGTCTTCTGTTCCTGCTGATCGCCGGTTGGATGCAGCCGGCAGCCGCCCAGGTGCCTGCCACGTCTGGGGCCGCCGATGCTGGAACGGCGGTGGTCGTGCTCACGCTGCGCGACGCCATTGGCCCTGCCAGCGCCGATTACGTGTTGCGCGGTCTGCAGCGCGCACAGACGCAGGGCGCTGCCCTGGTGGTGCTGGAGCTGGACACGCCGGGCGGGCTGGACGGCGCCATGCGGCAGATCGTGCAGGCCCTGCTGGCCTCCCCGGTGCCGGTGGCCACGTACGTGAGCCCGCGCGGTGCCCGCGCGGCCAGCGCAGGCACCTACATGCTCTACGCCAGCCACATTGCCGCCATGTCGCCCGCCACTTCGCTGGGCGCGGCCACCCCGGTGGCCATGGGCATGCCAGGGCGCCCCGCGCAGCCAGACCGCCCGGGCGGTGCAGGCGAGGGTCCCCCGCCAGCGGGCGACGCCATGACCGCCAAGCAGGTCAACGACGCCGCCGCCTTCATCCGCGGCCTGGCGCTGCAACACGGTCGTAACGCCGAGTGGGCCGAGCGCGCGGTGCGCGAGTCGGTCAGCCTCACCGCCGCCGAAGCGCTGCGCGAGCGCGTCATCGACGTGGTGGCCACCGACATGGTCGACCTGCTGGCCCAGATCGACGGCCGCAGCGTGCGCATGGCCACCGGCGAGCAGCGGCTGCAGACGCGCGACCTGCGCATGGACGTCCAGCCACCCGACTGGCGCCACCGTCTGCTCAGCGTCATCGCCAACCCCAGTCTGGCCTTCATCCTGCTCATGGTCGGGGTGTACGGACTGATGTTCGAGTTCTCGTCGCCGGGCTTTGGCATCCCCGGTACGGTGGGCGCCATTGCGCTGCTGCTGGCGCTGTTCGCGCTGCAGCTGCTGCCGGTGAACTACGCCGCGCTGGCCCTGATCCTGCTGGGCTTTGCCTTGCTCGCGGCCGAACTGGTGGTGCCGGCCTTCGGTGTGCTCGGCGTGGGGGGCGTGGTGGCGCTCTTCGCGGGTGGGTTGCTGCTGTTTGACCGCGATGTGCCCGACGTGGCCGTGCCCATTCCCCTGCTGGTGGGCATGTCACTTGCCGCGGCTTTCGCGGTGCTGGCCGGTGGTCGCATGGCCCTGCGCTCGCGCCACGCCCCGCAGATCACGGGCGCGGCACACATGCTGGGTGCTGGCGGTGTGGTGCTGGAGATGCGGGGCACCGAGGCCTGGGCCGAGGTGCATGGCGAACGCTGGCGGGTGCAGCCCGCCGCAACAGGGCCTGCGCTCGCCGTGGGCCAGCGAGTTCGCGTCACCGGGCAGACAGGCCTGGTGCTGACCGTACAACCCGAAACTGGTGCATCGGCGCCCGTGCAACCCTCTGATGGAGACCCCCGCCATGTTTAATTTCGGCCTCGGTTTTGGCACCTTCCTCATTCCCCTGGTGGTCATCCTGCTGGTGGTGTCGGTGCGCGTGCTGCGCGAGTACGAGCGTGGCGTGGTGTTCCAGCTCGGGCGCTTCTGGAGCGTGAAGGGTCCCGGGCTGATTCTGGTGATCCCGGGGCTGCAGCAGATGATGCGGGTCGACCTGCGCGTGGTCACGATGGATGTGGAGCCGCAGGACGTGATCTCGCGCGACAACGTGTCGGTGAAGGTCAACGCGGTGGTGTTCTTCCGCGTGGTGGCCCCCGAAAAAGCCATCATCCAGGTGGAAAACTACCTCATGGCCACCAGCCAGCTGGCCCAGACCACGCTTCGAGTGGTGCTCGGCAAGCACGAGCTGGACGAAATGCTGGCCGAGCGTGAGCGGCTGAATCTGGACGTGCAGCAGATCCTGGATTCGCAGACCGATGCATGGGGCATCAAGGTGACCAATGTCGAGATCAAGCACATTGACCTGAACGAATCCATGGTGCGCGCCATTGCCCGCCAGGCCGAAGCCGAACGCGAGCGGCGCGCCAAAGTGATCCACGCCGAAGGCGAGAAGCAGGCCGCCGTGTCCTTGCTGGAAGCGGCCCAGATGCTGGCCCAGCAGCCCGAGGCCATGCAGCTGCGCTACCTGCAGACCATGACGCAGGTGGCCGGCGACCGGGCGTCCACGATCGTCTTCCCGCTGCCCATGGACCTGCTGGGGCGCATGCTGGAAAAAGTGAACCCGCCGGGCGCGCCCCAGCCCGCACCTGTGTCGCCCCGCGTGCTGTCCGAAGCCGAGGTGCGCACGGAGCCCTGAACGGCTGCACTGCAGCGTGTGGGCGTATATCCTTGCGCCATGAAGCTCTACAACTACTTCCGTTCGTCGGCCTCTTTCCGCGTGCGAATCGCGCTCGCGCTCAAGGGCCTGCCCTATGAGTACGTGCCGGTCCACCTGGCCCGGGGCGACCACAAATTGCCCGCCTACAGCGACATCGCCGCCGACGGCCTGGTGCCGCTGCTGGAGCTGGACGACGGCACGCGCCTGTCGCAGTCCATGGCCATCATCGAGTACCTCGACGAAACGCATCCCGCCGTGCCGCTGCGGCCGGCCGCTGCGCTGGGCCGTGCGCGCGTGCGCGCGCTGGCCCAGTCGATCGCCTGCGAGATCCATCCCATCAACAACCTGCGGGTGCTGAAGTACCTGACCAGAGAGCTGCAGGTGCAGGAAGAGGCCAAGAACACCTGGTACCGCCACTGGGTGCGCAGCGGTCTGGAGACTTTCGAGCGCCAGCTGGCCCAGCAGCCAGCGTCGACCTACTGTTTTGGTGAAACGCCCACGCTGGCCGACTGCTGCCTCGTGCCGCAGATCTTCAACGGCCAGCGCTTCAACACGAACTTCGACGGCCTGCCTCGCACCATGGCCGCGTTCGAGGCTTGCATGGCCTTGCCCGCGTTCAAGCAGGCGCAGCCCTCGGCCTGCCCCGATGCAGAAGCCTGAGGCGGGCGCTGACGGGCTGGCATCTCGCGGCTGGATCGTCCCCGACTGGCCTGCGCCCGCGGGTATACGCGCCGTGTTCACCACCCGCGCCGGCGGCGTCTCGGCACCGCCCTTCGACAGCCTGAACCTGGGCGACCATGTGCGCGACGACCCGGCTGCGGTGGCGTCCAACCGCACCCGGCTGGCGCAGGCACTGGGCGTTCGGCCGGTGTTTCTGCAGCAGGTCCATGGCACCCAGGTTCTCACACTGGACCATGCCACCCCTGACGCTTCGGTGGCGGACGCCTGCCTGAGCACCGCGCCCGATGTCGCCTGCACGGTGATGGTGGCCGATTGCCTGCCGGTCCTGTTCGCCCATCGCTCGGGCCGGGTGGTGGCTGCAGCGCACGCCGGGTGGCGCGGCCTGGCGGGAAGTGCGGAGCCGGCTGCACAGGGCGTCCTGGAAACCACGCTGCAGGCACTGGTGGTCGCTGTCGGGCGTGAATGTTCCGCGTCTGCAGATGTCTCTGCGGCCCAGGTGGCGGCTGATACTGTGGTGTGGCTCGGACCCTGCATTGGGCCGGAAGCCTTTGAAGTGGGCGGGGAAGTGCGCGACGCCTTCGTCGCTTCAAGCCCGGAGTCAGCGCAGGCGTTTCGTGAGCAACCCGGTGGCAAGCTGCTGGCCAACCTGCCCATGCTGGCACGTCAGCGGCTGACCGCCATGGGCTTCAGCCAGGTGTATGGCAACGACGGCTCAAGGCCGTGGTGCACCGTCTCCAACCCGGGGAGCTTCTTCTCCCACCGTCGCGACGCCGGCCGCCTCGGCAGCACGGGCCGCATGGCCGCCTGCATCTGGCGCGTCTGATGTAGGGTTGACTGACGCCGAAGCTGCCTGTCGGGCAGCGTCTTCGGCGGCTTCCCGGTTCTTGATGGCCTTGCGGCGCTGGGGCGAGCGCATCAGGTAAACCACCAGTACGACGGGGAGCAAACCGTATAGAAAAAAGGTCACAATGGCTCCCAGGACAGTCCCCGTGGTATTCGATGCCTCGGCAACCGCCATCATGAGCACCACGTACATCCAACCGATCACAACCAGATACACAACAATCCTTGCGTGCCGGGAAGATGGGAACCATTTGTCAGCGAACTGAAGGCCACTGACTTGACACTAGGGAAAACCCGGAACATCTTCCCCGAGGGGACGATCATAAGCCGCAGACAAAACCACAGGAGACACGCATGACATCTGGGAAACCCCCGGTTCAACCCTGGCTGGAAGCCGCCCAGACCTTCCAGCAAAACCTCATCAACCAGTGGACGCAGATGGCCCAGTCTGCGCCGGGTGCCAGCGCTGCCACCGGGCCGGCAGGCGCCGATCCTTTTGCCGCGCTCAAGGCCTTCATGCCGCAACCCGGCACCAGCAATCCCTTCGGCATGCCCATTCCCACCCTGGCATCCGGCATGATGCCCGGTGCCACCGGGTCCATGGGTTCTTTCCCGGCCATGAACGACCTGTTCAGCAAGGCTGCGGGCCATCAGGTGGCATTTGATCCGGCCAAGCTGCTCGAGATCCAGAACACCTACCTGAAGGATGTGGCCGGTCTCTGGAACCAGGGCCTGGACGCCAAGCCGCAGGGCGACCGGCGCTTTGCGTCCGAAGCCTGGACCAGCAACCCAGTGGCGGCTTTCTCCGCGGCTGTCTACCTGCTGAATGCCCGCACGCTCATGGCCATGGCAGACGCTGTGGAAGGCGATGCCAAGACCCGCACCCGCGTGCGCTTCGCGGTGCAGCAGTGGATCGACGCCAGCGCGCCCAGCAACTTCCTCGCCTTCAACGCCGAAGCCCAGAAAAAGGCGCTGGAGACCAAGGGCGAAAGCATTGCCAAAGGCGTGGCCAACCTGTTGCACGACATGCGCCAGGGCCATGTGTCGATGACGGATGAAAGCCTGTTCGAGGTGGGTCGCAACGTGGCCACCACCGAGGGTGCCGTGGTGTTCGAGAACGAGCTGTTCCAGCTCATCGAATACAAGCCCCTCACCGCCAAGGTGTACGAGCGGCCCTTCCTGCTGGTGCCGCCCTGCATCAACAAGTTCTACATCCTCGACCTGCAGCCCGAGAACTCGTTCATCCGCTACTGCGTGGAGCAAGGGCACCGCACCTTCGTGGTGAGCTGGCGCAACCCGGACGCGTCCATGGCCGACAAGACCTGGGACGACTACATCGAGAACGCCGTCATCAAGGCCATTGGTGTGACGCAGGACATCACTGGCGCTGACACCATCAACGCGCTGGGCTTCTGCGTGGGCGGCACCATGCTGGGCACGGCCCTGGCGGTGCTGGCAGCCCGCGGTGAAGAGCCGGTGAACAGCGCCACCTTCCTCACCACGCTGATCGACTTCACCGACACCGGCATCCTCGACGTGTTCATCGACGAAAACTTCGTCAAGATGCGCGAGATGCAGTTCGCCAAGGGCGGTCTCATGCCGGGGCAAGACCTGGCGACGACCTTCACCTTCCTGCGCCCGAACGACCTGGTGTGGAACTACGTGGTGGGCAATTACCTGAAGGGCGAAACGCCACCGCCGTTCGACCTGCTGTACTGGAACTCCGACAGCACGAACCTGCCTGGCCCGTACTACGCCTGGTACCTGCGCAACATGTACCTGGAGAACAACATCGTCAAACCCGGCAAGACCACGGTCTGCGGCGAGAAGATCGATTTCCGCCAGGTCAAGCTGCCGGTCTACATCTACGGTTCGCGCGAAGACCACATCGTGCCCATCGGCGGTGCCTACGCCAGCACGCAGGTGTTCCCGGGCAAGAAGCGTTTCGTCATGGGGGCCTCGGGCCACATTGCAGGCGTGATCAACCCGCCTTCCAAGAAAAAGCGCAGCCACTGGATCGGCCCTGCCGGCAAGTTCCCGCAGACCGCTGACGAATGGATCGCCAGCGCGACCGAGCACGCCGGCAGCTGGTGGACCGACTGGTCCGACTGGCTCAAGCCACTGGCGGGCAAGCAGATCGCTGCGCCCAAGACCTACGGCAAAGGCAAGACCTACGCCGTGATCGAGCCAGCCCCTGGAAGCTACGTCCAGGCAAAAGCCTGAACGGTTGATCCCCCCGCGCTGCCTGCGGCGTCACTCCCCAGGGGGCGACACCTGAGGCCCGGCCAAGCCGGTTCCTCGGTGTCCTTGGTGGGGCGAAGGCCTTGGCGCACCAGCACATTTTCCAATTCATAAGAGGAGCATTCCATGGAAGACATCGTCATCGTTTCAGCCGCCCGCACCGCTGTGGGCAAATTCGGCGGCTCGCTCGCCAAAGTGCCTGCCACCGAGCTGGGTTCCATCGTCATCAAGGCCCTGCTGGAGCGCAGCGGCCTGCCCGCTGATGCGGTGGGCGAGGTGATCATGGGCCAGGTGCTGGCAGCGGGCGTGGGCCAGAACCCGGCCCGTCAGGCCATGATGAAAGCCGGCGTGGCCAAGGAAACGCCGGCACTCACCATCAACGCCGTGTGCGGCTCCGGTCTGAAGGCCGTGATGCTGGCCGCGCAGGCCGTGGCCTGGGGCGACAGCGAGATCGTGGTGGCCGGTGGCCAGGAAAACATGAGCGCCAGCCCGCACGTCTTGAACGGCAGCCGCGACGGCCAGCGCATGGGTGAGTGGAAGATGGTCGACACCATGATCGTTGACGGCCTGTGGGATGTGTACAACCAATACCACATGGGCATCACCGCCGAGAACGTGGCCAAAGCCCATGGCATCAGCCGCGAGATGCAGGACACGCTGGCCGCTGCCAGCCAGCGCAAGGCCGCTGCGGCGCAGGCTGCCGGCAAGTTCGCCGACGAAATCGTGGGCGTGAGCATCCCCCAGCGCAAGGGCGACCCGGTCCTATTCAACAACGACGAGTTCATCAACGCCAAGACCACCGCCGAGGTGCTGGCTGGCCTGCGCCCCGCCTTCGACAAGGCCGGTTCCGTCACGGCCGGCAATGCATCCGGCATTAACGACGGCGCCGCTGCCGTCATGGTCATGACCGCCAAGAAGGCCGCCGCCCTTGGCCTGACGCCTCTGGCCCGCATCGCGGCCTTCGGCACCACCGGTCTGGACCCGGCCACCATGGGCATGGGCCCGGTGTCGGCCACCCAGAAAGCGCTGCAGCGCGCCGGCTGGAAAGCGGCCGACGTGGATCTGTTCGAGCTGAACGAAGCCTTTGCCGCCCAGGCCTGCGCCGTGAACCAGGCGCTCGACATCGACCCCGCCAAGGTGAACGTGAACGGTGGCGCCATCGCCATCGGCCACCCCATCGGTGCGTCCGGCTGCCGCATTCTGGTGACGCTGCTGCACGAAATGCAGCGCAGCGGTGCCAAGAAGGGTGTTGCCGCGCTGTGCATCGGCGGCGGTATGGGTGTGTCGCTGGCGGTGGAGCGCTGAACACGATCACCCCCGCGCCGCCTGCGGCGTCACCCCCTCAAGGGGGCATCAGCAGCGGCCCGGCGGAGCCGGTTCCGCGCTGATCTGGGTTTAGGCACCTGCTGCCCAACAAGTTTTTTAACGCCATTCGGCACCACCAAGAGGAGAAGACAACATGAGTCAAAAAGTAGCGTACGTCACCGGCGGCATGGGCGGCATTGGTACCGCGATCTGCCAGCGTCTGCACCAGGAGGGCTTCAAGGTGATCGCCGGCTGTGGCCCCACCCGTGACTTCACGAAGTGGCTGGACGAGCAGAAGGCGCAGGGCTACACCTTCTACGCATCGGTCGGCAACGTGGGCGACTGGGATTCCACGGTCGAGGCTTTCACCAAGACCAAGGCCGAGCACGGCACCATCGACGTGCTGGTGAACAACGCGGGTATCACGAAGGACCGTATGTTCCTGAAGATGTCGCGCGAGGACTGGGACGCCGTGATGAACACCAACCTGGACTCCATGTTCAACGTGACCAAGCAGGTCGTGGCCGACATGGTGGAAAAGGGCTGGGGCCGCATCATCAACATCTCGTCGGTGAACGGTGAGAAGGGCCAGGCCGGCCAGACCAACTACTCGGCCGCCAAGGCCGGCATGCACGGCTTCTCGATGGCCCTGGCGCAGGAACTGGCCAACAAGGGCGTGACGGTCAACACCGTGAGCCCGGGCTACATCGGCACCGACATGGTCAACGCCATCCGCCCCGACGTGCTGGAAAAGATCGTCGCCACCGTGCCCGTCAAGCGTCTGGGCAAGCCCAGCGAGATCGCTTCCATCATCGCCTGGCTCGCCAGCGAAGAGGGCGGCTACGCCACCGGCGCCGACTTCTCGGTCAATGGTGGCCTGCACATGGGCTGATCCTTCGGGATCCGTTCACCAACCCCGCTGCGGCGGGGTTTTTTTACGCCTGTTTTCCGCCGGTATTCGGCGGATCGGGTTGGCGCCCAGGCCGTACATTGGCGCCATGTACCAATTGCTGTCGGCGGATGCGCTCGTCTTGAACCAGCCGGTCCCGGTCAACATCTGGGACCCCAAAGGCGTGTTGCTGCTGCGCAAGGGGGAAACGATCACCTCCGAGAAGCACCGCGACCACATCCTGCTGCGTTCCCCCGGTGTGCTCGCCAGCGAGTGGCAGGCCGTGCGCTACGGCTACACCACCCTGCTGGACCGGCTGGTGCGCAACAACGAGTCGCTGGGAGAGATTGCCAAGGTCAGCGCGCTGACCGCCGAGTCCGGCGCTCAGGCGAAGGCACAGCAGCTGCTGCTGACCGACGCCTGGGCCGACCTGCACGCCGAGCTGAGCAGCCTCTTGCGCCAGGGCGCGCAAGCCATCCATTTCCTTGACCGGCTCATGCGCGTGCAGGACGCAGGCACGCAACTGTGGCAGCACCAACCCGACAACAGCCTGCTGGTGCTCTTCCAGTACCTGTTCGACACCCACCAGTCCTACAGCACCACACACGCCCTGCTGTGTGCCGGGTTGTGCCAACTGGTGGGCGCTGCGGCAGGGCTGGAACCCGAAGCGCAGCAGCGGCTGCGGCTGGCCGCGTTGACGATGAACCTCGGCATGACCCGCGTGCACGACGAACTGGCCCGACAGGCGACGCCCGTGACGAACGCGCAACGGCTGCTCATTCGGGAGCATCCGCTGCGCAGTGCAGCCGCATTGCGTGCGCTGGGTGTCACCGATGGCGCCTGGCTTCGTCTGGTGGAACAGCACCACGAGCGAAGCGAAGGCACGGGCTACCCGGCAGGACTGCGGGTGCAAGGAGCCGAGCACCGGCTGCTGGAGCTGGCTGACACGTATGTGGCCTGCATCAGCCCCCGGGAGGGTCGCGGCTCGCTGCCCACCCAGGAACTCGCCCGGCAGCTCTACCTCGGCGCCGGGCCGACGCCGGACCGCTGGGGTGCTCTGTTCGTGAAGTGCATGGGTTTCTTCCCGCCGGGCAGTTATGTGCGCCTGGTCAATGGCGAGAGCGGCATCGTGGTGCGCCGGGGCGCGAAGGCCAATGGCCCCAGGGTGATGTCGCTGATCGGCCGTCAGGGCTTGCCGCTGGGTGAGCCGGTGTTGCGAGATACCTCAGAAGCGGCCTGGGCGGTGCAGGCCAGTCTGCCGCCCGGGGAGGTCAAAGTCGTGGTCAACGTGGCCCGCCTGATCGCACGCTGCTGAACGTATCGCTGCCCATCTGTTGACCGCCGTCTGGCTTCTGTCCGTCGGGCCGGCGCCCCACGGCGTGTCCCGGGATAATGCGGGTATGTCCGATAGCCCGAGCCCCCAAACCAGCCCATGGCGCCTGTCCGTTGCGCCGATGATGGACTGGACCGATCGCCACTGCCGCTTCTTTCACCGCCTGCTGACGCAGCACACGCTGCTCTACACCGAGATGGTGAACGTCGGTGCAATCACGCGGGGCGATGTGCAGCGGCACCTGCGCTTCAATGCTGAAGAGCACCCGGTCGCACTGCAGCTCGGCGGCAGCGAGCCGGCCGATCTGGCCGCAGCCGCGCGGGTGGGCGAGCAATGGGGCTACGACGAGATCAACCTGAACTGCGGCTGCCCGAGCGAACGCGTGCAGCGCGGTGCCTTTGGCGCCTGTCTGATGGCCGAGCCGCAGCTGGTGGCCGAAGGTGTGAAAGCCATGCGCGACGTGGTGTCGGTGCCGGTGACCGTGAAGCACCGCATCGGTATTGACCGCATCGAAAGCTACGACTTTGTGCGCGACTTCGTGGGGACCGTGAGCGAGGCGGGCTGCGAGGTCTTCATCGTGCATGCCCGCAACGCCTGGCTCGACGGCCTGAGTCCGAAGGAGAACCGCGAAGTGCCGCCGCTGCGCTACGAACTGGCGTACCAGCTCAAGCGCGACTTCCCTTCGCTCACGATCGCGGTCAACGGGGGGATCACCACCAACGAGCAGATAGCAGGGCACCTGGAACATGTCGATGGCGTGATGCTCGGCCGTGAGGCCTACCACCACCCGTGGCTGCTCACCAGTTGGGACGAGCGCTTCTTTGGCGGGCCCGCCTTTGCCCTGAGCCGGGACGACGTGGAGGAGCAGATGGTGGCCTACATGGAGCGGGCCCACGCGGAAGACGGCTGCCCGTGGTACGCCATTGCACGCCACATGCTGGGCTTGCGGCACGGACTTCGTGGTGCGCGCAAATGGCGCCAGGTCTGGAGCGACCACCACCTCAAGCCGCTATCCCCGCGAGAGGTGTGGGCCATGGCCCGCGAGCATGCGCTGGACGAAGCCGCAGCCGATCACGCGCTCGCCTGAGCGGCTGGCTTTCATCATGGTGCGCGTGCCGCACCGGTGGCTCTGCCACAAGGCATACCGATTGCCGCCTGACGGACGAGTGGCGGCGCACTGAACTTTTCCCTGGCGCCGTTTCTCACATGAGCAGGACGGCCTCTTTCGCAGCACCCGACTCTTCGTGAGCGTGTGACGCTGGACCGCCCGACAGTCCGCGTCAACGGTGGGTGTGGTCGTTGATGGCGGTTGGTGACCACGAGCCACGCCAAGGAGGAGAGTGCGATGGATGCCGTCCGACATTTCCTGACCCGATACGAGCAGAAGCGCGAGGACGAGATGTCCATTGAGGATTACCTCGACGCCTGCAAACGCGATCCCCTTGTGTACGCCACCGCGCCCGAGCGCATGCTTGCGGCCATCGGTGAGCCCGAGTTGCTGGACACGCGGCACGACCAGCGCCTGTCCCGCATCTTCGGCAACAAGGTCATCAAGATCTACCCCGCCTTCCGCGACTTCTATGGCCTGGAGGAGCCCATCGAACAGGTGGTCTCGTACTTCCGCCACGCGGCGCAAGGGCTGGAAGAGAAGAAGCAGATCCTTTACCTGCTGGGCCCGGTGGGTGGCGGCAAATCGTCCATCGCCGAGCGCCTGAAGCAGCTGATGGAGCAGGTGCCGTTCTATGCGCTGAAGGACTCGCCGGTGAACGAGTCGCCCCTGGGTCTGTTCAACGCAAGCGAAGACGGCGCCGTGCTGCATGCGCAATACGGCATTGCGTCGCGCTACCTCGGCCGCGTGATGTCGCCCTGGGCGGTGAAACGGCTGGAAGAATACGGCGGCGACATCCGGCGCTTCCGCGTGGTCAAGCGTTACCCCTCGGTGCTGCGGCAGTGCGGCATTGCCAAGACCGAACCGGGCGACGAAAACAACCAGGACATTTCCTCGCTGGTCGGCAAGATCGACATCCGCAAGCTGGAAAATTTTGCACAGGACGACCCGGACGCCTACAGCTACTCGGGCGGGCTGTGCCTCGCCAACCAGGGACTACTGGAATTCGTGGAGATGTTCAAGGCGCCCATCAAGGTGCTGCATCCGCTGCTGACCGCCACCCAGGAAGGCAACTACAAGGGCACCGAAGGCTTTGGCGCGATTCCGTTCGACGGCATCGTGATGGCGCACTCCAACGAGAGCGAGTGGAAGGCCTTCAAGAACAACAAGAACAACGAAGCCTTTCTGGACCGCATCTACATCGTCAAGGTGCCGTACTGCCTGCGCGTCTCCGAAGAGATCAAGATCTACGAAAAGCTGATCCGCAACTCGTCGCTGGCCGAGGCGGTGTGCGCACCCGGCGCGCTCAAGATGCTGGCGCAGTTTGCGGTGTTCACGCGGCTGAAGGAGCCCGAAAATTCCAGCATCTTCAGCAAGCTGCTGGTGTACGACGGCGAGAACCTGAAAGACACCGATCCCAAGGCCAAGAGTTACCAGGAGTACCGCGACTACGCGGGGGTGGACGAGGGCATGAGCGGCATCTCGACGCGCTTTGCCTTCAAGATCCTGTCGCGGGTGTTCAACTTCGACAGCACGGAGGTGGGGGCCAATCCGGTGCACCTGATGTATGTGCTGGAGCAGCAGATCGAGCGCGAGCAGTTCCCGGCCGAGACCGAGCAGAAGTACCTCGCCTTCATCAAGGAGACGCTGGCGGTGCGCTACGCCGAGTTCATCGGCAAGGAGATTCAGACCGCGTACCTGGAGAGCTATTCCGAGTACGGGCAGAACATCTTCGACCGCTACGTCACCTACGCCGATTTCTGGATCCAGGATCAGGAGTACCGCGACACCGACACCGGCGAGATTTTCGACCGCGCCTCGCTCAACGCCGAACTGGAGAAGATCGAGAAGCCGGCGGGCATCAGCAACCCGAAAGACTTCCGCAACGAGATCGTCAACTTCGTGCTGCGGGCGCGGGCCAACCACGGCGGCAAGAACCCGGCGTGGACGAGCTACGAGAAGCTGCGCGCGGTGATCGAGAAAAAGATGTTCTCCAACACAGAGGACCTGCTGCCAGTGATTTCCTTCAACGCCAAGGCCAGTGCCGACGAGCAGAAGAAGCACCAGGACTTCGTCAACCGCATGGTCGACAAAGGCTACACCACCCGGCAGGTGCGCCTGCTGTGCGACTGGTATCTGCGCGTGCGCAAGAGCTCATAGAGGTTCGTGATCCTGGGGGTCCCCGCTCCCGCCCAGCGAAAGGCAGCACCCATGCTCCAGCAAATCGTCGACCGGCGGCTCTCGGGCAAGAACAAGTCCATCGGCAACCGCGAGCGTTTCCTACGTCGCTACCGCGACCAGATCCGGGACGCGGTGCGCAAGGCCGTGTCCGGGCGCAGCATCCACGATATCGAGCAGGGCGAAGACATCACCCTGCCGCGCCGCGACGTATCCGAGCCCGTGTTCGGCCACGGGCGCGGCGGTGCGCGCGAAACCGTGCACCCGGGCAATCAGGAATACGTACAGGGCGACCGCATCGCGCGCCCGCCGGGGGGTGGTGCAGGTGGCAGCGGCAACGGGCAGGCTTCGCAGGACGGCATGGGCGAGGACGATTTCGTGTTCCGCATCACCCGTGACGAGTTCATGCAGGTGTTCTTTGACGACCTCGCCCTGCCGCGTCTGGTGCGCACCCAGCTGCTGCCCGATGCACCCGAATGGAAGACGCAGCGCGCCGGCTTCGTGTCGGCCGGCAACCCCGCCAGCCTGCACGTGGTGCGCTCGGTGCGAACCGCCCTGGCCCGGCGCATCGCCATGGGCACCGAAGTGCGCCGCCAGCTGCGCGAGGCGCAGGCCGCTCTGGCACTCGCGGAGACCGTGGATGCGTCCGTTGCCGAGGCCGACCGCCCCGACTTGGGTCTGCTGCAGGAGCGCGCCGAGCTGCTGCAGCGCCGGCTGCGCCAGATTCCTTTCCTGGACCCGCTGGACCTGCGCTTTCGCAACCGCGTTCGCATTCCACAGCCCACGGCCAAAGCCGCGATGTTCTGCCTGATGGACGTGTCGGGCTCCATGGACGAGGGCCGCAAAGACATTGCCAAGCGCTTTTTCATCCTGCTGCACCTGTTCCTGCGCCGGCACTATGAGAAGACCGAGGTGATCTTCATCCGGCACCACACGCAGGCCGCCGAAGTGAACGAGCAGGAGTTCTTCCAGGCGACGGAAACCGGGGGCACGGTGGTGTCGAGCGCGCTCACGCTGATGCACCAGATCATCGAGAAGCGCTACCCGCCGAGCGACTGGAACATCTTCGGTGCGCAGGCGTCGGACGGCGACAACTGGTACCAGGACTCCTCGCGCTGCAGCGAACTGCTGCAGCACAAGCTGCTGCCGCTGGTGCGCTACTTCGCCTATGTGCAGGTGGCGGGCGACGAGCAGAACCTGTGGGAGGAATACAGCCGCCTGCAGCCCACCCAGCCGGCTTTTGCCATGCGCAAGATCACCACGCCCGCCGACATTTACCCGGTGTTCCGCGAGCTGTTCAAACAGACGGTGACGCCATGAGCCGAGAAGCCTTCCCCGGCATGGACCGCCTGCTGGCCCCGGCACTGGCCGGCCCCTCGTCCACGCGGCGACGCGAACCGCTGCCGTGCCCGTCCGACTGGACCTTCGAGCTGATCCACACCTACCACGCCGAGATCGCCCGGGTGGCCCAGGCCTACGGGCTCGACACTTACCCGGTGCAGCTGGAGGTGATCACCGCCGAGCAGATGATCGACGCCTACGCGTCGCTCGGCATGCCGGTGCATTACCGCCACTGGTCCTTCGGCAAGGAGTTCATCCAGACCGAGAGGACCTACCGGCGCGGGCAGATGGGGCTGGCCTACGAGATCGTCATCAACTCCGACCCCTGCATCGCCTACCTGATGGAGGAAAACACCCTGACCATGCAGGCGCTGGTGATGGCGCACGCCTGCTACGGCCACAACGCGTTCTTCAAGGGCAATTACCTGTTCCGCATGTGGACGGACGCCTCGTCCATCGTGGATTACCTGGTCTATGCCCGCAGCTTCATTGCTGACTGCGAAGAGCGCCACGGCCTGCAGGCGGTGGAGGAGGTGCTCGACTCCTGCCACGCGCTGATGGGGCAGGGCGTCGACCGCTACCGCCGCTCGCAGAAACCCTCGCTGGCGCAGGAGGAAGCGCGGCGCCAGGAGCGCGAGGCCTACCGGCAGCAACAGGTGAACGACCTCTGGCGCACGCTGCCGCCGGCGGCCGGCAAGCCGGTGGAGGCGGGCAGCCGCCGTTTCCCCGCCGAGCCGGAGGAAAACCTGCTGTACTTCATCGAAAAGCACGCGCCGTTGCTGGAGCCCTGGCAGCGCGAGATCGTGCGCATCGTGCGCAAGGCGGCGCAGTACTTCTACCCGCAGCGGCAGACCCAGGTGATGAACGAAGGCTGGGCCACCTTCTGGCACCACACCATCCTCAACACCTTGTACGACGAGGGCCTGCTCACCGACGGCTTCATGATCGAGTTCCTGCGCTCGCACACCAACGTGGTGTACCAGCCACCGGTGACGCACCCGGCCTACCGGGGCATCAACCCCTACGCGCTGGGCTTCGCCATGTTCACCGACCTGCGGCGCATCTGCGAGCAACCCACCGAGGAAGACCGGCGCTGGTTCCCCGACATCGCCGGCTCCGACTGGAAGCGCACGCTGGACCACGCCATGCGCCACTACCGGGACGAAAGCTTCGTCGGCCAGTTCCTGTCGCCCCGCCTGATGCGCGACATGCGCCTGTTCTCGGTGCTGGACGACGCCCGCAAGGTGGAACTGGAGGTGAGCGCGATCCACGACGACAGCGGCTACCGGCGCGTGCGCGAGTCGCTCGCACGGCAGTATGACCTGAGCGAGCGCGAACCCAACATCCAGGTGTGGAACGCCGACATCCGCGGTTCCCGTTCGCTCACGCTGCGGCACCTGCGCCAGCATGACCGACCGCTGGACGACAGCGTGCGCGAGGTGCTCAAGCACGTCACGCGGCTGTGGGGTTTCCGGGTCTGCCTGGAGAGTGTGGACCGCCAGGGCACCGTGGTCCAGCACTGGGACGCCGAGCCGCCCCGCTCGGCTTGAAGCCGGGCGCTGAGCGCCCGCGCGTCAGACCGCCGCCTGCAAGCCGCTCTGAAAGTGTTCGTTCATGCGCCGCACCGTCAGCGCCGCGTCGCGGGCGAGAAGGGCGCTCATGATGGCGCGGTGCTCGGCCAGGGATTCGTCCAGCCGTCCCGTCTTGAGCAGCGAGTTGTGGCGGTTGAGCTTCATGACCTTGCGCAGGTCTGCCACCATCTGCTGTCGCCAGCGGTTGTCGGCCATTTCCAGCAGGCGCATGTGGAACTGCTCGTTGAGCGCGAAGAAGCGGTCGCGCTCGCCGGCGGCGGCCTCCAGTTCGGCGTGCAGCGCGCGCAGCTCGCCCAACTGCTCTTCGCTGCCGCGCTGGGCCACCACGCCGGCTGCGTCGGACTCCAGCAGCGCCAGCAGGTGGTACACGTCGGCCAGGTCTTTTTCCGACACCTCGGTCACGTAGGCGCCGCGGCGCACCTTCATCGTCACCAGGCCTTCGGCCGCCAGCACCTTCAGGGCTTCGCGCAGCGGCGTGCGGCTGATGCCGTATTCCTCCGCGATCTTGAGTTCATCGATCCAGCTGCCCGGCTCCAGTTCGCGGCTGAAAATGCGCTGGCGCAGCAACTCGGCGACTTCTTCATACAGGGCGCGGGGTGCAAGCGAAAGGGCAGACATGGGCAGGCGAACAGGTGGTGTGAGGAGACTGAGGGATTGTAAGGCGGCCGGAATATTTTGCATCAATAATTATGAATGATATAAAATGTTGCCTTCGCGAGTTGTCCCGTCACGCCATACCCATCCCACGCCATGAGCCACCCAGCGCCCGAATTCCCGCCCGTTTCCCTTGAAGCCTGGACCAAGGCAGCCCAGAAATCCGCGCCCGGGGGTGACGTGGGTGCGCTCAACTGGGTGACACCCGACGGCATCACCGTGAAGCCGCTCTACACCGCGGAAGACACCGCGGGGCTGGCCTACACCAACACGCTGCCCGGTTTCGCGCCCTTCATCCGCGGCCCCCAGGCCACCATGTACGCGGTGCGTCCCTGGACCATCCGCCAGTACGCCGGTTTTTCCACGGCTGAAGAGTCCAACGCCTTCTACCGCAAGGCGCTGGCCGCCGGCGGGCAGGGCGTGTCGGTCGCGTTCGACCTGGCCACCCACCGCGGCTACGACAGCGACCACCCGCGCGTCACCGGCGACGTGGGCAAGGCCGGCGTGGCCATCGACTCGGTGGAAGACATGAAGGTGCTTTTTGACCAGATTCCGCTCGACAAAGTGAGCGTGTCCATGACCATGAATGGCGCCGTGCTGCCGGTGCTGGCCGGCTACGTGGTGGCGGCTGAAGAACAGGGCGTGAGCCAGGACAAGCTCTCGGGAACGATTCAGAACGACATTCTGAAAGAGTTCATGGTGCGCAACACCTACATCTACCCGCCCGAGCCGTCGATGAAGATCATCGGCGACATCATCGAGTACACGGCCAAGAACATGCCGAAGTTCAACTCGATCTCGATTTCGGGCTACCACATGCAGGAAGCCGGCGCCAACCAGGCGCTGGAGCTGGCCTTCACCCTGGCCGACGGCAAGGAGTATGTGAAGACCGCCATCGCCAAGGGCATGGACGTCGACGAGTTCGCCGGGCGCCTGAGCTTCTTCTGGGCCATCGGCATGAACTTCTACCTGGAGATCGCCAAGATGCGCGCAGCCCGCCTGCTGTGGACGCGCATCATGAAGGGCTTCGACGCCAAGAACCCGAAGAGCCTCATGCTGCGCACGCACTGCCAGACCTCGGGCTGGTCGCTCACCGAGCAGGACCCTTACAACAACGTGGTGCGCACCGCCATCGAAGCCATGGCGGCGGTTTTCGGCGGCACCCAGAGCCTGCACACCAACAGCTTCGACGAAGCCATTGCGCTCCCCACCGAGTTCAGCGCGCGCATCGCCCGCAACACGCAGCTCATCATCCAGGAAGAGACCCACATCACCAGCGTGGTCGACCCCTGGGCCGGCAGCTACATGATGGAAAGCCTCACGCAGGAAATGGCCGACAAGGCCTGGGCCATCATCGAAGAGGTCGAGGCCATGGGCGGCATGACCAAGGCCGTGGACAGCGGCTGGGCCAAGCTGAAGATCGAAGCCGCCGCCGCTGAAAAGCAGGCGCGCATCGACTCCGGCAAGGACGTGATCGTTGGCGTCAACAAGTACAAGCTCAAGACCGAAGACGCCATCGAGGCTCGTGACATCGACAACGTGGCCGTGCGCGATGGGCAGATTGCCCGCCTGCAGCAGATCAAAGCCACGCGCGACAGCGCCAAGGTCGAAGCCGCGCTGGACGCGCTGACCGCTGCCGCCGAATCGGGCCAGGGCAACCTGCTCGATCTGAGCATCCAGGCCATCCGGCTGCGCGCCACGGTGGGCGAGGTGAGCGATGCGCTGGAAAAAGTTTACGGGCGCCACCGCGCCGACACGCAAAAGGTGACCGGTGTGTACGCTGCCGCTTATGACTCCGCCGAGGGCTGGGACGCGCTCAAGGGTGAAATCGACGCCTTCGCCGAGGCACAGGGCCGCCGCCCGCGCGTGATGATCAGCAAGCTCGGCCAGGACGGCCACGACCGCGGCGCCAAGGTGGTGGCCACGGC
>JAUXNG010000029.1 GCA_030682835.1 Hydrogenophaga sp. | reverse complement strand
GTCGAGCTGGGCCTGGTACAGGTCGATCTCGTAGGGCGTGCTCGCGGCTTCGGCAATGCGGGCGGCGTCGTACAGCAACACGCCGAGGTAACGGATGCGACCGACGCAGGTCTAGGAGCACACCGTCGGCTGTCCCGCTTCAATGCGCGGATAGCAGAAGATGCACTTCTCGGCCTTGCCGCTTTTCCAGTTGTAGTAAATCTTTTTGTAGGGGCAGCCGCTCACGCACATGCGCCAGCCGCGGCACTTGTCCTGGTCGATCAGGACAATGCCGTCTTCTTCGCGCTTGTAGATCGAGCCCGACGGGCACGAGGCCACGCAGGCGGGGTTCAGGCAGTGCTCGCACAGGCGCGGCAGGTACATCATGAAGGTGTTTTCAAACTGGCCCATCATGTCTTTCTGGGCCTGCTCGAAACCGTCCAGGTTGGCGTCCTTGCTGCGCTTGCTGAACTCGCCGCCCAGGATCTCTTCCCAGTTCGGGCCCCACTCGATCTTTTCCATACGCTTGCCGGTGATCAGCGAGCGCGGGCGGGCGGTGGGCGCGTGCTTCATTTCCGGCGCCGACTGCAGGTGGTCGTAGTCGAAGGTGAAGGGCTCGTAGTAGTCGTCGATCTGCGGCAGGTTGGGGTTGCTGAAGATCTTCATCAGCAGCGACCACTTGCCGCCCTGCTTGGGCACGATGGAGCCGTCGGCCTTGCGGATCCAGCCACCGTTCCATTTCTCCTGGTTTTCCCACTCTTTGGGGTAACCGATACCCGGCTTGGACTCGACGTTGTTGAACCAGGCGTATTCGACACCGGGGCGGCTGGTCCAGACGTTCTTGCAGGTGACCGAGCAAGTGTGGCAACCGATGCACTTGTCCAGGTTGAGCACCATGCCGATTTGTGCGCGTATTTTCATGTTTGACTCCGAATGAAGGGCAAGGGACTCAGGGGTTTTCACCTTGGGATTGATACGCACGAACGAGGTGATCGTCCGCCGGGGTGTCAAGCCAGTCCACCTTGCTCATCTTGCGCACCACCACGAACTCGTCGCGGTTGGTGCCGATGGTTCCGTAGTAGTTGAAGCCGTAGCTCAGTTGCGCGTAGCCACCGATCATGTGGGTCGGTTTGAGCACGATGCGGGTCACCGAGTTGTGGATGCCGCCGCGCACGCCGGTGATCTCGCTGCCGGGGGTGTTGATGATCTTTTCTTGCGAGTGGTACATCATCACCATGCCGTTGTTCACCCGCTGGCTCACCACCGCACGGGCCGCCACGGCACCGTTGATGTTGAACAGCTCGACCCAGTCGTTGTCCTCGATGCCGGCGCTCTTGGCGTCGTCTTCGCTCAGCCACACCACGGTGCCACCGCGGTTCAGCGTGAGCATCATCAGGTTGTCGCTGTAGGTGGAGTGAATACCCCACTTCTGGTGCGGCGTGATGAAGTTGAGCTGGATCTCTTTGTTGCCGTTGGGCTTGATGTTGTGGATCTCGTGGGTGGTCTTCAGGTCCACCGGCGGGCGGTAGCTGCCGAAGCCTTCACCGAAGGCGATCATCCAGGGGTGGTCCTGGTAGAACTGCTGGCGACCGGTCAGGGTGCGCCATGGGATGTATTCGTGCACGTTGGTGTAGCCGGCGTTGTAGCTCACCGTCTCGCTCTCGATGCCGCTCCAGGTGGGCGAGCTGATGATCTTGCGCGGCTGCGCCTGGATGTCGCGGAAGCGGATCTTTTCGTCTTCGCGGTAGAGCGCCAGGTGGGTGTGGTCGCGCCCGGTCTGCTTGCCCAGCGCTTCCCAGGCCTTCACGGCCACGTGACCGTTGGTCTCGGGCGCCAACTGCAAGATCACCTCGCAGGCGTCGATGTCGGTGACGATCTTCGGCATGCCGTGCGACACGCCCTCGTCCAGCGTCTTGCCGTTGAGCTGGCCGAGCTGCTCGACTTCGGTGCCGGTTTTCCAGCCGATGCCCTTGCCGCCGTTGCCCAGCTTGTCGAGCAGCGGACCCAGGGCCGTGAAGCGCTTGAAGGTGTTGGGGTAGTCGCGCTCGACCACGGTGATCTGCGGCGCGGTCTTGCCGGGGATCAGTTCGCAGTGGCCCTTCTTCCATTCCTTGACCTCAAAGGCCTGCGCCATTTCACCGGGGGTGTCGTGCATGATGGGCGAGAGCACCACCTCTTTTTCCACGCCCAGGTGGCCCACGCAGACTTCGCTGAAAGTCTTGGCAAAGCCCTTGTAGATGTCCCAGTCGCTGCGGCTCTGCCACACCGGGTCCACCGCCGCACTCAGCGGGTGGATGAAGGGGTGCATGTCGCTGGTGTTCAGGTCGTTCTTCTCGTACCAGCTGGCCGTGGGCAGCACGATGTCGCTGTACAGGCAGGTGGTGCTCATGCGGAAGTCGAGCGTGACCAGCAGGTCCAGCTTGCCCTGCGGCGCGTCCTTGTGCCACTTCACTTCAGCCGGCTTGGCGTCGTCTTTGCCCAGGTCTTTGCCCTGCACGCCGTTTTCGGTGCCCAGCAAGTGCTTGCAGAAATACTCATGGCCTTTGCCGCTGGAGCCCAGCAAGTTGGAGCGCCACACAAACATGTTGCGCGGCCAGTTCTGCGGTGCGTCCGGGTCTTCACAGCTCATCTCCAGCGTGCCGTCTTTCAGTGCCTTGACCACGTAGTCCTTGGCATCCAGACCAGAAGCCTGCGCGTCCTTCACCACCTGCATCGGGTTGGTCTTGAGCTGCGGAGCGCTGGGCAGCCAGCCCATGCGCTCGGCGCGCACGTTGAAGTCGATCATGCTGCCGCTGAAGGCGGTTTTGTCGGCTTCGCTCAGCGTGGGCGAGACGATCTCTGCCATGCCGAGCTTCTCGTAGCGCCACTGGTCGGTGTGGGCGTAGAAGAAGCTGGTGCTGTTCATCTGGCGCGGGGGGCGCACCCAGTCGGTGGCAAAAGCCAGCGGCACCCAGCCGGTCTGCGGGCGCAGCTTTTCCTGGCCCACGTAGTGAGCCCAGCCGCCACCGCTCTGGCCGATACAGCCGCACATCATCAGCAGGTTGATGACGCCGCGGTAGTTCATGTCGGCGTGGTACCAGTGGTTCATGGCCGCGCCGATGATGATCATCGACTTGCCATGCGTCTTGTCGGCGTTGTCGGCGAACTGGCGCGCCACGGTGATGAGCTGCTCGCGCGGCACACCGGTGATGCTCTCCTGCCAGGCCGGGGTGTAGGCGGCGTTGTCGTTGAAGTCTTTCGCACCGGATCCCAGACCACGGTCGATGCCGTACTGCGCGACCTGCAGGTCGAACACGGTGGCCACCAGCGCGTAACGCTCTTCGCCGGCCTTGCCCAGGCGCAGGCGCACCGCCGGCACCTTGGCGTGGTTGATCTCGCCGTTCTGCGCGTTGGCGGTGAAGTTGGGGGTGTCGCGGCCGCCGAAGTAGGGGAAGCCCACGTCCACCACCTGGGTCTCTTGCTCGCCGTCTTCGATCACCGACAGCTTGAGCTTCACGTCGCTGTTGGTGCGCGCTTCCTTGGCTTCGAGGTTCCATTTGCCTTCGTCTTCACGGCCGGGCTCACCCCAGCGGAAGCCGATGGAGCCGTTGGGCAGCACCGCCTTGCCGTCGGTGTCGAAGGCCACGGTCTTCCACTCGGGGTTGCTCTTCTGGCCCATCTGGCCGTTGAAGTCGCTGGCGCGCAGGTAGCGGTCGGGCACCATGGTCACGGTGCCGTCGGGCAGGGTCTGCTCTTTCAGCATGACCAGCAGGGGCAGGTCGGTGTAGCGGCGGGCGTAGTCGTCGAAGTAGCTGGAGCGCTGCTTGCCGCCGTCGGGGAAGTAGAACTCTTTGAGCGCGACGTGGCCCATGGCCATGGCCACGGCGGCGTCGGTGCCCTGCTTGGGGTGCATCCAGATGTCGGACAGCTTGGCCACTTCCGAGTAGTCGGGCGTGACGGCCACCGTCTTGGTGCCCTTGTAGCGCACCTCGGTGAAGAAGTGGGCGTCTGGCGTGCGGGTCTGGGGCACGTTGGAGCCCCAGGCGATGATGAAGCTGCTGTTGTACCAGTCGGCCGACTCGGGCACGTCGGTCTGCTCACCCCAGATCTGCGGGCTGGCCGGGGGCAGGTCACAGTACCAGTCGTAGAAGCTCATGCACACGCCGCCGATGAGCGACAGGTAGCGCGAGCCGGCGGCGTAGCTCACCATGGACATGGCGGGAATCGGCGAGAAGCCGATGATGCGGTCGGCGCCGTGCTGCTTGATGGTGTAGACGTTGGCCGCGGCGATCAGCTGGTTCACTTCGTCCCAGCTGCTGCGCACGAAACCACCCATGCCGCGCACCTGCTGGTAGTCGCGACGGGCTTCGGGGTCCTGCTGGATCAGGGCCCAGGCGTCCACCGGGCTCTTGCTCACGGTGAGGGCCGCGCGCCAGCGCTCCAGCAGGCGGCCGCGCACCATGGGGTACTTCACGCGGTTGGCGGAGTACAGGTACCAGCTGTACGAGGCACCGCGGGCGCAGCCGCGTGGCTCGTGGTTGGGCATGTCCCAGCGGGTGCGGGGGTAGTCGGTCTGCTGGGTTTCCCAGGTGACGATACCGCCCTTGACGTAGATCTTCCACGAGCAGGAGCCCGTGCAGTTCACGCCGTGCGTGGAGCGCACGATCTTGTCGTGGGCCCAGCGGTTGCGGTAGCCGTCTTCCCAGGTGCGGTCTTCGTTGGTGGTCAGGCCGTGGTTGCCCGAGAAGGCTTCCTGGGGCAGGGTGAAGTGGGTGAGGCGGTCGAGAAAGTGACTCATCGGGGGTCTCCGGAAAAATGCTTGCCTTCGGGTTCGATACAAGCGCAACGCGTGAAGGGGGTCAGGTCAGGGACAACGAGGAACCGCCCTTCGACAAGCTCAGGACGGGCCTCTGGTGTCGCCCCCCTTCCAGGGGGGTGGCGCCGAAGGCGACGCGGGGGGTATTCAGGGATTCTTGATTTCTGCGCCGGCGCGCAGGTAGAACCACCAGTTCAGGATCAGGCACACGGCATAGAAGAGGGCAAAGCCGTACATGGCGTACTCGGGGGAACCGGCCTTGATCTGCTGGCCGATCACCACCGGGGCGATGAAGGAGCCATAAGCGCCGACTGCCGAGGTCCAGCCCAGCACGGGGCCGGCCTGCTGGCGGTCGAAGATCACGCCGATGGTGCGGAAGGTGGAGCCGTTGCCGATGCCGCTGGCGGCGAAGAGCACAACGAACAGCACCATGAAGATCAGGAAGTACTCTTCCGGCGTGGCCGACTTGTAGGCCAGCAGCATCACGTAGCCCACAGCGGCCGAGGCAAACACCATCACGGCGGAGATGACCTGCGTCACGATGGAGCCACCGACCTTGTCGGAAATCCAGCCACCCAGGGGACGGATCAGCGCGCCAACCAGGGGACCGATCCAGGCGTAGGTCAGGGCCGAGGGGGCGTTGGGGTTCTTCAGGGTGTGGGTCATCAGGCCGGTGGCCGGGTCGATCACGTGCTGGAAGCCGAAGATGACGGTGATCGACAGCGGCAGGGCCATCGAGAAGCCGATGAACGAGCCGAAGGTCACGATGTACAGCGCGGTCATGGACCACGTGTGCTTGTTCGAGAAGATGGCGTACTGCTTGCCGATGTTGGCCTTCATCTCACCAAAGGCGGCGAGCTTCATCAGCACCACGGTGGCGACGATGATCAGCGGCAGGGCCACCCACATGTTGAGCAGACCCAGACCGGTGGGGGCTGGCAGGTAGAGGTACAGACCCACGAGGCCGATGATGGCGGTGAGCACCCACAGGTAGATGATCTTGGCGAAGGCCGCCAGCGTGCCGCCGTAGTTGGGCGACAGGGGCAGCAGGTTGTTCATGCCGAACCAGGCGGCGATGACCAGGGGTACCAGGATGGCGGCCCAGATGAAGCCGGCGTTCTGGATGTAGGTGGCGGTGCCGGCGGTGATCTTGCCCAGGATCCAGCCCGAGTCTTTCACCAGCGTCATCGACTCACCACCGAAGGTGCCGAACACCGCAGCCGTCATGGCGAGCGGGATCAGGATCTGCATGGTGGTCACGCCGAAGTTGCCCAGGCCGGCGTTCATGCCCAGCGCCGTGCCCTGCTGGCTCTTGGGGTAGAAGCCGCTGATGTTGGACATGGAGCAGGCGAAGTTGCCGCCACCAATGCCCGACAGGAACGCGCAGAGCTGGAACACCCACAGCGGGGTGCTCTTGTCCTGCAGCGCGAAGCCGGTGAGCACCGCCGGGATGATCAGCAGCAGGCTGGTGAGGAAGATGGTGTTGCGACCGCCCGAGAGGCGGATGAAGAACGAGGCGGGGATGCGGAAGGTGGCACCCATCAGGCCGGCGAT
The DNA here is from genome assembly GCA_030682835.1 of Hydrogenophaga sp. Classification (GTDB taxonomy): domain Bacteria; phylum Pseudomonadota; class Gammaproteobacteria; order Burkholderiales; family Burkholderiaceae_C; genus Hydrogenophaga. The sequence goes on along the minus strand of JAUXNG010000029.1, from coordinate 17,474 downwards.
GGCGGTCAGCGTGAACAGGTCGGCCGGTGCAAACGGAAAGCCCAGGTTGAGCATCTGCACCGTGACGATGCCCCACATCAGCCAGACGGCAAAGCCGACCAGCAGGTTGGGAATGGAAATCCAGAGGTTGCGGGTGGCAATGGCTTTGCCCTTGGCAGCCCAGAAGGTGCTGTCTTCGGGACGCCAGTCGGCGATGTCGGCGCCGGAATACGACGGCAACGACTCGCCCAGGGGGGCGGTGGGGTTGATGGCTTTGCTCATGACAGGGACTCCTGTGGGAAAAATTGGCCCGTCCGGGGGGCTGATGCGGGCGGGGAACGACCCGGTTTTCCGGGTCTTCCCGCAGCGGCGCGGGCACCACGTCGGGATGCCATGACTGTGCCCTTGGCCCGTCGGGCTGAACATCCTCCTGAGGGAGGCAGCACCCCTGTCTGAAGACCGATGGCCCCGCGCGGGTCCATCGTCCGGAAGGACTACTCCCCCTGCCCTGGCGCGCCCGGACCGCCCCCCTGCGCGCGCGGCACCCGGAAACGACAAAGGCCGTGACGAGCACGGCCTTCGGGGTGCGCAAGCCGCTGGCCAGCCCGGCTCGAGGCACGGGCCAGCAGCGCTTGGCTGCGTGGGGCGCAGGGCTACTTGCCAGCTGCCCCCGCGGGTTGCAGGCGGGCCACGGCGGCGCGCAGCTCCTCCAGGCTCTTGAAGCGGGCGGTGAGCGTGAGGCCCTCGCCCTTTTCGGCCAGCTCCACACGGCCGCTGGCGGTGAACAGGCGGGCAATGTCGGCCTCTGTCTCGCGCTTCTGCTTCACTTCCTGGGCAATGGCGTGGTCCACCGAGGAGATGATGTATTCATCGCCAAAGCCGCCTTCGGGCTCCTTCAGCCAGAGCAGGCAGGCCACCCAGCTCAGCAGCGCGCCACCGGCGATCAGGAAGAAGAACTGCGAAGGTGTGACGTACATGAACAGGAACAGGTAGAACACCGCGCCCACGTTGCCGTAGGCCCCGGCCATGCCCGAGATCTGGCCGGTCAGGCGGCGCTTGATCGACGGGATGATTCCGAAGGTGGCGCCCTCGGCACCCTGCACGAAGAATGAGCAGCCGATGGTGATGGCCACGGCAATCACCAGCGGCCACTTGCTGTTCATCATGCCCATCAGCGCGAAGCCGATGGCAATGCCCAGCATGTAGGACAGCATCACGAAGCGCCGGTTGCCGAAACGGTCGGACACCAGGCCGCCCATGGGACGGGCGAACAGGTTCACGAAGGCAAACGACGCGGCGATCATGCCGGCCGCTGCAGCCGTCAGGCCCCAGGTCTCTTCAAAGAACATCGGCAGCATGGACACCACAGCCAGTTCGGCACCGAAGTTGGCGAAGTAGGTGGTGTTCAGGGCGGCCACCGACTTGAAGGGGTAGCGGTCGTCGGCGGGCACGCCCTTCTTCAGGATCGGCAGGTTCACCCGCAGCACCTGGTACAGCTGGTACAGGATGACGAAGCCGATCGAGGCGTAGCAGATCCAGGCGGTCAGGTCGTCGATGAAACCGGTGTTCTGCACGCGCCACACCAGAATGGCCAGGATGCCGACCATGGGAACGGTGAACAGCATCAGCAGCACCAGGTCGCGGTAACTGGAGACTTCCAGCGCGGCGCTCTTGCGGGGCTTTTTGTGCGTGTCGGCGGTGGGGCCGTCGGTGATGGCGAACCAGTAGAAGACGCCGTACAGGCCCATGATCACGCCCGAGAGCGCGACCGCGTAACGCCAGCCATCGGGGCCGCCGAACATGGTCAGCGCGATGGTGGGCAGCGTCATGGCCGCAGCGGCCGAACCGAAGTTGCCCCAGCCGGCGTAGAAGCCTTCGGCAAAGCCGATGTCACGCGGCTTGAACCACAGGGCGGTCATGTGAATGCCGACCACGAAGCTGGCGCCCACCGAGCTCATCACGAGACGCGAGACGAACAGCTGTTCCCTGGAGTTGCCGAAAGCAAAGAACAGGGTAGGAACGGCCATGACGACCATCAGCACCGAGAACACGCGGCGCGGGCCGAAGCGGTCCAGCGCCATGCCCACCAGGATGCGGGCCGGTATGGTGAGCGCCACGTTGGCGATGGCGAACAGGCGCAGGTCGTCCCGCGTGAGCCAGTCGGCCGAACGCAGGATGGATGACGCCAGCGGCGCCATGTTGAACCAGACGTAGAAACAGATGAAGAAGGCGATCCACGTCAGGTGGAGTGCCTTGATTTCCCGGTTCTTGAACCGGAAGATGTCACTGACTTGCATGATGAAACCTCGTTAGCTCAGGGTTCAGTCGCCGTGGGTGGGGACGATCAGCAGCGGGCACATGACGCGGCGCGCCAGGAAGGCGCTCACCGAACCGAAGGTCATGTGGTCGAACTCTTCCACCAAGGCGTCCAGGCGGCGCGTGATGAAGTTGCCGTCGGGCTTGTAGGAGTGGCGGGCCATCACCAGCACGTCGGGCCGGCGCTCCTCGGTGGCGCGCAGGATCATCTTGCGGGCGTCGCCCTCGGCGAACAGCACCTTGGCCTGGAAGCCGGCAGCCGAGAGTTCGGCGGCAGCGGCCTCGGCACCGGCCTTCTGCTCCTGGTACTGGGCCTCGAACATGTCGTCGCCGGCGCTGGTGGTGCTGCCCGGCTCTTCGATGACGGAAATGAGGGTGATGGTGGGGTTCTCGTGCGCGAACAGCCGTTTGACGGTGTCCAGCGCGATGCGCGCGTTGCGCGAATGGTCGTAAGCCAGCATGACTTCCATGTTGTGTTCTCCAGTGGATACGTTCGGATCAGCCATGTCGTGACCCGCTCGCCGCCGGCGGCAGCGATCTTGTTGGCGGGTGACACGGAACCCTGCAAACAATGGCCCTACGCGGACCAGGGTGACCACTCAACTGTGGGGCGTGCGCGACGGGATGAACATCCTTCTTTGGCACGCAGGCGCGTTCCAGACGGACGATGGGCGCCCGGCCAACATGCTCCGAAAGAACTACTGTCCGCCACGGGCTGGCGACCGCCCGCATGGGAGCACGCACCGGCCCGGGGCATACCCCCGGGCTTCACCGACAGCGGTCCGCCAGGGGACCGGCTGGATCAGTCGCGCAGGTTGTGGTGCACGGCCAGCACCGCCGCCTGCACGCGGGAGGTGAGGTTGAGCTTGCGCAGGATGTGCTGCACGTGGATCTTCACCGTGGTCTCGGCAATGTCCAGCTCGCGTGCGATGAGCTTGTTGCTGTCGCCGCGCGCAATCAGGGCCAGGATCTGCCGCTCCCGCGCCGACAGCTTGGCCAGGCCCTCGCTCACGGGCGTGCCCTCTTCGATGGGTGCGGCCCGCGCGGGCTCTTCGTTCGCCACCGCGGCAGCCGAGATCGGCGCGGCGGGGGCGGCCGCAGCAGGCGTGGGTGCGCCCTGGTTGCGGAACACACTGAAGAGCTTGGTCATCATCTCCGGGCTGACGACGGACTTGCCGTCCAGCACCTTCACGATGGCGTCGCAGAGCTGGTCGGACTCCACGGTCTTGAGCAGGTAGCCATCGGCACCCGCCTGCAGGGCGGCGGCCAGGTCTTCCTCGTTCTCGCTCACGGTGAGCATGAGGATGCGGCAGCCGGGCGCGGCTTCCTTCAGGGAGGGAATGGCCTCCACGCCGCGCACGCCGGGCAGGTGGTTGTCGAGCAGGATCACATCGGGCTGGGCCTGCGCCAGGCTGCGCAAGGCCTCGCCCACATCGGCGGCCTCGCGTGCTTCGGCGAATCGTTCGTCCTGCGAGAGCAGGGCCTTGAGGCCGCGGCGGAAAAGGGTGTGGTCATCGACCACCAGCAACTGGATGCGTGGGGTAGGGTCAGGCGTCATGTGGGCGGATCATGTCACGGGCATCGGGATCGGACGTGCCGTGGACACGCTGACCGAAGGTGCACCCGTGGCGGTCACGGGATAAGGCGGCAAGACCAGGGTCACCGTGGTGCCCTGCCGGGGGATCGATTCGACCTGTACCTGTGCGCCCACGCGTTCGGCACGCTCACGCATGATGTTCATGCCCACATGCGAACTGTCGCGGGTTTCCGCCGGATCGAAGCCGGCGCCGTCGTCCTGCACCGCAAAGCGCCAGCGCGCGCCCTTGGTCACACTCAGCACGACCTGGCTCGCCCCGGCGTGCTTGCGCACGTTGGACAAGGCTTCCTGCAGCACATGCAGCACCTGCACCTGCACGTCGGCCGGCAGCGGCAGGCCTTCGCCGCTCACTTCCAGGCGGGCCGGCAGCGCGGTCTGGTGGCGGAACTTCTGCAGCGTTTCCTGCAGCGCGGCCTCGATGTCGTCGGTGTTGGTGCGGGTGCGGAAATGCACCAGCAGTTCGCGCACGTCGCTGATGCTCTCGTGCAGACCGACGTCGAGTTCATCCAGCGTGCGCTGCACCTGCTCGGGCTGCTGCTTCTGCACCGCTGATCGCAGCAGCTGCACCTGGATTTTCAGGAAGGCCAGGGCCTGCGCAATCGAGTCGTGCAGGCCGCGCGCCAGCAGGGCTCGCTCCTCGCCCACCGCAGCCTCGCGCTCCAGCGCGGCGGCGCGCAGGCCCTCGAGGGCGCTGGCGAGGTGGCTGGCCAGCGCGTCGAGCAGTTCGGTCTCGTCGGGATTGAGCGCCACCTCGCTGCGGAAGAACAGATCGACCTCGCCGATCAGCCGCTGCTGCAGGCGCACCGGCACGCTCACCAGGTTCTGGTAGCCCACCTTGGCGCAGTGGCGCATGGGGGCGGCGTCGTGGGTGGCGATGGGGATCACGCGCGTGCGCGCATCGGGTTTGAGGTTGCCGCAGGCGCAGGCACCCGCCAGCAGGCTGCGCTCTTCGTCCACCATCTCCTGGGGGAAACAGTCGGACGCGAGCATGAGGTAGCGCTGGTTCGCTTCGTCGGACCAGCGCACCGCCACGGCGTCGGCCTTCATCAGCGTGCGGATGCGCTCGGAGAAGCCGCGCGAGAGTTCTTCGATGGTGTGCGCGCTGGCCAGGAAGCCGCTCACCTCGTACAGCGCTTCGAGGCGCGCACGCTGGGCCTCGATGCGCCGGGTCTTGAATTCCACCTGGCTTTCCAGTCCTTCATAGAGCGACTGGAGGGTGGCGGCCATGCGGTTGAAGCCGGCGGCCACCTGACCGAATTCGTCGTGCGTGGGCACGGCCACGCGCACGGAGAAGTCACCGGTCTCGAGTTGCCGCAGCCCGGCGCGCAGACTGGCCAGCGGGTTGATGACGTAGCGGTAGCCGGTGTAGAGCATCACCACCGCGCCGCCGATGGCCAGCGCCATCATCACGAGCTGGAACAGGTTGAGCACGGCCGTGAGACCGGACACCTCTTTTTCGATGTTGGACACGAGTTCGTCGATGGCATCCACGAAAACGGTCACGTCGCGCAGGGACGCGGGATCACGCTCGGCTTCGCCGCGCAGCCACAGCGCGCGGTGCTCCTGCCACATGGATTCGACCCGCGCGAAGTCGCGGCTGACGTTGGCGTCCCAGGGCACAAACAGGGGTCGGGTGGGGTCGCCCTCGCGCAGCAGCGTCAGGCTGGCGTCGAAGCGGCCCACCAGCGCGGCCACCTCGGGTGGTGGCAGGTCGGCCTGCACCGCGCTGGTGAGGCGCCAGGTCTGCATGCGCAGGCGCCCGGCCTCGTTGACGGCGGCGGCTCCCCCTTCCAGCTGCCAGGTCACCCACAGCGTGAGACCGATAGAAGCCAGGGCAACGATGAGCAGACCCGCACCAATGCGCACGAGCTTGGTGGACAGGGAGGCGTGGGAGGGCATCCGCGTAGGTTACCGGCTTTCTGTGACTTTTCGCAAGAAAGTAGATCCATCCGTGCCCCTGGGCGCCTCGCCAGCCGCGGGCGCATCGGCCGCGGGCTGGGCGTGCAGCCCATCTGCGGGCAGGCCAGGCAGATCCAGCAGGTCGGCCAGCGTCGTGCCATCGAGCACCTGCAGGTAGGCTGCCATGGCCTCGCGCAGGGCGCCTTTGAGGCGGCAGTAACCGCTGAGGCGGCAGGTGTTGTGGGCCGCATCGAAGCATTCCACCAGCCTGAAGTCGGTCTCGGTCAGGCGCACCACATCGCCCAGCACGATGGCGTGGGCCGGCTTCAGCAGGCGCAGACCCCCGCCGCGCCCGCGTGTGGTTTCCAGCAGGCCGGCGGCCGCCAGCGTCATCACGATCTTGGTGAGGTGGCTGCGCGAAATGCCGTGGGCCTGGGCAATCTCGCTGATGGTGGGTGGCTGCTGGCGCTGAGCACAGGCAGCGCAGAACATCAGCACACGCAAACTGTAGTCGGTCCAGCGGGTCAGGCGCATGCCACATCCTCTGTTTGACCGATGGTCTTTTGCCGTGTTGAAAGATTCATGGTGCACCCATTTTATGGGCTAATATATTCACACCAAATGAATATTTAAGGACCTGACATGAGCCACACCGCCACCCTCGACCACCCCACCGACGACCGCGCCCAGCAAGCCATCGGGCAGATCGCCGTCAACCTCCCCGGCTCCACCGCGGTGTTCCGGCGTCTGAAGCTGGACTTCTGCTGCGGCGGCCAGGTGGCCTTGCAGGAAGCCTGCGAGGCCAAGGGCCTGCCGCTGGACGCGGTGCTGGCGGAACTCGCGCAACTGGAACGTCCTGCCGTGCAGGAAGCGCCGCAGGCACCCAGCGAGATGATCGACCACATCCTGGAGCGCTACCACGCGGTGCACCGCGAGCAGCTGCCCGAACTGATCCGCATGGCGCGCCGGGTGGAAGCCGTTCACCGCGACTGCCCCCATGTGCCCACCGGCCTGGCCGCACACCTGGAAGCCATGGAGGGCGAGCTGCTGGAGCACATGGAAAAGGAAGAAACCGTGCTGTTTCCCATGCTCAAGGCCGGCGGCACGCCCATGGTGAACCACCCGATCGCCGTGATGCGCGACGAGCACACCAGCCACGGCGAACAGCTGGAACGCCTGATGGCCCTGAGCCACGACGCCACGCCACCACCCGGCGCCTGCAACACCTGGCGCGCGCTCTACGCCGGCATCGCACAGCTGTCGGACGACTTGATCAGCCACATCCACCTGGAAAACAACCTGCTGTTCCCGCAGTTCGACGCCCAGGCACCGAAGGCCTGCTGCTGAACAGCCGCCGGCTTGCGCCAGATCAAGCCATGAGCCGCTTGACGTGGGTCAACGGCCGGGGCGTCGGGCGCTGCTAACTTCGCGCCCACTTCGCCACACATCAGAGCCGCCCACCCATGACGCCACCGACCGCTTCCCTGGACCTCGTCTGCCCCGCCGGCAGCCTGCCGGCACTCAAGGCCGCCGTGGACCAGGGCGCGAACTGTGTCTACCTCGGCCTGCGCGACGCCACCAACGCGCGCAACTTCGCGGGCCTGAACTTCGACAACGCGGCCATCGCCACCGGCGTGTCCTACGCGCATGCCCGGGGCTGTCAGGTGTTCATGGCGCTCAACACCTACCCGCAGGCGGCCCAGCCCGAGCGCTGGCGCCAGGCCATGGACACGGCGGTGAACCTGGGCGTGGACGCGGTTATCCTGGCCGACCCGGGGCTCATGCGCTACGCCGTGGAGCGCCACCCCAGGCTGCGCCTGCACCTGTCGGTGCAGGGCTCGGCCACCAACTTTGAGGCCATCAACCTGTACCACCGCCAGTTCGGCATCTCGCGCGCCGTGCTGCCGCGCGTGCTGTCGCTGGAGCAGGTGCGCCAGGTGGTGCAGAAGACGCCGGTGGAGATCGAGGTGTTCGGCTTCGGCAGCCTGTGCGTGATGGTGGAGGGCCGCTGCGCGCTGTCGTCCTACGTCACCGGTGAATCGCCCAACACGCACGGCGTGTGCTCGCCGGCGAAGGCGGTGCGCTGGCAGGAAACCCCGAAGGGCCTGGAGTCGCGACTCAACGGTGTGCTGATCGACCGCTATGCCAGCGGCGAGAGCGCCAGCTACCCCACGCTGTGCAAGGGTCGCTTCGACGTGGAAGACGAGCACAGCTACTACGCCATCGAAGAACCCACCAGCCTGAACACGCTGTCGCTGCTGCCGCAGCTGCTGCAGATGGGCGTGCGCGCCATCAAGATCGAAGGCCGCCAGCGCAGCCCCGCGTATGTGGCGCAGGTGACGAAGGTCTGGCGCGAAGCGATCGACGACTGCCTGGCCCAGCCCCAGCACTACACCCCCAAAGGCAGCTGGATGGCCTCGCTCGACCAGGTGGCCGAGGGGCAGCAGCACACGCTCGGGGCTTATCACCGCAAATGGAAGTGAGCTTGGGATGCCCCCCCTGCGCCGCTGCGCGGCTTCCCCCCAGGGGGACGCACCCTGTGGCCCGGCGAAGCCGGTTCCACGGGTGCCCTGGGTTTAGACACGCGCTCCGGCTGCCACTCCCCGGCTGTTGCTCCCTCGCCCCTCTGGGGAGAGGGCTGGGGTGAGGGGCCGCCCCGCACATGGAAACCAATGAAATGAAACTGTCTCTCGGACCCTTGCAGTACTACTGGCCGCGCCAGACGGTGTTTGATTTTTACGAGCGGATCGCCGGCACGGCGGTGGACATCGTCTATCTGGGCGAGGTGACCTGCTCGCGCCGGCACGAGCTGCGGCTGGACGACTGGCTGGACGTGGCGGCGCTCATGCAGTCGGCGGGCAAGACCGCCGTGCTCTCGACGCAGGTGCTGCTGGAGTCGGGCTCGGACGTGGCGGCGATGCAGAAGATCGCCGCGCAGGGCGGCTTCGGTGTCGAGGCGAACGACATGGGCGCGGTGAGCGCCATGAGCGTGGCAAGTTCAGATGGTGCGCCGCGCGGCTTTGTGGCAGGCCCGCACCTCAATGTGTACAACGGCCCCACGCTGCAGTGGATGGCCTCGATGGGTGCCACGCGCTGGGTGGCGCCGCTGGAGATGCCGCGTGCCGACCTGGCGCTGCTGCAGCGCGAACGCCCCGCCGGGCTGCAAACCGAGGTGTTCGTGCACGGCCGCCTCCCCCTGGCGTTTTCGGCGCGCTGCTTCACGGCGCGCCACCGCAACCTGCCCAAGGACGACTGCCAGTTCAGCTGCCTGGACCACCCGGACGGCCTGATGCTCAGGACGCGCGAAGACGCAGATTTTCTGGTACTCAACGGCATCCAGACGCAGTCGGCCCGGGTGCACAGCCTCATCGATGCCTGGGACGATCTGGTTGCGCTGGGGGTGGACGTGGCCCGCATCAGCCCGCAGGCGCAGCACACCGAAGCCATCCTCGGCCTGTATGACGCGGTGCGCCAGGGCACGCTCACCGGCTTCGCTGCCCGCGCGGCCCTGCTGCCGCTGCTGCCCGATGCCGGTGGCGGTGAACGCGCCGACTGCAATGGCTACTGGCACGGCCAGCCAGGGCAGGACCGCGTGGAACGCGCGGCGCCCGCCGTGGTCTGACCCCCATGCACGCTGGCGAACGCTTCAACAGCATCACCCACCTGGTGGGCGCGGTGCTGGCCGTGGCTGGCGCGGCCGTGCTGATCACCACCGCCTCGCTCAAGGGCGACCCGTGGCGCATCGTGGGCTTCAGTGTTTACGGCGCCATGCTGGTGGCGCTCTACCTCGCGTCCACGCTCTACCACGCACTGCGCGGCCGGGCCAAGGCCGTGTTCCAGAAGCTCGACCACTGCAGCATCTACCTGCTGATCGCCGGCAGCTACACGCCGTTTGCGCTGGTGTCGCTGCAAGGCCCCTGGGGCTGGTCGCTGCTGGGCGTGGTGTGGGCGCTGGCCGCGCTGGGCATCGTGCAGGAAATCTGGCTGGCGCGCAGCGCCCGCGTGCTGTCGCTCGTGATCTACGTGCTGATGGGCTGGCTGGCGCTGGTGGCCGTGGTGCCGCTGTGGAACGCGCTCGGGCCGGCCGGCTTTGGCTGGCTGGCGGCCGGCGGCGCCTTCTATACGCTGGGCATCGGCTTCTACGCCAACGACCACCGGCTGCGCCACGCCCACAGCATCTGGCACCTCTTCGTGCTCGGCGGCAGCGCCAGCCACTTCCTTGCCTTGCTGCTCTACGTGGCCTGAACCCCACCACCCCATGAACACCACCCACGACGCCACTTCTCGACACACCGTGCCCGCGCCCGTGGCGCAGCTGCTCTCGCGCCTGCCGCCCCTGCCCGGTTCGCTGCTGCTGGTGACAGCGCTCAACCTGGTGCTGGCGCGGCAGCTGCCGGGCGACGTGATCGAACGACTGCAAGGCCAGCGCATCCGCATCGACGTGCGCGACGCCGGTCTGCGCTTCGACTTCGCCTGGCAGGGCGGCATGTTTCGCGCCCGCCCGCCGCAGGCCAGCACCGACCTCACCCTGAGCGCCAACGCACACGACTTCCTGCGCCTGGCCCAGCGACTGGACGACCCCGACACCCTGTTCTTCAACCGGCGCCTGTCGATGGAGGGCGATACCGAGCTGGGCCTGGTGGTGAAGAACGCGCTGGACGCGCTGGAATGGCCGGTGGTGGACCTGGCTGCCTTCCGGCCCTCGGCCGTGCTCGCGCGGCTGCAGGCCCTGCGCCCATTCGCCGCCACGGGGCAGCACCATGGCCGCCGCTGATCCCGCCATTCGCCGCCGCCTGCCCCTGGTCTACGCCTGCTCCGGCTGTTCCAGCGCCGCGCAGCTGGCCAACCATGTGGCCGTGCGGCTGGACCGCAGCGGCCTGGCCGAGATGTCGTGCATCGCCGGCGTGGGCGGCGACGTGCCTTCGCTGGTGAAAACCGCGCGCTCGGGCCGTCCCATCGTGGCGCTGGACGGCTGCCCGCTGGTCTGCGTCAAAAGCAGCCTGGCCCGCCACGGCATCACGCCCACGCAGCACCACCAGCTGCACGACTATGGGGTACGCAAGCGCCAGCACGAAGACTTCGACCCCGAACAGGCCCGGCAGGTGCTGGAGATGGTGAGCGCCGCCCTGCCGGCCGCCACCACCCGAGAATCGCTGACCACCCATGGCTGAGCCCCGGCGCCTGCTGGTGGCCATCACCGGGGCCAGCGGCGCGGTCTATGGCTGGCGCCTGCTGCAGGTGCTGGCCACCGTGCCGGGCGTGGAAACGCATGCGGTGGTCTCCGACGCCGGCTGGCTGACCCTGCAGCACGAACTCGGCCTCCAGGCGCACGACCTGCGCCCGCTGGCACACACGCTGCACGACGCAGCCCACGTGGGCGCCGGCCCGGCCAGCGGTTCCTTCCGCTGCGCGGGCATGGTGGTCGCGCCCTGTTCCATGCGCACGCTCGCGGCCATCGCTAACGGCCTGTCCGACAACTTGATCACCCGCGCCGCCGACGTGATGCTCAAGGAGCGCCGCCGCCTGGTGCTCATGGCGCGTGAAACCCCGCTGCACCTCGGTCACCTGCGCAACATGACCGCGGTCACCGAGATGGGCGCCATCCTCGCCCCTCCCATGCCGGCCTTTTACCTGCGCCCGCAGACAGTGGACGACCTCGTGGACGCCAGCGTGGCCCGCGTGCTCGACCTGCTCGATGTGCCGCATTCGCTGTCAAGCCGCTGGCAGGGCCTGGAACGGGCACCCGCATGAGCTATCGGGACCTGCGCGATTTCATGGCGCAACTCGAAGCCGCCGGCGAATTGCGCCGTGTGCACGAGCCGGTGTCGCCCCACCTGGAAATGACCGCGCTGTGCGACCGCGTGCTGCGCGCCGGCGGCCCCGCCCTGCTGTTCGAACAGCCCACCGGCCACAGCATGCCGGTGCTGGGCAACCTGTTCGGTACCACCGCACGCGTGGCCCGGGCCATGGGCGTGGGTGACGTGAGCGAGCTGCGCCGCTTCGGCGAGGTGCTGGCACGTCTGAAGGAACCCGAAGCCCCCACCGGCCTGCGCGACATGGCGGGGCTGGGCGGCCTGGTCAAGTCGCTCTGGCACATGAGCCCGCGCGAGCTGCGCCACGCGCCCTGCCAGGCCGTGGTGTGGGAGGGCGACGACGTGGACCTGGGGCGCCTGCCGATCCAGCACTGCTGGCCCGACGACGTGGCCCCGCTCATCACCTGGGGCCTGGTCATCACACAGGGCCCACACAAGCCGCGGCAGAACCTGGGCATCTACCGCCAGCAGGTGCTCTCGCGCAACCAGCTCATCATGCGCTGGCTGGCCCACCGCGGCGGCGCGCTCGATTTCCGCGACCACGGCCGCCTGCACCCCGACCAGCCCTACCCGGTGGCGGTGGCGCTGGGCGCCGACCCGGCGACCATCCTGGGCGCCGTCACGCCAGTGCCCGACAGCCTGAGCGAATACCAGTTCGCCGGGCTGCTGCGCGGCGCCCGCACGGATGTGGTGCCGGCCATTGGCGTGCCGCTGCGCGTGCCGGCCTCGGCCGAGATCGTGCTGGAAGGGCACATCCACCCCGACCGCACGCACCCCAGCGGCTGGCAGCACGCGCTGGAAGGCCCCTACGGCGACCACACCGGCTACTACAACGAGCGCGCCGAGTTCCCGGTGTTCACGGTGGAGCGCATCACCCTGCGCGAATCGTCCATCTACCACTCCACCTACACCGGCAAGCCGCCGGACGAACCGGCCGTGCTGGCGGTGGCGATGAACGAGCTGTTCATCCCGCTGCTGCAGCGGCAGTTCCCCGAGATCGTGGACTTCCACCTGCCGCCCGAGGCGTGCAGCTACCGCATGGCGGTGGTCAGCATCCGCAAGGCCTACGCCGGGCACGCGCGGCGCGTGATGATGGGCGTGTGGAGCCACCTGCGCCAGTTCATGTACACCAAGTTCATCGTGGTGGTCGACGAGGACATCGACGTGCGCGACTGGAAGGACGTGATCTGGGCCATGAGCACGCGCATGGACCCGGCGCGCGACAGCTTCACCATCGACCAGACCCCCATCGACTACCTCGACTTCGCCTCGCCCGTGAGCGGCCTGGGCAGCAAGATGGGTCTGGACGCCACGAACAAATGGCCCGGCGAAACCCAGCGCGAGTGGGGCCGCGTGATGCGCATGGACGCGGTGGTGCGCCAGCGCATGGACGCCCTGGCGGAACAGATCGGCCTCTGAGAACCCGCACGCCCGACGGGTTGACCGGCGGGAGGTGCACAGGCGGCCTCGAATTAGATGATAATGATTCTTGTTTGAGTGACGCGCAAACGCCATCGTCACCGCCCAACCGATTCCACATGAATTCCCTGCTCAACCGCCGCGCCCTGCTGCAGCACACCGCCTGGCTGGCCGCCTCAACCGCCCTCTGGACGCCCGCCCACGCAGCGTCCACCCCCGCCGACACCGCTGACACCCCTTTGCCCGCCCGCGCACGCCTGGCCGCCGCCTGGCGCAGCCACGGCGACACACCCGCTTGCGGCAAAGACTGCGACCAGGTCGGCGTGCTGGAACTCGACTGGCAGGCGCGCGAGGTGCGCATCGTGGCCAGCCTGCCGGTGGCCGGCCGCGCCCACGGCCTGATGACTGAGCCCGACGGCGGTTTCGTGGCCGTGGCGACGCGCCCGGGCCTGTGGCTGCTGCGCTGCGATGCCCAGGGCCAGCTGCAGGCCCGCCACAACCTGGCCGACGAGACCCCGCTGCGCACGCTGGGTGGCCACGTCATTGCCAGCGCCGATGGTCAGTGGCTCTACACCACCGAGACCGACCGGCAGGACGGCAGCGGATGGATCGGCGTGCGCGACCGCCGCACGTTCCAGCGCGTCGCCGCCTGGCCCACCCACGGCCTCGATCCGCACCAGCTGACGCTGGACGCCAGCGGCGCGCTGCTGGTGCTCAACGGCGGCCTCCCGCGCAGCGCCGACGGCCGCGCCATTCGCCTGGAGGCCATGGACCCGTCGCTGGTGCGGCTGGACACACGCACCGGTGAACGCCTGGGCCAGTGGCGGCTGGACGACCCGCGCCTGAGCCTGCGCCACCTGGCCTGGAGCCTGCCGCCGGAACCTGCTCAGGCTCCCCTGCTCGGCATCGCCCTGCAGACGCAGCACGAATACCCCACCGAGCGGCGCGACGCCCCCGTTCTGGCCCTGTGGGACGGCGAGCGGCTGCGCCTGGCCAACCGCCAGCCCGCTGCGGCGGGCTACGGCGGCGACATTGCACCAGGGCCCGGCGGCGGCTTCATCGTGAGCGGCCAGCGCGTGGGCGAAGGCCTGCTGTGGCACCCCGACGCCCCGGACCGCTGGACGCCGATCGCCCGCCTGACCGAGCCCTGCGCACTGGCCAGCTGGCCCGACCGCGGCGGCGTGCTGCTGGCGGGCCAGCGCGGGGTAGGCCTGTGGCACCCCGTGCACCCGCCGGCCATGCTGCCATGGCCCGTGTCCATGCTGCCCGACAACCACTGGGTTGCGCTGGCCTGAGGGCAGCCCGACAGAGCCGTACCGGATTGACGTGCATCAAGCCCCGAGCACAACAGCCCAGCCCTGTCGCACAGGTGAAGAAAGGGCGCCTGGCACGCGGAGAAGAATCCCGCCATGGACTTCGAACACAGCCCCCGCGCCCAGGCCCTGCAACAACAGCTGGAGCGCTTCATGCAACGCTACGTGCTGCCGCACAACGCCGCCTGGCACCAGGCGGTGCAGCAGGGTGAGTACCCGCCACCCTTCCTCGACGATCTGAAGACGCTGGCGCGTGAAGAAGGGCTGTGGAACCTGTTCCTGCCCGGGTTGCGGGAAGACGAACCCGGCACGCGCCTGAGCAACCTCGACTACGCGCCGCTGGCCGAGAACATGGGCCGGCTGCACTGGGCCAGCGAGGTGTTCAACTGCAGCGCGCCCGACACCGGCAACATGGAACTGCTGCACCGCTTCGCCACGCCGCTGCAGCGTGAGCGCTGGCTGTTGCCCCTGCTCGACGGCACGATCCGCTCCGCTTTTGCGATGTCCGAGCCCGACGTGGCCTCGTCGGACCCGACCAACCTGCAGACCACCGTGCGGCGCGACGGCGACGGGCTGGTGCTCAACGGCCGCAAGTGGTTTATCACCGGCGCGGCACACCCGGTCTGCCGCGTGCTGATCGTGATGGCACGCAACGCGGAAGATGAAGACGACGGGGGCAGCGATCCGCACCATCGGCACAGCATGGTGCTGGTGCCCCTGGGCACGCCCGGCGTGAACGTGGAGCGCAACATTTCCGTGGTGCACCACCACGCGCCCGAAGGGCACTGCGAGATCGTGCTGCGCCAGGTGCGCGTGCCGGTCGGGCACCTGCTGGGTGGCTGGGGAGAAGGCTTTGCCATGGCGCAGGCGCGGCTGGGCCCGGGACGGGTGCACCACTGTATGCGCACCATCGGCCAATGCGAACTCGCACTGGAGCTGGCGGCCGAACGCGCGCTGGAGCGCCGCAGCTTCGGCCGCGCCCTGGCCGATCACGCCAATGTGCAGGACTGGCTCGCGCAATCGCGCATCGAGATCGACCAGGCCCGGCTGCTGGTGTTGCGCTGCGCCTGGGTGCTGGACCACCCCCACAAGGTGCCGCCATCGGCCCTGCGGGCGCAGGTGGCCGCCATCAAGGTGGTGGCCGCCGGCCTGCAGAGCCGCGTGGTCGAGCGAGCCATGCAGATCTTTGGCGCCATGGGCCTGTCGCCCGACACGCCGCTGGCCCAGTTCTGGACCTGGGGCCGCGCCCTGCACCTGATGGACGGCCCCGACGAGGTGCACCTGCGCAGCGTGGCGCGCCACGAGCTGGCGCAGGCACGCGAACGTGGTGGTGCCTCAGCCGCCTACTTCACCACGCCCGAGCAGATGCGCACACCGCCGCACATCGACGCCTGAGCCGCGGGCGATCGGTGGCGAGACACCGGTCAGCGGCAACACCAGCGGCACCTATGATGTGAACACCATGCCATCACCCGAACTGGTCGCCACGTTCTACCCCTGGCTGCTTCCGCTGCACATCGCGCTGGTGTCGCTGAGCGTGGCGCTGTTTGCGCTGCGTGGCCTGGGCGTGCTGGCGGGGCAAACCTGGCCGCTGGCGGGCTGGGCACGCGGCCTGGCGCCCGTGATTGACTCGCTGTTGCTGCTGGCCGGTGGTGGGCTGTGGTGGCTGCTCCAGCTCAACCCCACGCAGCAGCACTGGCTGCTCGCCAAACTGGTGCTGCTGGTCGTCTACATCGGGCTGGGCACGCTGGCGCTGAAACGCGCACCCGGCCGGCCCGCCAAGGCCCTGTGTTTCGTGGCGGCGCTGGCTGTCGTAGGTTTCATGGCCAGCATCGCCTTGGCGCACCACCCGCTTGGCCTGTTCGCCGCATGAGTGCGGCGCGGAAGCCCGTTCCGTGAACGATCGTCCACCGCAACTCCACCGCTCGCGCTGGGTGCGGGGCCTGCTCTGGGTTGCCGGCACGCTGGCGCTGGTGCTGGGCCTCATCGGCGTGCTGCTGCCAGGCCTGCCGACCACGCCCTTCGTGCTGCTCGCCGCGGCCTGCTACGCCAAGGCCTCGCCGCGCCTGCACGCGGCGCTGCTCAACCACCGCCTCACAGGGCCCCTGCTGCGCGACTGGGAGGCCAACCGCAGCCTCACCCGCCGCACCAAGACCATCGCGGTCGGCTCCATGCTGGTGATGGTGAGTTTCTCGATCTGGAGCTTCCAGGGGCGCCTCGTGGTGCAGCTCCTGCTGCTCGCCCTGGGCGCCATCGGCGCCTGGGTGGTTTTACGAATTCCTACGCGGGGGGCTGACTCGCCAATGCCGTAGCCGGAGCGGCGTGTATCACCCCAGGATGCGGCGGAACCGGCTTTGCCGGGCCGCTCGCATCGCCCCCTGGGGGGTGACGCCGCAGGCGGCGCGGGGGGAGCCCTTACCCTGCTCGCCGAGCGAGCACTTCAAACGCTGGCAGCGTCTTGGCTTCCAGCACTTCCAGGAAGGCGCCGCCGCCGGTGGAGATGTAGCTCACGTCCTTCTCGATGCCGTACTTGGCGATCGCGGCCAGCGTGTCGCCACCTCCTGCGATGCTGAAGGCGCTTGAGTCGGCAATCGCCTGCGCAATGACCTTGGTGCCGTTCTCGAACGCGGCGAACTCGAACACGCCCACCGGGCCGTTCCAGACGATGGTGCCGGCCTTCTTCAACTGCTCGGCCAGCAGCGCGGCGGTCTCGGGCCCGATGTCCAGGATCAGGTCGTCATCGGCCACGTCGGTGGCGGCCTTCACAGTGGCCACGGCGTCGGCGCTGAAGCTCTTCGCGGTGACCACGTCGGTGGGAATCGGCACCGCCGCGCCGCGCGCTTTCATGGCCACGATCACGGCCTTGGCTTCACCGACCAGGTCGGGCTCGGCCAGGCTCTTGCCGATCTTCAGGCCGGCGGCGAGCATGAAGGTGTTGGCGATGCCGCCGCCGACGATCAGGCCGTCCACGTTCGTGGCCAGCGCCTGCAGGATGGTGAGCTTGGTGCTGACCTTGCTGCCGGCCACGATGGCGATGAGGGGCCTCTTCGGGTTGGCCAGCGCCTTCGCAATGGCGTCCATCTCGGCCGCCAGCAGCGGGCCCGCCGATGCGATGGGGGCCGTCTCGGCGATACCGTA
>JAUXNG010000028.1 GCA_030682835.1 Hydrogenophaga sp. | reverse complement strand
GCTGAGTGCGTCCGAGTGGGAGACGCTGCTGGACGAGTACCGCGAAGGCAGTCGGCTGACCCGGGAGCAAGCGCTGCAGCGTCTGCTTGCCGCTGCGGGTGTTGAGTCGCCCGACGGCGTGCAGGTTGGGCACGCGGTCGGATGCGAGCACTGCAAATCGAAGGGCTACAAAGGACGAACAGGCGTGTACGAAATCCTCCAGAACCATCGGGAGATTCGTTCACTCATTCAGGACCGCGCCCGCCCCAACGTGATCTTCGACATGGCCGTGAGCCTGGGCATGCGCAGCCTGCGCCACGACGCGCTGGAGAAGGTGGTGCAGGGCCGGATCGATTTCAAGCAGGCTCGCACCGCTTACTTGTGATGCCCTGCCTCCGAATGGCAAGAAGAAAGCCTTGGTGTGGACGCGCGAATCGTTGGAGTTGCAGATGCACATCGTCAAGGAGCGCTCCAGCTACTCGGATGAGGTTGCATGCATTTTCACCGGCCTGTGTCTCAGGTCGTAGCCACCACCAGGCCAATCGCCGAAGCTAAATGGAGTTTTCCATCATCGCCGGCTTGACTGTGGGCTACGCCGCACTGAAAAGCAGGTCCACGAGGTAGTGCATGGCGGGAATTGGGGACGAAACAGAGCCTTTGTTTCGGGATTGATTGAATCAACGACTCCAATGTCCCCAGAAGGCGCCACCCGATCCGCCAGACTCCAGTTTTCTAGGCCCGTGTCCGCAGCCATGCGAACCCTGTGCCATCCTGGCGTTCAAACCCAGCCTTGTTTCCAGACGCCCTCATCCTGCAGTTCACGCCACGGCATGATTTGCGTGGCCTTGGAGAACACCGCTTCAATCTCCACCAACTCAATCGGGTCAGTGGGCAAGTCGGGTTGAATCACACTGCTGACCAGGAAGTGTTTTTGTTTGGCCACAGGCGTCACCGCCGTCCATTTGGTCAGCAGCAGTTTCTTGGGGTTCAGGGGGTTCATGGCTTTTGCTCGATTCCAGCTTCAGCGGCTCGGCATCAAAGCCCGCACCGCCTCCCCCAGTTCGATCACCGCCAGCGCGTAGTAGCTGCTCCAGTTGTAGCGTGTCACCACATAGAAGTTTTCCGTGCCGGCCACGTAGGTGGGTGGGGCGCCGGCGTTTTCCAGCAGCACCAGGGCGAGCTTGCCTTGGTGTTGCAGGGCGGGGCCTTCGATCACGGCGCCTTTGGCGGTGAAGCTCTCCACGCTGAAGCTGGGCAATATGTCGGGGGCGAGCAGGGTGTCCAGGTCGAGCTTGCTGGTGTCAAAGCTCACCGGGTAGTGGGTGGGCATGCCGGTTTGCCAGCCGAAGGCCTTGAAGTAGTTGGCCACGGAGCCGATCACGTCGGCCTGGCTGTCGAAGAGGTCGACCTTGCCGTCTCCGTCGTAGTCGATGGCGTATTTCACCCAGCTGCTGGGCATGAACTGCGGCCAGCCCATGGCGCCGGCGTAGCTGCCGCGCGGGCTCAGGGGGTCGGTGCCGGTGCGTTCGCTCAGGCTCAGGAATTGTTCGAGTTCACTTTTGAAGAACTCGCTGCGCGCGCCAGCGCGCGGGTGGCTGGCGGGGAAGTCGAATGCGAGGGTGGTCAACGCGTCGATCACGCGGTGGTTGCCGGTGTGCTGGCCGTAAAGCGTTTCCACGCCGATCACGCCCACGATGAGGCTGGCGGGCACGCCGTATTCGAGTTCAGCGCGGGCGAGGGTTTCGCGGTTGTCTTCCCAGAAGCGCTGACCGGCGCGCAGGCGGATGGGCTCGATGAAGCGGGCGCGGTAGGCGGCCCAGTTCTTGGGCGTGCCAGCGGGCGCGGGCCGCATGAGGCGAATGATGTTGGGCATGCGCTGCGCCTGGCCGATCTGCTGGCGCACCCAGGCGGGGTCTAGGTTGCGACGCACGGCCAGGTCGGTGGCGAAGGCCATGGCGGCTTCGCTCTGGTCGTAGGTGAAAACGGGGGCGGTCTGGGTGTTGCCGGGGCGCGCTTTGGCGGGCGACTGGGCGAGGGCGGGCGTGGCCGCCATGAGGGCGGCGGCGAGTGCACAGAGGAAACGGTTCACAGATTGCAATGGGTGCCTTGGGGGTCGGGGATCAATGTCGGGTGTGTTCAGGTGTCGGGGCTTTTGGGCCAAGCCAGGCGCTGAAACTCGCGTTGCAAACTGGCCAGGGTAGTGTTGCTGGCGCCGGGGCGCGCATAGCGTTGGGCTTCGAGCTGAAGCAGCCATTGTGCAAGCGGTGCGGCGGCGCCGGCATGGCCCCAGCGTTGTTGTACGCGTTGGGCCAGCTCGCGCGGCGGTGTGTGGTCGGCGCTTTCCACGTCCAGCTTGTGCAGCCGGGCGCGGGCGCGCTGCAGCAGGCGCAGCCAGGGGTCGTGTTGCTGGCGCTCCCACAGCGTCCAGGCGGCGCCGAGCAGGCTCACGAACACCACCACGCCGATGAGCACGTAGGCCAGATCCGTCCAGCTCGGCGATTGGAAGCCCAGGTTCTTCAGCAGGTCGAGCTGGCGGCCCTGGGTGTAGTTGAGCACCCACTGGTTCCAGCTGTTGTTCACGGCTTCCCAGGCGGCGCGCAGCTGGGCGGCGATGTTGGGGTTGAGGTTGCCGATGGCGCCGGCCAGTGCGCCCTGGGGTGCACGCAGGCGCTGCAAAGTGCCCACGCGTCCCGGGGCCACGGCCGATGTCGGGTCCACGCGGACCCAGCCCTGGCCTTGCAGCCAGACTTCGGTCCACGCGTGGGCGTCGCGCTGGCGCACTGTCCAGTAGCCGTCCAGGCCGTTGAGCTCGCCGCCCTGGTAGCCGGTGACGACGCGTGCCGGAATGTCGAGCGCGCGCATGAGGATGACGAAGCTGCTGGCGATGTGCTCGCAGAAGCCCTGGCGTTTGTCGAACCAGAACTCGTCGGCGGTGTTGGCACCAAACACACCGGGCTCCAGCGTGTAGGTGTAGCCGCCGGTGCGCAGGCGGTTCATCACCGCGTCGACGAGTTTGGGGCTGGCCTCGGGGCCGGCGCCGTGTTCGCGCCGCAGCTCCTGCGCCAGCGCCAGCGTGCGCGGGTTGAAGCCGGCGGGCAGCTCGATCTGGTCTTGCAGGCCCACCACCTGCGTGAGCGGGCCGTGGCGGAAGGTGGGGTAGCTCTCGGCGCTGTAGCGCACCAGCGTGTTGAGCGGGCGCTGGGTGAACCACTGCAGCTCGTTGCTCATGCGCACCGCGTTGTCGGGCACCTCGGGCGCCTGCGGGGTGGACTCCATGACGAACAGCCAGGGCCGGCGGTTGGGCTCCATGGTCACGTCGTAGCGCACGGGTGGGCCCGACACCTGCAGGTCGGTGGGCAGTGCCATCGACTGCGGGAAACCCGAGCGCAGCACACGCCACTCGCTGCCGTCAAAACTGCTGAGCACCGGGCCGCGAAAGTACAGCTGTGCCTGCGGTGGCGGGCGGCCTTCAAAGCGGATGCGGAACGCGATGCTGTCGTCGAGCACCAGCTCGGCGATCTGCCCCACCTTCATGGAGCCCGAGAGGCCGCTGCGCCCGGTTTCGTCCTGCCCCGGCACACCCCACAAGGGCGACAGGCGCGGGAACAACAAAAACAGCACCAGCATGATGGGCGCACCCATAAGCGCCATGCCACCGGCAATGCGCGCAGCCTGCAAGAGCGGAGGGCGGCCCACCGGCATGTGGGCGTTCACCAGCGCGGTGAGCAGGCCGAGCAGCGCCACCAGAATGCCCGCCGCAGTCAACAGCGACTGCGAATAGAAAAAGTGGGTAAGCAGCGTGAAGAAGGCGAGGAAGAACACCACGAAGGCGTCGCGCCGCGCGCGCATCTCCAGCGTCTTGAGTGCGAGCAACACCACGATGAGCGTCACGCCCGCGTCGCGCCCGAGCAGGGTGCTGTGGGTCATGAAGGTGGCGACCAGCGTGATGCAGAGCAAGCCCACGCGCACCGGCCAGCCGGGCAGCGGCAGGCCGCGCAGCGCGAGCAGGGTGCGCCACACCAGCACGCCGGCGGTGAGCGCCGTGCACCACCACGGCGTGTGGCCCACCTGCATGAACGCCACCCAGCCGATGACCGCGAGCAGGAACAAGGTGTCGCGCGTATCGCGAGGGAGTGTGGCCCCCACGCTCCACCGCTGCGCGGGTCGCTGCCCCCCGGGGGGGCGCGTTTTGCCTTGGGGCGGCCCGGCGGCAAAACCGGGTGCTTCGTTGTTCAACATATGGCCAGCGCCTCCAGGCAGCGCGCGCGGTGGCTGGGGCCCTGGTCGGGCGCGATCTCGCGGCCGGGCACGCGCAGGCCGTAGTCCAGCCCCTGCCGGTCGGCCATGAGCACCCAGGCTGTGAGCCGGGACAGGCGCGCTTCCAGTCCCGCGCCGCCGCACTGCGCGTGGTCCAGCCAGAGCTGGTGGCGCTGGTGTGACAAGGCGTCGCGGCTCACCAGATCGTCGCGCCCGCTGGAGAACGCCTGCGCGGCCTTGCGCCACACCACGGCCTTGAGCGGGTCGCCCCGGCGGTAGGCGCGCACGCCGTCGAATTCACCGGTGCTCTGCACGCGCGCGGCGCCCGAGCTGCCGGCCTGCGGCTCGCCCGGGGGCAGTGGCGGCGGGTGGCTTTCGGGCTCGGGGTACACCAGCACGCCCGAGGCCGGGCGCCAAACCGTCCACACGCGGAAGGTACCGAGCGGAAACAGGGTCTGCGCGGTCAGCGGCGGCAGCGGGTGCAGGCCGCGCTCGGGCGACGGAAAGCTCACCTGCAGGTGGGCGCTGCCTTGCGCGGGCACGTCGGTCCAGGCCAGGGGCGCGTGTTTGGGGTCGGCGCCGATCACGCCCATGCCGATGCCGTAGCGCGTGCGTTTGCGTTCGCTCGACAGCCGCACTGTGAGCGCCACCGCCTGTCCGGCGTGCACCGGCTCGGGTGGTGTGAGCAGCAGCGTGATGCCGCGCAGGTTGCCGTGGCACACGTGCATGCCCACCACCGCGCTGCCGGCCAGCAAAAAGGTGAGCAGGTAGCCCAGGTTGAGCTGGTAGTTGATGCTGGCCACCAGCAGCAGCAGCAGGGTGATGCCCAGCATCCAGCCCGGGCGGGTGGGCAATATGTAGACGTTGCGCTGGGTCAGCGTGAGGGTGTCGGACTTGGGGAGGCGGTTGTGCCACCAAGTCTGGAGGTGGGCGCGCAGCGTGCGCCAGGGGTGGCGCCAGGGTTGCAAGCTGAGGGCGCCAGCGGGCGAGCGCGCAGCGGTGGCCACCATGTCACGGGAGGGGAATGGCTTCCAGCATGGCGCGCACCTGTTCAACAGGCCCGCGCCCAGCGTCGCGCACCGGAATCAGCCGATGCGCCACCGTCTGCGGCAGGATCGCAGCGATGTCGTCGGGCGCCACATAGTCGCGCCCGCTCAAATAGGCCTGCGCCTTGGCCGAGCGCACCACGGCGAGAGCTGCACGCGGCGACAGGCCTTGCGCAAACCATTGCCCGTTGCGCGTGGCGGCCACCAGGTCTTGCAGGTACTCCAGCACCGGCTCGGCGGTGTGCACCTGGCTCACCGTGTGTTGCAGGGCAGCGAGGTCGGCCGGCGTCAGGGCTGAAGAGAGTTTGTCGAGCATGTCGCGGCGGTCCTGGCCGCGCAGCAGCTCGCGCTCGGCCGCGCGGTCGGGGTAGCCGATCGAGAGGCGCATGTGGAAACGGTCCAGCTGGGATTCGGGCAGCGCGTAGGTGCCCAGCTGGTCGTGCGGGTTCTGCGTGGCGATCACAAAGAAGGGCTCGGGCAGGGCGCGCGTTTCGCCTTCCACCGTTACCTGTTTTTCTTCCATCGCCTCAAGCAAGGCGCTTTGCGTTTTGGGGCTGGCGCGGTTGATCTCGTCGGCCAGCAGAACCTGGGCAAACACCGGACCGGGATGGAACACAAACGCCTCGCGCCCGCGTTCGTAGATCGACACGCCGACCAGGTCGGAAGGCATGAGGTCGGCGGTGAACTGCACCCTTGAAAACTGCAGGCCGAACGAGCGGGCCAGCGCGTGCGCCAGGGTGGTTTTTCCGACACCCGGAACGTCTTCAATGAGCAGGTGACCACCCGCCAGCAGGCAGGCCACACAGTCGGAAACTTGCTGACTTTTGCCCACGATCACCGTGTTAAGCTGATTCAGCAACTGTTGAATTTTTGTGTCGGCTTGCATGCCGCGAACCTTACCGTAAAACGATCATGGGACAGGCCACCGGGTATTTCACCCACAAGGATTGTTGGAGACACGAAATGGGCGCCGGACACCCGGAATGCCCTGAGCGTCTGGACGCCATAGAAGACCGTTTGCTCATGAGCGGACTCGACGTGGCGCTGGAGCGGCGCGAGGCCACCGCCGCCTCCATGGCCGACCTCGAACTCGCCCATGGCCGCATGCACCTCGCCTCGCTGCGCGGCCTGAGCGACAACCTGCGCGACGAGATCAAGGCCGGCGGCCCGAGCCACGCACAGGTCGACCCCGACACCTCCATCAACACCCACAGCTGGGACGCGATCCTGATGGCCGCCGGTGCCGCGATTGACGCGACCGACGCGGTGATGGCCGGCGAAATGCCCAACGCCTTTTGTGCGGTGCGCCCACCGGGCCACCACGCCACGCGCAACCAGGCCATGGGCTTCTGTTTTGTGAACAACGTGGCCGTGGCCGCCAAGTACGCGCTGGAGCGCCACGGCCTGAAGCGCGTGGCCATCATCGACTTCGACGTGCACCACGGCAACGGCACCGAAGACATCGTGGCCGGCGACGACCGCATCCTCATGTGCAGCTTCTACCAGCACCCGTTCTACCCGGTGTGGGAGCACGCCACGGCGGCCAACCTGGTCAACCTGCCGGTGCCGGCTTACACGAAGGGCATGGACATCCGCGAGCTGATCGACATGAGCTGGATCCCCCGGCTCGACGCGCACAAACCCCAGATGATCTTCATCAGTGCGGGATTCGATGCCCACCGCGAAGACGACATGGGGCAGCTCGGCCTGGTGGAGCAGGACTACGCCTGGATGACCATGCGCATCAAGGAAGTGGCCGAGCGCCACGCCAAGGGCCGCATCGTGAGTTGCCTCGAAGGTGGCTACGCGCTGAGCGCGCTGGGTCGCAGCGTGGAAGCGCACTTGCGGGTGCTGGCCGACGTTTGAACAGGGCTTCGCGTCAGTCCCGATCTTGACAAAATTTGCCAAGACCCTATTCTCGGCCGCATGAGCACGATGAACATCTCCCTGCCCGAAGCCATGAAGAGCTTCGTGGACCAGCAAGTGAGCCAGGGTGGTTACGGCACCAGCAGCGAGTACATGCGCGAGCTGATCCGCAAAGACCAGGAGCGCTTGCATTTGCGCACGCTGTTGCTGGCAGGCGCGGCGTCGCGGCCAACGCAACCGGTGGACGCAGCATACTTTGCGAACCTTCGCCGCCAGTTGCCAGCGGCGGACAAGACGAGACCGAAAGCTTGAAGTTCAAGTCCGTTGTCCCGCGCGAACAAGCCAACCGGGACATCGACGCGATCCTGCTGTACTACATTGAAAATGAAGCGCCTGCCGCAGCGTCGGGCTTCATCGACCAACTGGAGCAGGCGGTCACCCACATCGCCCGACAGCCGGCCACCGGGTCCCCGCGCTACGCCCACGAACTCAATTTGCCGGGCTTGCGGTTCTGGCCGTTGACGCGTTGTCCCCACCTCGTGTTCTATCTGGAGCGCGAAGACCACATTGATGTCTGGCGGGTGCTGCATGGGCAGCGCGACCTGCCCACCTGGATGCAGGAAGTTGGATGATCAAGGCCACCCGTCACTTTTCCGGACCACACACATGAATACCGATGCCGGTTTGCTGCACACCCGCGACGACCGCGGTGTGCACTCCCTCACCCTCAACACCCCGCGCAGCTTCAACGTGCTGTCCGAAGCCATGTTGATCGCCCTGCAAGCGGCCATCGACGCGGTGGCGGCCGACCCCAAGGCGCGGCTGGTGGTGATCGGCGCCAGCGGCAAGGCGTTTTGCGCCGGGCACGATCTCAAGGAAATGAAGGCAAACCCGGAACTGACGTACTACCAGGCGCTGTTTGCGCGCTGCTCGCGGCTCATGCTGGCCATCCGCAAGCTGGAGGTGCCCGTCATCGCGCGGGTGCAGGGCCTGGCCACCGCCGCCGGTTGCCAGCTGGTCGCGCAGTGCGACCTGGCAGTGGCGAGTGACAACGCGAGCTTTGGCGTGAACGGCATTGATGTAGGGCTCTTCTGCGCCACGCCGGGCGTGGCCTTGTCGCGCAACATCCTGCCCAAACAGGCCATGGAGATGCTGCTCACGGGCGATTTCATCTCGGCAACCGAAGCGCGCGACAGAGGACTGGTCAATCGGGTGGTGGCGCCCGATGCGCTGGACGCTGAAGTCGCCGCTCTGGTGGACCGCATCCTGGCCAAACCGCCCGAAGCCATCGCCATGGGCAAGGCGCTGTTCTATCGCCAGCTGGAATCCGGCATGGAGGCGGCCTACCAGCTCGCTGGCCAGACCATGGCCTGCAACATGGCACACCCTGTGGCGCAGGAGGGTGTGCAGGCCTTCATCGACAAACGCGCGCCAGGTTGGCGCGCCTGATCATTCAACGCGACGCTCATCTTCATGGCCACCACTTCTTCCGCCGCGCCAAAGCCCATCGACGATTTCGGTCTCTGGCTGACGGCCTTCACACAACCCACGGTGCTCACCGAGTTGGGTGCACTGGCCCTGTGCATTGCAATCGCTTTGGGCATCGCCTGGCTGTTGCGGCGTGCGCTGCGCATGCAGGACGAGAAGACCTCGGTGCTGTTCGGGCGGCGTCTCATCGACGGTGTGATGTTCCCGCTGCTGCTGCTCACGCTGGCCTACGTGGCGCGCGCGCTGCTGCTGGAGCGTTTGCCGCTGGCGGCGTTCAAGGTGGCCATTCCGGTGCTGGTGTCGCTGGTGGTGATCCGTGTGGGCGTGAAGGTTCTGCAGGTGGCGTTTGCCACGGCTCCGTGGGTGCGGGTGCTGGAGCGCACCATTTCGTGGGTGGCATGGTTGGCCATGGTGTTGTGGGTGAGCGGCTTGCTGCCGGTGGTGCTGGCCGAGATGGACCAGATCACCTGGAAGATCGGGGCGAGCACGCTCAGCCTGCGCACCATGATCGAAGGCATCCTCACCGCTGGCGCGGTGCTGATCCTGTCGCTGTGGGTGTCTTCCGCCATCGAAACGCGCCTGCTGCGCAAGGCGGTGGGCGGTGACTTGTCGTTGCGCAAGGCGGTGAGCAACGCCACGCGCGCGATGCTGATGTTCTTCGGTCTGATCATCGCGCTCTCGGCGGTGGGCATCGACCTCACCGCGCTGTCGGTGTTGGGTGGCGCCATCGGTGTGGGCATCGGCTTCGGACTGCAGAAGCTGGCTTCCAACTATGTGAGCGGCTTCGTGATCCTGGCCGAGCGCAGCATGCGCATCGGTGACAACGTGCGGGTGGACAACTTCGAAGGCATCATCACCGACATCAACGCGCGTTACACCGTGATCCGCTCCACCACGGGGCGCGAGTCCATCGTGCCCAATGAGCTGCTGATCATCAACCGGGTGGAAAACCTGTCACTGGCCGACGACCGGCTGTGGCAGTCCACCGTGGTGTCGGTGGGCTACGAGAGTGATGTGGAGCAGGTGATGGCCCTGCTGAAGGACGCGGCCCTGACGCAGGACCGCGTGCTCAAGGACCCGGCGCCTTCGGTGGCGCTTTCAAACTTTGGCGCCGACGGCCTGGAGTTCACGCTGGGCTACTGGATCGCCGATCCCGAGAACGGCACGCTCAACATCCGCTCGTTGATCAACCGCAAGGTGCTGCAGGCGCTGCGGGAAAACCAGATCGAAATCCCGTATCCGCAGCGCGTGCTGCACTTCAAGGCGCAGCCCGGCGTGGCGGAGGCGGAGTTCTCAGCGAGACATGAGGCTCGGTAGGTACAGCGCGATGGCGGGGAAGGCGATGAGGATGCCCAGGCGCACGATGTCGGCCATGACAAAGGGCCAGACGCCGCGGTAGATGGTGCCCAGTTTCACGTTGGGCAGCAGCGAATTGATCACGAAGAGGTTCAGTCCCACGGGTGGCGAGATCATGCCGATTTCCACGATGGTCACGATCAGGATGCCGAACCACACCGGGTCAAAGCCCAGGCCGGTGATCACCGGGAAGAACACCGGGATCGTCAGCAAAACGATGGCCAGCTCTTCCATCACCATGCCCAGCATCAGGTAAATGCCCATCATCATGACCACCACCATGATGGGGCTGGGGCTGAACTGCAACACGAAGTCGCGCAGGTCACCCGGCATGGTGGTGAAGTTGATGAAGTTGGTGAAGATCATCGCGGCGATCAGGATGGTGAACAGCATCGCCGTGGTGCGTGCGCTCTCCACCAGGATGTCCATCACCACCCGGGGTGTGAGTGCACCGCGCAGCAAGGCAAAAATGAACGCGCCGCCGGCACCCACCCCGGCGCCCTCGGTGGCCGTGAACACGCCGCCATAAATGCCGCCGATCACCAGCGCAAACAGCAACGCCACGCCCCAGATGCCACGGATGGCTGCCAGGCGCTGACGCCAGGTGAAACGCTCGGCCGGTGGGCCGGCCGACGGGTCGCGCCAGGTCACCAGCACCACGGCCATGCACAGGCAGAGGATCGCCACAATGCCGGGCAGGATGCCGGCGATGAACAGCTTGCCGATGTCGGTCTCGGTGATGATCCCGTAGATCACCAGAATGGTCGAGGGGGGAATCAGGATGCCCAGCGTGCCGCCGCCCGCGATGGCGCCGGTGGCCAGTGTGTCCTTGTAGCCGTGCGCCTTCATTTCGGGGAAGGCGACGCGCGTCATGGTGGCGGCGGTGGCGATGGACGAGCCGCAGATCGAGCCAAAGCCGCCCGAGGCGATGACGCTGGCCATGGCCAGGCCGCCACGGCGGTGGCCTACGAAGGCGTTCGCCGCCGTGAACAGCTCTTTGGCCATGCCGGCGCGGGCTACCAGGTTGCCCATCAGCACGAACAGGGGAATGACCGACAGAACGTAATGGAAGCCGGTCTCGAAGATGACCTGGCTGGTGCCCGCAAACGCCGGCATCCAGCCGCGCATGAGGCCCATGCCCACGATGCCCGCAATGGACATGGCCACTGCCAGCGGAATGCGCAGAAAGGCCATCACGAAGACGGCCATGAAGCCCAGGAATGCCTCGGTCATGCCGCGTTCCTTTCCGTGGCTTTCGGTGCCGGGTGGTGGCTGGGCACTGGCGCGTTCACAAACACGAAGAGCAGGTGAACCAGTGCCGTGAGCACCAGCAGGCCGGCCATGAGCCAGGCCACGGGCGCGATGGACAGTTGCAGGTGCACGGTGGTGTCGCCGTACTCGGCAAAACGCTCGGCGCGCATGGCCATCAGGCGGCCCAGAAAAGCGAACAGCCCGGCACTGACAAGGTGAACCAGTCGCGTCTGGATGCCGCGCAGCCAATCGGGCACGTACGGGTCCAGAGAATCGAAGACCACATGTTCGCCGCGCCACGACACCAGCGGCATGGCGCCGAAGATCACCACCACCATGAGCATCTCGGTGAGTTCCAGCCCGCCGGGTACGGAGTTGCTGAAGAACTTGCGTCCGATCACGTCGACCACGGTGAGCCACATGATGGAGAACAGGGCCATGGCCGCCACCAAGCCAGTGGACCAACGCAGCGCGCGGTCAAGCGTGTTGAGCATGTTGTGCTTTCAGAATGGAAAAAAGCCGATGGGACGACCGTTCTGGCCACCCCATCGACCCGCGTCAGGCCAGCCGGCTCTGGTGAGCCTGCTCGACCTTACTTGACCTTGGCGATCTCGGCGCGGAATTCAGCCAGCACCTTCTTCGGATCTTTCAGGCCCTTGACCTGCGCGCTCGCGGCCCACTTGGTTTCCAGGTAGTCCTGCTTGTCCATCACCGCCTTGACGAAGGCCTGGTCGGCCACGATGCGGTTCACACCCTGGGACTTCTGGATCTCGCGGCTGGCGGCATCCACGCGGTCCCAGCCTTCGCCGAAGATGCGCGCGGCGGTCTCGCCCGAGATCTTGTCGACCACCGCTTTGTCTTGCGGGGCCAGGCTGTTGTACTTGGCCTGGTTCATCATGAACACGAAGCTGGTGTTGTACAGGCCGCCGGGGAAAGTGGTGGCGTGCTTGACCATGCTGAGCTTGAACGAGGCGATGGATTCGTCGGGGAAGAAGGTGCCGTCCATCACGCCGGTGGACAGCAGTTCGAACGACTCGGGCGCGGGCTTCAGCGTGGTGTTCCAGCCCATGGCCTTGGAGAGTTCGTTGATGTTGCCGCCGCCAATGCGGAACTTCAGCGATGCGGCATCGGCCGCACTGGTCACCGGCTTCTTGGTGTTGAAGATGATGCCGGGGCCGTGCGTGAACACCGCCAGTGCTTTCACGCCACGGTGCTCACCCAGCGGCGCGAAGTACTTGTTGTAGATGCGCTGATAGGCCACCGAAGTGGCGGTCGCGCTGTCACCCAGGAACGGGAACTCGGCCACCTGGGTATTGATGAAGCGGCCCGGCGTGTAACCGTCCACCGTGTAGGAAATGTCGGCCAGGCCGTCGCGGATGGCGTCGAAGGTGCCCGGTGCAGCCGCCACCCCTTTGGGCAGCATGTTGCACTTCATGCGGCCTGTGCTTTCCTTTTCCAGCAGGTCGCACCATGTTTTCTGAGCCATGCTGGCGGTGTGGGTGGGCGGCAGCCAGCTGGACACCGTGAACACGGTCTGGGCGGAGGCCATGCCACCGGCGAGCACGGTGGTGGAAAGGGCGGTGGCAAAGACGTGGCGAAGTTTCATCCTGGGGTCTCCGTAGGGGTTGGATATAGTTACCAAATATAAACATATCGGGCTGGGTTCACTATAGGCGAATACCCCGAGGAGTCGTCTCCAGACTTACCCGAATTAGCCGACCGACTGGTTGGTTAATCGTCGTCAGGATGACAGTCGGGTTGGCCCAGGCGGGGGCTTTGCCAAAGCGAGCTGCACGCCGTATAATTCAAAAAAAGCACGGTCGTTCGATTTTGTTTCGGCCCTTCACTTGCCCACGATTGCAGACGACTGGCGAGCCGGACATACAATGGCCGAATTGACGTACACGTCAACTCGGTTTCCCCTTTTCATCACCATCAGGAGCATCCCAACATGAAGGTCATCGTCCCCGTCAAACGCGTGGTGGACTACAACGTCAAGGTGCGCGTCAAGAGCGACGGCACTGGCGTGGACATCGCCACCGTCAAGATGAGCATGAACCCGTTTGACGAGATCGCGGTGGAAGAAGCCGTGCGCCTGAAGGAAAAAGGCGCCGTCACCGAGGTCATCGCCGTGTCGTGTGGAGTCGCCCAGTGCGCTGAGACCCTGCGCACCGCTATGGCCATTGGTGCCGACCGCGCCATCCTGGTGGAAACGGCTGAGGAACTGCAGCCGTTGGCCGTGGCCAAGCTGCTCAAGGCCCTGATGGACAAGGAACAGCCCGGCCTGGTGATTCTGGGCAAGCAGGCCATTGACGACGACTGTAACCAGACCGGCCAGATGTTGGCTGCGCTGGCCGACCTGCCGCAGGGAACCTTCGCCAGCAAGGTCGAGATGGTGGACGGCAAGGTCAATGTCACCCGCGAGGTGGACGGCGGCCTGGAAACCCTGAGCCTGAGCCTGCCGGCCATCGTCACCACCGACTTGCGCCTGAACGAGCCGCGCTACGTGACGCTGCCCAACATCATGAAGGCGAAGAAGAAGCCGCTGGAAACGCTCAAGCCCGAAGACCTCGGTGTGGACGTGGCCCCGCGGATCAAGACGCTGAAGGTCAGCGAGCCGCCCAAGCGCGGTGCCGGCATCAAGGTGGCCGACGTGGCCACCCTGGTCGAGAAGCTCCGCAACGAAGCCAAGGTGATCTGAGCACGCCCGCCGCACGATAGAACAGAGGAACACTGAACATGACCGCACTCGTCATTGCCGAACACGACAACGCCGTCCTCAAGGGCGCCACGCTCAATACCGTCACCGCAGCACTCCAGTGCGGCGGTGAGGTCCACGTGCTCATCGCCGGGCACAACGCATCCGGTGCCGCTGCCGCTGCCGCGCAGGTGGCCGGTGTCACCAAGGTCATCCACGCCGATGCCGAATACCTCGCGCATGGTCTGGCCGAGAACATGGCTGCCGAGGTGCTGAGCATTGCCGGCAACTACAGCCACATCCTGTTCCCGGCCACGGCCAGCGGCAAGAACATCGCCCCGCGCGTGGCCGCCAAGCTGGATGTGGGCCAGGTCAGCGATATCACCCGCGTGGACAGCCCCGACACCTTCGAGCGTCCGATCTACGCCGGCAACGCCATGGCCGTGGTGCAGGCGCTGGACGCCACCAAGGTCATCACCGTGCGCACCACCGGCTTCGACCCGGCAGCCGCTACGGGAGGTTCCGCCGCCATCGAAACCACCGCGGCGCAGCCCGACAGCGGCAAAAGCAGCTTCGTGGGAAGCGAGATCGCCAAGAGCGACCGCCCCGAGCTGACCGCGGCCAAGATCATCGTCAGCGGTGGCCGTGCGCTCGGCAGCGCCGAGAAGTTCGACCAGGTGATGACGCCCCTGGCCGACAAGCTGGGCGCCGCTCTGGGCGCCAGCCGCGCCGCGGTGGACGCCGGCTACGCGCCGAACGACTGGCAGGTGGGCCAGACCGGCAAGATCGTCGCCCCGCAGCTCTACATCGCCGCGGGCATTTCGGGTGCCATCCAGCACCTGGCCGGCATGAAGGATTCGAAGGTGATCGTGGCTATCAACAAGGACCCTGAGGCCCCGATCTTCAGCGTGGCCGACTACGGTCTGGAGGCCGATCTGTTCGACGCCGTGCCAGAGCTGATCAAGGCGCTCTGATTTTCCCGACCCAGGCAAGGGCATCGTTCGCGATGCCCTTCCTGCATCTGCAGTTGCCGCTTCCCAGAACAACCAAGAGACGAGACCATGAGCTACACCGCCCCCCTGAAAGACATGCTGTTCAACATGGAGCACATCGCCGGCATTGCCGCGGTGTCCCAGATGCCCGGTTTCGAGGATGCAGGCCTTGAAACCGCGCAGGCCGTGCTGGAAGAGTGTGCCCGGCTGAATCAGGACGTGATCGCGCCGCTGAACTGGGAGGGCGACAAGAACCCCTCGTTCCACCACAGCGGCAACCAGGTGACCACCACGCCGGGTTTCAAGGAGGCCTACAGGCAGTACGCCGAGGGCGGCTGGCAGGGCCTGCAGCACCCGGTGGATTTCGGTGGCCAGGGTCTGCCCAAGACCATCGGCGCGGCTTGCGGTGAAATCCTGAACAGCGCCAACATGAGCTTTGCGCTCTGCCCACTGCTCACCGATGGTGCCATCGAGGCACTGATCACCGCGGGCAGCGATGAACTGAAGGCGGTCTACCTAGAAAAGCTGGTGAGCGGCCAGTGGACCGGCACCATGAACCTGACCGAGCCACAGGCCGGTTCCGACCTGGCTGCCGTGCGCAGCCGCGCCGAGCCGCAGCCCGACGGCACCTACAAGGTGTTCGGCACCAAGATCTACATCACCTACGGTGAGCACGACATGGCCGAGAACATCGTGCACCTCGTGCTGGCCCGTGTGACCGGCGCGCCCGAAGGCGTGAAGGGCATCAGCCTGTTCGTGGTGCCGAAGTTCATGGTGAACGCCGACGGCTCGCTGGGCGCTCGCAACGACGTGCATTGCGTGAGCATCGAACACAAGATGGGCATCAAGGCCAGCCCGACCGCCGTGCTGCAGTACGGTGACCACGGCGGTGCCGTGGGTTACCTGGTGGGCCAGGAGAACCGCGGCCTGGAGTACATGTTCATCATGATGAACGCCGCCCGCTACGCCGTGGGCGTGCAGGGCATTGCCATTGCCGAGCGCGCTTACCAAAAGGCCGTGGGCTACGCGAAGGACCGCGTGCAGAGCCGCCCCGTGGACGGCTCGCTGAGCGCGGCCGCGCCCATCATCCACCACCCAGACGTGAAGCGCATGCTCATGACCATGCGTGCCACCACCGAAGGCTGCCGCTCCATGGCGGCCGTGGCCGCAGCCGCATACGACGCTGCGCACCACCACCCCGATGCCGACGCACGCAAGCAGAACGCCGCCTTCTACGAATTCCTGGTGCCGCTGGTCAAGGGCTACAGCACCGAGATGAGCCTGGACATCACCAGCCTGGGCGTGCAGGTGCACGGCGGCATGGGCTTCATCGAGGAAACGGGCGCGGCGCAGTACTACCGCGACGCCAAGATCCTCACCATCTACGAAGGCACCACGGCCATTCAGGCCAACGACCTCGTGGGCCGCAAGACCGCACGCGACGGCGGCACCGGCGCCAAGGCGATTGCCGCCCAGATCGAAAAGACGGAAGCCGAATTGCGTGCGCGCGACAGCGTGAACGCACGGGCCGTGCTCAAGCGACTCACCGCCGCCCGCGAAGCCTTCGTGGACGTGGTGGAGTTCATTGCCGCCAACACCCGTGCCAACCCCAACGCCGCCTTCGCCGGCAGCGTGCCCTACCTGATGCTGGCCGGCAACCTGGTGGCGGGCTGGCAGATGGCGCGCGCGCTGCTGGTGGCCGAAGACCAGCTGGCCGCTGGCCACGATGCCGCCTTCATGCAGGCCAAGATCACCACCGCGCGCTTCTACGCCGACCACATTCTCAGCCGCGCCCCTGGCGTTCGCGATGCGATCGTGGAAGGTGCCGAAGCGGTCACGGCGCTGGCCATCGATTCGTTCTGACACCACGGGCACCCTGTTGCTGCGGCGACAGGGTAGCCGTTTCGGCTGACCCAGAATCCCTGCACTTCCCGACCGCAGCGCGCCTCGCGCACGGGAATTTTTTCGCTCACATCCAGGAGACTTCATGACCGCACCCGCCCGCAGCCTGCCCCCGGTGCTGCAAAAGATCCGGTTCCCGGTGATCGGCTCGCCGCTGTTCATCATCAGCAACCCCAAGCTGGTGATTGCCCAGTGCAAGGCCGGCGTGGTGGGATCCATGCCCGCGCTCAACGCACGCCCCGCCGCTCAGCTGGACGAATGGCTGGCCGAGATTACCGAAGCGCTGGCCGCGCATGACAAGGCCAACCCCGACAACCCGGCGGCTCCTTTTGCCATCAACCAGATCGTGCACAAGAGCAACGACCGTCTGGAACACGACATGCAGCTCTGCGCCAAATACAAGGTGCCGATCATCATCACCAGCCTGGGCGCGCGCGAAGACGTGAACACCGCCGTGCACAGCTGGGGCGGCGTGGTGCTGCACGACGTGATCAACAACGTGTTCTCGCACAAGGCCATCGAGAAGGGTGCCGACGGCCTGATCCCGGTGGCCGCGGGCGCGGGCGGCCACGCCAGCGTGACGAGTCCCTTAGCCATGATCCAGGAGATCCGCGAGTGGGTCGGCGGCCCGGTCGCGCTCTCGGGCTCCATCGCGTCGGGCGGCGCGGTGCTTGCCGCGCAGGCCATGGGCGCTGACTTTGCCTACATCGGTTCGGCCTTCATCGCCACCGATGAAGCGCGGGCGGTGGTTGGCTACAAGGAGATGATCACGCAGTCGAACTCCGACGACATCGTGTACAGCAACTTCTACACCGGCATCCACGGCAACTACCTCAAGGGCAGCATCCAGAACGCGGGCATGGACCCCGACAACCTGCCCGTGAGCGACCCGAGCAAGATGAACTTCTCCACCGGTGAAGGTGCCAACGCCGCCAAAGCCTGGAAAGACATCTGGGGCTGCGGCCAGGGCATTGGCGCCATTCGGGAGGTGGTGCCCGCGGCCGAGCTGGTGGCCCGCTTCAAGCGCGAGTACGCCGAGGCGCGCGCGCGCATCTGCGCTGGCTGACCAGCTTTGCGCGCCCGTAAAAAACGCCCCCGCGGGGGCGTTTTTTCGTGGGTGCCCAGAAGGCGTTCAGTC
Organism: Hydrogenophaga sp.; assembly: GCA_030682835.1. GTDB lineage: Bacteria > Pseudomonadota > Gammaproteobacteria > Burkholderiales > Burkholderiaceae_C > Hydrogenophaga. Next base: position 17,253 of record JAUXNG010000028.1, on the reverse strand, counting down.
GCCGAGCACCAGGCCTTCACGCCGCGGATCGGCTCCGCCCTGCCAGCGGTAGGCGGCGTTGTCCGGCAGGCGCCGGATGGTGGACACACCGCTGGCCTGGCCGCTCACCGAGACGGTGTGGCCCAGGAGCTGCAAGCCGGTCACCAGGGGGTCGGTGGCTCCGCTGATGGCCGGGTGCTCGCCCCCCACGTTGGTGGTGACTCCATTGGCAGACCCGAAATTCACCATGCCCGCGGCCTGTTGTGCATTCAGTCCCCAGTCGAGCGAGGCCACCAGCGTTTTCACCACGTACTGGATAATCGCTGCGCCGCCGGGCGAGCCAGTGACCATGGCCAAGTCGCCAGTGGAGCCGTCGCTGTTCAGCCGCATCACCACCGTGGGTGCCATCGAGCTGCGCGGGCGCTTGCCGCTCTGCACACGGTTGGCAATAGGCACGATTCCGTCCGCCGGCTCTACAGAAAAGTCGGTCAGCTCATTGTTTAGCAAGAAGCCGCGCACGAAGCGGAACGAACCCATGCCGCTTTCGATGGTGGTGGTGAGCGCCACGGCGTTCCCCTGTGCGTCCACGATCGACACGTGCGAGGTACCGTTGCCCTCGGCCGCGCTGCTGCCCATTGGCACGCTGCTGGGGAACGTGCCCGCCGTGGCGGTGCCGAGGCTGGTGGCGGGGCTGATCAATTCGGCGCGCTGTCGCAGATAGTCCTTGTCGAGCATCGACGACACACCGTCGCCGGGCAGCGGCACAAAGTCGGTATCAGCCACGTAGCGGTTGCGGTCGGCGTAGGCCAGGCGTTCGGCTTCGCTCACCAGGTGCACACCCATCACGCTGGGCTTGCCGCCGTTGGCGTCCACGGCGGTGGGGCCGTGAGCGCTGAGGTCGAAGTTCTCCAGAATGCCCAGCGTCTGCGCCACGGCAATACCGCCTGATGACGGCGGACCCATGCCGCAGACTTTGTGCAGGCGGTAGTCGATGCACACCGGGGCGCGTCGCAGGGCCTGGTAGCCCGCGAGGTCGGCGAGGGTGGCGGCCCCCGGTGTGAGCGGGCCGGGCGCAGCCGGGCCGGCTTGGGTGCGGTTGATTTCCGCCACGATGTCGGCCGCGATCTCTCCGGCGTAGAAAGCGTTGGCGCCCCCGTCGGCGATGCGGCGCAGCGTGTCGGCGTAGTCCGGATTCCGGATGCGTTCGCCAAGCGGTCGCGGCTGGCCTGAGGGCGTGAGGAAGTAGTCCACGGCGTCGGGGTCGCGCAGCAGATCGGTGCTGGCGCCGGCAATCGCGGCCGCCATGCGACCGCTGATGGCAAAGCCTTCCGTGGCGTGCCGGATGCCGGGTTCAAACAGGCCCGCCCAGGGCCGCTGGCCGTGGTCGGCGTGCAGCAGCGCCAGCATGCGCACGGTGCCCGGTGTGCCGATGGAACGGCCGCTGCGTCGCCGATCGGGCAGGGGAGTCGTCTGGTCGGTGGGGCTGATCCAGCGCAGGTAGTTTTCGTCCGCGGCGGCGGGCGCCGTTTCGCGGCCGTCGTAGGTCTGCACGGTGCCGGTGGCCGCGTCGTAGTGCACCGCAAAGGCGCCGCCACCGATGCCGGAGGACTGCGGCTCCACCAGCCCCAGCACCATCTGTACCGCCACCGCCGCGTCAGCCGCGGAGCCGCCGGCCACCAGCACATCGCAGCCGGCCTTGGTGGCCAGGGGGTTGGCCGTCACGACCATCAGGGTCTTGGCATTCACCGGCAGCATGCCGCTGCGGTAGGGCGAAGCCGGCTCGGGCAGGGCGGGGTCGCCCGGCACGCCCGAGCCCACGGCGATACCGCCATGGCCGGTGTTCACTTCGCACGAAGAGGCCACTGGTTGCTCGGGCGGGGGAGCGGGGTCGTCCGAACTGCCACCGCAGGCGGCAAGGGCCAGCGCGGCGGTGAGGACGGTGAGCGCCGGCAGCAGGCGGGCGGGCGGCGGGGCATGCAGAGGGGATTGGTTCATGGCTTATCTCCGGGGGGTGGAAGCGATCACCCGCGGGGGCGGGTGCTGCGGCAGCGCTTGCGGGCGTGCGGCGCCCGTCATGGTTTTGGCGTCCATGGGCCCGAGTCGGTGCCGGGCTTCTTCTGGTATTTCTGTTTCACAGCCGCCCAGGCCACCTTGTGGGCGGTCACCTCGCGGCTGGCATCGCCTTCGCGGTCCTGCGGATGGGCGTAGCGGTCCCAGGCGTCGTTGAACGCCGCGCGGTAGATGTCCTGTGCGTGCGCGGGCAGGACCCGTGTCACGTTGTCGGGCAGATCCTGGTTGCGGGCGTAGGGCATGGCGCGGCTCCTGGGGCGGTGCGGCGCGCAGGAGGGCGCCGCACTGGCGTCAGCCTAGGGCGCAATGCCGAGTGTGTTTGTTCGATGGCGCACCCTGGAGGGAGCGCGGCGCCGGTGGCGTGCCAGCGTGGGCGCGGCTGCTTGTGCCGCTCGCCTGCTCAGCGGATGCCCAGGCCCTGCAGCAATTCGAGCAGGGTGCGCGGGCGCACCGGCTCGCCTTCCGGTGGGGCTGGCGGCGCTGGCGGACCCGCGTAGCGCACACCCTCGGTGTCGGACACGCTGCCCACCCAGCCACCGTTCAGCCACTCGCTATAGAGCCAGTCGCCGTCGACCCGCGCCAATCCGCTCGGGGCTTCTCCGGGTGGCACCACTGGTGTGCCTTTGAGGGCTGCACCCATGAAGTCGATCCAGATCGGCAGCGCCAGGCGCCCGCCCGACTCCCGGTCGCCCAGGCTGCGCGGCGTGTCGTAGCCCATCCAGACGGCGGTCGCCAGGCTCGGGTGGTAGCCCGTAAACCACGCGTCCACCACGTCGTTGGTGGTGCCGGTCTTGCCGTACAGGTCGGGGCGCTTGAGCTGTGCCTGCGCGCGCGCGGCGGTGCCGCTGCGCGTGACGTCGTTGAGCAGGCTGCTCATCACGAAGGCATTGCGCTCGGGGATGGCGCGGTTGGCTTCCGTCAGGGGCTCGGGCGGTGGGGCTTCAAACAGCACCTTGCCCTGGGCATCGGTGATTTTCTCGACCACCACCGGGTTCACGCGCCAGCCGCCGTTGGCCAGGGTGGCGTAGCCGCGCGCCATCTGCAGCGGCGTCACCAGACCGGTGCCGAGCGCCAGCGTGAGGTTGTCGGGCTGGCGCTGCGCATCGATGCCGAAGCGGGTGGCCCATTCGCGGGTGCGCTGCGTGCCCACCTGCTGCAGCACACGCACGCTCACGAGGTTGCTCGAACGTGTGAGCGCCTCACGCAGGGTGATCGGCCCGCTGCCCTGGCCGCTGCTGTTGCCGGGCGACCAGCCGTTGGGCGCGGTGAAGGGCAGGTCGTCCACCAGCGTGGCGGGCATCACGCGGTCTTCCAGCGCGGCGGAGTAGACAAAGGGCTTGAAGGCCGAGCCGGGCTGGCGCCAGCTTTGCGTGACGTGGTTGAACGGTTGCCGGGTGAAATCGAAACCACCGACCAGGGCGCGCACACGGCCCGTCTGGGCGTCCATGGCCACCAGCGCAGCCTCGGCTGCGGGCCACTGGCTGATCGCCCAGCCTTTGCCTTTGGAGCCGCTGGGTGGCGCCGTCACCCGCACCACGGAACCCCGCTGCAGCTTCAGCGGCGCCTTGGCCTTGGGGTCCAGGCCGCGCTGTGCCCAGCGCAGGCCTTCGCCTTCCACAGTCACGCGCTCACCGCTCGACAGCTGCACCTGCAAGGCCTTGGGACTGGCGGCCAGCACGATGCCCACGCGCAGCGTTTCGTCGTCGCGGTGGCCTTTCAGGGCTTCGGCGGCGGCGCTCTCCAGCTCGGGGCCGGCGCCGGCCGGTAGCGCTTCAAAATCTTCCGGTCCGCGCCAGGATCCGCGCCGGTCGAAAGCCAGCACGCCGTTTTGCACCGCCTCGTGCGCGGCGCGCTGCTCGGCCGCCCGCAGCGAGGTGGTCACGCGCAGGCCGGTGGAATACGCTTCGGTGCCGAAGCGGTCCACCACGGCGCGGCGCGCCATTTCGGCCACATGGGCTGCGTGCACGCTGCGCGTGCCGGGCTGGCGCAGCTTCAGTTTTTCGGCCTTGGCTGCGTTCAGCTGCTGCTCGGTGATGGCACCGGTGGCGCGCATGCGTTCAAGCACCACACGCTGGCGCTGCACCGCACGATCGAGGTTGGCCACCGGGTTGGCGTAGTAGGGGTTCTGTGGCAGGCCGGCCAGCATGGCGGTTTCTGCCAGCGACAGCTGGTCCAGCCGCTTGCCGAAGTAGGTTTGTGCCGCAGCGGCGAAGCCATAGGCGCGCTGGCCGAGGAAGATCTCGTTGAGGTAGACCTCCAGGATGCGCTCCTTCGACATGGCCTGCTCCACCCGCAAGGCCAGCACGATTTCCTTGGCCTTTCGTTCGGCCGTGAACTCGCGCGTGAGCAGCATGGTGCGCACAAGCTGCTGGGTGATGGTGGACGCGCCCTGTTTGCGGCCGCCCGTGAGCATGGCCACCGCGGCGCGCGCCATGCCCACGGGGTCCACGCCCGAATGCTCATGGAAGCGGGCGTCTTCGACCGACAGCACCGCGTCCTGCAAGAGCTTCGGCGTGCGCGACAGCGGTACGAACTCGCGCCTTTCGGTGCCAAACTGCGCAATTTCGACCCCATCGGCCGTGAAAACCTGCAATGGGAGCTTGGGCTGGTAGTTGACGATGCGGTCGATCGACGGCAGCTCGAAGGTGGCCGCCACGCTGGGCAGGGTCGCGGTGACAGCCGCGGCCGATACCGTGATGACCAGAAGGGCGGGACGCAGGGCAGGAAGACGCATGGGGCCGGATTATCCCGGCCCCGTGTGAAGCGCGTGCCCGGCGGGACTCGCCACTTGTAACGGGCTGTGCGCCATTGTGGAGGTGCTGCGGGACCTCACCCGCGGTGGTCAGCCGGGTTTGATGGCCACTTTCAGCACGCCGTCGCGCTGGTTTGAGAACAGGTCGTAGGCAGCCACGATGTCGCCCAGCTTGTAGTGGTGGGTCACCAGGGGCTTCAGGTCCAGCCGGCCCGAGGCCAGCACGTTCATCAGCCGGCGCATGCGCTCCTTGCCGCCGGGGCACAGGGCGGTGTTGATCTTGTGGTCGCCCAGGCCGGCGGCGAATGCACCCAGCGGGATGGTCAGGTCAGAGGAATACACCCCCAGGCTGGAGAGCGTGCCGCCGGGCTTGATGACCCGCAGCGCCTGCTCGAAGGTGAGCTGCAGGCCCAGGGCTTCGATGGAAGCGTCCACCCCGCGCCCGCCGGTGAGCTTCATGATCTCGTCGACCACATCGCAGCGGTTGTAGTTGAGCACCACGTCGGCCCCCAGGCGCCGCGCCATCTCCAGCCGGTGGTCGTTGCCGTCCACCGCGATGATGGTGCTGGCGCCTCGCAGCTTGGCGCCAGCCGTGGCGCACAGGCCGATGGGCCCCTGCGCGAACACTGCCACCGTGTCGCCGATCTTGATATTGGCGTTCTCCGCGCCGGCAAACCCCGTGGACATGATGTCCGGGCACATCAGCACCTCTTCGTCGCTCAGTCCGTCGGGGATTGGCGCCAGGTTGGCCTGCGCGTCGGGCACCAGCACGTACTCGGCCTGCGTGCCGTCGATCAGGGTGCCAAAGCGCCAGCCGGCCGTGGCCTTGTAGCCGTGGCAGCCGCACATCCCGCTCGCCACCAGGTAGCTGCCGTCCTGCGAGGCCACGCCGTCTTGCGCGGCGTACGAGTTGAAATTGGGGCAGATGGCGCCTGCGATCACGCGCTGCCCTTCGGTGTAACCCTGCACCGCACTGCCCAGCTTCTCGATCACGCCCACCGGCTCGTGGCCCACGGTCAGGCCGCGGGCCACCGGGTATTCGCCCTTGAGGATGTGCACGTCAGTGCCGCAGATGGTGGTGGTGGTGATGCGCACCAGCGCATCGTTGGGGCCTACGTCGGGAATCGGCTTGTCGGCCAGTTCGATCCGACCGGGTTCGATGAATACGGCGGCTTGCATCATGCGGCTCATGGGGGTCTCCTTTGCACGGGTGAGGCTGGAACAGTTGACGCGGGCGGTGCTGCAGCGTCAATCTTTCAGTCTACGCAGACGTGTGCAAAACGGAAGCCCCATCGGGCCGGTTACTGATCCATGTCATGCCTCGCGGCGGAGGTCAGGTGCCGGCTTCCTTCGTGCTGCGCCGCCCGGTGCCCACCCCCCCGGTAACATCGGTGCATGACCCGACTGCACACCCAGCACCAGCGCCTGTACCTGACGCTTGCCCACGACGCTACCGAGCGCAGCCTGGCCGACGCGCAGGGCCGCGTGCGCGCCCTGGTGCTGGGACTTGGCGGCCCGGCCGACTGGTCTGTTCTGGGCGCGGTGTGGCGCGGGGTGCAGGCCGATCTGGATCTCCCCGCCCCCGGCATAGCCGTCAGTGGAGAATCTGCCTTGCAGCTCTGGTTTTCCCTCGCCGAGCCAGTGGCGCCTGCCCTGGGCGAGGCCTTTCTGAGCGGCTTGCAGCAGCGTTACCTGGCCGATGTGAAGGCGGCGCGTGTGCAGCGGCTGGCCGGCACGCTGGCGCCCGATCGCCTGCCGCCCGTGCAGACCGGGCCCGAGCGCTGGTCCGCGTTTGTGGCATCTGATCTGGCAGCCGTGTTCGCGGAAGACCCGGCGCTGGACTTCCAGCCCGGTGCCGACGCTCAGGCCGAGCTGCTGAGCCGGCTGGCCAGCGTGTCGCCGGCTGCCTTCGAGTCAGCCCTGGTGCTGCTGCAGCCCGTTGAGGCAGGCACCGTGCCGACCGCGCCAGAGGCCGCAACGCCCCAGCCAGAGCACCCTGGGAGCCACCCCGGTGTTGATGGTGCCGAGCCGCACGAGGACCCCCGGCGGTTTCTGCAGGCGGTCATGAACGACCGTGGCGTGCCCATGGCGCTGCGCATCGAAGCTGCCAAGGCCTTGCTGCCACCGGTCCACGGCGCCTGAGACGCCGCCGGTTGAGTTGAAGGGGGTGAGCTGAGCCGGGCGAGACAGCACCCAGCGGCCCGGGCAGACAAGATCGCGGCTGTCTGGCCGGGCCACCCTCAAGGGTGGCCGCGTGTCGACTGCCCCTTATATCCAGGATGCTGCGCGCATGACCAACCCGTTCGCCTCCCACGCCACCCGTTTCCTCGTCCGCCAGGACGCACTCGCCACCACCCGCTGGCTGCACGAAGCCCATGCACCACTGGCCGACGGCGAGGCGCGCCTGCGCATCGACCGCTTCGCCTACACCTCCAACAACATCACCTACGCGGCCTTCGGCGACGCCATGCACTATTGGGACTTCTTCCCAGTGGCGCCACAGCCGGACGGCGCGGCCTGGGGCTGCATTCCGGTTTGGGGCTTTGCGGAGGTGGTCGAGTCCCGCGCGCCCGGCGTTGACGTGGGCGAGCGCGTGTATGGCTACTTCCCCATGGCCTCGCATGTCGTGCTGCAGCCCACGCGCGTGGCCGCGCACGGCTGGGCTGACGGAGCTGCCCACCGGGCGGCCCTGCACCCGGTCTACAACCAGTACCTGCGCTGCGCCGCCGACCCGTTCTACACGGCCGATACCGAAGCCCTGCAGGCCCTGTTGCGCCCGCTGTTTCTCACGTCCTGGCTGATCGACGACTTCCTGGCCGACAACGCATTCTTCGGCGCACAGGCCGCGGCGCAACAGGGGGGCACACATGCTGTGCTGCTGCTGTCATCGGCCAGCAGCAAGACCGCATACGGCACGGCGGCCCAGCTGGCGCAGCGCGAGGGCGTGAGCGTGGTGGGCCTCACCTCGGCGGCGAATGTGGCCTTCTGCGAGAGCCTGTGCGTGTACCAGCGCGTCCTTAGCTATGAGCAACTTGATGAACTGCCAGCGGAGACCCCTTGTGTCTATGTCGACTTTGCCGGCAATGGCGCCCTGCGCCGGGCCATCCACACGCGCTTTGTTGCACTGGCCTACAGCTGCTCCATTGGCGGCACCCATGTAGACCAGCTGGCCGGCGGGCGCGATTTGCCGGGACCACGGCCCGTGCTGTTCTTCGCGCCTGCGCAGGTGAAGAAACGCTCGGCCGACTGGGGGCCTGCCGTGTTCAACGAACGCCTCGTGGCCGCCTGGCACGCGTTCCGTGAGCGCGTGGCCGAAGGCCCGTTGCCGTGGATACAGGTGCAGCAGCACAGCGGTGAAGCGGCGGTGGAGGCGGCGCACAGCTTGGTGCTGGGCGGACGCGGCGACCCGCGGCTGGGGCATGTGCTGAGTTTGCCGATCGCCGCCTGATCCGGCGCCCCGGGCGGATGTCGGTCTAACGCTGCGCCAGCGCCCGGAGCAGCAGCCGGACGGAGGTCAGGTGGGTCGCGCAGGGCACGTCGTGCACGTCGCAGACGCGCACCGGTGGGCGATCAGAGCAATATGCATGGTCGGGGAAAGGGCATTCAGCCGAGTAACGCCGAGGAACCGGCTCCGCCGGGCCTCAGGCGTTGCCCCCAGCAGGGGGAGCTGCGCAGCAGCGCGGGGGGTTGTCATCCCGCGCGGGGGGTTTCCATCTGTTTGGCCATGGTCTTGCCCAGCTCAACGCCCCACTGGTCGTAGGCGTTTATGCACCAGATGGTGGCCTGGGTGAACACCTTGTGTTCGTACAGCGCGATGAGCGCGCCCAGCCGGTGCGCGTCGAGCCGGTCCATCCAGATCACATTGCTCGGAATGTTGCCCTCGAAACTGCGGTGCGTGGCCATGGTCTCGGCCTCGGCCGGGCCCATGCCGTCCTGCAGCAGCAGGGCACGGGTTTCGTCCACGCTGCGCCCGCAGGCCATGGCGCGGGCCTGCGCGCGCAGGTTGAGGTTCACGACCGCGTGGTGCGCAGCGGCGTCGGGCAGGGGCGTGTCTTCGCTGCGCACGCCGATGAAGTCCACCGGCACGCTGTGGCGGCCCTGGTGGATGAGCTGGAAGTAAGCGTGCTGGCCGTCGATGCCCAAGCCGCCCCAGACGATGGGGCCGGTGTCCACGTCCACCGGATCGCCGTGGCAGTGCGTGCGCTTGCCGTTGGATTCCATGTCCATCTGCTGCACGAAGGGTGTGAAGCGGCCCAGGCGCGACGCATAGGGCACGATCAGCTGCGTCGGCATCTGCAGGAAATTGCGGTTCCAGATGCCGTAGAGCGCCATCTGCACCGGCAGGTTCTGCGCAAGCGGCGCCTGGGCAAAGTGCTCGTCCATCGAGCGCGCGCCGGCCAGGAACTGGCGAAAGCCATCGGCGCCGATGGCAATCGCCAGCGGCAGGCCCAGTGCCGACCACACCGAGTAGCGTCCGCCCACCCAGTCCCAGAACAGGAAGGTGCGCTCGGGCGGATAGCCCATGTTGGCGGCCTTGGCCGGGCTGGCGGTGATGGCGACCAGGTGCTGCGCCAGCGCCTCGGGCGGGCAGCCGCCGTCCTGCAGCCAGCGCCGGGCACTGGCGGCATTGGTCAGCGTTTCCTGCGTGGTGAAGGTCTTGGACGAGACGATGAGCAACGTGCGCGCCGGGTTCAGCCCGCGCAGCACGCTGTACAGCGCCCACGCATCGGGATTGGACACGTAGTGCACGCGCACGGTCTCGTGCGCCAGATGGGCCAGCGCCTCGGCGGCCATGCGCGGGCCGAGGTCGGAACCGCCAATGCCGATGTTCACCACATCGGTGATGGTCTCGCCGCTGTGGCCGCGCACCTCGCCGCCACGCAGGCGGGTGGCGAAATCGCACACGCGGCCCAGTTCGCGCTGCACATCGGCCTGCACGGCAGCGCCCCAGGGGCCACCCTGCAGCGGGTCGCCGCGCAGCGCCACGTGCAGCACTGGTCGGTCTTCGGTGGTGTTGATGGCTTCGCCCCGGAACATGGCGTCGCGGTGGTCGGCCACGCCGGCCTGTTCGGCCAGGGTCTGCAGGGCACCGTGCACGGCCGGGCTGCAGCGCTGGCGGCTTGCATCGAGCGTGAGGCCGGCTGCCGTCACGGCCATGCGCGATTCACGGGCCGGGTCTGCGGCCAGCAGGTCGCGCAGATGGGGCTGCTGTGTCGCCGCGAGCGCGGTGAGCTGTTGCCAGGCGGGCAGCTCCTGGGGGGTCTTGTGGGGTATGGACATGTGACAGCTTGGCAGTGTGTTCAGGCGGTGGCGATCACCGAACGGGTGTCGCAGACATCGGCTCAAATTAGACCAGTTCCGGCCTGGCGAATGTGCACAGGCCTGCCCGGCGAGTCGGTGCGCTCAGCTCATGCGGCACCGGCGATTGCCGTGGCCTCGCGTGCCAGCCGGGTGATGCGCGCCCAGTCGCCCTGCAGCAGCGCATCGGCCGGCGTGAGCCAGGAGCCACCGGCCATGGCCACGTTGGGCAGCGCCAGGAACTCGCGCAGGTTCTCGGGGCTCACGCCGCCGGTGGGGCAGAACTGAACGTCCGGAATCGGTGCACCGAGCGCCTTGAGCATGCCCAGGCCACCCGCTTGCTGAGCAGGAAACAGTTTCATGAGGCTGAAGCCCTGCTCGCGGCGTTGCATCACCTCGCCGGGTGTCATCACCCCCGGAATGAAGGGCAGGGCGGCGGCGCGCACGGCGTCCACCAGTGCGTCGGTGCAGCCGGGCGAGAGCGCAAACGTGGCGCCAGCGTCGATCACGCGCTGCACCTCGGCCACGCGGGTCACGGTGCCGGCACCCAGGTGCATCTGCGGCACTGCCTTGGCCACCGCCTCGATGGAGGCTAGCGCGGCGTCCGAACGCAAGGTGATTTCCATCACGTCGATGCCACCCGCGAGCAGCGCGTGGGCCAGTGGCACCGCATGGGCGGGATTGGCCAGCACGATGACGGGTACTACGCGAGAGGTGAAGGCGGGGCGGGTGAAGCAGGTGGTGGTCATGGTGTGGGCAGGCGGGTGATTGGCGCGTTGAGATCGTCCAGGTATCCGTTCGGGCTGAGCCTGTCGAAGCCTTCGCGCCAAGCTTGAGTGGAAGCCCTTCGACAGGCTCAGGGCGAACGGTGCGGGTGCTCAGGGCGAACGGTGGTGGTGCTCAGGGCGAACGGTTGTGTGGTCGGTTGCGCTTTATCCCAACAAGGGGGAAGCGCCGGTTTCGGCCGTGCTCGCGTGCGTGCGGAACAAACCGAACAGTTCGCGGCCGGTGCCGTGGGCGTTGTGGCTCAGGTCGGGGTGCAGCACGGTGCGCGCGGCCAGGGTGGCGGCGTCCACTTCGAGTTCGAGCACGCCGCTTTCACAGTCCAGCGTGATCCAGTCGCCGTTCTGCACCTTCGCAATGGGGCCGTCGGCCAGCGCCTCCGGGCTGAGGTGGATGGCCGCGGGCACCTTGCCTGAGGCACCGCTCATGCGTCCGTCGGTGACCAGCGCCACCTTGAAGCCCTGGTCCTGCAGCACGGCCAGCGGCGGGGTGAGCTTGTGCAGCTCGGGCATGCCGTTGGCGCGCGGGCCCTGGTAGCGCACCACGGCGATCAGGTCGCGCTGCAGGTCGCCCGCGTTGAACAGCGCCAGCAGGTCGTGCTGGTCGCTCACCACCACGGCCTGGGCGCGCACGACGCGGTGCTCGGGCTTCACGGCCGAGACCTTCACCACGCTGCGACCCAGGTTGCCCTGCAGCAGGCGCAGGCCACCGTCGGCACTGAAGGGCTCGCTCACCGGCCGCAGCACGGCGATGTCGCCGCTTTCGCGGGGCACAGGGCGCCAGGCCAGGGCGCCGTCGTTCAGCCAGGGCTCCAGCGCGTAGTCCGACAGGCCACGGCCCATGACGCTGGTGACGTCGCTGTGCAGCAAACCGTGGGCCATGAGCTCGCGCATGAGGAAGCCCATGCCGCCGGCCGCCTGGAAGTGGTTCACGTCGGCGCTGCCGTTGGGGTACACACGGGCCAGCAGGGGAATGACCCCGGAGAGTTCGGCAAAGTCGTCCCAGTCGATCAGCACGCCCGCCGCGCGCGCCATTGCCACCAGGTGCAGCGTGTGGTTGGTGGAGCCACCGGTGGCCAGGAGGCCGATGATGCCGTTGACCACCGTCTTCTCACTCACGATGTCTGCCATGCAGATGGCCGCTTCGCCGGTGCGGCCGGTGTTGGCCACCGCCCGGCGCAGCGCCTCGCGGGTAAGGGCATCGCGCAGTGGCGTACCGGGGTTGACGAAGCTGGAGCCGGGCAGGTGCAGGCCCATGATCTCCATCAGCATCTGGTTGCTGTTGGCCGTGCCGTAGAAGGTGCAGGTGCCGGGGCTGTGGTAAGCCTGGGCTTCGCTTTCGAGCAGCGCCTCGCGGCCCACGAGACCCTGGGCGTACTGCTGGCGGACCTTGGCCTTGGCGTCGTTGGACAGCCCGGTGGTCATGGGACCGCCCGGCACGAACACGGTGGACAGGTGCCCGAACTGCACCGCGCCCATGAACAGACCGGGCACGATCTTGTCGCAGATGCCCAGCATCAGGGCGGCGTCGAACACGTTGTGCGACAGCGCCACGGCCGTGCTGAGGGCAATCACGTCGCGCGAGAACAGCGACAGCTCCATGCCTTCGGCGCCCTGGGTGATGCCGTCGCACATGGCGGGCACGCCACCGGCGACCTGCGCGGTCACGCCCAGCTGGCGCGCGTGCTCCCGCAGGAACTCGGGGTAATGCTCGTAGGGCTGATGGGCCGAGAGCATGTCGTTGTAGCTTGTGACGATGCCCACGTGCGGCACCCGTTCGGCATGGATCTTCAGCTTGTCGCTGGCCGGGAGCGCGGCCGTGGTGTGCGCCATGTTGGCGCAGCCCAGGCCGCCGCGCTGGGTGCCCGCCTTGCGCTGGGCTGCCACGGTCTGCAGGTAGCGCGCGCGGGTGGCGGCGCTGCGTTCGATGATGCGCTGGGTGACGCGCTCGATGGTGGTGTTCAAAGGGAGGTTCATGTTCAGCCTATCCAGACGCTCACGGGCGTCTGCGTTTGGTTCAGGACCAGGGAAATGGGAAGGGCTTCGTCGCGCGATTGCGCGGCCTTCTGGTAGACCGCCCGCTTGCTGTCTCCCGCGATGCTCAGCACCAGTTCGCGCGAGGCGAGCAGGGCGCTGAGCGTGAAGCTCAGCCGGGCATGGGGCGCCGTGTCGGGCACCACCCAGGCCAGCCGGCGGTCCGTGGCGATGGCGCGGGCGTAGCCCGGCGCGCCCGGAAACAGCGAGGCGGTGTGGGCGTCTTCACCCATGCCGAGTACCGCAACGTCCAGCGGCCAGGGCAGGGCGGCGATCCGCTGCTCGGCGTCGCTCACGAGCGCGTCCAGCACCTCGGCATTGAAGCGCGGCGCCAGTTCGGCAAAGAAGGGCAGGAAGTGCGCCTCGGCGGCCCGGCCCTGGAGCAGGTGGTGCGCGACCAGTGCTGTGTTGCTGTCGGCATGGTCACGTGGCACAACGCGCTCGTCCACCAGCACAACCGTGACCTTGGCCCAGTTCAGTGCCTGCTCGCGCAGTGCCTCAAACATGGGAATCGGCGACTTGCCGCCCGACACGGCCAGGCTGGCGTGCCCGCGTTCGGCAATGGCGGCGCGCAACGCATTGGCCACATGCGCGGCAATGGCCATGGGTTTTGCATCGGTGTGTTCGGTAATCATGGGTATCAGCATGAAGTGTCTTGACTCAGAAACACCGTGGAACCGGCTTCGCCGGGTCACTGGTGTTGTCCCCGTGGGGGCTGAGGGCTGCGGCTCTGAGCCTGCCTGCGCAGGCTCGGACAGCCCGAAGAAGCATGGGCTCTGTCCCATGCTGCGGCCTGCAAGGCGAGCGAAGCGGCGCAGGGGGGTCACGATTCCTCCACCCACGAACCGCCTTCGCGCGCCATCAGCGCCGACGAGGCAGCCGGTCCCCAGGTGCCCGCCGTGTAGGTCTTGGGCCTTTCGTTCAGCACCTTCCAGCCTTCGAGGATGGGGTCGACCCAGGTCCAGGCGGCCTCCAGCTCGTCGCGGCGCATGAAGTGGGTCAGGCGGCCCTTGATCACGTCCATCAGCAGGCGCTCGTAGGCCTCGGCACGGCGCTCAGAGAAGGCGGATTCCAGGTCGAGGTTGAGGTTGACCGGGCGCAGGCGCATGCCGCTGCCAGGCTCCTTGGCCATCATCTGCAGCTGCACGTGTTCTTCGGGCTGCAGGCGGATCATCAGCCGGTTGACGGACTGGCGCGGCGAGTCCTGGAAGATGGTGAAGGGCAGGTCAGCGAACTCGATGACGATTTCCGAGCGCCGCTCGGCCATGCGCTTGCCGGTGCGCAGGAAGATCGGCACGTTGGCCCAGCGCCAGTTGTTGATGTGCGCGCGCAGGGCCACAAAAGTTTCGGTGGTGCTGCCGGCGGGTACGTTCTCTTCCTGCAGGTAACCCACGGCGGCGTCGCCGCTGGAGGCGCCGGGGCCGTACTGGCCACGCACCGTGTCGCGCGCCACGTCGGCCACGGTCAGGGGGCGCAGTGAACGCAGCACCTTGAGCTTTTCGTCGCGCACCGCGTCGGCGTCGAGCGAGACCGGTGGCTCCATGGCCACGATGCAAAGCAGCTGCAGCAGGTGGTTCTGGATCATGTCGCGCATGGCGCCCGTGCCGTCGTAGAAGCCGGCGCGGCTGCCCACACCCACGCTCTCGGCAACGGTGATCTGCACGCTCTTGATGTAGGGGCTGCGCCACAGCGGCTCGAAGATGGTGTTGCCAAAGCGCAGCACCATGAGGTTCTGCACCGTCTCCTTGCCCAGGTAGTGGTCGATGCGAAAAATCTGCTGTTCCTGAAAGTACTGGCCCACCTCGTCGTTGATGCGCCGTGCGGATTCGAGGTCATGGCCCAGCGGCTTTTCCAGCACCACGCGCGAGCGGGCATCGATCAGCCCAGCGCCAGACAGGTGGGCGCAGATGGCGGTGAACAGGCTGGGCGCGGTGGCCAGGTAGTACACCCGGTCGGAACCGGTCTGCAGTGCAGCGCCCAGCGTGTCGAAGTCGGCCGCCTGCGTGGCGTCCACGCTCACGAAATTCAGCCGCTGCAGAAAGCCCTGCCAGTCAGCGTCGGTGAGGGCCTTGCCCTCGATAAAGCCGGGTACCTTTTCCTGGATGAAAGCCAGGAACGCGGCCCGGTCCCAGCCTTGTCGCCCCAGTGCGTGGATGCGGGTCTGCGGGCTCAGGTTGCCATGCAGGTGCGCCATGTAGAGCGCGGGCAACAGCTTGCGCACCGAGAGGTCACCGACCCCCCCGAAAATGACCAGATCCAGCACAGAGGGAGCAGCGGTGAGGGTGGCGGTGGAGGTGACCATGTCTGTCATCAAGTTACTGAAGAACAAAATTTTAATGTAACCAAGTTACATTGCCGCCACAAGCTGCCCGGCCGTCGGGCGCATCGCATGGGCGAACCATCTCGCACCCTAGGTCTACGCAGCGCGTGCGTCAGTGCGGCATGCGTCATTGCGGCGTCGCTGCACGCCTGCACGCCTTTCAGGCGGCTGTGCCGGTGGGCGCTTCCTGCAGGCCTTGCGCGGTGAGGTGCAGCACGCGCTGTGCGCGCGCCGCCGCGGTGTCGGAATGCGTGACGAGGATCAGCGCGGCGCCGCTGTCGGCCGCCTGCTGCTGCAGCACGTCCATCACCTGGCGCGCGGTCGTGGGGTCGAGGTTGCCGGTGGGCTCGTCGGCCAGCAGCAGGCTGGGGCGGTGCGCCAGTGCGCGGGCAATCGCCACGCGTTGCAGCTGCCCGCCTGAGAGTTCGGCCGGCAGACGGGCGCCGAGTTCGCCCAGGCCCACCGCGTCCAGCATCGCCTGCACCCGCGCCGGGTCCGGTCGCCCGAGCAGCAGCAGCGGCAGGCCCACGTTCTGCGCCACGTCGAGGTGCGGCAGCACATGAAAGGCCTGGAACACGAAGCCCAGGTGCTCGCGCCGCCAATGCGCGCGTTGTGTGTCGTTCAACCCGCTGAGGTCCACGCCCTGGTGCTCGATGCGGCCTTCGCTCCA
The DNA here is from genome assembly GCA_030682835.1 of Hydrogenophaga sp. GTDB lineage: Bacteria > Pseudomonadota > Gammaproteobacteria > Burkholderiales > Burkholderiaceae_C > Hydrogenophaga. The sequence continues at coordinate 1,348 of JAUXNG010000028.1, read as the reverse complement.
GTCGTCGAGCGCGGCCAGGCAGTTCAGCAGGCTGGACTTGCCCACGCCCGATTCCCCCACGATGGCGACGAACTCGCCCGGCGCCACGCGCAGGCTCACCTGGCTGAACACAGGGGTGTTGCCGTAGCGTTTGCCGAGCTGGTGGACGATGAGGCTCATGGGAGGGGGCGGGCGTCAGCCTTCCAGCAGCGCCCGCACCGATTCCAGCACAAGCGCTGGCGCCTCGGGTGCGTCGCAGGCAATGACCCGGCGCTGCGGCATGGAACGCAGCCAGGTGAGCTGGCGCTTGGCCAGCTGGCGTGTGGCAGCCAGGCCACGTTCACGCAGCTCGGCCAGCTGTGCCGGTGACAGTGGTGCGGCGCCCGCGGCGTCGAGCAGTTCCCAGGTCTGGCGGTAGCCCACGCAGCGCATGGAGGGCAGGTCAATGTGCAGGTCGCCGCGCGCGCGCAGCCGCTGCACCTCGGCCACCAGGCCATCGGCCAGCATGGCGTCAAAGCGCTGGGCAATGCGGCCGTGCAGCCAGGCGCGGTGGTCTGGTTCCAGCGAGATCAGGTGCTGGGGCTTCAGCGGGCTTTGGTGCGGGGAGGCATGACCGGTGTGCAGGGCCGAGATGGGCTGGCCCGACACCTCGAACACCTCCAGCGCGCGCTGGATGCGCTGAGAATCGTTGGGCGACAGGCGTGCGGCGGTGGCCGGGTCCACCTGCACCAGTTCGGCGTGCAGCGCCGGCCAGCCCTGATCACGGGCGCGCGCGTCGATGCGCTCGCGCACGGCAGCATCGGCCTGCGGCATGTCGTCCATGCCCTGAAGCAGTGCCTTGAAGTACAGCATGGTGCCGCCCACCAGCACGGGGGTGCGGCCGCGCGCCTGGATCTCGCCGATCAGGCGCGTGGCGTCGCTGACGAAAGCGGCCGCGCTGTAGGCGTCAAGCGGGTCGCGGATGTCGATCAGGTGGTGCGGCACCTCGGCCTGTTCGGCAGGCGTGGGCTTGGCGGTGCCGATGTCCATGCCGCGGTAGACCAGGGCCGAGTCCACGCTGATGATTTCCACCGGCCAGCGCCGGGCAATGGCGAGCGAGGCCGCACTCTTGCCGCTGGCGGTGGGCCCGGCCAGGGCAATGCAGCGAACGGATGACGGCGGCAGGCTCATGCTTTCGTGTGCGAAGGTTTGTGCTAAGGCCGCGGTGCGTCGCCCGCTTCCAGCGCACGCGGTGGAACCGGCTTGTATGGTTGAGGGTGTTGGGGTGGAGGGTCTGAACTACCGGCTTTCGGCATAGACCGACTGGCGAAGATAGCCCCCACCCCGCCTTCCAGCGTCGATAAGGAACTGAGCGGCACCCACAGCGCCG
>JAUXNG010000027.1 GCA_030682835.1 Hydrogenophaga sp. | reverse complement strand
AAACCCGCTGACGTGACGCACGAGTGGTTTGTGATTGACGCGACCGACAAGGTCCTCGGACGAGTTGCCAGTGAAGTGGCTCTCCGTTTGCGCGGCAAACACAAGGCCATTTACACGCCTCACGTCGATACCGGTGACTTCATCGTCATCATCAACGCAGCCAAGATCCGCGTCACGGGCACCAAGGCCCTCGACAAGGTGTACTACCGCCACTCGGGTTACCCCGGCGGTATCTACGGCACCAACTTCCGCGACATGCAGGCCAAGCACCCTGGCCGCGCACTCGAAAAGGCTGTCAAGGGCATGCTGCCCAAGGGCCCCCTCGGCTACGCCATGATCAAGAAGCTCAAGGTGTACGGCGGCGCCGAGCACCCGCACACCGCCCAACAGCCGCAAGTGCTGGACATCTAAGGAGCCTTGAGATGATTGGTGAATGGAACAATGGCACCGGCCGTCGCAAATCCAGCGTCGCCCGCGTGTTTCTGAAAAAAGGCTCCGGCCAGATCGTCGTGAACGGCAAGGACATCCAGTCCTACTTCGGCCGTGAGACCTCGATCATGATCGCCAAGCAGCCCCTGCTGCTGACCAACCACGCCGACACTTTCGACGTGATGGTCAACGTGCACGGAGGCGGTGAATCCGGCCAGGCCGGCGCCGTGCGCCACGGCATCACCCGCGCCCTGATCGACTACGACGCAACGCTCAAGTCCGAACTGTCGCAAGCCGGTTTCGTGACGCGCGATGCCCGCGAAGTCGAGCGTAAGAAAGTCGGTCTGCGTTCCGCACGCCGCCGCAAGCAGTTCAGCAAGCGCTAAAGCGCCCTGGCTCTGCCGCAGAAACCGCCCACAAGTTCGTCTTGGGGCGGTTTTTGCATTTCTGGCTTCGATGGATGTTGTGCACTGTGCGAAAGGATGTGAATGAGGCTGAGACTGTTGCGAAGAAGACTCACCGTGAGTGCGCCGCGCGTGTCGGTGCGCAGCGCCCTGCCGTGGCCGTTTCGCTGGCTGCTGGGCGCCGTGGTGCTGGGCTTCTCGGGCGCCCTGGCCCTGTGGGCTTTTGAATTCGGCAAAGACATCGCCGGTCTGGACCGCAACGCCAAGCAGGAGCTGGCGCAGTTGCGCCAGGAAGTACAACAGCTGCGCGACGACCTCTCCAGGGCCCAGTCGGTGGCCAACACGTCTGAGAGCCTGCTGACCGCCGAGAAGGTGGCGCAGGAGCAGCTGGTGGGGCAGATCCGCCAGCTGCAGGCCGACAACCAGGCGCTGCGCAACGACCTCGGTTTCTTCGAACGCCTGATTCCGGGCAGCGGCACCGACGCACCCAGCATCCGCGGCCTGCAGGTGGAGCGGCTGAGCGACGTGCAGGTGAAGTGGCAGGCGCTGATGATCCAGGCCGTGAAGAACGCGCCCGATTTTCGTGGAGCGCTGGAGATCACGTTTGCCGGCACGCTGGAGGGCAGGCCCTGGTCGATGTCGCAGGCGCCTTCGCCGCAGGCGGTCGTCATCAAGGGCTATCTGCGGCAGGAGGGCGTCGTGGACGTGCCGCCGGGCGCCGTGGTAAAAACCGTGACCGCCAAGATCCTGCAGGGCAGCGCGGTCAAGTCGGTGCAGACCATCAAACTCTAAATACCCCGTCTGGACGCAATATGTTTGGCAAGAAAAAACAACCCCCCATCAAAAGCCTCATTGCCCAGGGCACCCGCATCGAGGGCAACCTGACGTTCCACGACGGGCTGCGTGTGGATGGCGAGGTGGTGGGCGACATTCGCGCCACCGATGCGCAGGCCAGTATCCTGGTGGTGAGCGAATCGGCCACCGTGACCGGACAGATCCACGCGGACCACGTCATCATCAACGGCACCGTGCGTGGCCCGGTGCTGGCGCTTGAGCTGCTGGAGCTGCAGCCCAAGGCCCGTATCGAAGGTGATGTGTCGTACCGGGCGCTGGAAATGCACCAGGGCGCCACCATTTCGGGCCAGCTCAAGCCCCTCACGGGTGAAGTGGAAGACAAACCCACACTGAAACTGGCGGCAAATAACGCCTGAGGGCAATCCCGAGCGTTTTGCTATAGCATTCTCTTTCCTGCGGGTGGTGGTCATCCGCACAGCAACATTCACGTGCCCCGGGTGCAGCCCGACACGACCACACACGAGGTGATCCATGAGCGCAGTCGCAGAAAACATCCAGACAGACATGCCCGCACCGCTGGTCTTCACCGACAGCGCCGCGGCCAAGGTGGCCGAACTGGTGGCCGAAGAGGGCAATCCCGATCTCAAGCTGCGCGTGTTCGTGCAGGGTGGCGGTTGTTCGGGTTTCCAGTACGGATTCACGTTCGACGAGGTCGTCAACGAAGATGATACGACCATGTCCAAAAACGGCGTCTCGCTGTTGATCGACGCCATGAGCTACCAGTACCTGGTGGGGGCCGAGATCGACTACAAGGAAGACTTGGAAGGGGCGCAGTTCGTCATCAAGAACCCCAACGCGAACTCCACCTGCGGTTGCGGGTCCAGCTTCAGCGTCTGACAACCCGGGCGCTTCAGGGCGCCCGTCACCGAACACCCAAAAAAAAGGGGAGCCAGCAATGGCTCCCCTTTTGTTCTTCTGCCGGCGCTCAGGCGTTCATTCGGCGCTGGCCTGCTGCACGCTGGCCGCTGCATCGAGCTTCAGGCGCTGGCTCTGGGCCACGGTCTCGAAGCGCGCACGCAACGCCGGGCTGATGGGAATGTTCTCGCTCTTGCGCGCCACTTCCAGCGGATCCTGGTGCACGCCGTTGTCACGGAACTCGAAATGCAGGTGCGGGCCGGTGGATGCTCCGGTGCTGCCCACAGCACCCACCCGATCGCCCTGGGAAACTTTCTGGCCCTTGCTGACGTCGATGCGGCTCAGGTGGGCGTACAGCGTGCTCTGGCGATCTTTGTGCTGAACGATGATGACGTTGCCGTACCCGCCCTGCCAGCCGGCGAACGACACCACGCCATCGCCAATGGTGCGCACCGGCGTGCCCGTGGGTGCCGCGTAGTCGACGCCCAGGTGTGCTTTCTGCACCCCCGAGATGGGGTGGAAGCGCATGCCATAGCCGCTGCTCACACGGGAGAACTCCAGGGGCGACGACAGGTAGGACTTGCGCGAGCTCTGCCCGTCAAAGCCGAAGTAAGCCCCTTTGTGGCCCGGCTCTTCAAACCACACCGCCTCGTGTTCGCGACCATTGTTGAAGAACTCGGCGCTCAGCACGCGCCCGTAGCCCATGGTCTCGCCGTCCGCTTCCAGGGTCTCGTACACGAGGCTGAAGCGGTCACCCTGGCGCAGGTCGCGGCGGAAATCGATCTCGGACGAGAAAATCTCGGCCAGCTGCACGGCGATGCCGTCGGGCAGGTTGGCCGCGTCGGTGGCGGCAAACAGGGAGCTGCGGATCACGCCGCCAGCCAGCCGGGCCGATGCAGTCAGCTGGCCTGTTTCCACGCGTGCGCTCAGTGTGGAGCCCTGCGGCTCGATCACCAGGCGAGAGAACTGGCGGCTTTCATCGGGAAGCCAGCGCGCGGTGAGCTTTAGCAGCTGGCCGCGGTCGGTGGCTTCGGCCGACACCAGCTTGCCGGCGCGCCCGGAGAGCAGCACGCGGGCGGTGGGATCGGTGCGCAGGAATGCCTCAGCAGCTGAATCGCTCACGCCCAGCCGCCGCAGCAGGCTTTGCGCGGTGTCGTCGCGGCGTGTGGTGTCGCTGCGAAACAGCGTGAAGGGCATGGCCGCGGTCAGGCCGTCGGCCGACAACGCGGTGGTGGTGGGCTCGATGTTCAGGGCCTCCACCACCTGGCGCACCGGCAGGTCGGCGGCGTCCGGGGCCAGGGGGGCGATGCCGAAGGCGGTGACACCGGTGCCCAGCAGCAGCACGCCGACGCCGGCCATGATGCGGCGAGGGTGCCGGGACAGGCTGGCAGTGACGGCTTCGAAGAGCTGGGCCAGCGGGTGAGCGGTTGAATGGGTCAAAGTAGGTTTCCGGCAGGCGCGCCGACTGTTCGGCAGCGCAAATACGGGGGTGGAGATGCGCACGCGGACACGGGTTCCCGGTGAGCCCGGCCAGCTGACCGGAGGCTGCTGCTGCCTTGCAGCGCTCGCCCACTAAAATCCACGTCGAATCAACCCAAAAGTATAGCCAGCACAAGGGCTTTTGCACCCGGATTACCCTGTATGAACCTCAGTCAAAACGATCACCAAAGTGTTACGAAAAGCAGCGGCAACGGGGTCGATCTGACGGACGGTGTACGCGAGGCGATGGCGGTCACGCTGCGCGGATGCGACGAACTCATTCCCCACGACGACTGGGCGCGCAAGCTGCTCAAATCGGAGCGCACCGGCGTGCCCCTGCGCATCAAGCTGGGGCTGGACCCGACAGCGCCCGACATTCACATCGGTCACACGGTGGTGCTCAACAAGATGCGCCAGCTGCAGGACCTCGGCCACCAGGTGATTTTTCTGATCGGCGACTTCACCAGCCTCATCGGTGACCCTTCGGGACGCAACAACACGCGCCCGCCGCTCACGTCCGAACAGATCAAGGCCAACGCCGAAACGTACTACAAGCAGGCCAGCCTGGTGCTGGACCCGGCGCGCACCGAGATCCGCTACAACAGCGAGTGGAGCCTGCCGCTGGGTTCGATGGGCATGATCCAGCTCGCCGCCAAATACACCGTGGCGCGCATGATGGAGCGCAACGACTTCCACCAACGCTTCACCGCTGGCACGCCGATCAGCGTGCACGAGTTCCTGTACCCGCTGATGCAGGGTTACGACTCCGTGGCGCTCAAGAGTGACCTGGAACTGGGCGGCACCGACCAGAAGTTCAACCTGCTGATGGGGCGCCACCTGCAGCAGGAATACGGGCAGGAGCCGCAGTGCATCCTGACCATGCCGCTGCTCGAAGGCCTGGACGGCGTGGACAAGATGTCCAAGAGCAAGAACAACTACATCGGCATCACGGAAGCGCCCAACAGCATGTTCGCCAAGGTGCTGAGCATCAGTGACACGCTGATGTGGCGCTGGTACACGCTGTTGTCGTTCAAGTCGCTGGCCGAGATTGATGCGCTAAAGCAAGCGGTCGAGCAGGGTGCCAACCCGAAAGAAGCCAAGGTGGCGCTGGCCAAGGAAATCACCACCCGCTTCCATAGCGCGGCCGCGGCCGATGCGGCCGAGCAGGACTTCATCAACCGCAGCAAGGGCGGCGTGCCGGATCAGATCCCCGAGGTGTCGCTGACCGGCGCGCCCATGGGTGTGGCGGCGCTGCTCAATGCCGCGGGGCTGGTGGCTTCGAACGGCGAAGGCAACCGGCTGATCGATGGCGGCGGTGTGCGCATCGACTCCGGCGTGGTCAGCGACAAGGGTCTGAAACTGGGCGCGGGCGTGTATGTGGTTCAGGTAGGCAAGCGCAAGTTTGCCCGCGTGACGCTCTGCTGATGGTGCTGCGCCTGAGCCAACCCTTGCACGGGAACGGGGCGGCATGACCCCTGAAACCACGCGGCTGCTCACGCCCCGTCGCCTGCTCATGGCCTCGGTGGTGGTGGCGATCATCACCATCGCCCTGAAGACCACCGCCTGGCTCATCACCGATTCGGTGGGCCTGCTGTCGGACGCAATGGAGTCGCTGGTGAACCTGGCCAGCGCGGTGTTCGGGCTGGTGATGGTCACCATTGCCGCGCGCCCCGCCGACGACGACCATCCCTATGGCCACCACAAGGCCGAGTATTTTTCGTCGGGTTTCGAGGGCATCCTCATCATCGCCGCTGCGCTGGGCATCTTCTGGGCCGCCGGGCACCGCCTGATGGACCCGCAGCCGATCCAGCAGGTGGGCTGGGGGCTGGCCTTGTCGGTGCTCAGCTCCCTGCTCAACGGCCTGCTGGCCTGGGTGATGTTCCGCGCTGCCCGCGAACACCGCTCGATCGCGCTGGAGGCCGACGCCAGACACCTGGTGACCGATGTATGGACCTCCGCCGGGGTGGTGGTGGGCATTGCGCTGGTGCACCTGAGCGGCTGGCTCTGGCTCGACCCGGTCGTGGCCATGGCGGTGGCGGCGAACATTCTGAAAGAGGGATTCCACCTGATCTGGCGCTCGTCACAAGGCCTGATGGACGAGGCGCTGGAGCCCGAGGTGCTGGACACCATCCAGACGACACTGGCAGGCTTCGAGAGCCAGCCGGGCGAGGCGGTCATCATCCGCTTCGATCACATCAGCACCCGCAAGGCCGGCCAGCGCCGCTTTGTCGACCTGCACATGCACATGCCGGCCGCCTGGTCGCTCGGGCGGGCTGCCGCTGTGCGCGCCAGCGTGGAGCAGGCGCTCATGAGCGCGGTACCGGGCCTGCGCGCCACCATCCAGCTGCTGCCCAGCGATGTGGAAGCGCACTTTGACGACCCGCAGGATCTGAAATGATCGCCTTGCTGCAGCGCGTGAGCGAGGCCCGCGTCGACATCGCGGGCGAAACGGTGAGCCGCATCGGCCCTGGCCTGCTGGTGCTGGTCTGCGCAGAGCCGGACGACACCGAAGCCGTGGGCCAGAAACTGCTGGCCAAGATTCTGAAGCTGCGCATCTTTCCGGATGAACAGGGCAAGATGAACCGCAGCGTGCAGGACGTGGCTGGTGGCCTGCTGATCGTCAGCCAGTTCACCCTGGCGGTCGACACCCGCCACGGCAACCGGCCCGGCTTCACCGGCGCCGCCCCGCCCGCCCTGGGCGAGGCGCTTTATGACCGCTTCGTGGCCCTGGCACGCGAACAGCATCCGGTGGTGCAAACGGGCCGGTTCGGCGCCGACATGCAGGTGCACCTGGTCAACGATGGGCCGGTGACGATTCCCCTTCGGATGACGGCCTGACGACCGAGTCTTCAGCCGCGCGTTCGCCGCCTCCTTCGCGGTTCCGCCTTTCAGTACGGGTTCGGCACGCCCAGGCCGGCGAGGATCTCGGTTTCCCGCGCTTCCATTTCCTCGGCATCTGACTCGCTGGTTTCATGGTCCCAGCCCTGGGCGTGCAGGGTGCCGTGCACCAGCAGGTGCGCATAGTGCTCGGCCAGGGGCTTGCCCAGCTCGGCGGCTTCGCGGGCTACCACGGGCGCGCACAGGACCAGGTCGGCCATCACCACGGGCTCGGTGGCGTAGTCGAAGGTGAGCACGTTGGTGGCGTAGTCTTTCTGGCGGTAGTCGCGGTTGAGGCTCTGGCCTTCTTCGGCATCGACGATGCGCACGGTGATTTCTGCATCCGCGTCCAGCGCGTGGCGGATCCAGCGGCTCACTTTGTGGCGGGGCAGTGCGGCGCGGTGGGGGGCAGCGTCGGTCAGTTCACCGAATTGAAGGGACAGGGAGAGCGTGGGTAGGGGCATGGAACAGCGATGTCAGTCGGCCTTGCGGCGGGTGCGCTTGGCGGCAGGCGCTGCGTCATCGAGGCCCGGGCTGCGCGCCTCGTAGGCGTCGACGATGCGCGCCACCAGCGGGTGGCGCACCACGTCGGCGCTGGTCAGGCGGTTGAAGGCGATGCCAGTCACTCGCTTGAGCACGCGCTCGGCGTCGATCAGGCCGCTGAGCTGGGTGCGCGGCAGGTCGATCTGGCTCACGTCGCCGGTCACCACGGCCTTGCTGCCGAAGCCGATGCGCGTGAGGAACATCTTCATCTGCTCCACCGAGGTGTTCTGCGCCTCGTCAAGAATGACGAAAGCGTGGTTCAGCGTGCGCCCGCGCATAAAGGCCAGTGGCGCGATCTCGATCTGTTGCCGCTCAAAGGCTTTCTGCACCTTGTCAAAGCCCATCAGGTCGTGCAGGGCGTCGTAGAGCGGGCGCAGGTAGGGGTCCACCTTCTGGCCCAGGTCGCCGGGCAGGAAACCGAGTTTTTCGCCTGCTTCCACCGCGGGGCGGGTGAGCACGATGCGCTGCACGGCGCTGCGCTCCAGCGCGTCCACCGCACAGGCCACGGCCAGATAGGTCTTGCCGGTGCCAGCGGGGCCGATGCCAAAGGTGATGTCGTGTGTGGCCATGTTCTCCAGGTAACGCGCCTGGTTGGGGGTGCGCCCGCGCACCTCGCCACGGCGCGTCTGCATCGCCACCGTTTCGTCACCGGCGGGCAGGGCGGTATCGCCGCTCAGCATGAGCTGCACCTGCTCAGCCGGAATCGGCTTCTTCGCCATTTCGTACAGCGCCTGGAGGGTTTCCAGCGCCTGGTTGGCTTTCGCCTTCGGCCCCTCGATGCGGAATTGCTCGAAGCGGTGCGCCACCTTCACCTGCAGCGCCGCCTCGATGCTGCGGATGTGGCTGTCCATAGGGCCGCAGAGGTGACCCATGCGCACGTTGTCGGGCGGGGAGAAGGTGTGTCTGAGAATCAAACCGATAATCCTTTGAACAACGGAGTGAGCCAATGATAGGCAAGTTGACCGGCGCCCTGCTGGAAAAAAATCCCCCGCAGATTCTGCTCGACTGCCACGGCGTGGGTTACGAGGTGGACGTGCCGATGAGCACCTTCTACAACCTGCCCGCCGTGGGGGAGAAGGTGGCGCTGCTCACGCACTTCATCGTGCGGGAGGACGCGCAGATCCTGTACGGCTTTGGCACCGCACCCGAGCGCGAGGCCTTCCGCCAGCTCATCAAGATCTCGGGCGTGGGGCCGCGCACCGCGCTCAGCGTGCTCAGCGGCATGAGCGTGGCCGACCTCTCGCAGGCGATCACCGCGCAGGACAGCGGGCGCATCGTCAAGGTGCCGGGCATCGGCAAGAAGACGGCCGAGCGCCTGCTGCTGGAGTTGAAGGGCAAGCTCGGTGCCGACCTGAACCTGCCCGGCGCCGGCCCGGCGCAGAGCGACGTGCAGAGCGATATCCAGCAGGCGCTGATGGCGCTGGGCTACAGCGAGAAGGACGCCGCCGCGGCACTGAAGCCGCTACCGGCCGACGTGGGCGTAAGCGAGGGCATCAAGCTGGCGCTCAAGGCGCTCTCGCGCGGTTGAGCGAGGGGCGAAAGGCATTCAGCGCCGGGCCGCCCCAAGCTGAATGCGCGCCCCCTCGGGGCTGAGGGCTGCGGCTCCGTGCCTGGCTGCCCAGGCATGGACAGCCCGAAGGGACGATGCCTCTGGCATCGTCTCGTTTAGCGACCCGCGCAGCGGCAGAGCGTGGGGGCTACATCGCCTGGCGCACCACGCGACCGTTCAGCGGCTGCGCCGGGCGCGCGTTGTGCGGGAACAGCCGCGCAAACAGGCGCAACTGTTCGGGGCTGAGGGTCACGGGCTGCTGCATCACCATCCACAGCACACCCTCGGTGCAGGGCGGTGTGGTGAGCGAGCCCATGAACTGGTAGTAGCGCGGGTCCTGGGGCATCAGCTGGGCCAGGTCGATCAGGCCGGTCGGCACCGGCACGCGGTCGCCGGCTTCCAGCGGCAGATGGGTCCACACTAGCTCGATCAGCGGATTGGCCGCGCCCGGTTCCAGCAGCACGGCCAGCACCGCCAGCGCGCCCTCGGCGTCGCGGTGGACCAGGTGGGCCACCATGGCGAAGCCCTTCTGGTTGATCTTTTCTTCAGCCGGGTGGTGGAAGTGGAACTGCACCAGCTCGTAGCGCCGCCCGCGCACCGTGAGGCCGTTGCCCGGCGCCAGCTCGACCTGCAGTGTGTGGCCGGTGTGCAGCACCGATCCGCCGCTGGGCCTGTGGTCCAGCAGCAGGGGTTCGGCCGGGCCTTGCAGGGTGAGGCTGTCATCAATGGCAATCGGTGACTGCCGCTGCCCGGTGGCGCACCGGCTGTATGCCGGCGCCAGCTTCCCCCAGGCGGCGGGGCCGTGGGGGCCGTCGCCGTAGGTCCAGTGGGCGTCGCCGTGGCCCTGGGTGGCGGCTTGCCGTGCGGTGTGGGCGTCGACCGCCCGGGCAGTGCGAGGTGGTGGGGACGGCTGGGTACGCTGGCGTGCCAGGGCCTCTGCCATGGCGGCGCGTACGTTCGCCGCGATGCGGGCGGCGTCTTCTTCCAGCGTCAGCGTGCCCGTGGAGCGCGGCACGGATGGGCTGGCGTTGGGGGGCGTGACAGCCGCACGCGTCACCTCAACGTTGCCGCCGGGGGCGGCGACGCTGTGCAGGGCGGCACCCGCCAGCACGGCAGCCGTGACACCGCTGCGCAGGGCGCGTGGCCAGCCGTGCCAGTGGAAGGGCGAAACGGTGTGCGATACGGGGTGGTGCATGGGTCGGTGGCGGGCTGGGGCTGTTCCTCTGTATCGGCGCAGCGGCCTAGAACTTCAGCCGCGCCGCCGGGTCGTGCGGGATGTCCTCGACGGTGCGCGGCGCTATAGTCGTGCACGATTCTTTGATGCGTGCCGCCTGGGCCGCCCCGACGCTCCATGTCCATCCAGACCGACGATTTCGCCCCCGCGCCCCGCATGGTGTCGGCCGTACCCGCTTCACCCAAGGAAGAGGCCATCGAGCGCGCCCTTCGGCCCAAGCTGCTGGACGAATACGTGGGCCAGCAGAAGGTACGCGAGCAGCTGGAGATTTTCATTGGCGCGGCCAAGAAACGCAGCGAGGCACTGGACCATGTGCTGCTGTTCGGCCCGCCCGGCCTGGGCAAGACCACGCTCTCCCACATCATTGCTCAGGAACTCGGCGTGAACCTGCGCCAGACCAGCGGGCCGGTGCTGGAGAAGCCCAAGGACCTGGCCGCGCTGCTGACCAACCTGGAGCCCAACGATGTGCTGTTCATCGACGAGATTCACCGGCTCAGCCCGGTCGTCGAGGAGATCCTGTACCCCGCGCTGGAGGACTACCAGATCGACATCATGATTGGCGAGGGCCCGGCGGCGCGCTCCATCAAGCTCGACCTGCAGCCCTTCACGCTGGTAGGGGCCACCACGCGCGCGGGCATGCTCACCAACCCGCTGCGCGACCGCTTCGGCATCGTGGCGCGGCTGGAGTTCTACACCGCCGACGAGCTGGCGCGCATCGTGCGGCGCAGCGCCGGCCTGCTGAATGCACCCATGGACGAGGGCGGCGGCATGGAGATCGCGCGGCGCTCGCGCGGCACGCCCCGCATCGCCAACCGGCTGCTGCGCCGGGTGCGCGACTACGCGGACGTGAAGGGCAACGGCACCATCACGCTCGACATCGCCAACCGCGCGCTGGCCATGCTCGACGTGGACCCGCAAGGCTTCGACCTCATGGACCGCAAGCTGCTGGAGGCGGTGATCCACCGCTTCGACGGTGGCCCGGTGGGGCTGGACAACATCGCAGCCAGCATCGGCGAGGAGCGCGACACCATCGAAGACGTGATCGAGCCCTACCTGATCCAGCAGGGCTACCTGCAGCGCACGCCGCGCGGGCGCATCGCCACGCTGGCGGCTTACCGGCACCTGGGCGTGGCGCCGCCGGCCAGCGACAACAGCCTGTTCGCCTGAGGGGCGGTTTCAGCCCAGCGCCCCGCGCGCGTCCACCGCAATCACCCGTTCCACCCGGCCGTCTTGCACGCCGCCCCGCACGCCGATGTAGAAGTCGTGCAGGTTCACCGTGGGGTCGCAGTGGCCCGGCACCAGCCAGACCGTGTCGCCCAGCGCGGGCAAGGCGTCGGCCGCCGTTGCCGTGGTGAGGATGCCGTGTTCGTCGCCACCATTGGCGTACACCAGCCCGGGCGGCCAGGCCACGGTGGGCAGGCCGCTGTCGATGGCGTGGCTCTTGTGGCCGGCGTCGCACACGGCGTGGCGGGTGCCGCGGCTCATCACCTGTGCGCGGATGAACAGCGCGTGCTCGAAGGCCGGGGCCCCGGGCAGCGTCTGGTTGGCGGCGTAGTCGGCGTCCATGAACAGGTACGAACCCGCCTGCAGCTCGCCCCACAGGCCACTGGCGGCCTCGAGCACGAATGTGCCGGTGCCCGCGCCGGTGACCAGCGGGGCATCCAGTCCATGAGCCCGGAGCAGGGTCAGCGTGTCGCGCACCGCCTCGGTGGCCTGCTTGAGCGAGGCCGAGCGCTTGGCCGGGCTGCGCTGGTGCTGGGCGCTGCCGTGGTAGGCCTGCAGGCCGGCCAGGCGCAGGGCACTGTGGCTGGCCACCAGCCGCGCGAGCGCCAGCGCGGCCTCACCGGGCGCCACGCCGCAGCGGCCGTGGCCCACGTCGATTTCCACGAACACGTCAACCGCGCCCGGCTGGCGCACCCCGGCGTCTGCCAGGGCCGTGGCCAGCCGGTCCACGCCGATGGCGCTGTCGACCGCGATGGCGAAGCGTGTGGGCAGGTCGCGTACCCCGTGCGCCAGGCGCTGCAGCTTGGCCGGGGCAATCACCTGGTTGCTGATGTACACGTCGCGCACGCCGGCGCGGGCCAGCGCCAGGGCTTCGTCTGTCTTCTGCACGCACACGCCCACCGCGCCAGCCGCCATCTGCAGGTTGGCCAGCTCGGCGCTCTTGTGCGTCTTGGCGTGCGGGCGCAAGCGCAGGCCGTGCTCCTGCGCAAAGGCGACCATGCGCGCGATGTTGCGATCCATGGCGTCGAGGTCGATCACCAGAGCCGGGGTGTCGATGCCCGCCACGCCATGGCCGACCAGGCCGAGCGCACGTTGCCAGCGCTCGCCAGGGGCGCCACCGGGGCTGCGGCCCGGTTCAGGTGCTGCGTTCATCCAGTGTTCCGGTGGGGGCCGCCTGCAGATGACCGGTGTCGGCCCAGCCCACCAGGCTCAGGCCTTCGGGCGACCACAGCAGGCGGTTGATGGCGGTGTTGGTCAGCGTCCAGCTGCGCGGCGCCTGCAGTTCCAGCCGCGTGGCTTCGCGGTAGAGGATGTCGAGCACGCCGCCGTGTGCCACCATCAGCACCTGTTCGCCCGGGTGTCGCGCGGCGAGCTCGGTCACGGTCTGCACCACACGCGAGCGCAGCTGCAGCAGCGACTCGCCACCGACCGGTGCAAAGTCCGGCACGCGCTTGCGCCAGGCCAGGCTCTCCGCGGGCCAGTCGGCCTCCAGCTCGGACCAGGTGCGGCCCTCGAACTGGCCGAAGCAGCGTTCGCGCAGGCCGGTGTGCACCTGCACCGCCCGGTTGTGCAGCCTGGCGACCGCCCGGGCGGTTTCGAACGCACGGCTCAGGTCACTGGCGTAGACGGCGTGGATGGCTTCGTCGCGCAGGGCGGCAGCCAGCCGGTCAGCCTGCCAGCGGCCATGCTCGTTGAGAGCGATATCGGTATGGCCCTGGATGCGCGTGTCGCGGTTCCAGGCGGTCTCGCCGTGGCGCACGGCCAGTATGCGGGTGACTTGCAAGCCGTTTCCTTGGGGCAAAGAACTGCACTGTAGCGGGTTGCCTTGCATCTGCAAGCACCCGTGATCCACCGATGAGCCGCTACTGTCTGCGTTTCTCGGACGGATTTGTTTGTGACAGACCGTACGTCGTGCGACACAATGTATCGATGCCACCTTCCACCGCAGCGCTGGCCCACGACTTCTCCTCCCTGTTCAGTTTCCTGCCCATCGGCGCCTACCGCTGCAGCCCCGATGGGAAGATGCTTCGCGCCAACCCGGCGCTGGTGCGCCTCAATGGCTACGAATCCGAGGCGCAGATGCTGGAGAACGTGAACCGCGCCAACGCCTACTGGTACGTCTTGCCCGGCCGGCGCGCCGAATTCCAGGCGCTCGTGGCGCGTGACGGCCACGTGCGTGCTTTCGTGAGCGAGGTGGTTCCGCACCGCGGTGGCGAGCGCCTGTGGGTCAGCGAAAACGCGCATCTGGTCTGCGACGCCGAGAGGCGCGTGCTGTATTACGAAGGCACGGTCGAAGACGTCACGGCCGACATGCAGGCCAGCCAGGCCCTGCGACAGAGCGAGGAACAGTTGCGCCAGATCACGGCCCAGGTGCCCGGGGTCGTGTTTGTGCTGCACGTGGACCGGCAGGGCCGGCGCACCTACCGGTTCATCAGCGCGGGCGTGCAGGATCTCTATGGTTTTTCCGCCGAGCAGGCGATGAGGGAGCCCGAGCTGATGACGCGCCACCGTCATCCGGACGACGCCGCCATGATGGAGGCCGACATCCTGACCAGCAGCCAGCGCCCGATGGACATCAGTGGCGAATACCGCATCGTCATGCCCGATGGCCGCGTCAAATGGGTCTACCGCCGCTCGACGACGGTTTCGGGCGACGACACCGGCTATGTGCGGGTCGGGCTGCTGCTCGATGTGACCGATCGCAAGCAAGCCGAGCTGGCTCTGCGCGAAAGCGAGTCGCTCTGGAGGCTGGCGCTGGAGAGCGCGGGCGATGGTGTGTGGGACTGGAACCTGGCCACTGGCGACGAGTATGTGTCACCGCGGATTCAGGCCATGTACGGCTATGCCGTGGACGAACTCATGCCCCGGGCCGACGCGCTCGACGCGTTGACCCACCCGGACGACGTGGCGCAGATGCGGACGGACCGCGCCGCGCACTTCGAGGGCCGGGCGCCGGTGTATCGAAACGAGCACCGCATCCGGTGCAAGGACGGCAGCTGGAAATGGGTGCTCTCGCGTGGCATGGTGATCGGTCGCGACGACGAAGGTCGCCCCCTGCGCATGGTCGGCACGCACACCGACATTTCCGATCTGAAAGCTGCCGAACTGCAGCAGCGTGCCCTCGAAGAGCAGCTGCGCGAATCCCAGAAGATGGAGGCCATCGGCACCCTGGCCGGGGGCGTGGCGCACGATTTCAACAACCTGCTGGCGGCCATTCTGGGCAACCTGGCGCTGGCGCGCGAAGACGTGGGGCCTGACCACCTGGCCCAGGAAAGCCTGCAGGAGATCAACCGCGCGGCGATCCGTGCCCGGCAGCTGGTGCAGCAGATCCTGACCTTCAGCCGCCGCCAGACGCAGGAGTTCCAGTGCCAGCCCCTCACGCCGCTGGTGGAAGAGGCGCTGGGGCTGCTGCGTTCGCTCCTGCCTGCGGGTGTGCAGCTCGTTACGCGCCTGCAGAGCGCGGAACTGCCGGTGCGCTGCGACGCCACGCAGATGCAGCAGGTGCTGATGAACCTGTGCACCAACGCGTGGCAGGCCTATCAGGGCCGGTGCGGCGACGTGACGGTGAGCCTGAACGGGCGCCTGCTGGATGCGGTGCAGGCCGAGGCGCTGGGTCTGCCACAGGCAGGCCCACATGCCTGCCTGAGCGTCATCGATGCCGGACCCGGCATGGACGCGGACACCCAGCGCCGCATATTCGAACCTTTCTTCACCACCAAGGCGCCGGGCACCGGTACCGGCCTGGGCCTGGCGGTGGTGCACGGCATCGTGAAGACGCACCGCGGCGCCATCGACGTGCAAAGCCGCCCGGGCGAGGGGGCCCGCTTCGATGTCTACCTGCCGGTGGCCCGCCTGCCGGCCGACGCCCAGGCGCACCGGCCGGAACCCATCGTTCCGGCCGATACGCCACCCGTCCCGCAGCGCCACGTGGTCTATATCGACGATTACGAGGCCATGGTGTTCCTGGTGGGCCGCCTGCTGCGCAAACACGGTTACCGCGCCAGCACCTTCCAGTCGGGCGAGGCGGCGCTGGCCTGGCTGCAGGCCCATCCGCAGGAACCGGTGGACCTGCTGGTGACCGACCAGAACATGCCGGGCATGTCAGGGGTCGATGTGGCGCTGACCCTGCGCAGTCTGCGCCCGGGTCTGCCGGTGGCGATCGTGTCCGGCCACGTGAACGAACGCCTGCAGGAGGATGCCGCCGCCGCCGGCGTGCGCGAGGTGATGGGCAAGCAGGACAGCATGGACGCCTTGGGCGACGCCATCCGCGCGCTGCTGGAGCGCACGGCATCGCTCACGCCCTGACGGGCAGAGGATCAGCGCGGCAGCTCGATGTTGACCTGACGCACCCCGGGCGGTGGCACCGGGAAGCCCTGGAGCGCCGCGTCGAACATGGCACCCCACAGCGCGGGCGAACTCTGCCAGCGGCCGTCGTGCGCCGCACGGGTTTCGTACACCACGCGGCCGGTGCCGGCGTGGCGGATCAGCACCGACACCTGGCGCTGGAAGTAGGGAATGTCCATGCGCATGAACATGGGCGACCAGATCACCTGGCCGGTGCCGGTGACCACGTAGTCGCGGCCGGGCAGCCCGAAGCCGCCAAACGGCCCACCCCAGGGGCCGTACCAGGGGTCTTCCCAGGGCGCACGGGGCAGGCGCAGCGTGCTCGCGCCCGCTTCCACGCGCCACGGGCTGGCCACGCCGGCTTTGGCCAGCGTCCAGCCCACGCGCTCCAGCGCCGAGCGGGCCAGGGCTTCAACCTGGTCCTGCTCGTGGCCGGCGCGGGCGTCGCGTTGCGATGGCAGGCGTTCGAAATGGTAAAGCTGGGGTGGCTGGGGGACGGCCGCCGCGCCGAGTGCCGTGGCGGGCGTGTCACTCCAGCGGGCGAAGCTCTGCACCTGGTTGTCGACCAGGAACACACTCGCGCAGCCGCTCAGGGCGAGCACGGCGGCCGCCACCAGCGTTGTGCGCCCACTGGCGCGCGCCGCGGTGGAGACGGTGGGCGTGTGGGATAGGACGTGTTTCATCGGGCCTCCTGTGTGGTGCGCGCCACCGACGCCCGCCACCCGGCGGCGTTCAGTGCGCGGTGCTGATCGGTATGACCGTCTTGCCGGCGCTGGCGTTCCCCGGCACGGGCTCGGCCGCCGGCTCGCGCACCACCGCTGGCAGGGGCATTGGCTCGTCGTCAAACGCCTTGTCGCCGTCTTCGCAGGGCAAGCCGGTGGCCTGCAGCGTGGTGAAGGGGTGAAGCTTTGTGTCCATCAGGTGGCTGGGCACCACGTTCTGCAAGGCCGAAAACATGTTCTCGATGCGGCCGGGAAACTGCTTTTCCCAGTCCTTGAGCATGCGGCCGACCTGCTTGCGCTGCAGGTTTTCCTGGCTGCCGCACAGCGTGCAGGGAATGGTGGGGAACTGGCGGATCTCGGCCCAGCGGGTGAGGTCCTTCTCGGCCACGTAGGCCATGGGGCGGATCACCACGTGCCGGCCGTCGTCGCTCACCAGCTTGGCCGGCATGCCCTTGAGCTTGGCACCGAAGAACATGTTGAGCAGCAGGGTCTGCAGGATGTCGTCGCGGTGATGGCCCAGCGCGATCTTGGTGGCGCCGAGTTCACTGGCCACGCGGTACAGGATGCCCCGGCGCAGCCGGCTGCACAGGCTGCACAGCGTCTTGCCCTCGGGAATCACGCGCTTGACGATGGAATACGTGTCCTGGTTCTCGATGTGGAACTTCACGCCCAGCTTCGTCAGGTAGGCCGGCAGCACATCTTCGGGGAAGCCGGGCTGCTTCTGGTCGAGGTTCACCACGATCAGCTCGAAGCTGATGGGCGCGCGCGCCTGCAGCTTCTGCAGGATGTCGAGCATGCCGTAGCTGTCTTTGCCGCCCGAGAGGCAGACCATCACGCGGTCGCCTTCCTCGATCATGTTGTAGTCCACGATGGCGCGGCCCACCTCGCGGCACAGGCGTTTTTCCAGCTTGTGGTTCTCGCGCAGCTGGCGGCCCGCGGCACCGTGCTCGGGCACGGCGAGGGGCGGGGCGGCGGCGTCATCCTCGCCAGCGTCGAGCCAGCCTTCGGGATTCGGTGTCGGGTTCATCGTGTTCTGTTCTGAAAAATTGCGTCTGTGCTGCTGGCCTTTATAAATCAAAGGCTTGCGTGTGTCTGCTGAGCGGTGTTCCGCGGGGGGGGCGGCTTGAAACGCCACAAGGGAAGGGGGCGCGGCGAACGCGAACCATGGGCGCGCTCAGTTTGGGCGTTGGGCGAGACCGGAACCCGGTCCAAGGGCTGGGAGCATACCGCCTTCGCCCGCGGACGAGGTCTTGATGAGCCGGCGAAAGCCCTGCGCCCGGGCGGCTGCACGCCACGGGCAGGCATCTTGATCGGTGGGTGGGCGGCCGTGCCTGGCCTTTGACCGCGCTCGACTGCCGGGGTGCAACAATCCAAGATATGTCACGTCGCTCTGCTCTCGCCCTGGTGGTGCTCGCCACTGCCCTTCTGGTGGGGCTCGGTACGTGGTGGGCCACACGCGCTCCGGTGGTCCAGGCGGTCGGCGTCAGCATGGCGCCGCTGGTGCGGACCCTGCAGTTCTCGGCCCGCGTGGCCACCGCGTCCCGTGTCGAGCTGGGCAGCACGATCACCGGGCGCGTGCTGGCGGTCAGCGTGGCCGAAGGCGCGCAGGTCAAGGCCGGTGACGTGCTCGTGCGGCTGGAGAGCGACGAGTTGCAGGCCGCGCTGGCGCAGAGCCAGGCCAGCGAACGCCAGGCCGCCGCGCGCCTGGCGGGCTTGCGCAGCACCGGGCGCAGCGCAGCGCAGGCCGCTGTGTCGCAGGCCGAAGCGGTGCGCCTGGCCGCACAGGCCGAGCTGCAGCGAACACGGGACCTGGTGGCCCGAGGCTTCCTCAGCGAGGCGCGGCTGGACGAGGTGCGCCGCGCGCTGGCGGTGGCGCAGGCGCAGCTGGACGCCGCACGCGCACAAAACGCGGCCATTGCCGAGCCGGGCACCGACGTCGTCCAGGCCCAGGCGCAGCTGGCGCTGACCACTGCCGCCCGCGCCGCCGCCGAAGCGCGCCTGGCCGGCGCGGTACTCACGGCACCCGCCGACGCGCGGGTGCTCTCGCGGCTGGTCGAACCCGGGCAGATCGTGCAGCCGGGTCGCGCGCTGCTCGGCCTGGCACTCGCCGGTCCGCTGCAGCTGGTGGCCCAGGTGGATGAGCGCTACCTGGAGCAGCTCGAGCCCGGCCAGACGGCCAGCGCGCTGGCCGACGCCTACCCGACGCAGCGGTTCACGGCCCAGGTGCTGTCCATTGCGCCGCTGGTCGATGCCCAGCGCGGCGCGATCGAGGTCAAGTTCTCGCTGCTGCAGCCTGTGCCCGCCTTCCTGCGCGAGGACATGACCCTGTCGGTGGAGGTGGAGACTGCGCGCCGCGACCGCGCGCTGGTGGTGCCCGTGGACGCACTGCGGGGTGACGAATCGACGGGCACCAGCGTCTGGATCGTGCGAGACGGTCGCGTTGCGGCGCTCCCGGTGCGCCTGGGTCTGCGCACGCTTGACGCGGCTGAGATCATTGAAGGCCTGGGCGAAGCGGATCGGGTGCTGATCGGCGCCGCCCCGCTTCCGGGCCAGCGCGCACGGGTCGGCACCGATGCCGCGCCGCCGAACCGGGCTGGCAAAGGCACGAGGGAAGATGCAGGCGCCGCCATGACCAACGCCATGGGCCGCTGAACGCCCGCCCGCCATGCTCGGATTCGAGACCCGCGTCGCCACCCGCTTCCTGCGCGAAGGGCGCATGCAGACGATGCTGATCATCATCGGGGTCGCTGCGGGCGTGGCCGTTGTCGCCTACATCTCTGCATTGATCACCGGCCTGCAGCGCAACACGATCGAGAAGACGCTGGGCGCACAGGCGCACCTGACGCTGAGCCCGCTCGACGACGTGGTGCTGCCCGCCCGTGCGCCGGCCAGCGCCGGTACCACCGAACTGGTGCAGACGCAGTCGCGCGCGCAGCGGCCACGCTCCATCGGCAACTGGCAGCAGCTGGTGCCCCTGCTCGAAGCCATGCCGGCGGTGGTGGCGGTCTCACCCATGGTGTCGGCCGCGGGGCTGGCGACGCGCGGCGAGGCGTCCCGCGCGATCGCGCTGATGGGCGTGGAGCTCGACCGCTACGACCGGATCGCCAGCCTGCGCACCAAGATCGTTGACGGGTCGGCGCGGATGGAGCCGGGCGAGGGCATCATCGGCCGCGAGCTCGCCGCCGACCTGGGTGTGCGTGTGGGTGACCGCATGGGCATCGTCACCGGCGGCGTCACCGATTCGCTGCGCGTCACGGCGCTGGTGGACCTGGGTGTGCGTGAACTGAACCGGCGCACGGTGATCGTGCCGCTGCGCACGGCGCAAAGCCTGGCCGGCCTGCCCGGCGGTGCCACCAGCCTGGACCTCACGCTGGCCGACATCTGGTCGGCGCAAACGCTGGCAGCCGACCTGGCCGCGCGCTGGCCCTACAAGGCTGAGAGCTGGCAGCAGACGAACGCCCAGCTCGTGTCTGCACTGAATGCCCAGTCGGTCAGCACGGCGGTGATCCGCGGTGTGGTGATGGTTGTCGTGGTGCTCGGCATTGCCAGCGTGCTGGTGGTGTCGGTGGTGCAGAAGCGGCGCGAGATCGGCATCCTGCGCGCGATGGGCGCCACCCAGGGCCAGGTGCTGCGCGTCTTCCTGCTGCAGGGCGCGATCGTCGGTGCGCTGGGCTCGGCGCTGGGGGTGCTGCTGGCGGTGCTGCTGATCTGGGTCTTCACGCATTTTGTGCGCGGCTCGGATGGGCTGCCGCTGTTCAACATCACGCTGGAGCCCGGGCTGGCGCTGCGCGTAGCCGCCATTGCCACCGTGTGCGGCGTGCTCGCTGCGGTGGCGCCCGCGCGGCGCGCCGCCCGGCTCGACCCGGCAGAGGCGATCCGCCTATGAACGCAGCCACCGGGGCGGCGCCGCCTGCCGTGCTGCTGGAGCTTGACGGCGTGCGCAAGAGCTACAACCTGGGCCTGCCCAACGAGACCGAGGTGCTGCATGGGGTGTCGTTTCGCATCGGCCGCGGCGAGTTCGCCGCCCTGATCGGCCCCTCAGGCTCGGGCAAGAGCACGCTGCTGAACATCGTGGGCCTGCTCGAGCACATGACGGCCGGCAGCTACCGCATCGATGGCGAAGAGGTGAGCGGCCTCGACGATGCCGCGCTCACGCTGCGCAGGCGTTCCACGCTGGGCTTCATCTTCCAGTTCCACCACCTGTTGCCGGCCTTCACCGCGCTCGAAAACGTGACCTTGCCGGCGCTGATGCGCGAGGGCCGCATCACGCCCGCCCAGCGCGAACGGGCGCGTGCCGTGCTGGCTGCCGTCGGCCTGGGCCAGGCGATGGACAAGCGCCCGGGTCAGCTGTCGGGCGGCATGCAGCAGCGCGTTGCGATTGCGCGTGCCCTGGTGCTCGAACCCCCGCTGGTGCTGGCCGATGAACCCACCGGCAACCTGGACACCGTCTCGGCCGACGAGGTCTTTGCGCTGATGCGACAGATGCACCGCGACCTGAAAACGTCCTTCCTGGTGGTGACGCACGACCCTCGGCTGGCCGCCCGCTGCGACCGCGTGCTCGAACTCGTGGACGGGCGGCTCGTGCATGACGGCGCAACAGCGCGCCCGCCTGGCTAAGGCGCTCTGGTAGGCTGCGGCGCCTGATCACCAGACGAGGACATTCAATCAAGGCCGCGCGCGTG
Organism: Hydrogenophaga sp.; assembly: GCA_030682835.1. GTDB lineage: Bacteria > Pseudomonadota > Gammaproteobacteria > Burkholderiales > Burkholderiaceae_C > Hydrogenophaga. The sequence continues at coordinate 45,246 of JAUXNG010000027.1, read as the reverse complement.
CGGCGGAGCGACAGTCGTTGTATTGATCGTCGCTACGGCCTGCTCAGGGGTGGGCAAATGCGCTCACCACTGCCCGCTTTCCATGCGGATCGCGACTTCGCAGTCCTCAAAAATCTCCAGCTTCGCAATCTTCACCCGCACGCCGATCACGCCGGGCAACTGCATCAGGCGGCGCGTGAGCTTGCCGATCAGGCTCTCCAGCAGGTTCACGTGCTCGGCGGTGCACTCGTCGATGATGATCTGGCGCACCTTGCGGTAGTCCAGCACGTGGTTGATGTCGTCGTCGTGCGGCAACAAAGGCTGGTTGCCCTGGTTCAGCTCGGCGTCCACCTGGATCGGCTGCGGCGCGGTCTTCTCGTGCTCGAGGATGCCCAGGTTGGCGTCGAAACGCAGCCCGGTGAGGGCCAGGATCTGGGTGCCGGTCTGCGGCGCGGTGGGTGTGGTCATGGCGGGGGCGGGACGCGAGGTCCGCAGAGTTGCATCAACGGGTCACATCAACGAGAAGTCGCGCTCGAAACGCATCAGGTGCTGGCCGCCGTCGACCAGCAGCGTGGTGCCGGTGAGGGAGCGGTTGTCCAGCGCAAAGGCCACGGTGGCGGCCACGTCCTGCGGGGTCGACGAGCGGCCCAGCGGCGACTGGCGGTGCAGCTCGGCGAACTTGTCGTCGCTCAGCATGTGGCTGGTGAGGGTGAGGCCGGGCGCGACACCCACCACGCGCACCTGCGGCGCCAGCGCCAGGGCCAGCATGGTGTTGGCAGCCTCCAGCGCGGCCTTGGACAGCGTGTAGCTGAAGAAGTCGGGGTTCATGTTCCACAGCTTCTGGTCGAGCAGGTTGACCACCGCGCCGTCGCGCCCGGGCGTGGCCACGATGTGCGTGTGCAGCGCCTGCGCCAGCAGCACCGCGGCGCCGGTGTTGGCCCGCAGGTGGGTTTCCATGGCGGCGAAGCCGAAGCTGGCCGCGCTGTCGTGCTCGAAGGTGGAGGCACTGTTGACCACCGCGTCCACCGCGCCGAATGCCGCCACCACGGCGGGAAGCAGGGCGCGCACGCTGGCCTCGTCGCCGAGGTCGGCGAAGAAGGGGCGGGCGCTGCCGGGGCGGCCGGTGAGGGCGTCACAGTCGGTGGCGGTCTGGTGCGCATCGTCCTGCGAATGCCGGTGGTGCACCGCCACGTTCCAGCCGGCCCGCGCGAGCGTCAGTGCGATCTCGCGGCCCAGGCGCTTGCCCGCGCCTGTGACGAGCACGGTGCGTGCGCCGCGGGCGGCAGGGGGTGTGGCGGGGGACATTGGGTGACAATCCGGGGGTGAGCACCCCCCTGATGAAAGAACTGCCTAGTTTAACGAGCGCCCTGCTGGAGCGCGTACACGAGGCCATCCACGCGGCCGGTGGCTGGCTCCCGTTTGACCGCTTCATGGCCATCGCCCTGTACGAGCCCGGCCTGGGCTACTACGCCAACGACACACCGAAATTCGGCCAGATGCCGGCCGGGGCGGACGGTCAGGGCAGCGACTTTGTGACCGCGCCCGAAATGACCCCGCTGTTCGGCCGCACGCTGGCGCGACAGGTGGCGCAGGCGCTGAGCGCCACGGGCACCGACGCGGTGTGGGAATTCGGCGCCGGCACCGGTGCGCTGGCGCTGCAGGTGCTCGACGCCCTGAGCGCCGCCGGCCAGCGCCCCAGTCGCTACACCATCGTCGATCTGTCGGGCAGCCTGCGCGAACGCCAGCGTGCCACCCTGGCTGCTCATGCGGACGTGGTGCAGTGGGCCGATGCGCTGCCCGACCATATGGACGGCGTGGTGCTGGGCAACGAGGTGCTGGACGCCATGCCGGTGCAGCTGCTGGCGCGCGTCGGGGGTGTCTGGCACGAGCGCGGCGTGGCGCTGGACGTCGATGGCGCACTGGCCTGGGCCGACCGACCCACCGCGCTCCGCCCGCCCCTGCCGGTGGACGGCGAGCATGACTACCTGACCGAGATCCATGTGCAGGGCGAAGCCTTCGTGCGCACCCTAGCCGACCGGCTGGCCCGCGGCGCGGCCTTCCTGCTCGACTACGGTTTTCCCGAAGCCGAGTACTACCACCCGCAGCGCCACATGGGCACGCTGATCTGCCACCGCGCCCACCGCAGCGACGACAACCCGCTGGTGGACCTGGGCCTGAAAGACATCACCGCGCACGTCAATTTCACCGGCATTGCACTGGCCGCGCAGGACGCCGGCATGGCCGTGCTGGGCTACACCAGCCAGGGCCGCTTCCTGCTCAATTGCGGCCTGCTGGACTGCGCGGCGCAGGCCGGCCCGCGCGAGAACGCGATGATGCAGAAGCTGGTGAACGAGCACGAAATGGGCGAGCTGTTCAAGGTGCTGGCGCTCGGACCGGGCGGTTCGGTCGACGGCTGGGTGCCGATGGGTTTCGCCCACGGCGACCGCACGCACCGGCTGTGAACATGAGGCACCCCCGCAGCGCTTCACGCGCCCCCCTCCAGGGGGCGGCGCCAGCGGCCCGGCAGAGCCGGTTCCGCAGCACCTCTGAGCCGCGCCCTTCTTTGGCGAAGCGAACGGGAGCACGCCCATGATCCGCTGGATGATCGTCATCTTCCTGGCCTTGATGCTCATCAGCTGGTTCACGCCCTTCCTGCACAAGCTGGGCCTGGGCAAGTTGCCGGGCGACGTGCGCTTCCGGTTCCTCGGCCGCGACTGGTACCTGCCCTTCACCACAACCCTCTTGCTGAGCTGGGGCGCCAGCCTCATCGCCCAGTACGCCTAGGGTTCGCATACCCGCCGGGGTGTCTTGAAATCGGATGCGCAGCCGCCAGCTGAAGGGCATTGCTGAACCGGAGCCCCCATGTCCAACGATCCCCTGCACATCGTCTGCCCCCACTGCCACACCACCAACCGCCTGCCCCAGGCCAGCCTGGCGCAGGCGCCCGACTGTGGCAAATGCCACCGGCCCCTGTTCACCGGCCACCCGGTGGCGCTGGACGAGGCGGCGTTTGACAAACACATTGCCCGATCGCAGGTGCCCGTGCTGGTGGACTTCTGGGCACCCTGGTGCGGCCCCTGCCGGATGATGGCGCCCGCCTTCGAGCAGGCCGCGGCCCAGCTGGAGCCGCACATGCGCCTGGCCAAGGTCAACACCGAAGAGGCACAGCAGCTGGGCGCGCGCCTGAGCATCCGCAGCATTCCCACGCTCGCGCTGTTCGTGGACGGGCGCGAAGTGGCGCGCCAGCCCGGCGCGATGGGCGCGGCGGACATCGTGCGCTGGGCGCGATCGCACGCAGGCTGACGCGGGCGCGCCGGCACCGGGCCAATAATCGGGCATGAGCGAATCCCTCAAGCCCGAGCCTCCCGTTCCTGGACCGACGACACCGAAGCGCCATTCCCGCGTGCAGATGGCCGATCTCGCGCGCATGGCCGGCGTGTCCATTTCCACCGTGTCGCGGGCGCTCAGCGGCAGCCCGCTGATCCAGCCGGCCACGCGCGAACGCATTGCCTTGCTGGCGCGGTCACTCAACTACCAGGTGAATGCGGGCGCGGCGAGCCTGCGCCGCCGCGACCTGAGCGCCGTGGGCGTGCTGTTGCTCGACAACGCCGAGCGACCCATGCAGGCCGCCTCCGACCCCTTCATCATGACGCTGGTCAGCAGCCTGGCCGATGCCCTGGCCGAGCGCGGGCTCGACATGCTGCTGGCCCGGTACCGGCCCGAGCGCCAGGCCCAGCTGCCGGTGCTGGTCGACAGCGGACGGGTGGCGGGCCTGATCCTCATCGGGCAGTGCCACTGGCACGAAGCCTTGAACGAACTGGCCCGGCGCGACGTGCCCATGGTGGTCTGGGGCGCCGAGGTGCCCGGCGGGCACTACGCGGTGGTGGGCACAGACAACGAGGCCGGCGGTCATGAAGCCGCCTGCCACCTCATCGCGCAGGGCTGCCGCCGGCTGGCCTTTCTGGGCGACCGCGCGCACCCCGAGGTGGAGCAGCGCTTTCGCGGCTACCAGCGGGCGCTGCAGCAGGCGGGGCTGGAAGCGTCGTCGCCCTGGGTCGAGGCGGTCGGTTTTGACGTGCCCGAGGTGGCCGCGATCGTCGATCGCTGGCTGGACGCCGACGCCCGGCCCGACGGCGTCTTCGCGTGCAGCGACCTGATGGCGCTCAGTCTCATCCGCGCCCTCGGCGAGCGCGGGCTTGGCGTGCCGGGCGATCTGCAGGTGGTGGGTTATGACGACATTCCCATCGCCGCGCACACCCAGCCTTCGCTGAGCACCGTGCGCCAGCCCATGGACGTGGCCGGGCGCGCCCTCGTGGACCTGCTTGCGCAGCGGCTGGACGGCCTGCACCCCGCCTCCGTGAAGCTGCCCGCCGAGCTGTGCGTGCGCGAGAGTTCGGTCCGTCGCTAAGCCGCTTTTGCTTGCCGCAATCGTTTTCACCTCGCTGAAATCGATTGCATCGTTGCGCTGATACAACGGTCGATCTCAGACGTCGATTCCGATCGACGCGTCGCACATTGTCATTTTTAAACAATCACTTAGAACGAATGTGTTCGAGAAGGTGACGTGTCTCGTAACCAGCTTGTAACCCAGTTGCTCGTAAACCCCTAAATGCAAACGTTTGCATTTTGATTTCAATCCGTCTGGTCGGCCGCGGGCTCTCTGCCCCGCCGTCTACCCGTTGGTTGCGGACTGTCCGCACCCGACGCCTACCACCCAGGAGACATTGATGAACACCACCTTGAAAACGTTTGCCCTGCTGGCCACGGTTGCCGGTGCCAGCGCGGCCCATGCGCAGGTCGCTTTTGACGCCAACCTTGAACTCGACACCACCTACACCAACAAGGTGTCGGCTCCCGCCACCAACGCCCGGGACAGCGACCTCTCGCTCGGCGGGCGCCTGGAGGTGAACGCCTCGGGCAAAGCCACCAACGGCGAGAACTTCGTGGCTGGCCGCGCCAGCCTGTTGCTGAAGAAAGACGGCAAGACCGGCGTGGACGACTTCTGGGTGCAGGCCGGCAATGCCGCCGCCGACGTGAAGCTGGGTCGCTTCGAAGCCATGGACCTGTTCCCTGTCGCCAAGGACACCGTGCTCGAGTTCGCCGGTTATGTGCCCTACCAGGGCAATCTGCTGCGCGGCCGCAAAGGCAGCGACGTGTTCCACGGCGCGCTGGGCCTGAACGCCGCGCCCGGCATGCGTGTGGAACTGGGTCTGGTGTTCAGCAAAGAGGCGGGTGAGTCCAAGGGCTCCCGTCCTGGCGTGACGTACACCACCGGCCCTCTGACGCTGCGCGCCGGTCTGGAATCCGTGAAGACCGTGGGCGCCACAGGTGGCAGCGAAACCGGCATCGCCCTGTCGGCCGGCTACCAGGTCAGCAGCGACACCTACGTCAACGCCAACTTCGCCAAGAAAGAAGACGACAAGAGCTTTGGCCTGAACGCCACCATGGGCCCAGCCGGCATCGGCCTGATCGTGGGCAAAGGCGCCACGTCCGCCGACAAGGCCACCACCGTCTACGCTGCTTACAGCCTGCCGCTGATGAGCGTGAAGGGCGCTGCCATCACACCGGCGCTGAGTCTTTCCAAGGGCGGCACGGGCACCAAGGACCAGCTGGCGGCACGCGTGCGCATCAACTACGCGTTCTGACGCGACAGCGATTTTTTCAGGGTTTCGCCTCGTGCGTTCGGGGGTGGCCGGTTCCAGCCGACCACCCCCTTTTTTGCGCGATCGACCGCTCGCGCCGGTGGCTCCGCGCCCGACCTGTTGTAGCCTCACCCACCATGAATCCCACCGCTTCCCCACCTTGCCCCCGCCTGCTGGCTGACATTGGCGGTACCAATGCCCGCTTCGCCTGGCAGGAATGCGCGGGCGCGCCCCTCACCGACATCCGCGTGCTGCTCGGCGCCGACTTCCCCACGCTGCAGCAGGCCATCCACCGCTACCTGGCCGACCTGGGCCGCCCGGCCCCGGGGGCGGCGGCCATTGCCATCGCCAACCCGATCACCGGCGACCAGATCCGCATGACCAACCACCACTGGGCCTTCTCCCAGCCGGCGGTGAAGGCGGAGTTCGGCTTCGCCACGCTGCGCCTGCTCAACGACTTCACGGCGCTGGCGCTGGCGCTGCCCGACGTACCCGGACACGAGCTGCGCCGCGTCGGCGGCGGGGTGGCCCAGGCCGATGCGGCCATCGGTCTCGTGGGCGCGGGCACCGGGCTGGGCGTCTCGGGTTTGGTGCCCGACGGTTTCGGGGGCTGGGTGCCGCTGGAAGGTGAGGGCGGTCATGTCACGCTGCCCGCCGCCACGGTGCGCGAGCGCCTGGTCATGGACGGTCTGGTGCGCCGCTACGGCCATGCCTCGGCCGAACGCGTGTGCAGCGGGCAGGGGCTGGTGGACAGTTTTCAGCTGCTGTGCGAGGCCGATGGTGTCACGGCGCAGGCGGCCACGGCCGCCGAGGTGAGCGACGCCGCCCTGCAGGCCGGTCATCCGCAGGCGCTGGAAGCGCTGAACCTGCTGTGTGCCCAGCTGGGCTCGGTGGCCGGCAACCTGGCGCTCACCCTGGGCGCACGCGGCGGCGTGTACGTGGGCGGGGGTATCGTGCCGCGCCTGGGTATCTGGTTTGATACGTCACCGTTCCGCGAGCGCTTCGAAGCCAAGGGCCGCTTCCAGTCCTACCTGGCCGCGCTGCCGGTGTGGGTCATCACCTCCCCGCAATCACCGGCCCTGCTGGGCGCGGCACGGGCGCTGAACGGGCGCTGATCGTGCATTCGGCAGGCGTCGAACGCCGGCGCCTGGCCGTCGGCTCGGGGGCGTTCGAGCCAAGAGTTGCCTTCCAAGGAGCACCGTTTCTTAAACTTTTGGATTCGTTTCGGGTTTTCCCTGATGCTGGGTTTCATTAATTAATGAAAAATTAATGCACTCGACGCAGCCCGCGCCGGGTCCCATTCGAGGGGCGCCTGCCCCCATCACGGAGACAAGCATGAAACTGAATCAGCTCTTGAGCGCGGCCCTCGCCGCATGTGCCCTGTCAGGCGCCGTTGCCGGCGAAGTCGAGGTGCTGCACTACTGGACCTCGGGCGGCGAGGCCAAGTCGGCCGCCGAACTGCGCAAGATGATGCAGTCCAAGGGGCACACCTGGAAAGACTTCGCCGTGGCCGGTGGCGGTGGCGACAACGCCATGACCGTGCTCAAGAGCCGTGTGATCTCGGGCAACCCGCCCGCTGCCGCCCAGATCAAGGGCCCGGCCATTCAGGAATGGGCCGCCGAAGGCGTGCTGGCCAATCTGGACGCCGTGGCCAAGGCCGAGCAGTGGGACGCCTCGCTGCCCGCCGTGGTCGCCAGCGTCATGAAATACAAGGGCAGCTACGTGGCGGCTCCCGTCAACGTGCACCGCGTCAACTGGGTCTGGGCCAGCCCCGAGGTGCTGAAGAAGGCCGGCGTGGCCGCCATGCCCAAGAACTACGACGAGTTCTTTTCCGCAGCCGACAAGATCAAGGCGGCCGGACTGGTCGCCGTGGCCCACGGTGGCCAGAACTGGCAGGACTTCACCACTTTCGAGTCGGTGGTGCTGGGGGTCGGCGGCCCGCAGTTCTACCAGGACGCCCTGGTCAAGCTCGACCAGAAAGCACTCACCAGCCCGACCATGACCAGGTCCCTGGAAACCTTCCGCCGCATCAAGGGCTACACCGACCCAGCAGCCCCCGGCCGCGACTGGAACCTGGCCACCGCCATGGTGATGCAGGGCAAGGCCGGCTTCCAGTTCATGGGCGACTGGGCCAAGGGTGAATTCATTGCCGCCGGCAAGGCGCCGGGCAAGGACTTCCTGTGCGCAGCCGCCCCCGGCACCGCGAACGCCTTCACCTTCAACGTGGACTCCTTTGCCATGTACAAGCTGAAAGACGCCGCCGCCCAGAAGGCGCAGGGCGACCTGGCCGCCGCCATCATGAGCCCGGCCTTCCAGGAAGTCTTCAACCTGAACAAGGGGTCCATCCCGGTGCGCCTGAACATGAAGATGGATAAGTTCGACGGCTGCGCCCGGCTCTCCAGCAAGGACTTCGTCGATACCGCCAAGTCTGGCGGCCTGGTGCCTTCCGTGGCCCACGGCATGGCCATCAGCCCGGCGGCCGAAGGCGCCATCAAGGACGCCGTGAGCCAGTTCTGGAACGACGACAAGATCACCGTCGCCGATGCCGTCAAGCGCATCGCCTCGGCTGCCAAGACCAACTGATCGCCCCGGCGGCTGAACGCGAGAGACCGTCATGGCCCGAAGCCTCGACAACATCCTGCCCAAACTGGTGCTGGCTCCGGCCTTCGTGCTGGGCTTGGCCTTCATCTACGGCTTCATGGTGTGGAACGGCGTGCTGTCCGTGACGGTCTCGCGCATGCTGCCGAACTACGAGTTCGTCGGCCTCGCCCAGTATGAAAAGCTCTGGGAAATGGACCGCTGGTGGGTCGCCCTGAAGAACCTGGCGATCTTTGGCGTGCTCTACGTGGGCGTGTCGATGGCGCTGGGCATCTTCCTGGCCATCCTGCTCGACCAGAAGGTGCGGGCCGAAGGCTTCATCCGCACTGTCTACCTCTATCCCATGGCCCTGTCCTTCGTGGTCACGGGCACGGCCTGGAAATGGATCCTGAACCCCAGCGATGGCCTGCAGAAGCTGGTGCAGGACATGGGCTGGACCAGCTTCACCTTCGACTGGCTGGTGCAGTCGGATCTGGCCATCTACTGCGTGGTGATTGCCGGCGTGTGGCAGTCCACCGGCTTTGCCATGGCGCTGTTCCTCGCCGGCCTGCGCGGCGTGGACGACAGCATCATCAAGGCTGCGCAGATCGACGGCGCCTCGCTGCCCCGCATCTACTGGCGCATCGTGCTGCCGTCGCTGCGACCGGTGTTCTTCTCCACGCTCATGGTGCTGGCCCACCTGTCGATCAAGAGCTTCGACCTGGTGATGGCGCTCACCGCAGGCGGCCCAGGCTACGCCACCGACGTGCCCGCCACCTTCATGTACGCCATGAGCTTCAGCCGCGGCCAGATCGGCCTGGGCGCCGCCAGCGCCACCATCATGCTGGCCACCGTGGCGGCGATCGTGGTGCCTTACCTCTACAGCGAACTCAGAAGCAAGCCCCATGACCGCTGAAACCCTCACCCCCCCGCTGGCCGCACCGCGTGCCGTGAAGCGCTCGAAGCCCTTCTCGCACCACGCCGGGCGCTTTTTGCTCATGGCCACCCTGCTGGTGGGCGCGGCCTTCTTCCTGGCGCCGCTCTACGTGATGCTCGCCACCTCGCTGAAAGACGCCGAGGAAATCCGCAACGGCAACCTGCTGAGCCTGCCGGGTAGCCTCAACTTCTCCGCCTGGGGCGAGGCCTGGTCGACCGCCTGCACCGGTGCCGACTGCCGGGGCCTGCAGCCCTTCTTCTGGAATTCGGTGTGGATGGCGCTGCCCGCGGTGCTGATCTCCACCGCCTGGGGCGCGCTCAACGGCTACGTGCTCAGCCTGTGGAAATTCCGCGGCAGCGAAACCTTCTTCGGCCTGCTGCTGTTCGGCGTGTTCATGCCCTTCCAGGTGGTGCTGCTGCCCATGAGCCAGGTGCTGGGCTGGCTGGGCATCTCCAGCAGCATCGGCGGGCTCATCCTGGTGCACTGCCTGGCCGGCCTGCCCAGCACCACGCTGTTCTTCCGCAACTACTACGCCGGCGTGCCGGGTGAACTGCTTCAGGCTGCGCGGCTCGATGGCGCAGGCTTCTGGCAGATTTTCCTGCGCATCATCCTGCCCATGTCCACGCCCATCATCATGGTCACGCTGATCTGGCAGTTCACCCAGATCTGGAACGACTTCCTGTTCGGCGTGGCCTTCAGCGGCGCCGACTCCAAGCCGGTCACCGTGGGCCTGAACAACCTGGCCAACACCACCAGCAGCGTCAAGTCCTACAACGTGGACATGGCCGCCGCCCTCATTGCCGCGCTGCCCACCGTGCTGGTCTATGTGTTCGCCGGGCGCTACTTCGTGCGCGGCCTCACCGCCGGCGCCGTCAAGGGCTGACCGCCTTTCTCATTCCCCATTCGACAGGACTCAACATGGCTTCAGCACTCGACATCCAGGGCGTGCGCAAGTGTTTCGGCAAGGGCGAACAGGCGGTAGAGGTCTTGAAGAAGATCGACATCGCCGTGGCACCGGGCGAATTCCTCATCCTCGTCGGCCCCTCGGGCTGCGGCAAGTCCACCCTGCTGAGCATCATCGCCGGGCTGGAAGAACCCACCGAAGGCGCGATCCAGATCGGTGGGCGCAACGTGGTGGGCGTGGCCCCGGCGCAGCGCGACATTGCCATGGTGTTCCAGAGCTACGCGCTCTACCCCACCATGAGCGTGGCCGACAACATCGGCTTCGCGCTGGAGATGCGCAAGGTGCCCAAGGCCGATCGCAAGAAGCGCATCGACGAGGTGGCCGCCATGCTGCAGATCGAGCACCTGCTGGACCGCCGGCCCAGCCAGCTCTCGGGCGGGCAGCGCCAGCGCGTCGCCATGGGCCGGGCGCTGGCGCGCCAGCCGCAGCTGTTCCTGTTTGACGAACCCTTGTCCAACCTCGACGCCAAGCTGCGCGTGGAGATGCGCGCCGAAATCAAGCGCCTGCACCAGGCCAGCGGCATCACCAGCGTGTACGTCACGCACGACCAGATCGAGGCCATGACGCTGGGCAGCCGCATCGCGGTCATGAAAGACGGCGTGCTGCAGCAGCTCGGCACGCCCGACGACATCTACAACCGCCCGGCCAACACCTACGTGGCCACCTTCATCGGCTCGCCCACCATGAACCTGATCGCCGGGCGCGCGCTGGACGGTGCAGGCTTCGGCATCGCCGGCGCCGACCTGCCGCTGGCCTGCCCGGTGAGCACCGGCCAGTCGACGCTGATGGGCCTGCGCCCCGAGCACATCGTGCTGGACGACAGCGCGCCTTGGCGCGGCGAGGTCAGCGTGGTGGAGCCCACCGGGGCCGACACCTTCGTGGTCATCAAGACCGGCGCCGGCGACGTGACCGTGCGCACCGCACCGCAGGTGCGCGTGAACCCCGGCCAGCGCGTGGGCCTGGGCATCCAGAGCGCACACGTCAGCTGGTTCGACGAGCCCAGCGGCCGCCGCATCGCCTGATGCGCAGACGCAAAAGCCTTCACAGCATCAGCAGCAGGCCTGTGTAGCCCGCCGCGCCCAGCAGAAAGGCGCCGAAGCTGCTTTCGCGCGCCGCGGGCAGCTCTTCCTTGAGCACGTTGAGTACCACGCCACCGGCCAGCACGGCCACCAGCAGCGACACCACCAGCGGCGGCACCGTGCCCACCAGGCCCAGCACGGTGCCGGCCAGCACGGCGGCGGAGAGCACCCAGCGCCCGGTGCGCCGGTAGCGCGCCTGGTGGTGCTCGCGCAGGGCGTAGTCGTTCACCAGGAAGTGCAGTGCCATGGCCAGCGTGAGCAGCAGCAGCGGGCCCAGACCCCGGGCCGCCTGCTCGACGAGCAGGTAGCCGATCAGCGCGTTGTAAATGGTGAAACCCGACATGCTGAGCCAGAAGGTGGCGCCGCCGGTCTGCTGATCCGTCTCTTCGGTATCGGCCGCCGAATCGTCGGCGTCATCGGCGTCATCGTTGTCCGCGTCTGATTCGCCGGAGCGCCCCCGGCGCGCGCGCAGCGCCAGCCGCTCCAGCCCGTAGAAGAGGGTGAGCCCCAGCAGGGCGAGCAGGTAGACGTGGCGGTCTAGCCAGCCCAGCACCGCGTCGGTCGCTTCTTCCACTTCACCCTGGTGCTGCTGCAGTTCCGGCAGCAGGTGCAGAAACACATAGGCCACCGCGGTGCCCCCACCAAGCGACAGCGCGTAGCGCCGTGGCCGAGCGCTGAGGCGGTGCAAACCTGAGACGCCCAGGTGCACCATGGCCAGCAGCGCCGAGGCCGCTAGGCTGGTGAGGAGTTCGACGGGCATGGGTGCTGGCGTGAGGACGGGCCGGGAATCGAACGGGGCAATCCCGGGGCCAGCTCGACAGGTGTGCGCAGGCAGCTTGTAAGCAATTGCGCCCGCACCTGGCACGCAGATCGCCCGGGTTGCGGCAGCGACGAGCCAGCCGCCTTGGCCGGAACCACACATGCCCACATCCGACGACCAGGCAAGCGACACCGTCCCCGACCCGCTGGTGGACGAGCAGGTGAAGCAGGAACGCTACGCCTTGCGGGAGCCGCTGGAGGCCCGTGCGTTCTGCTGTCGTTGTACGCGGTCGTCGTGTTCGCCTACGTGACCGCCTTCATGTGCCGTGACGCCGGAGAGGACGAGGCCGAACAGGCCAGTCACGTCCTGATCGCGGGTTTCACCCGCGCGGGCCTGGCTGGCGGGCCTTGCGCGCCCAGTCCTTCAGCGTCTGCTGCAGGCGGTTGCGGGCGTCGGTGTGGGCGTTGCGGAACGTGTGGAGCAAGGCCTTCTCTTGTGCCTCGCCGGGGGTCGGCGCCCCGGCGACCTTGAGCTGGTCGATCAGCAACATCACGGTCTGGAAGCTGCCCGAGGCGAGGCCGAGCGCCAGCAGGGCGTGGCCGTGGTCTGCGGTGTCGGCCACGCGGGCGCCATGTTCGATCATGTGCTTGAGCAGGCTGGTCTTGCCCTCGCGGCAGGCCCATTCCAGCGGCACCAGCCCGCCATCCAGCACGGCATGGAAGTCGGCGCCGGCTTCGAGTGCCTCCGGGGCCAGCGGCCAGCCCGAGGCCTTGATCATTTGCTGTGTTTTCCAGTCGCTCATGTGGGGGACTTGCTCGCGTGAGGGGGATGTGGGGGCATGCCGGGAATGTGGGGTGAGAGGGCTTCGACAGGCTCAGCCCGAACGGGGGAATAAAGGGACCGCAGGGGTGATTGTCTGTGGTGCGCGGGGTGCCCGCGCGCTTGGGGGTGGTGACGCGAAGCGGCGCGGGGGTGTTTCCCCGCGGCCCAGTGCCCGGAGCGTCACCCGTACCGTCCGGAGGGCTCCAGCCCGGGGGCACCACGGGTCCGGGTCTCCCAGCCCGCAGGTGCCGCCCCCTGGGGGGTGACGCGAAGCGGCGCGGGGGGTCTCTCACCCCATGCGGAGTTCCACGCGCAAACCCTGAGGCTGGGCATTTTCCACCCGGGCCTCGCCGCCGTGCCGCCGCGCGATCTCCTGCACGATGGCCAGCCCCAGGCCGCAGCCGCCGGGCTGTTCGCTGGCGCGCCAGAAGCGCTGGAACACATGGCCCATGTCGTCGGGGCTGAGGCCGGGGCCGTTGTCCTCCACGATCAGCAGCGCCCCGCTGGGCTGCTGCGCGCGCACGCGCAAGGTGACGGTGCTGCCGCGCGGCGTGTAGCGAAGGGCGTTGTCGATCAGGTTGGCCATGGCCTCGCGCAGCTGCAGCGCGTCGCCTTCGATGGGCACATGCTCCTCGCCCTCGTAGCCCAGGTCCATGCCGGCGGCCAGGGCGCGCGGCGTCCATTCGCGCGCCACCTCGCGCGCCAGCGCGGCCAGGTCCAGCGGCTCGCGCCGGGCCTGGGTTTCGTTGCGCGCCAGTGTGAGCAGCTGGTGCACCAGATGCGCGCTGCGCTGCGCGCCGGTGAGCACCTTGGCCAGCCGCTGCGCCAGCGCCGGGTCGGTCGTCTCGCCCTGCGCCAGTTCGACCTGGCTGATCAGCCCGGCCAGTGGCGTGCGCAGCTGGTGGGCGGCGTCGTTGATGAAGCGCTTTTCCTGGTGCACGCTGCGCGCCACCTCGGCCAGCAGGCTGTTGACCGCCTGCACCAGCGCATGGACCTCGCTCGGGGCCTGCGCGATTTCGATCGGCGAGAGCGCGTCGACCGAGCGGTTTTCCAGTTGCGCTGTCAGGCGCGTGAGCGGCGCGAGGCCGCGGCGGATGCCGCCGTGCACCAGCAGGCTCAGCAGCACGCCCAGCGCCAGCAGCGGCGCCAGCATGTCGGCCACCAGTTCGCCGGCAATGCGCTGCTGCACAGCCAGACTCTTGCCCACCTGCACACGCAGGGTTTGCGGCGTGTCGGCGTCGCCGTAGCGCACGTCCAGCGCCACGATGCGGATCGGCTTGCCGTCGAGCACGCTGCCGTACAGCACCGGCTCGCCGCCGGGCTGCGGTGCCTGCGGCTCGGGAGGTTGCGGCAGGCGCTGGTTGCCCAGCAGGAACTGCCCTGGCGGCGAGGACACCATGTAGCTGATGCGGTCGTCCGGGTCCTGCTCCAGCACGTCCTGTGCGGCGCGCGGGAAATCGATCAGCAGGCCGGAGCCGATGGGCTTGACCTGCCGCGCCAGTGCGCGCACCGACTGCGTGAGCGACTGGTCGATGCCCTTCTCGGCGTACGACAGGGCGATGCGGTAGGTCAGCAGGCCACCCCCCGCCCACAGCGCGAGCTGCGGCAGCAGCAGCCACAGCAGCAGCTGGCGGCGCAGCGAGAGCAGGGCAGGGGCGGGCATGCCGGCGCGCGGGTTCATGCGCCCGGCGCGGCTTCCAGCAGGTAGCCCAGGCCGCGCACATTGCGGATGTTCAGCGGCGCATCGGCCAGCTTGCGGCGCAGGCGGTGCACGTACACCTCCAGCGCGTTGGACGTGGCCCCGCCGGCTTCGCCGGGTGCGCCCTGCCAGGCCGACAGCACGTCTTCGCGGCTCACCACCTGGCCGGACTGGCGCACCAGCAGATCCAGCAGCACCCATTCGCGTTGCGTCAGTTCCACCGGATCCTGGCCGACCCAGGCACGGGGCAGCACCGGATCCAGGCGCCAAGCGCTGCCCGCCGCGGGCGTGGCGGGTGCCGGGACCGGGCCGGCCCCGAAGGCCGGCAGGCTGGCGCGGCGCAGCATGGACTGCAGGCGGGCGCGCAGTTCGTCGAGGTTGAAGGGTTTGGTGAGGTAGTCGTCGGCGCCGGCGTTCAGGCCGGCCACCCGGTCTTCCACGCCGTCGCGGGCGGTGAGGATCAGCACCGGCAGCGCCGGCAGGCGCTCGCGCAGGCGGCGCAACACCGTCAGCCCGTCCACCCGGGGCAGGCCCAGATCCAGAACCACGCCATCGAAGGCCTGGGCCTGCAGCAGGTCCAGCGCCTGCTGCCCGTCGGCGGCGGTGTCGATGCGGTGCCCCGCGCGGGCCAGCTGGGCGCTCAGGCCGTCGCGCAGGAGTTCGTCGTCTTCAACAATCAGCAGGTGGGCCATGCGGCCAAATTATCCGGGCTTTTCTCCACGCCCGGCCCGGTGGCCTGGCCGGTTCTCAGGCGGCCGGATCGAGCTGGCGGATGCCGAAGGCCGGCGCCTTGCCCTGCTTGTCCTGGCCGGCGTACACCGTGAGGTGCGGGTAGGGAATTTCGATGCCGGCGGCGTCAAAGGCTGCCTTCAGGCGCTTGAGGTACTCGCGCTTCACGCCCCACTGCTCCAGCGGCAGCGTGCGGAAGCGGCAGCGGATCACCACGGCCGAGTCGGCCCAGCTGTCCACGCCGGCAATTTCCAGGTCGGCGCTGATGCGTGGTCCGAACACCTCGTCCTGGCGCATGACCTCGGCCACGGTGCGCATGACGGTCATCACCTCGTCCACGTTTTCGCGGTAGGCCACGCCCACGTCCATCACCGCGTTGCTGAAGCCGCGCGTCATGTTGATCACGGAGCTGATGGTGCCGTTGGGCACGTAGTGCACGTTGCCGTCGTAGTCGCGCAGTTGCACGTAGCGCAGCGTCACCACCTCCACCATGCCGGCATGGTCGCCCAGCTTCACCACGTCGCCCTGGCGGATCTGGTTTTCCAGCAGGATGAAGAAACCGGTGAAGAAGTCCTTCACCAGGCTCTGCGCGCCAAAGCCCACCGCCAGACCGACCACACCGGCCGCCCCCAGGATGGGCGCCACCGACACGCCCATTTCCGAGAGCACCAGCATGCCGGCGATCAGGCTCACCACCACCGCGATCAGGTAGCGGAACACGCGGCCCAGGGTTTCGGCGCGCTTGGTGGCCTCGCGGTCGTCCAGCCGGCCCTCGATGCGCAGCCGAAGCGTGTTCACGCCGCGCTGCAGCACCGACACCAGCACCCAGGCCAGGATCAGGATGAGCGTGATGCGCAGCAGGCTGGCGGCCGCGCCGCCGAAGCCGATCCACCAGCGGGTGGCGATGTCGACAAGGTTTTCGTTCATGTATGGAGCCTCCTGGGAAACAGAACGTGATCGGAAATGGCCGGCGGCCAGCGGCGTGGCTGGCAGCCCGGCGCCCGGCGGGCGGTGGCTATGAGTCGGGGGAGCCGGAGGCCGGCGCGCGCGCCAGTGCCTGCAGGTAGCTTTCGCGCCACCAGTGCACGTCGCGCTCGCGGATGCGCGCCAGCAGGGCCTGGTGGCGCCGCTGCCGCTCTTCCAGCGACATGTGCAGGGCGCGCTGGATCGTCTCTGCCGTGCGCGTGGTGTCGTAGGGGTTCACCAGCAGCGCCTCGCGCAGTTGTTCGGCCGCGCCGGCGAAACGCGAGAGCACCAGCACGCCGGGGTCGTCCGGGTCCTGCGCGGCAATGAATTCCTTGGCCACCAGGTTCATGCCGTCGCGCAGCGGCGTCACCAGCGCCACGGCCGCGGCGCGGTACAGGCCGGGCAGGCGCTTGCGCATCACGGTGCGGTGGATGTAGCGCACCGGCATCCAGTCGAGCTGCCCGAAATCGCCGTTGATGGCGCCGCTCAGGCTCTCCAGCTCCTGGCGCAGCGAGGCGTAGGCGTCCACCGATTCGCGGCTGGGCGAGGCGATCTGGATCAGCGTGGTGCTGCCCACGTTCTCCGGGTAGTTCTGCAGCAGCTGGCGAAAGGCTTTCAGGCGCTGCGGCAGGCCCTTGGAATAGTCCAGCCGCTCCACGCCCAGCAGCAGGCGCCGGCGCGAGTACTCGCTGCGCATCTGGTCGAACATCTCCTGCGCGTCGGGCCCGCGGCCCAGCGCGGTGAACTCGTCCACATCGATGCCGATGGGGAAGGCCTGGACCTGCAGCGTGTTGCCGAAGGCGCGGAATTCGTGCTCGCCGAGGATGTCGGCACCGGTCTCGGTGCCCACGTAGCGCGAGAAGTGCGCCACGTCGGCCTCGCTCTGCAGGCCGAGCAGGTCGTAGGCGAACAGCGAGCGCATCAGCCATTCGTGTTCAGGCACCGCGGCGAGCAACAGGGGCGGCGGCAGCGGAATGTGCAGGAAAAAACCCATACGCTGCTGGCAGCCCATGGCGCGCAGTTCGGCCGCCAGCGGGATGAGGTGGTAGTCGTGCACCCAGATCGTGTCGTCCGGGCGCAGCAGGCCAGCCAGCTTGTGCGCGAACATCTGGTTCACGCGCCGGTAGCCGCCGATGTAGCCGGCGTCGAAGTCGGCCAGGTCGAGCCGGTAATGGAACACCGGCCACAGCACGCCGTTGCTGTAGCCCAGGTAGTAGCTGTCGTGGTCTTCGCGGCTGAGGTCCACCGTGGCCAGCTGCACGCTGCCGGCCTGGCTTAGGTGCAGTTCGCCCTCGCCGGGCGTGCCGTCTTCCACCACGTGGCCGCTCCAGCCGAACCAGAGGCCGCCCGACGCCTCCAGCGCCTGGCCCAGCGCCACGGCCAGGCCGCCCGAGGCGGTCTTGCGCGGGTCGGCCAGGCGGTTGGAGACGACAACGAGACGCCCCATCAGATCACCGTGTCCCAAGTCGCCGACAGGCGCACCGCGGCGTTGATGATGCCCACCATGGAATAGGTCTGCGGGTAGTTGCCCCACATCTCGCCGGTTTCGGCGTGCGTGTCTTCCGACAGCATGCCCAGCGGGTTGCGCGCGGCCAGCATGGTCTCGAAGATGGCGCGGGCCTCGTCGAGGCGGCCGATGCGGGCCAGCGCGTCGATGCGCCAGAAGGTGCAGATGTTGAAGGCGGTTTCAGGCTTGCCGAAGTCGTCGGCGCCTTCGTAGCGCCGCATGAAGGGACCGTCGCACAGGTGCTCTTCCAGTGCGGCCAGGGTCGAAATGAAGCGCGGGTCCATCGGGTCGATGAAGTTCACCTCGGCCATCAGCAGCACGCTGGCGTCGAGCAGGTGGCCGCCGAAGCTTTCGGCAAAGGCCTGGCGCTCCTCGTTCCAGCTTTCCTTGAGGATGCGTTCCTGCATGGTGGCCGCGTGCTGAGCCCAGCGGGCTGCGCGCCCGGGCAGGTCCAGGGTGTGGGCGATCTTGGCCAGGCGGTCGCAGGCGGCCCAGCACATCAGCGCCGACGAGGTGTGCACGCGGGCCCGCGTGCGCAGCTCCCACATGCCGGCGTCGGGCAGGTCGAAGATGCGCACCGCCTGGTCGCCCACGGCTTCAAGCCGCTCGAACTCGGCCAGCCCGGCCGGGTGCAGCAGGCGCTTGTCGTGAAAGGCCTGGGCCGAGGCCAGCACGATGTTGCCGTACACGTCGTGCTGGAAATGCTCGAAGGCCTGGTTGCCCACGCGCACCGGCCCCATGCCGCGGTAGCCCGGCAGGCGCTCGCAGATGCTCTCGGTGAGTTCGCTCTCCAGCCCCACGCCAAACAGCGGCTGCACATGGCCGCCGCCGGAGCCGACCACCGCGTTGGACAGCCAGCGCAGGTAGTCTTCCATGGTGCCCACCTCGGCCAGGCTGTTGAGCGCGCGCACCACGAAGAAGGCGTCGCGCAGCCAGCAATAGCGGTAGTCCCAGTTGCGCTGGCTGCCGGGCGCCTCGGGAATGCTGGTGGTCATGGCCGCGACGATGGCGCCGGTGTCCTCGAACATGGACAGCTTGAGCGTGATGGCGGCGCGGATCACCGCTTCCTGCCACTCCAGCGGCAGGGCCAGGCGTTGCGTCCAGCCGCGCCAGTAGGCCAGTGTTTCCTGTTCGAAGTGGCGCGCGGTGTCGGCAATGCCGCCTTCCAGCGTTTCGTCCGGCCCGAGCAGGAAGTTGGTCTCCTGCAGCAGCAGGAAGGGGCGCTGGTGCAGCACATGCGAGACCGAGGCGTCGGTGTGCAGGCGAAGCGTCTGCTGCTCGCCCACGTAGCGGATGTGGTTGCTGCCCGAGGTGATGGCGGGCTGCTGTTCGCCCCAGTTGAAGCGCGGCGACAGGTTGACCCGCACGCGCGGCGTGCCCTGGAGCGGGCGCACGCGCCGCACCAGCATGGTGGGACGGAAGAAACGGCCGCGCGTGGGGAAGCGTGGCGCAAAGTCGGTGATCAGCAGGCCCTGGCCGCGGGTGTCCCACAGCTCCGTCTGCAGCACCGCGGTGTTGGGCACATAGGTCTGCCGGGCTTCGGCCAGGTTCTCGATCTCGATGCTGAACGCGCCGGCGCCGTCTTCGCCTCCCTGGTCGCCGCCCAGCAGGGCGTGAAAGACCGGGTCGCCATCGAAGCGCGGCAAGCAGCTCCAGACCACGCGGCCGTGCGGGTCAATCAGGGCGCTGAAGGCGCAGTTGCCCACCACGCCGAGCGAAAGCGAAGCGGGTGCGGGTGGCTGGAAGCCGTGGCGTTCAGGCCCCTGAAACGCGTCGCCGGTGGCGGCGTGGGGGGCAGTGGCAGCGTGGGGGAGGTCGATGGGTGCGTTCATGGTGGGGCGGTGTTCAGCGGGGGCAAACGGGCTGCCTGCTGCAGCCAGGCGCGCAGCGCAAGCGGGTCGGCGACGCGCACAGCCGCGCAGGTGGGGCCTTCGCCCACTTTCACCCCGGTGCCGCCGAGCTGCTGCACCACGTCAAAGCCGGCTTCGTCGGTGACGTCGTCGCCGGCAAACACGGGCTCACGGCCCGCGAACGGGGCTTCTTTCATAAAGGCGGCAATGGCCAGCCCCTTGCTCACGTGGGCCGATTTCACCTCCACCACCGCCTTGCCCCGCAGCAGCTGCAGGCCGGGGTCGTGGGCGATGGCAGCGGCCATGGCCGCTGTGCACTCGGCCTGCATCTCGGGCGCCAGCCGGAAGTGCAGGGCCATGGCGGTCTGTTTGTGTTCCACCAGCAGGCCGGGGTGCCGCGCGGCCAGCGCCCGGGCAGCCGCCAGGGCGGGGCCCAGCTCGGGCGTGGGCGCCTGCACCAGCGTGCCGCTGGTGGGCCGGCGCACCGCGCCGTGCTCGAAAGCGGCCGGCAGGCGCAGCGGCGCCAGGAAGGGTTCAATGTCGGCCTGGGCCCGCCCGGTGACCAGGGCCATGGCGCCGTCCAGCTGTTCAAACAGCTGGCCCAGCAGGCCGATCAGCTCGCGCGGGACCACCACGGCCTCGGGTCGGGGGGCCAGTTCGGCCAGCGTTCCGTCGAAATCCAGAAACAGCGCCGACCTCCCTGTCAGCAGTCTTGGTAGTGTCTTCATCTCTTTTTACCGTAACAGACTGCGTGAACAAAGTCACACCCGGGTGCTTTTCCGACCCGGTGGGTGCGACTCTTCCATGGCGGCTTGACAGCGTCGCCATGCGGCCGGGAGCCAGGCGGGCCGGGGCTTTCAGCCGATGTCGGCCTGGCTCAGCGCGGCCACCCGGGCCTGGTGGATCAGCTCCCCCACCTTCGAGCCCGTGAGGCCAGCCGCCTGTGCTTGGGCCGCAATGTCGGCCGTGACCACCGACTGCGCAGCCGCCAGCGCCTGCAGCAGTCGCAGGCGTTGCGGGTAGGCGTTGTCCTCGAAACCCAGCCGGCCGCGGGCGTCGCATTCGCAGGCCAGCAGCACCTCGGCAAAGCGCGCCGGCTTGCGCAGCGCGTCGCATCGTTCCAGCAGGCGCAGCAGCGCGGCCGGCCCAAGGGTCTCGCTGCGGTGGATGTTGCCGTGCTCGCGCGCCACCACGTCGGCCAGCTCGCGGCATTCCACCGGCACCCGCAGGCGCTCGCAGACCTTGCGCAGCAGCCGGGCGCTGCGCTCTTCGTGGCCGATGTGGCGCGGCAGCACGTCGGCGGGCGTGGTGCCCTTGCCCAGGTCGTGACACAGGCAGGCAAAGCGCACCGGCAGGCTGGTGCCCAGACGGGCGGCCATGTCGAGCACCATCATCAGGTGCACGCCGGTGTCCACTTCCGGGTGGTATTCGGCGCGTTGCGGTACGCCCCACAGGCGCTGCACCTCGGGCAGCAGACGCGCCAGGGCCCCGCAGTCGCGCAGCGCGGTGAACATGCGGCTGGGCTGTTGCTCCATGAGGCCGCGCGCCAGTTCCTGCCACACCCGCTCAGGCACCAGGTGGTCCACCTCGCCGTGCTCGACCATGTCGCACATCAGGGCCTGCGTTTCGGGGGCCACGGTGAAGTCGGGGAAGCGGGCGGCGAAACGGGCCAGGCGCAGGATGCGCACCGGGTCTTCGGCAAACGATTGGGTCACATGGCGCAGCACGCGGGCGGCCAGGTCGGCGCGTCCGCTGTAGGGGTCGATCACATGGGCGTGTGCCGGGTCGTCGGCTTCGTGCTCGGCCACGGCCATCGCGTTGATGGTCAGGTCGCGCCGTGCCAGGTCTTCCTCCAGCGTCACGCCGGGGTCTGTGTCGACCGCAAAGCCGCGGTAGCCCCGCGCCGTCTTGCGCTCGGTGCGCGCCAATGCGTATTCTTCGCGGGTCTGCGGGTGCAGGAACACCGGGAAGTCGCGCCCCACGGGCAGAAATCCCTGCGCCTGCAGGGCATCGGGCGTGGCACCCACCACCACCCAGTCGCGGTCGACATGGGCCGGGGCTGCGGTTTCAACGTCGCGGTTCATCAGCGCGTCGCGCACGGCGCCGCCCACCAGATAGGTTTTCATGCGCCGAGTTTAGGCGCGAGGGGCAACGAGCGTCATGGAAGGATGGAGCGCGTAGGCGGCGTTTCGACAAGCTCAACGCGAACGGTGGTATGGATCAACGTGAACCCACTTGTCCGTTCGGGCTGAGCCTGTCGAAGCCCTTGCGAGGCGTGGTTTGGGCGGGTGGCGCATCGATAAGCTCAACGCGAGCAGAGGTGGGGCTTAGCGCCCCAGCCGGTACGGTTCTTCAAAGTCCAGGAAGTCGTGCTCGGCCAGCGCACCCTGCACCCAGGCCTGTACGCCGGGCAGGGCACACACGCGGTCCACGTAGGCCGCCAGGTCGGCTGCCAGGGGCAGGCCGTAGGTCTTCAGGCGCATGCACACCGGCGCGAAATAGGCGTCGGCGATGCTGAAAGCGCCGAACAGCAGCGGGCCGCTGCCGTCGGGCATGCGCTCGGGCTGGGTCGCCAGCAGCTCGCCCCACAGGCCGCACAGGCGGGCCATGTCGGCGCGCACGCCGGGCTGGTCGCGCCAGATCAGGCGGCCCACCTCGGGCAGCGAGGCTTCGATGTTCATGGGGCAGTGGCTGCGAAGGGCGCTGAAGCCGCTGTGCATTTCGGCGCAGACGCTGCGGGCGCGGGCGCGCTGTTTCGCGTCCGCCGGCCAGAGCTGTTTCTCGGGGAAGCGCTCGGCCAGGTACTCGGCAATGGCCAGCGTGTCCCACACGGCAAAGCCGTCGTCCACCAGCACCGGCACCTTGCCCACCGGGCTCACGCCACGCAGGCTTTTCTTGAACTGGGAGCCGGCATCGAACGAGTCGAAGCGGACCATGACTTCTTCGAAGGGAATGCCGGCCTGCGTCAGCAGCACCCAGGGGCGCATGGACCAGGACGAGTAATTCTTGTTACCGATATAAAGCTGCAAAGCCATAGGTTCTCCTTCAGGACTTGCGCAAACCCGCCATGGCGTTGTTGCTCCGCCTTGCCGCACATCCGTACTGCCTGCGGCTTCGCGCCTAGCCCTGACGGCTTTGCGTAAGTCCTGTTCTGTTCAAGACAGCCCATGGTAGAGCCACTTCGGCCCGGCATTGATGCCGGTTGTGCCGCGGATTCAGGCGTATTTTTCGAGAATCTTGGTCGAACGCTCGACTTCGCGAACCGTTTCTTCCTCGGACTGCGACGCCGACACCGCCTCCATGACCGAGCAGGCCATCATGCGGTAGAAGGCCTTGTCCATGGCCTTGCGCGCGGCCGACATCTGCTGCGCCACGTCCTCACAGGGGCGACCGCTCTCCACCATGTCGATGAGGCCCCGTACCTGGCCCTCGATGCGCTTGAGTCGGTTGACCACGTCGCGCTGGTGTTCGGCGCGGTAGACACCGCCGGTGGGGGCCGTCGCCTGCGCGTCGGGCTTGGGTTTTGCGGTGCTCGCAGGCATGGAAATTCCTTGGAAGGTCGAATGGGTCAAGAGTGTGCCAAAAAACGCCTGTGCGGGCGTACCTTGGGCCATGTGGCCCAGGGGGCATTCTCAGCGCCGCCCGGCGCCGCGTCGCAGCGCCAGCAGCCGGCTGCGCCCGCCCTGGTCGCCGAGGTAGGTGGCGGCCACGGGCTCCAGCGCCGCGGGGCGGATGCCCAGGGCCTCCAGGCCGGGCAGCTGCCCGCTGGCCACGTTGTCGGTGCGCATGGCGTCCAGGTTGTCGCGGCTCATCAGCGGTTCACCGGGCAGCAGTTCCATGACCCCGGCCTGCAGCCGGCCCAGCGCCATGGGCAGCGGCAGCACGGTGCGCTCGCGGCTGCCCAGACGGCCCGCGACGCGCACCAGCTCGGACAGGGTGAACACCTGGGGCCCGGTGCATTCGATGGTCTGGCCGATGCTGCTGCGCGAGAACTGCGGGTCGTCCAGGCAAGCCACCACGGCGCGGGCCACGTCGTTCACCCACACCGGCTGAAAGCGGGCACCCGCGCCGGCCAGTGGCATCACGGGCAGCGTGGCCTGCAGTTTCGCGAACAGGTTGAGGAAGCGGTCACCCGCGCCAAAGATCACGCTGGGCCGCAGCACGGTGAGTTCCAGTCCCTGGCGCGCGCCTTCCTGCAGCACCTCCTCCCCGCGGGCCTTGCTGCGCTGGTAGCGCGAAGGCCCTTCAGCGTCCACGCCCAGTGCGCTCACGTGCACCACGCGGCGCACGCCGGCCACGACACAGGCCCGCACCAGCTTTTGCGGCAGCTCGACGTGGGTGCGCTCGAACGCCGCCTCGCTGCCGTGCAGGATGGCGATGAGGTTCACCACCGCATCATGGCCACGCAGCAGGGCCGTGAGCTGCGCTTCGTCGTGCACGTCGGCCTCGCGCACCAGCACGCGCGGCAGGTGCTGGACCAGGGCCGCATTCACCGCGCGGCGGGTGGGCACGGTGACGCGCCAGCCCAGGCGGTGCAGTTGTTCGCAGACGTGGCGACCGACAAAGCCGGTGCCGCCCAGGACGAGGACGTTTTTCATGGGGGAGGTGGCCAGTTGGGGATTTGGATAACCCCGCATGATGCCTCAGGCAGGCCGGCTTCCCGCGCCTGCCCGGCCCTCAGGGCATTTCGCGGTTGATCGTGGCGGGGTTGCCGCGTGGCCCCACCGTGCCCAGCCGCGCGCGCAGCGACTGCGG
The DNA here is from genome assembly GCA_030682835.1 of Hydrogenophaga sp. Taxonomy (GTDB): domain Bacteria; phylum Pseudomonadota; class Gammaproteobacteria; order Burkholderiales; family Burkholderiaceae_C; genus Hydrogenophaga. Next base: position 20,980 of record JAUXNG010000027.1, on the reverse strand, counting down.
CTGGCCGGTGAGGATGGCGGCGTAGTTGGTGGTGTTGGCCAGCACCAGCTTCACATAGTCCCGCGTTTCCTCGAACGGGATGTTCTCAGCCCAGATCTCGGCCGGCAGCACCGGACCGTTGCGCCAGGCGCGCGGGCGGCTGGGGCCGGCGTTGTAGGCGGCCGCGGCCAGCGGCATGGAGCCTTCGAAATCGTCGAGTGCGAGCTTGAGGTAGGCGGTGCCAATGGCGATGTTGGTGTCGCGGTCGTTGATGTGGTGGGGCTGGAAGCCTGCCATGCCGATCTTGCGGGCGGTCCAGCTGGCGGTGGCGGGCATCACCTGCATCAGGCCCGAGGCGCCCACGTGCGAGCGCGCATCGGTGATGAAGCGGCTCTCCTGGCGGATCAGGCCGTACACATAGGCCGGGTCCAGCCCGATCTCGGTTGATCGCCTGACCACCGCGTTCTGGTGTGGCATGGGGAAACGTTGCGCATGGTCCTGTGCCTGCGGCGTGCGGGCGCTGGTGTTGATGCAGCGGTCCCACAGCTCGTTCTGGCAGGCCAGGCGGGCCGCGGCCAGCAGCTCGCGCTCGCCCAGTCCACCGGGCGTGTGCAGGTTGGTGGTGTAGTTCCACTCACGCACGCCTTCGTTGCGCAGGCCGAGCCGGATGGCCGCCAGCGCGCGCACCAGGCCGGGGTTGCGCTCGGCGGCCTCTGCTTCCTGTGCGGTGAGTGGCGGCGGTGCCGCCGGCACGGTGATGGGCCAGCCCAGGTCTTCCAGCGCCAGCTGTTCGTAGAAGCCGCGCGGCGAGGCGATCGATTCCAGCAGCTCGCGCGCCTGGCTGTTCGCCGTGGCCGCGTCGGGGGTTTTCAGTACCTGCAGCGCGCGGGCGCGCCAGTAGACCCATGCCGGCTCGCGCTGCTGCGTGTCCTCCATGGCGGCAATGGCTTCGTGCACCGCTTGCCAGTTGCCCGAGCGCAGCCCGGCGCGGACTTTCCAGGCCAGGTGGTCAGCGTGCATGAAACGGGGCTGCCCGTGGGCGAAGTGACTCAGCGCGTCGGGCTGCAGCTTCTGTGCCGCACGCTTGCCGATCACGCCCCACAGCCAGCTGCGCTCCTCTTGCGTGAGCTGGGCGCGCCAGCGTGTGCGCTCCATTTCCGCGGCGGCGGCGGCGGGGTCCTTCTCGGCCAGCTTGATGATGGCCAGCGTCACCATTTCCTTGGTGCGCGGGCGGATGGCGGTGAGTTTTTCGTCCAGGTACTTGGCCGGGTCGGCGGCAATCGCATTCACCGTGCCCACCCAGTCGGGGTCGAGCAGTGCCACGGCCTGGACCGCGGCGCGCGGGCGGTTGGTCTCCATGGCCAGGCGGGCGCGCTGCCAGGCCGCAGAGGGCTTGAGGTGTCCGCTGTCCAGCAGCGCGCGGGCGGCGGTGGAGCAGCCGTCGTCGGCGTCGCGCTGGCCCAGCCACAGCCGCTGCACCTGCTCGGCCACCTGCTCGGGCGGCGTGCGCCGGTCCACCGCTTCGAGCATGAGCCCGTAGCACTGCACCTGGCGGTCGTCGTTCATGCGGAATTTCGGCAGCTCGGCCGAGAAATTGGCCCAGTCGCGCTGGCGGGCGAGATGGAGCAGCCAGTCGTTGCGCAGCCGGTCTTCCCAGTAGGTACCGGCCATGCGGTCCATGGCCCGCCGCACCTCGGCCGGTGCGGTAGTCTCCATGCGAGCCCGGGCGTCCCAGTAATGGGCCAGGGGTTCCAGCGCGTGCCCGCGCACGCGGGGCAGAAGCGCAGTCAGCTGCGTGGTGTTGTTGCGCCGGTAGGCCTCGCGCAGTTCCAGGACGGCTGCGTCTGCGCTGGTCTGGGCCCAGCTTCCCTGTGCGGTCAGCACAGCCATAATGGTTACAAGGCGCCGCATCCGTTTCCCCAATTCACACTTGCCGTTTTACGTGCTGATTATGGACAACAAAGACCCGCAGAGTTCCCCGAAGCCCGCCACACCGGCACCCGCCGGATCAACGGCAGCGGCCCAGAAAACGGCGTGGCGCAAGGCCTTGGTCGAGAAGCGCCAGAACCTGGCCGACCGCGCCTGGCGCAACGACCTGCTGCAGCGGGTCATGCGGGTCTGGCTGATCGAGCGGCCCGACGCCGTTATCGGCGCCTACTGGCCCATCAAGGGTGAATTCGACCCGCTGCCGGCGCTGTTTCGCTGGCAGGAAGCGGGGCTGGAGGAAGACGCGCAGGGCGCCCAGAAGCACCGCCGCATCGGCCTGCCGGTGGTCAACAAGGTCGACAAGACGCTGACCTTCTACACCTGGTACCCCGGCTGCCCGATGGAGGAGGACGCCTTCGGCATCCCCAAGCCCAAGGACACGGAAATCATCGTGCCCACCCTGATCTTTGTGCCCTGCGTCGGTTACGGGCCGGGTGGTTACCGACTCGGTTATGGCGGTGGCTTCTACGACCGCACGCTCGCCAGTCTGCAGCCCAAACCCTTCACGGTGGGCCTGGGATACGACTTCGGCTACCTGCCCGCGCTGCAGCCCGAAGCGCACGACGTGCCACTCGAGGCCATCCTCTCGGACACTGGCGTGATGTGGCCCGAGCGCTGAACCGCGGCTCTGTGTGACATGAGTGCGCGAGCGGCGACCGCTGCCAACCCGCGGCGCTGTCCCGCCTGAGACGCCCAGCCGCGCAGCCCCCCTTTTCCGTTGATCCGTCGGCATGACGGTTGCCGCCGCGCTCTCCGCGAGGCGGGCAGTGGCGTTCGCCTCGTTGTTCACACCACAACCAGGAGACAACGCCATGACCATGAACTGGACCCCCGTGAAATCCCTGTCGGCGCTCTGCGTCGGTGCCTTGCTGGCCGCCTGCGGCGGCGACTCGGATGACCCGCCGCTGCTGCCAGAAGAAACGAGGGCGCACGACGCGCGCCAGTTCACGGCCGTCGATGCCACGGCCACGACCTTTGCCCCGATGGCCACGGTGGCAGGCCAGTTGGACATGTCGACCACCAGCCGCTGGGCGGGTGTGCTGAACGGGGCTGCTTACCGCGTGGAGGTGCCTGCCAACTGGAATGGTCGCCTGGTGATGTATGCCCACGGGTACGCGGGCATGGGCGCCGATCTGATCGTGCAGAACCCGTCCATCCGCCGTTACTTCATACAAAACGGATACGCCTGGGCCGCCTCAAGTTACAGCAAGAATTACTACGACGTGCGCGCCGGAGTAGAAGATACCAACGCGCTCGCGCTGGCCTTTAACGAGATCGCCGCAGCCCGGGGCCGACCCCTGCCGTCCCCCGCCAAGACCTACATCACCGGCCACTCGATGGGCGGGCACATCACCGCCGCCGCCATCGAGGCCGAAACCCTGGCCACGGCCAGGAACAAGAAGCGCTACGACGGCGCCGTGCCCATGTGCGGCGTGATGGGCGACACCGCGTTGTTCGACACCTTCGCGGCCATGCAGGTGTCGGCGCAGGCCCTGGCCGGTGTGCCCGACCACCCGTTCACGGGCTGGGGAGAGATCGCCGGCACCGTGACGAACACGCTGTTTGCCACCTTCCCTTCGCAAGCCAGCCCCACTGCCCAGATCACGGCGACTCCCGGCGTGGGCGAGCAGTACCTCTCGGTACTGGAGAACCTCACCGGCGGTGACAGGCCCATGTTTGACCAGGCGGTTCGCTTCGGTGGCAGCTTCCCCTCGGCCTACGGCACCTTCGGCGGCGACGGCACCATCAACGGCATCCTGAACAAGAACGTGCTGGACACGCGCGATTTCACCTACACCTACCTGGATGCAGACGGCAACCCCCAGCCGCTGAACGTTGGCCAGGTCATCACGCCGGAGCCGGACGCCAACCGCCTGCGCACCGACGGTCTGCGCTGGGTGCCCAAGGTGAATGGCGAGATCGGCGTGCCGGTGGTGTCCATCCACACCCTGGGCGATCTGTTCGTGCCCTTCAACATGCAGCAGATCTACCAGAAACGGGTGGCCGACAAGGGCAACACGCAGTGGCTGGTGCAACGCGCCATCCGCGGTGCCAGCCATTGCGACTTCACCATCGCCGAGCAGGTCGAGGCTTTCAGCGACATGGTGGCGTGGGAAAGCGGCGGTGCGAAGCCAGCCGGTGATGACGTGGTGAACCCCGATGTGGTGGCACAACCCACCTACGGCTGCACCTTCACGCGCAACGTGCTGGGCACCGAGGAAAGCACCACAACCAACAGGCTGCGAACCGCCCTGGTGACCCAGGCGCCTTGTTCGGCGCTGAACTGAAGGCACTGTCCGTGCGAGGAGAAGCTGCCACGATCAGCGGAATGATTGCCGCGGCGTGACTTCCCCCTTCCCCCGCTGGGGGAAGGTTGGGATGGGGGCACGGGTGAAGCAGCCCCTGCGATAGCCAGCACGGGCCACCAGGCTGTTGCCGCAGTCGGGTAAGAGCCCCCACCCCAGCCCTCCCCCGGCGGGGGAGGGAGCCAGCCGGCGAGCATCCGGCTGGTCAGGCGGCCAGTCAGGGGTGCTCGGCGTTGGCGTGCAGCTCGGTGATGCGCTTCTCGCGCCGCACCACATACAGCCCGCTGCCGATGATGATGGCGGCACCCAGCCAGGTGTGGGACGCCGGCAAGCTCTGCCAGATCAGCCAGTCCAGCCCCAGCCCCCAGGCGAGGGCGCTGTATTCAAACGGCGCCACGGCAGAGGCCTGCCCGTGGCGAAATGCCTCGGTGATGGCCAGCTGGCCGCCGAAGCCGGTGATGGCCAGAGCCAGCAGCAGCCAGCCGTCGCCAGGCTGTATCGCCACCCACTGCGGGGCGGCCAGGGCGCCGGCGCCCAGGGCCATCATCAGCATCATCGACAGCACCACGCTTTCACTGCTGTCGGTGCGGCTGACCAGCCGCCCGGTCACGGCCGTGACGGCGTAGCACAGTGCCGCACCCAGCACGGACAGGCCGCCCGTGGTCACCAGGCCTGCCTGCAGATCGCCGCCGCTGGGCCGCAGCGCGATCAGCACCCCGACGAAGCCACCGGCAATGGCCCACCAGTGAGCCGGCGGCACGCGCTCCCTGAGCACCGGCACCGACAGCAGCGTGATCAGCAGCGGCGAGATGAAGAACAGCGTGTAGGCGGCGGACAGCGGCAGCTCGTGCACACCCAGTGTGAACAGCGCCAGCATGGTGATGCCCAGCACCCCGCGCAGCAGGTGCAGCGGCCAGCGGATGCGCGTCACCGTGTGCCAGGCACCGCGCCAGGTGATGTACGCCACCACCAGCGGCAGCGCGGTGGCCCCCCGCAACGCGGCGATCTGCAGCACCGGGTAGCGCGCCGACAAGGCCTTGAGCACCGCGTCCATCAGCGCAAAGAAGCCCACCGCCACCAGCATGGCCACGATGCTGCGCAGGTTGCCGGACGGGTGGTGGTTGGAAGCGCGCATGCAGGCGGAGGCGATGAGAGAGGGGCGCTATTTCAGCACAGGCGGCCACGTGACCCCTGTCACGCACTGGGGGCCGGGCCGCGGCGCCGGTTTTCTAGTCCAGATGGTCCACCGTGTCCGGGTCGGGCACGTCGCCAATGGCCTGGCGGGTCTCCGCCGCCTGCTGCATCAGCCAGCTGCAGAAGGCTTTCACCTCCGGCCGCAGGGCGCTGCGGGGCGCGACGAGCAGCCAGTAAACCAGCGGCGAGTTCAGCCGGTACTGCGGCAGCGGCTCCACCAGTGCGCCGCTGGCCAGGCTGTCGGCCACCAGGGGCAGGCGTGCCAGCGCCACGCCCTGCCCGCTGATGGCCGCCTGCACGATCTGGTGGGCGTAGTTGAAGTACAGCCAGCGCTGGGGTGACAGCGCCTTGCGCACGGCTGGTGTTCTGGCGGTGGTTCGCAGCCGCCCGGCTGGCGCGGCAGATGCGTCGTGCACAGCGCCGAATTCGTCCAGCCAGCGTTGCCATGTCAGCCATTCCAAGTGGCGCGTGCGGTGCGCGTCGCCGGCTTCGATGAGGGAGAAGTGGGCCAGGTCGGCCATCTGCGCCAGCAGCCGGTCTTTCAGCAGCCAGGGGCTGGCCACGGGGGTCAGCTGCTCGCCAAACAGGCGCAGCGCGCCCGGTGCCACGGCCTGCGGCACGGCGTAGCGCAGGGCCAGGTCGACATCGGCGGTGGCCAGGTCCACCGCCACGTCGGACGCGTCGATGCGGATGTCGATGTCCGGGTGTTCGCGCTGAAAAGCCTCCAGCCGCGGAATGAGCCACATCGAGGCGAATGAGGCCCAGGTGGTGATGGACACGCTCTTGCGGCCCGCGCTCTGGCGGATCTGCCGTACCGCCGCATCGATGCGCTCCAGCGCGCTGCCGGCCGCGCGCAGCAGTTGCGAGCCGGCGCTGGTGAGCTCCACCGCGCGGGTGTGCCGCAGGAAGAGGGCGGCGCCGACCTCGTCTTCCAGCGCCTGTATCTGCCGGCTCACCGCGCTCTGCGTGAGCGACAGTTCTTCAGCCGCTGCGCGAAAGTTCAGGTGCCGCGACACCGCCTCAAAGGCGCGCAGATGGCCGGCGCCGATGGGCCGGGTACGGGGGTGACGGCTGGTGAGCTGCATGAGCGGTGATTGATGCGAAAGGAGAATGAATAGCCTAACCCGTTTTCATTGGACCTCATGGGCGTGGCGGCTGATCATTGATGCACGGAACAAGCCGTTCCTGTCTGAGGAGTAACCCCATGAGACGCGCCGCCGCTGCCCCCATTTTTCCTGCATCCGACGACCTGCCGGCGAAAGAGCTGGCCCCGCACCGCGCGCTCACCTTGCACGCAGCCCAGCCGCGACAGCTGCACATCGTGCAGGGACGGGTGTGGCTCACGCTGGACCGGGGCGGACCGCACGGCGATCATTTTCTGGCCGCGGGCGACACCCTGCACCTGCCCGCAGGCACCCGCGCGGTGCTGGAAGGCTACCCGGCGCAGCCCGTGCGCTGGGTGTGCAGCGCGGCAGAGGTGGCGCAGCCGGCGCCCGGGCGTTTCGCCCGCGAGGTGGCGCAGCCTGCACGTGACCTCGGACAGGCACTGCTCAAGGCCACGCTCGCCAGCGGGAGGCTGCTGCGCGGCGTGCTGGGGTACGGCGACTGGCTGCTGCCCGGGCGCGGGCGCGCCTTGTCACCGCAGGAGTCGCTGCGGTCGTGACCGTTTCTGCGGTAGCGCACCGAAGGCGCGGCGCGGGGTTGGGCGATCTCCATGGACAATCTCCTGATGGCCCGCCCCAAATCCGCCTCTCACGACCTCAAGCGCGACGAAATCCTCGACGTGGCTGCGCAGTGCTTTGCCAGCCAGAGCTTTCCCGCGGCCAGCATGAACGACATCGCCACCGCCTGCGGCACCAGCAAGGCGCGGCTGTACCACTATTACGAAAGCAAGGAAGCGATTCTGTTCGACCTGCTGGACCGCTACACCCAGCGCCTGCTCGCGCTCATCGGCGAATCCGAGGCGCGGGCGCAGCGCAAGAACCTGAGCGAGCGCGACGCGCTGAGCGAGCTGGTGCGCGCCTTTCTGGATGAGTACGAAGACTCGGCCACGCGCCACGTGGCGCTGGTGTCGGACACGAAATTCCTCGGTGATGCGCAGCGCGAACTCATCCTCAACCGCCAGCGCGACGTGGTGGCCGCCTTCACGCGCTTTCTGCGCCGCGCCTACCCCGAGCGCGTGAACGCGGGCAACCAGACCGCCATCACCATGATGCTGTTCGGCATGATCAACTGGACCTTCACCTGGCTGCGCCCCGGCGGCGCCATGAGCTACCAGGCCTTTGCCGACGAGGTGGTGGCCGTGCTGGAGCGTGGGCTGGCCGCCTGACGCCACTTGACGCGAGGTTCCACCGGCGGAAAATCAGGGGTTTTGATATTCACCATTACGAAACTCATTTCGTTTAGGTAAAATTGGAACATTGCGCCCACCCCACACCGGAGACCCCCATGAGCAAAGCCTTCGCTTCCCAGGCCGACCTGGAAGACAAAAAGATCACCTTTGAACAGCTCAGCCCGCATTGCTGGGCCTACACCGCCGAGGGCGACCCGAACTCCGGCGTGATCATTGGCGAGAAGTACATCATGGTCAGCGACGCCACGGCCACCCCGGCCATGGCGCGCGACCTGATCAAGCAGATCCGCACCGTGTCGGACAAGCCCATCAAATACGTGCTGCTGACCCACTACCACGCCGTGCGCGTGCTGGGTGCCAGCGCCTACGCGGCCGAGGGCGCCACCGAAATCATCGCCAGCCAGGGCACGCTGGAACTGATCCAGGAACGCGGCGCGCAAGACATGCAGAGCGAGATGGAGCGCTTCCCGCGCCTGTTCCGCGGCGCCGACTCGGTGCCTGGCCTCACCTGGCCGACCATGGTCATTGGCGGCGGCGACGCCACCAAGGGCGAAGTGCCCGGCAAGCTCATCATCGACCTCGGCGGCGTGAACGTGCAGATCTGGAGCCCTGGCTACGGTCACACCCGCGGCGACACGATTGCCTGGGTGGAAGAAGAAAAAGTGCTGTTCAGCGGCGACCTGGTGGAGTACGAGGCCGGCGTCTACACCGGCGACGCGCAGCTCGAAGAGTGGCCCGCCACGCTCGAAGCCCTGCGCGCGCTGAACGCCGAGTTCATCGTGCCCGGCCGCGGCGAAGCCATGAAGGGCAATGCCGACGTGAACAAGGCGCTGGACTACACCCAGCGCTGGGTCACCACCCTGTTCCAGGCCGGCAAGGAAGCCGCCGCCGCCGGCATGGACCTCAAGACCGCCATGGCCCACACCCGCAAGAGCATGGACCCGGTGTTCGGCCACGTGTTCATCTACGAACACTGCCTGCCCTTCGACGTGAGCCGCGCGTACGACGAGGCCAGCGGCATCAAGAACCCGCGCATCTGGACGGCAGAGCGCGACAAGGAAATGTGGGCTGCGCTGCAGAGCTGAGTCCTTCTTGCCCCCACTTCTGAAGCCGCCTGCGGGCGGCTTTTTCGCGGGCAGCGCTACGATGCCGGGTTTCCCTCCCTGCCTGCCATGCCCGCCGCCTCCACAACGCTCACCGCCACCGACTGGGGCATCGTCGCCGTGTTCGCCACGGTGTACCTGGGCATGTTCCTGGGCGGGCTGCCGCGCCTGAAGCTCGACCGCTCGGGCGTGGCGCTGCTGGGCGCCATCGCGGTGATGGCCCTCAGTGGCATGCCGCTGGAGGAAGCGGCCCGCTCGGTGGACCTGCCCACCATCGTGCTGCTGTTCGCCTTCATGGTGGTGTCGGCGCAGATGCGCCTGGGCGGCTTCTACACCAAGGTCACGCGCCGCGTGGGGGCGCTGCCACTGCCGCGCGCGGGCCTGCTGGCGGCGCTGATCGCGGTGGCGGGCGCGCTGTCGGCCATCTTCTCCAACGACATCATCTGCCTGGCCATGACGCCCGTGGTGGCGCGGCTGTGCCTGCGGCGCGGGCTGGACCCAGTGCCCTTCCTGCTGGGCCTGGCCTGCGCGGCCAACATCGGATCGGCCGCCACGCTGATCGGCAACCCGCAGAACATGCTGATCGGCTCGGTGCTGCAGCTGCCGTTCGGACCCTATGTGCGCCAGGCGATCGGGCCGGTGCTGCTGTCCCTGGGACTGCTCTGGCTGTGGCTGGCATTCTGCCCGGGTGCCGGGCGCCAGCCGGCACATAGCCCGCTGAGCCATCCGCAACGCGAAGCGCAGCCGCCCGACGGCCCCGCGTTTGACCGCTGGCAGACCACCAAGGGCCTGGCGGTGGCCCTGGCGCTGATGGGCGTGCTGCTCTTCACCGACTGGCCGCGCGAGCTGGCCGCGCTGGTGGGCGCAGGCGTGCTGCTGCTGAGCCGGCGCCTGCACTCGGCCGAGGTGATGGGCCTTGTGGACTGGCCTTTGCTGCTGCTGTTCATGGGCCTGTTCATCGTCAACCACGCCTTTGCCCAGACCGGGCTGGCGGCTGAGGCGGTGGTCTGGCTGGCGGCCCAGGGTGTGGCGCTGACGCAGCCGGGGCCGCTGCTGGTGGTGGGGGCGATGCTGTCGAACCTGGTGTCCAACGTGCCCGCCGTGATGCTGCTGCTGCCGCACCTGGGTGCCGACCCGCAACAGGCGGGAGTGCTGCTGGCGCTGGTCAGCACCTTCGCGGGCAACCTGCTGCTGGTGGGCTCCATCGCCAACCTGATCGTGGCGGACCTGGCGGCGAAAGAGGGCGTCCGCCTGGACTGGAAACGCCACGCGATGGCGGGCGTGCCCGTGACGCTGGCTTCGCTCGCGGTGGTGTGGGTCTGGATGGGCTGGCCGGGCTGAGCGTGATCGCGTCAGCGGGCCGTGCAGGCCTTGCCCTCAGTCGTTCAGGGTCGACAGGAACTGCTGCAGCTCGGGTGTGCGGGGGCGCCCGAACAGCTCCGCCGGCGTGCCCATCTCGTGCACGCGGCCCTGGTGCATGAAGATCACCCGGTCGCTCACCTTGCGGGCAAAGCCCATCTCGTGCGTCACCATCAGCAGGGTCATGCCTTCCACCGCGAGTGTCTCCACCACCCGCAGCACCTCGCCCACCAGCTCGGGGTCCAGGGCGGACGTGATTTCGTCGCACAGCAAAACCGAGGGCTCCATGGCGAGCGCCCGCGCGATGGCCACGCGCTGCTGCTGACCGCCCGAGAGCTGGTCGGGGAAGGCATCGAACTTCTCGCCCAGCCCCACCCGCTCCAGCAGCTGGCGCGCCCGTGCGGCGCCGGCGGCCGGGTCGGTCTTCTTCACCAGGCTGGGCGCCAGCATCACGTTGCGGCCCACGCTGAGATGCGGAAACAGGTTGAAGTTCTGGAAGATCATGCCCACGCGCTGGCGCAGCTCGCGCATGGCCGCGGCGCTGCTGTGCACCAGGGCTTTGCCGTCCACGCTGAGACTGCCGGACTGGAACTCCTCGAGGCCGTTGATGCAGCGCAGCAGGGTGCTCTTGCCCGAGCCGCTCTTGCCGATGATGGCGATCACTTCGCCGGCCTTGACCTGCAGATCAATGCCCTTGAGCACTTCCAGGCTGCCGAAGGATTTGCGCAGCTGCCGGATGTCGACAATGGTGCGGGCGGCGTCGTCGCCGGCCGGACCCGAGAAGGGGGTGGCTTCGATGGGGTGGGCGAGGGTGTCAGCGGACGGCATGGAGTTTCCTTTCGAGATGGCGCGCGTACAGGCTCACCGGGAAGCACAGGGCGAAATACATCAGGGCCACCCAGCTGTAGACCAGAAACGGCTGGAAAGTGGCGTTGGTGATCATGGTACCGGCCTTGGTCAGTTCGATGAAGCCGATCACCGACGCCAGCGCGGTTCCCTTGACCACCTGCACCAGAAAGCCCACGGTGGGGGCGATGGCCACGCGGGTGGCCTGGGGCAGGATCACATGGCGCAGCTGTTCACCAAAGCTCATGGCCAGGCTTTGCGCAGCTTCCCACTGGCCCTTGGGCACGGCTGCCACGCAGCCGCGCCAGATTTCCACCAGGAAGGCGCTGGTGTAGAGCGTGAGCGCCACGGCGGCGGCGGTCCAGGCCGAGGTCTTGAAACCGAACAGGGCCAGGCCGAAATAGGCCAGGAACAGCTGCATCAGCAGCGGGGTGCCCTGGAACAGCTGCACATAGCCGGCCACCAGCGGCTCGGCGGCGGGCCAGCGCGCGGTGCGGGCCACCAGCAGGGCCAGCCCCACGAGCCCGCCGCCCAGGAAGGCGATCAGCGACAGGCTCACCGTCCAGCGGGCGGCGAGCAGGAGGTTGCGGACGATGTCCCACTGGGTGAATTCAACCATGTTGGTGCTCTTGCAGAAATGGGGCCGCGGGCCGCAGGGATCGGTTCATCGCCGGCCTCCGAACAGGTAGCGCGGACCGGCCCAGTTGAGCAGCGCGCGCACACCCATGGACAGCACGAGGTAGATGGCGGTGGCCACGATGAAAGCTTCGAAGGCCCGGAAGTTGCGGCTCTGGATCAGGTTGGCGGCGTAGCTCAGTTCCTGGGTGGAAATCTGGCCACAGACGGCCGAGCCCAGCATCACGATGATGATCTGGCTGGTCAGTGCGGGCCATACCTTGCGCAGTGCAGGCGGCAGCACGACGTGCAGAAAGGTCTGCACACGCGACAGCGCCAGGCTGGCGGCGGCCTCGAACTGCCCGCGCGGGGTGGCTTCAATGCCCGCCCGCACGATCTCGGCCGCGTAGGCGCCCAGGTTCACCACCATGGCGATCACCGAGGCCAGCTCGGGAGACAGCCTGATGCCCACGGCGGGCAGGCCGAAGAAGACGAAGAACAGCTGCACGATGAAAGGCGTGTTGCGGATCGCTTCCACATACGCGACCGAGAGCCAGCGAAGGGGAAGCGGGCCGCTGCGGCGCGCCCACGCGCAGCCGATGCCCAGCAGCAGGCCCAGCACCGCCGAGATCGCGGTCAGGCCCAGCGTCCAGAGCACGCCGTTGACGAGCAGCGGCCATTGCGCGAGCACGGCGAAAAAGTCGAGTTCGATGGACATGGGGCGGGGCGCGCTCAGGGTTGTATGGGGGCTGGCAGGCGGGTACCGGCCGCGCGGTGGCGGCCGGCGTGCGGGCTCACTCGGGCAGGGTGCCGGCCGGGCGGCCCAGCCACTTGCGCGCCATGGTGTCGAGGTCGCCCGACTTCTTGCCGGCGATGATGATTTCGCTCACCCGGTCGCGCAGCGCGTCCTCACCCTTGGCCACGCCGACGAAGTTGGGGCTGTCCTTGAGCAGCAGCTTGTATTCCGCGCCCAACTGGGGGTTGCGCTTCATCATCACGTCGGCCACGGACGCGCCGGTGGCAATGGCCTGGACCTGTCCCGCCACGAAGGCCGACACGGTGGCGTTGTTGTCTTCAAAGCGCTTCACGTCCACCGTGGCGGGCACCACTTTGCTGAGTTCCTGGTCTTCGATGGCCCCGCGGGTGACCGCGATCGACTTGCCTGCCAGGTCGGCGAAGCTGGTCAGGGCCAGCGACTTGGGCGCAAAAATCGCCTGGAAGAAGGGCGAATAGGCGGCCGTGAAGTCGATCACTTTCTCGCGCTCGGGGTTCTTGCCCAGGGTGGAGATCACCAGATCCGCCTTTTTCGTCTGCAGGTAGGGAATGCGGTTGGCGCTGGTGACCGGCACCAGTTCCACCCGCACGCCGAGCTTGGCCGCAATGAAGCGCGCCGCGTCGACGTCCAGCCCCTGGGGCTGCAGGTCGGTGCCGACGAAGCCATAGGGCGGGAAGTCGGTCGGCACGGCGATCTTGATGAGTTTGCTTTTCAGCACGTTGTCCAGCGCCGACTGCGCATGGGCGGTGGAGCCCAGCGTGGTCAGTGCGAGTAGGGCAGCGGCGCTGGTGGCAATGAAATGGCGTTTGGTGGTGGTCATAGCAGGGCTCCGAGGTAGGTGTCGTTCGACGGGTTGGTGGGGATGGGGTCTGCGGGGGGGATGGGATTGCCGGGCACCGGGCGGGATTTCCCGCGCGTGGCCGTGCGGCTGGCCTCGCGCACCGGCGCCAGGGCTTCGCGCAGGTCGGCCAGCGGGTCCTGAGGGGCACCCAGGCGCAGGGCCGCCTGCACCTGGCCGATGTGGGCTTCCATGAGCCGCTCGGCCTCTGCCGTGTCGCCCTGTTCCAGGGCCTGCACGATGGCCACATGGTCCTGGCAGGACTGCACGGCATCGTGCGTGGACTGGTAGAGCATGGCGATGAGGGTGGTGCGCGCCGTGAAGTCGCGCAGCGTGTCCGCCAGCAGCTGGTTGCCCAGGCACTCGGCCAGGCACACATGAAAATCGCCCAGCAGATAGCTGCGCTGCCCCACGTCGTCGCCCGCCAGCGCCGCCTGCTCCTGCCGCAGGTGCAGGCGCAGGCGGCGCAGGGCGGCTTTGTCCAGGGGTGGCGTGCGGCGGATGAGCCCGGTCTCCAGCACCCGTCGGGCTTCGAAGGCCTCCCGGGCTTCGTCGTGAGAGGGCTGCACCACGTACCAGCCCCGGCGCGAGCTCACGGTGACGATGCCCCGCGTCGAGAGCCTGACCAAGGCTTCCCGCACCACGGTGCGGCTGCAGTCGAACAGCATCGAGAGCTCTTGTTCGCCCAGGCGGGCACCCGGCGCGAGGCGCTGGGCCAATATGGCTTCGACGATGCGTTGAGCGATGTCCGGTGAGCTGACCATGTGTTCCGTCCTGTTGTGAGGACAGACGCGAGAACCATGCCAGCTATTTCACGGTGAAAGGGCAGCCTTGTATACAAGACTGGTGCATGAGAATGCCCCGGCCCGGCGCACGCGCACCGGTGCGGTGCGCGTGCGCCGGGTCGGGGCACCAAGACCCATCAGCGGCGGAAAGCGGCCTTCGGTCAGCGCTGCGCCACCAGCACCCGAAGGTCGTCTTCGTAGCCCTTGAGCACCCGCACCGCGTGCGCACGCTGCTCGGCGGTGGTGCTGTTGTGCAGTGCGGCGAACTGGGCGCAGCCGTGTTCGACCATGGCCTGGTTGTAGGTCTGGTAGCCCGGTGTGGGTGACTGCAGCACCCGCGTGAGGAACTGGCGTGCGGTGTCCAGAGCGGCTGGCGTGGGTGTAGCGGCGTCGCCATTCGCGTTCTGCAGCGCCTGCACGGTTTGGCGCAGGTCGGCCTGGCGCCGCGTGCGCTCCTGCAGCGAGGTCTGTGGGTCGAAGGGGGATCGCTGCAGGCCGGCCTGCAGCAGTTCGCGCTGAGCCGGGCTGAGTTTCCCGTACAGGGTTTCGCTGCGGCTCACGGCCTGGTCGAGCCGCTTTTTCATGCGCTGCTCGGGGCTGCCGCGCAAAAAGTCTTTCTCGAATTTCTGGTTGGCTTTTCGCTGGTGCCGCTGCAGATGGGTCTGCTGTTCAGGACCGAGCGACAAGGCGAGTCGCGCCAGCGGCTCCACGCCCCGCTCGCCGGCCCGCATGAGGGCCGAGCGCACCGCGTCAAACTGGGTGCAGGTCTGGCTGGTGGTCATGTCCTGCGGCGCCAGTGCCTGCCACTGTTGCAGCAGCACGCCGTAGCCGGGCAGCTCGCTGCGCCGGTGCCAGCCCAGGAACTGGTCGATGTCGCGCCGAACCTCGGGTGTCTGCGAGCTGTCGAGGTCGGCGTAGTCGTCGATCCACCAGTACACGAGGTTGGGCGCCTGGTTGTAGGCCAGGCGGACGGTGCTGCAGGCCACCAGCAGGGCCAGCAGTGCAGTTGCGAACAGCGTGCGGGCGATAATTCGGCGGTTGTTCAATCAAGGGCTCCCAGAGGGCTTGGTGGAGGATTTTGATGACATTTGCGGTGGATGTGGTGGTGATGGCCGCGGGCAAGGGAACGCGCATGAAAAGCCAGCGGCCCAAGGTGCTGCACCGTCTGGGTGGGCGGGCCCTGGCCCAGCATGTGATCGACTGCGCTGCCCAGCTGGCCGCCCGTTCGGTGGTGGTCATCACCGGCCACGGGGCCGACCAGGTCGAGGCCGGACTGCAGCCACCCCGGCAATTGGAAGGCCAGTCTGCGACAAAGTTGCAGTTCGTTCGTCAGGAGCCGCAACTGGGCACGGGGCATGCCGTTCAGCAGGCCGCCCCCGCACTGCCGGCCGACGGCGTGACGCTGGTGCTCTCGGGCGACGTGCCACTGACCCGCCCGGAAACCCTGCGGTCCCTGCTGGACCTCTGCGGCGGCCGCCAGCTTGCCCTGCTGACGCTCGCCTTGCCCGACCCCGCCGGCTACGGCCGCATCGTGCGGGCGCCCTCGGCAGACGGCAGCGGTGCTGTGCAGGCCATCGTGGAACACAAGGACGCCACGCCCGAACAGCGCGCCATCACCGAGATTTACAGCGGCATCATGGCCGTGCCCACCCGGCTGCTGAGCGCCTGGCTGGCGCGGCTGGACAACCAGAACGCACAGGGCGAGTACTACCTGACCGATGTGGTGAAGTTCGCCGTGGCCGACGGACTGTCCGTACAGGCGCACCGCATCACGGACGCGGTGCAGGTGGCCGGCGTCAACAGCCCGCTGCAGCTGGCCGAACTGGAGCGCGCTTACCAGCTGCGCCTGGCGCAGGCCCTGATGGAGCAGGGCACCCGCCTGGCCGACCCCGCGCGCTTTGACGTGCGCGGCGAGCTGGTGTGCGGTCAGGACGTGGACATCGACGTCAACTGCGTCTTCGAAGGCCGGGTGAGCCTGGGCGACGGTGTGCGCGTCGGCGCCAACTGCGTGATTGCCAACGCGGTGATCGAAGCCGGCGCGGTGATCCACCCCTTCACCCACATCGACGGTGAGAAGCTGGGCGTGACGGTGGGCCAGCGCGCGCTGGTGGGGCCTTTTGCCCGCCTGCGCCCGGGCGCCCAGCTGGGCACCGAGGTGCACCTCGGCAATTTTGTGGAGGTGAAGAACTCCACGCTGGCGGCCGGCGCCAAGGCCAATCACCTGGCCTACCTGGGCGACGCCACGGTGGGCGAGCGGGTGAACTACGGGGCCGGCAGCATCACCGCCAACTACGACGGCGCCAACAAATTCCGCACCGTGATCGAGGCCGATGTGCACGTGGGCAGCAACTGCGTTCTGGTGGCGCCGGTCACCATCGGCGCGGGAGGCACCATCGGCGGGGGCTCCACCATCACCAAGAGCACCGACCCCGGTGCCCTGTCGGTGGCGCGCGGCCGGCAGGTCAGCCTGCGCGACTGGCAGCGCCCCACCAAGAAGCGGGGCTGACGACGAAGCGGCCCGCGAGACGCGCGGTGCCCGGGCGTGGATGCCCGGGCTTCAGCGGCTGCGCGACCGGGCAGCGCCGGGTTCTTCAGTCGCCCGACGGGTGCCGCCGTCCTGCTCCAGGTCCATCAGGCCGCTGAGCCCCATGACCTCGGAATCGCGGTAGCCCGTGGCCGGGTACAGCTGGTCGTACTCCGAGAACTGCGTCTCCAGTTGCTGCATTGCGCTTTCCCGCGCCGTCTCGCTGGCCTTGGGTTGCGGCAGCGCCGCCAGGTTGAGCTGCTTGCGGAATTCGTTGGGGCTTGGCATGCGGTGCAGGCCGTTCTTCAGAAAAACGAAGCGCACGCCGGCCGTTCGCAGCATGCGGTTCTTCAGCTTCACGCGGTGTGCCTTGGCTTTGGCATTGCTCAGGTGGTATTGCTCGACGTCGAATGCGAAGCTGGGCCGTCCGTCCTCTCCGCAGACCACGAAATCGACCCTTTCCTGCCTCAGCCGGGCATGTGCCTGGTCTTTGTTCCCCGCGCGGCGCACCGACAGCATGCGGCTCAGGCGCACATGGGGCAGCACCACATGCCCGGGGAAGGTGTCTTGCAGGTAATCAAGCATGTGCACCTCCTCGGCGGTGAGGATGCGCTCAGGCGCAAAGCGGTCGTCCCATCCCGACGAGCGACGCGCGTTCCAGCGCCAGGCCCACACCCCCAGCGCCACCAGGGCCAGTGCGGCACAGAAAGCAATCCACAAAGGCAACACGGCAACCCCCTTCAGCGCTTGTTTTGAGTGGAAAGCATTCTAAAAGTGGCTGCCCTGCCGTGAAATCAGTCGATGTGCTGACCGGGGTGATCCGGCGGCCAAGCGGTGATATCTGTCAGGTGGCTGTGGCAGAAGGGGTGGGCAGCAAAGGCAGGCGGGGGTCGAACTTGGCGCGCTTGAGGCTGAAGAAGGCCTTGACGTTGCGCACGTTGGCATCGCTGGTGAAGAGGCGCTGGGCCAGCGCCAGGTAGGCCGGCATGTCGGTGGTGTGCACCACCAGCATGAAGTCGGGCCCGGGGCTCACGCGGTAGCACTGCTGCACCGCCGCGTCGTCTACCACCCGTTGTTCAAAAGCTTCGAGCCATTCGGCGCCCTGGCGCTCCAGTGTCACCTCCACAAGGGCGGTAAGGCCGTGGCCAATGTGCGGCGCCAGTCGGTCAGGGCTCAGCACGGCCACCTCACGCTCGATCAGCCCGAGCTGGCGCAGGCGTTTGATGCGGCGCAGGCTGGTGGGCGGCGACACATGGGCCAGCGCGGCCAGCGTCTGGTTGCTGCGCGCAGCGTCGTTCTGCAGCAGGTCAAGCAGGCGCAGATCGGCTTCGTCGATGATTTCTTCCATCTAGCTCTTAAAAATGAAATAAACAATAATAGTTTGAAGTGAATGAAATATTAATTCATTGGGTGACTAAATGCGATCATTAATTTTTGTTCTGGCTGCGTAGCATCGCTGTATTCGCTTCATTCAAAAGGATCAGACATGTGCGGCATCGTGGCAGGGGTTTCGGGGCGTGACATCGTCCCCGTGCTGGTTCAGGGTTTGCAGCGGCTGGAATACCGCGGCTACGACTCCTGCGGCGTGGCTGTCCATACGGGCGGCCTGAAGCGCGCCCGCAGCACCGCCCGCGTGGCCGAACTGGCGCAGCAGGTGCGGGCCGAAGAAATCGCCAGCGGCACGGGCATCGCACACACCCGCTGGGCCACGCACGGCGCCCCGGTGGAGCACAACGCCCACCCCCATTTCAGCCACGGCCCCCGCTCGGCCACGGGCGCCGCCGGCCGGGTGGCACTGGTGCACAACGGCATCATTGAAAACCACGACGAACTGCGCGCCGCACTGCAGGCCAAGGGCTACCAGTTCGAGAGCCAGACCGACACCGAGGTGATCGCCCACCTGATCGACTCGCTGTACGAAGGCGACCTTTTCGTGGCGCTGCAGGCCGCCGTGGCGCAGCTGCACGGCGCGTTTGCGCTGGCTGTGTTCCACAAGGACGAGCCGCTGCGCGTGGTCGGCGCGCGCGCCGGCTCGCCGCTGGTGCTGGGCGTGGGCACCGTGGACGGCCAGCCGGGCGCCGAGCACTTCCTGGCCAGCGACGCCATGGCCCTGGCCGGCGTCACCGATCAGATCGTCTACCTGGAAGAGGGCGACCTGGTCGACCTGCAGCTGGGCCGCTACTGGATCACCGACGCCAGCGGCCGCTCGCTGGACGCGGCGCTGCGCCCTGTGAAGACCGTGCACGCCCACAGCGGCGCGGCCGAACTCGGCCCCTACCGCCACTACATGCAGAAGGAAATCTTCGAGCAGCCGCGCGCCATCGGCGACACGCTCGAAGGCGTGGAAGGCATCACGCCCGAGCTGTTCGGCGACGGCGCCTACGGCATCTTCAAGGACATCGACAACGTGCTCATCCTGGCCTGCGGCACCAGCTACTACAGCGGCTGCACGGCGAAATATTGGCTGGAGAGCATTGCGCGCATCCCAACCCAGGTGGAAGTGGCCAGCGAATACCGCTACCGCACCAGCGTGCCCAACCCGCGCACGCTGATCGTCACCATCAGCCAGAGCGGCGAAACCGCCGACACTCTGGCCGCGCTGCGCCATGCCCAAGGCCTGGGCATGAAGCACACGCTGACCATCTGCAACGTGTCCACCAGCGCCATGGTGCGCGAATGCCAGCTGGCCTACATCACCCGCGCGGGTGTGGAGATCGGCGTGGCCTCCACCAAGGCCTTCACCACCCAGCTCGCCGGCCTGTTCCTGCTCACGCTGGCGCTGGCCCAAGTGCGCGGCCACCTGAGCGACGAGGCCGAGGCGAAATACATCAAGGAAATGCGCCACCTGCCCGTCGCGCTGCAGGCCGTGCTGGCGCTGGAGCCGCAGGTGATCAGCTGGGCCGAAGACTTCGCCCGCATGGACAACGCGCTTTTCCTCGGCCGTGGCCTGCACTACCCGATTGCGCTGGAAGGCGCGCTCAAGCTCAAGGAAATCAGCTACATCCACGCCGAGGCCTACCCGGCCGGCGAACTCAAGCACGGCCCGCTGGCCCTGGTGACCAGCGCCATGCCCGTGGTGACGGTGGCGCCGAACGACACCCTGCTGGAAAAGCTGAAAAGCAACATGCAGGAAGTGCGCGCCCGCGGTGGCGTGCTCTACGTGCTGGCCGACGCCGACACCCGCATCCAGAGCGCCGACGGCATCCACGTCATCCGCATGCCCGAGCACTACGGCGCGCTCTCACCCATCCTGCACGTGGTGCCGCTGCAGCTGCTGGCGTATCACACAGCCTTGGCCAAGGGGACCGACGTGGACAAGCCACGCAACCTGGCCAAGAGTGTGACGGTGGAGTGAGGCCACCGGCGACTTTGATCCGTGTTCAGTGGCAATAAAGTCTGAGACAGGGCAATAAAGTCTGAGACAGTGCGGCCGCTCGCAAGGTGCGGTCGAGCATTGGGAGGCTCAAGGAGCTCGGTCTTGTGGAGTTTGACGAAGCTCGAAGGCTTCAGCCTGAGTCCGCGCGAACCGGCAGGCGACCACCATTTTCACCGAATGTTACTGACGCGACAGTCCTGGGCAGGTGAAGCAGCTGCGTTGATCTGTTGAGGAACAGGCCCTATGAACCGCCCAGGGACAGTCGACCTGGGTTGCCATCGCACCGTTTACACGGCCCATACAGCCGTTAAACGGAAACGGGGGCTTGAGGCCCCCGTCACTGCACCTAGAATGCATGCATGGGCAGTGCTACCCATACATGAGGGAGGATCTCCTTTTGGAGTGTTTCATCATCATTCCTTTCTTCATGTTCAAGCCCACATGATGGGTGTCCCGGATGGACAAGTTGCACACTGAGAGCCACACGCTTGCCACGTGTGGCTTTCACTTTTCCGAACCGTTAGACAGATACTATTAGTGGCGTAGCGCTTATCGCTTGGCAGTCGGACAACTGGCAAATACCCCTGATAAGTGGGTATGGAGGTCGACGGGCGGCAGGTAGGTTCGATGAACGGGCGGCCTGAATCGTTTGGTTACACATTTCCTGTCATGCGACCCCCCCACCGCGACCGCTCGTCCCAGCCAGAAGTTAGTGAATTCAGGTAACCACCAGAACTTGACGGTCGTGAAGCCGAGCAAATTCACCTAGGGCGGATCAACGGTTCTTCAAGCGGTCCGAGTGACCTGCCCCCTGTAGACGTACCAATCAAAAGTGGAAGTCCGGGTTCATGATTACTCGATGGTTGTCTGGGTTGATGGTGATTGAGCTGCATCGCCACCGCGCTGGCGATGCAGCTCGGCGAAACGAGCTGGTGGCATAC
>JAUXNG010000022.1 GCA_030682835.1 Hydrogenophaga sp. | reverse complement strand
CTGATCGCCCTCAACGTGCACGACGCCGTGTTGCGCCTGGTGGAGGGCAGTTGCGACCTGCTCATTGCCTACCACCACATGGCCCAGCCGATTCAGCTGGATGGCGAGCGTTATGAAATGCTGCCGCTGGGCTGTGAATTTCTGTCGCCCTATGTCAAGCCCAACGAACACGGTGGGCCGCTGTATGCGCTGCCGGGCACCGTCAGCCAGCCGCTGCCCTACCTGGCCTATGCACCCGGCGCGTACCTGGGCCGTGCGGTGGACCAGATCCTCAAGCAAAGCGCCACGCCCCTGCATCTGGATCGCATTTACGAAACAGACATGGCCGAAGGCCTCAAAGCCATGGCCCTGGAAGGGCACGGCGTGGCCTTTCTGCCATCCAGCGCGGTGCGCAAAGATGTGCGCGCCAAAAAGCTGGTGCCCGCCGGTGGCGACTTTGAAACCACGCTCGACATCCGCATTTACCGCGAACGGCCCTCGGCCCGCAAAGCCAAAGGTCCGGTCGAAAAATTCTGGTCCGACCTTCAGAACCATCTGGACGCTGCGGCTGCTTCCGCAGCGGCCCGTTGAGCGAAAATAGAAACATGAGCACCATGGCCCCCCTGAACCACATCACCATCACCCGCCCGGACGACTGGCACCTGCACGTGCGCGATGGCGCCGCCTTGCACACCGTGGTGCCGCACACAGCGGCCCAGTTCGGCCGCGCCATCATCATGCCCAACCTCAAGCCGCCGGTGACCACCGCGGCCCAGGCGGTGGCCTACGCCAGCCGCATCCGCGCGGCCGTGCCGGCGGGCGTGGCTTTCGAGCCGCTGATGACGCTGTACCTCACCGACAACCTGCCGGCCGACGAGATCGCCCGCGCCAAAGACGCTGGCGTGGTCGCCGCGAAGCTCTACCCGGCTGGCGCGACCACCAACAGCGACGCCGGTGTGACCGACATCCGCAAAACCTACAAAACGCTCGAAGCCATGCAGAAAGCCGGCATGCTGCTGCTGGTGCACGGCGAGGTGACATCGCCCGACATCGATCTGTTCGACCGTGAAGCGGTGTTCATCGAGCAGCAGCTCGAACCGCTGCGCAAGGATTTCCCCGGTCTCAAGATCGTGATGGAGCACATCACCACGAAAGAAGCGGCGCAGTACGTGGCCGCAGGCGACGACCATCTGGCCGCCACCATCACCGTGCACCACCTGCTGTACAACCGCAACGCCATATTCACCGGGGGCATCCGCCCGCATTACTACTGCTTGCCGGTGCTCAAGCGCGAGACCCACCGCCTGGCCCTGGTGGCTGCCGCTACCAGCGGTTCGCCCAAGTTCTTTCTGGGTACCGACAGCGCACCCCATCCGGCGCACCTGAAAGAACACGCCACCGGCTGCGCCGGCTGCTACACCGCGCACGCCGCCATGGAGATGTACGCCGAGGCCTTTGATGCCGCCGGCGCGCTGGACAAGCTGGAGGGTTTCGCCAGCTTTTTTGGCGCCGATTTCTACGGCCTGCCGCGCAACACCGGCACCATCACCCTGAAGCGCGAAAGCTGGACGCCACCCGAGAGCTTTGCGTTTGGCGAAGCACAGCTCAAGCCGCTGCGCTCGGGCGAGGCACTGCCTTGGCGCTTGCTTTGATTTAAAGGAGCTAAATGGTGAGGGAGGAAGAAAAGAAAATCGCTTTGCTCATAGATGCCGACAACATGCCCGCTGAAAAAGTGGAGGACATCTTGTCTGAGCTATCTAAGTACGGTTTGATCAACATCAGGCGAGCCTACGGGAACTGGAAGAAGCCCAACCTAAGTGCTTGGGAGGATCGCCTGCACGAATTCGCGATCCGGCCCATGCAGCAGTTTGATCTGACAAAAGGAAAGAATGCAAGTGACATGGCGCTCACTATTGATGCACTCGACTTGCTCTACTCTGACCGGCCAGATGCTTTTGCGATTGTTTCTTCTGACTCGGATTTCACTCCCTTAGTCATGCATGTCCGCGCCAAAGGTGCTGCTGTGTACGGGTTTGGGCGCAAGCACACGCCGATACCTTTTCAGCGGGCTTGCACGCAGTTTTTGATGGTGGAGAACCTTGGGGAAGCCGCTGATGAGCCTCCCCCCTCAGCGCCAGCTTCACTTAATACCCCGCAGTCAGAATCCAAAGATGATTCGAGTGCCATTGAACCAATCCCAACGAACAAGCTTCGACAAGACACTCGCCTCGTAAAGCTGCTGCGTGGTGCCGTGGATTCTTCGGCAGCAGAGGACGGTTGGGCTCAGTTGGGGGTCGTTGGTAAACACATCTCAAACCAAGTCCCCTTTGATGCTCGCAACTACGGATACCCGAAACTGGTTGCCTTGATTGAGGCAACACAGCTTTTTGAAGTGAAGCGTCACCAGCTATCTGTGTTCGTTCGAGACAAACGTTGGGCGAAGCTGCAACCGACCCTAACCGTAATGGTTTGAATTGTGTTTTCGCTGGTCGACTGGTCATCGCCATGGCTCCTTCCGTTTGCCGATGATGGGGCAGAGGTGGGCTTGGCCTGTGAGGAGGAAATCGCCTTGCCCGAAGCACTTACCCACAGGGTGTTGTCCAGGTTCGACCCCGGTGGATTTACTCCGTACTTCGTACCCCAATCTGAGTTGCCCGCTGGTACCGCCTACGAGCAGTTCATCTTCGACACCGACACAGTACCCACCCGCGAAGGGCTGCACGACTTCTTCAATGGTCTGGTCTGGATGCGCTTCCCCGCCACTAAGCGCCTGCTCAACCGGCTGCAAGCGGCCGAAATACAGAAGGCGGGTGTTGGCCAGGTGCGCGGACCGGTGCGCGACGCGATCACGCTATTCGATGAAAACGCAGTGCTGCTGCAAGCCCCTGACCCAATCTGGGACGCCTTGATCGCGCGCGATTGGACCCGGCTTTTCGTGGACCTGCGGCCCTTGTGGGCACAAGCTAGGCTGGTGCTGTTTGGCCATGCTTTGCTGGAAAAGCTGGTGGTGCCCTACAAGTCCATCACCGCCCATGTGCTCCGCGAGCCGGTGCCGCTGGCCTTGGGCGCCGACCTGGCGGCGTGGGACCGCTGGCTGGCCGAGCGCCTGAGCGCAGATGTGCTGGGTACC
>JAUXNG010000001.1 GCA_030682835.1 Hydrogenophaga sp. | reverse complement strand
GGGCGCCACACCAAACTCGCTCATCAGCTCGTTGAGCATCAGCGGGTGGGGCTTGCCGGCGGTCTCGTCAGCGGTGCGTGACCCGTCGAACAAGCCGCCCAGCTCCACCGTGCGCAGCACCTCGTTCAGCCCCCGGCGGCTTTTGCCGGTGGCCACGGTCAGGAGGTGCTGGCGCTCTTTCAGTTCGGCGAGCAGGGGCAGCACGCCCTCAAACAGGCTCAGGTCGTGCTGGTGTGCGGTGTAGTGGTGGCGGTAGCGATCACCCAACTGCGGGTATTTCTCTGGCGGCACATCGGGCGCGGCGTGGGCCAGGGCCTGCATGAGGCCCATGCCGATCACGTAGCTGGCGGCCTCGTGGGTCGGCGGGGTGCCGCCCACGTCGGCGACGGCCAGCTGGATGCTGCGGGCAATGAGCGCGGTGGAGTCGAACAGGGTTCCGTCCCAGTCGAAGGCGATGAGGTCGTATTGGCGGGGCATGGAAGCGATGGAATCAAGACAACTACTAGGGTAACGCGACCAAGAAGTGCCATGTCTGTCGAAAAAACTTACATAAATGCGGTTGCGAATTCTCAGGCACTTGATTCTTAAGCCAATTTCAAGCTGGCACAGAGAATGCTTTGTCTGACGCATCACAGGAGATCATCATGCTCAAGCCTTTTTTCAAGCTTTTCTCTACAACTGCCTTCGCACTTGGCTTTTCAGCCTCCGTGTTTGCAGTGCCAGTTTCAACGGTCGGCAGCTTGGACACGATGCTTGCATCAGGGTACGTTCAACAGCCTACCCTGAACAATGAAACGGGTGAGTTTTCGGCTCAGCTTGGCAGCTACATCTTGACCGGGAAATTTGAAGACTTGGGGGGCGGAAGCGTTTGGGACACAGTCGATGGGGTGAATGGGGGTTACGCAGTCAAGTTCAGTGAACTGACTTGCTCTGAAGGTTTGTGCTCCAACACTCCCGACTATTTCGTACTCAAACTGGGCACAGGGCGTCCCATCCCAGGAACGGACAATCTGTTCTTGTTCGAGAACCTTGCGTCCCTTGAGTGGGCCTATGTGAATCTGTCCCAGTTCGTTGGTATCACCGATATGAACATCGGTCGTGTGAGCCACATTTCCGTGGGTGGTGTTACGCAAGTTGTGCCGGAGCCTGCATCGCTCGCCTTGTTTGGGGCGGCTCTGCTCGGGTTGGCTGCTGCTCGCAGGACTCGCAAGTCTCGCTAAAGTCTTTCCTTGTCAGGCAGAAGGCCACTTTCGGGTGGTTTTTTGCTTTTTGCATCAGTTAACCTAGTCACGATCAGCAATTGCATGGTGCTTCAGGTGCCCGTCAATGACTGTGGCGATGAAGTAGTAGCCATGGTCGTAACCATCGTGGCAATGCAATTCCAGAGGTTGCCCGGCATCTGCGCAGGCCCGCTCAAGACGGTTGGGGTTCAGTTGATCCACCAAGAATTTGTCGGCTAGGCCTTGGTCTATCAGCATGGGTAATGCCCGCCGACCGCTTTTGATCAGTTCCACGGCATCGTGCTCAGCCCAAGCCGCACGGTCCGGCCCCAAGTAGCCGCCGAATGCCTTCTCCCCCCAAGGGCACTGGCTGGGCGCGCAGATCGGTGCGATGGCGGACACGCTCTGGTAGAGACCGGGGTGGCGCAGCGCGAGCGTCAGAGCGCCATGGCCACCCATGGAATGGCCACAAATACCGACCCGAACGGGCAGTGTCGGAAAATTTGACAACACCAAGTCGCGCAATTCCTGGGTGATCCAGCTTTCCATGCGGAAGTGTTTGGCCCAAGGTTCCTGGGTCGCGTCCAGGTAAAAACCGGCACCGTGACCGAAATCCCAGGACGCGTCGGCGCCCTCGATGCCGGTATCGCGCGGGCTGGTGTCGGGGGTGACGATGGCCAGACCCAGTTCGGCGGCGTATCGCTGGGCGCCGGCCTTGATGGCAAAGGTCTCTTCGTTGCAGGTCAGCCCTGCCAGAAAGAAGAGCACCGGCACAGGGCCATGGGCCGCTTGCGGAGGCACGAACACGCCGAACTTCATCGGCAGGCCGATCTCGGCGGAGTCGTGCCGGTAAAAGCCCTGCACGCCGCCGAAACAACGGTGCTCGCTGAGCGTCTCGATGCCCATCAAAACTCCACGACGGCGCGGATGGATTCGCCGCGCTTCATCAAATCGAAGCCTTCATTGATCTGGTCCAGGCGCAGCTTGTGGGTGATCAGGTCGTCGATGTTGATCTTGCCTTCCATGTACCAGTCAACGATCTTGGGCACGTCGGTGCGGCCTCGCGCGCCACCGAAGGCCGAACCTTCCCATTTGCGCCCGGTGACCAACTGGAACGGGCGCGTGGAGATTTCTGCGCCGGCTTCGGCCACGCCGATGATGATGCTGCGGCCCCAACCCTTGTGCGTGCACTCCAGCGCGTCGCGCATCACCTTGGTGTTGCCGATGCACTCGAAGCTGTAGTCGGCGCCGCCATCGGTGAGCTGGACGATGGCGTCCACCACGTTCGGCACTTCCTTGGGGTTGATGAAGTGCGTCATGCCGAACTTGCGCGCCATGGCTTCGCGCGCGGGGTTCAGGTCCACACCGATGATCTTGTCGGCGCCCACCATCTTTGCGCCCTGGATCACGTTCAGGCCAATGCCGCCCAGGCCAAACACAACCACGTTGGCACCCGCCTCCACCTTGGCCGAGAAGATCACCGCGCCGATGCCGGTCGTAACGCCGCAGCCGATGTAGCAGACCTTGTCGAACGGAGCGTCTTCGCGGATCTTGGCCAGCGAAATCTCCGGCGCCACGGTGTAGTTGCTGAAGTTGCTGGTGCCCATGTAGTGGAAGATGGGCTTGCCGTCTTGGCTGAAGCGGCTGGTGGCGTCAGGCATGAGGCCCTTGCCCTGCGTGCCTCGGATCAGCTGGCAGAGGTTGGTCTTGCGGCTCAGGCAGAACTTGCACTGGCGGCACTCGGGCGTGTAGAGCGGGATGACGTGGTCGCCCTTCTTGAGCGAGGTCACGCCCGGGCCCACGTCGACCACGATGCCGGCGCCTTCGTGGCCCAGGATGGCGGGGAAGATACCTTCGGGGTCAGCGCCCGAGAGCGTGTAGTAGTCGGTGTGGCAGATGCCTGTGGCCTTGATCTCGACCAGCACTTCGCCGAACTTCGGACCCTGCAGGTCCACGGTTTCAATGGTGAGGGGCTGGCCTGCTTGCCAGGCGACGGCGGCTTGGGTTTTCATGGTGCGTGGGAAGGTGATGAAACAGCGGACTTGAGGTTACCGCAGTTCCATCCGGACGGTGTGTGCCGCGCCGCTCGCCGCCCCACTCCCCAAGCTCACTCCACCTTCGCACCGCCCTTGAACCAGGCGGCGAACAGGGCGCGCTCTTCTTCTGTCAGGCCGGTGGCATTGTTCATGGGCATCTGGCGGGTGACCACGACTTGCTGATACGAAGCCATGGCATGCTGCTTGAGGGCCTGAGGCGAGTCCAGGCGCACGTTTTTGGATTGCAGGGCTTCGCCGTGGCACATCACGCAGCGCTGCTCCACGATGGGCTGGATCTGCGCGTAGCTGACCGACTCGGGCACCGCCACGGCCTGCACCGGTGCGGGCCTGAGCCAGACGATGAGTGCGAGCAGCGCCACCACGCCGGCGGCCGCGTACGGCCAGGGATGGGCATTGCGGCCGAGCTTGTAACCGTGGCGCATGACGAAGAACTGGCGGATGGCGGCGCCGGCGAACATCATGCCGATGAGGATGAGCCAGTTGTATTCGTGCGTGTAGGTGAAGCTGTAGTGGTTGCTCAGCATGGAGAAGAGCACCGGCAGCGTGAAATAGGTGTTGTGCACGCTGCGCTGCTTGCCGCGCTTGCCGTGGATGGGGTCGACCGGGCGGCCGGCCTGCATGTCGGCCACCATGGTGCGCTGGCCCGGGATGATCCAGAAAAACACGTTGGCGCTCATGGCCGTGGCCAGCATGGCGCCCACCAGCAGGAAGGCGGCGCGCCCGGCGAACAGCTGCGTGGCGGCGTAAGACGCAATGCACACCAGCACCAGCACGAGCGCCCCCACCTTGGCGTCGCCGCCGGGTTTCTGGCCCAGCGTGCGGCAGATGGCGTCGTACAGGAACCAGAACACGACCAGGAAAGCCAGCGCCGAGCCGATGGCGGCGGCCGGGCTCCAGTCCATCACGTTGGGGTCGATCAGGTAGACGCTCGGGCTCCAGAGATAGGAGATGAGAAACAGGGCAAAGCCTGAGAGCCAGGTGGAATAGCTTTCCCAGTAGAACCAGTGCAGGTGGTCGGGCAGCTTCGGCGGCGCCCCCGCGAACTTGACCGGGTGGTAGAAGCCGCCGCCGTGCAGGGCCCAGAGCTCACCGCTGACGCCATCTTTCTTGAGCTGTTCGTCTTGCGGCGGCGTGAGGCTGCTGTCGAGGAAGACGAAATAGAAGGATGAACCGATCCAGGCGATGGCCACGATCACGTGCAGCCAGCGCAGCAGCAGGTTGGCCCAGTCGAGCAGGTAGGTTTCCATGGCGCCTCTTCACAACGGCCCGGGGGCCATCAGGGGTTGCGACTCACCACCGCGGGCGCTCTGAGTCGACTGAAGGCCGCGTTCCGGGTGTGCTGCCACACCCCGCTCCGCTGCGACCGATGAGAGAAAGTGTATACAGTTTTTGGATTCAAACCCGCCCGGGTTAACCCGGATCGGCGTTGGGGTGCGTGCGCATAGGAACATGCGGGCACCGCAAGCACGTGCCATGCCACCAGCCGGTGCTGCGCATCACTGCCCGGTGGCGATCAGCAGCTGGGCCACCACAGAAGCGGCAATCACGGCGGGCTCTTTCCCGGTGATGCCGGGCAGGCCGATCGGGCAGGTCACGGCGTCCAGCTCGTCGTCGGTGAAGCCCCGCTGCACCAGGCGGCGGCGAAAGGTGGCCCACTTGGTACGGCTGCCGATGAGACCGAGGAAGGTGAGATCGCCGCGGTCGCGCCGGCGCTGCAGGCAAGCGGCCACGATGTCGAGGTCTTCGGCGTGCGAAAAGCTCATGATGAGCACATGGGCACCCGGCGCAAGATCGCGCACCGCGGCCTGCACGGGCTCGGAATGCTCGGCGTGCACATGGGCCGGCGTGTCGCCGGCGAACACGTTGTCGCGGCTGTCGATCCAGTGCACATCAAAGGGCAGCGGCGCCAGCGCTCGCACGATGGCGTGCCCAACGTGCCCGCAACCGAACAAGGCCACGGGGACCAGGCGAGGGGCCAGCTCTGCCCGCAGCCGATCCACGTCTGCGGCGGTCACGGGCTCGTATTGCAGCTCCAGCGCGCCACCGCAGCACTGGCCCAGTTGCGGGCCCAGCACGGTGCGCTGGCGCCAGGCCCCGCCGCTCGCCTGGGGTCGCCGGGACAGGCACTCCCCGGCCTGGCGTTGCGCCTCCCACTCCAGGTGCCCGCCGCCGATGGTGCCCACCGCGCCGTCGGCGAACACGGCCATCCAGGCGCCTGCCCGACGCGGCGCCGAGCCTTGCGTGCGCTCCACGCGGACCAGCACAGCCGGCTGCAGAGCCAGGCGCGACAGAAACAGGTGCAGCTCAGGCCACATGGGTGACGTGCATGGGGGAGAAATTGTTGCCATTCGTAAATTCTGTGGCGCTCAAGCAGTGTGGGTGGTGTTGGCCACAACAGCCGAGCCGGATCACAATACACTGCATCCGATTGCCCGTATGGCGCCAGATGGCGTTGATGGGCCACTCCAGCCCAGCGAGACGCCGATGACCACCGCTTCTACCCGACCGCAGCCCACCCGCCTCCCGATTCCGGACTTCACGCCGGCCTCGCTCGACCGATCCCGGCCTCTCGCCTGGGTGGCGATCGGAGTGGCATCGCTGCTGGGCGCCTGTGCGACGAAGGTGGTGCCGCCCCCCGAGCCGGCGCCCGTTGTGGTCATCCCCGCACCTGCCCCTGCACCCGAGCCGGCTCCCGCAGTGACGCCCCTGCCCGATCTGGTGTCGCACGCCGCCACGCCCCGGGACTACCGCCATGACGGGGCGCGCCACCTGTACAAACACAACGGCCACCGCATTTTCAAAGGCCAGATGCCCCCGCTGATGCACGCCGTGGGCGTGCTGCAGGTGGACATCGACAACCTGGGGCATGTGCGCAAGATCAACTGGATGCGCGCACCCAGCCACGTGCCCGACGTGATGCGCGAGATCGAACGCACCGTGCGGGCCGCCGCGCCCTTTCCTGCGCCGGTGCGTCTGGGTGGCGTGACCTACACCGACGTGTGGCTGTGGGACAAGAGCGGTAACTTCCAGCTCGACACCCTCACCGAAGGCCAGCGCTTGAGGTGACGAACCCACCCGCCGCGCTGGCGGCGCGGGTGGCGCAACCTCAGCTGCCCCGGTACGTCGAGTAACTCCAGGGGCTCACCAGCAAGGGCACGTGGTAGTGCTGGTCGGTGTGCGCCACACCGAAATCCAGCGCCACGCGGTTCAGGAAGCTGGGTTCGGGCAGAGCCACCCCGCGGCTGGAGAAATAGCCCTTCACATCGAACACCAGGCGGTATGTACCGACCTTCAGGCTGGCGTTGTCGTACAGCGGGCCGTCCGGGTTGCGACCGTCGGCGTTGAGCGTGAAGCGCTTGACCAGCGTCGCCTGCTCGCCTTCGGTGGTGTAAAGCTCCACCTTCATGCCCGCCGCTGGGGAGCCGTGCATGGTGTCCAGAACGTGTGTACTCAAGCCCATGGGTCGTCCTCGAAAGATTGATGGTCGACCGAAAGTGTATACACTTTTTGTTTTTCTGGATATGATGGATCCATGGAAAACTCCAGCACGCACCACATCGTCGAGTCCCTGACCAGGGCCATCGTCGAGCATCGGCTCCACCCCGGCACCAAGCTCGCCGAACAGAAGCTGGCTGATCATTTTGGCGTCTCGCGCACCCTGGTGCGACAGGCGCTTTTCCAGCTGGCGCAGAACCGGCTGATCCGGCTGGAGCCGGCCCGCGGGGCCTTCGTGGCAGCCCCCTCGGTGGAAGAGGCCAAGCAGGTGTTCGCGGTGCGCCGCATGCTCGAAGCCGAGATGACCCGGGCCTTCGTGAAGATCGTCACGCCGGCCAAGATCAAGGCACTGAAAGACCACGTCGCGCAGGAAAAGCTGGCTGTCAACAGCGTGGACATTCCCGGGCGCACCGAACTGCTGGGCGACTTCCATGTGCGCATGGCCGAGCTCATGGGCAACCAGGTGCTGGCCGAGCTGCTGCGAGAACTCATTTCGCGCTGCGCGCTGATCACGCTCATGTACCAGAGCGCGCGCGCCGCCGAACACTCCAGCGACGAACACGTGGAGATCATCAAGGCGCTGGCCGCCCGCGACGAGGAACTGGCCGTGCGGCTGATGAACGAGCATTTGCAGCACGTCGAAGAAAACCTGACCTTCGACCGCAAGCTGCCCGCCAACGACATTTCGATGGCCTTGTCATGACCCTTTACGACACCACTGCCTCCTACCCCCGCGATCTGATCGGCTATGGCCGCGACGTGCCCCATGCACGCTGGCCTGGCCATGCCCGGATGGCGGTGCAGTTCGTGCTGAACTACGAAGAAGGCGGCGAGAACTCGGTGCTGCACGGCGACGCAGGCTCGGAGCAATTCCTGTCGGAAATGTTCAACCCCGCTGCCTACCCCGACCGGCACATCAGCATGGAAGGCATCTATGAATACGGCTCACGCGCGGGCGTGTGGCGCCTGTTGCGCGAGTTCGAACAGCGCGGCCTGCCGCTGACCGTATTCGGCGTGGCCACTGCCCTGCAGCGCCATACCGACGTGACCGCCGCCTTTCGCGCACTGGGGCACGACATCGCCTGCCACGGCCTGAAATGGATCCACTACCAGCACGTGGACGAAGCCACCGAGCGGGCCCACATGGATGAGGCCATGGCCATCATCCAGAACCTGACGGGTGAGAGGCCACTGGGCTGGTACACCGGCCGCGACAGCCCCAACACGCGCCGGCTGGTGGCCGACTTCGGCGGCTTCGAATACGACAGCGACTACTACGGCGACGACCTGCCCTTCTGGATGAAGGTGAAGAAGAGCGACGGGAGCGACACGCACCAGCTCATCGTGCCCTATACGCTGGACTGCAACGACATGCGCTTTGCGCTGCCCCAGGGCTATTCCCACGCCGACCCGTTCTTTCAGTACATGAAGGACAGCTTCGATGCGCTCTACGCCGAGGGCGACCCGGCCGGCCTGGACCGTCCCAAGATGATGAGCATCGGCATGCACTGCCGCCTGCTGGGGCGGCCGGGCCGCATCACCGCATTGCAGCGATTCCTGGACCACATCCAAGCGCATGAGCACGTGTGGGTGGCGCGCCGCCTCGACATTGCACGCCACTGGAAAGCCGTGCACCCCTGCCCCGCCACCCTGGAATGACGCCATGAGCCAGCACCTGACATTGGACCAACTCAACGCCGCCCCGCCAGCGCAAGCCGTGCAGTGGCTCGACGGCCTGTACGAACACTCACCGTGGATTGCGGAACAGGCACTCGCGCAGCGGCCGTTTGCCTCCCTCGCAGCGCTGAAACACGCCATGGTGGCGGTACTCAACGCCGCGGGTACCGAACCGCAGCTGGCGCTCATCCGCGCCCACCCGGAACTGGCCGGCAAGGCGATGGTGAGCAATGCGCTCACGGCCGAGTCGACCAACGAGCAGACCAAGGCCGGGCTGACGCACTGCACGCCGCAGGAGTTTGCGCACATCCAGCAACTCAATGCGGACTACAACGCGCGGTTCGGCTTCCCCTTCATCCTTGCCGTACGCGGTCCGCGCGGCGCAGGCCTAAGCACGCGCGAGATCATCGCCACCTTCGAGCGGCGCCTGCACAACCCGGTGGACTTCGAGCGCGCCGAGTGCCTGCGCAACATCCACCGCATTGCCGAGATCCGCCTGAACGACAAATTCGGCGTCGAGCCCACGCTGGGCAATGCCGTATGGGACTGGCACGAAGACCTGGCCCGCCACAGCGACCCCGGCTACGCCGAGCAGGACCAGCTGACCGTGACCTACCTGACCGACGCGCACCGTGCCTGTGCGGCGCAGCTGCAGCAGCAGATGCTCGCCCTCGGGTTTGATGAAGCGCGCATCGATGCGGTGGGCAACGTGGTGGGCGTGTACCACGGCGCGACCACAGGAGCCGCCGCCTTGCTCACCGGCAGTCACTTCGACACGGTGCGCAACGGCGGCAAGTACGACGGTCGCCTGGGCATCTTCGTGCCCATGGCCTGCGTGCAAGAGCTGAAGGCAGCCGGGCGGCGACTGCCGTTCGCCATCGAGGTGGTGGGCTTTGCCGAAGAAGAAGGCCAGCGCTACAAGGCCACCTTCCTGGGTTCGGGCGCACTCACGGGCGACTTCAACCCTGACTGGCTGGATCAGCTGGACGCCGACGGCATCAGCATGCGCCAGGCCATGCAGCACGCCGGCCTGCCGGCCACGCTGGAGGCCATCGGTGCCCTCAAACGCGACCCGTCGAACTACCTCGGCTTCGTGGAAGTGCACATCGAGCAGGGCCCGGTGCTCAACGAACTCGATCTGCCGCTGGGCGTGGTCATCTCCATCAACGCCAGCGTGCGTTACCAGTGCGAGGTCATTGGCATGGCCAGCCACGCCGGCACCACGCCCATGGACCGCCGCCGCGATGCGGCATGCGCCGCGGCCGAACTCGCGCTGTATGCCGAGCAGCGCGCCTCGGCCGATGGCGAATCGGTCGCCACCATGGGCATGCTGCAGGTGCCCAACGGGTCGATCAACGTGGTGCCAGGCGCCTGCCGGTTTTCGCTGGACCTGCGCGCCCCGAGCGATGCGCAACGCGACGCCCTGGCGACCGACGTGCTGGCTCAGCTGCAAGCCATCTGTGAACGCCGCGGCCTGCGCTTCAAGACGGAAGAAACCATGCGCGCCGCCGCCGCGCCCAGCGCCCCGGCCTGGCAGGCCCGCTGGGAAGCCGCCGTGCAGGCGCTGGGCGTGCCGCTGCACCGCATGCCCAGCGGCGCCGGGCACGACGCCATGAAGCTGCACGAAATCATGCCGCAGGCCATGCTGTTCGTCCGCGGTCTCAACAGCGGCATTAGCCACAACCCGCTGGAGTCCACCACCAGCGAAGACATCGACCTGTGCGTGCGCGCCTTCTCGCACCTGCTCGAGCAGCTGGCGCAGCCCGGTTGATACCGTGCCGGCCAAGCCGAACCGCTCGGGCTGAACCCGTCGAAGCCCTCACCACCCCCCTCCCACCGTTCGGGCTGAGCCTGTCGAAGCCCTCACCAAACCCCACCATGACCACTTCCCACGAACAACTGGACCAATGGATCGACGCCCACTTTGACGAAGAAGTGCGCTTTCTGCAGGAGCTGGTTCGGGTGCCCACCGACACCCCCCCGGGCAACAACGCGCCCCACGCCCAGCGAACCGCCGAGCTGCTGGCCGGTATGGGGCTGGTGGCCGAACAACACGCGGTGCCCGAGGCAGAGGTGAGGGCCGCCGGCCTGGAAACCATCACCAACCTGATCGTGCGCCGGCGCTACGCCGACGGCGGCAGGACCATTGCGCTCAATGCGCATGGCGACGTGGTGCCACCCGGTGAAGGCTGGACGCACGACCCCTACGGCGGCGAGATCGTGGATGGCAAGATCTACGGCCGCGCCACGGCAGTGAGCAAGTGCGACATTGCCAGCTTCACCTTCGCCATTCGTGCGCTGGAAACCCTCAAGGCCCAGCTGTCCGGTGCCGTGGAACTGCATGTGACCTACGACGAAGAGTACGGCGGCGAAGTCGGGCCCGACTGGCTGCTGAAGAAGGGGCTCACCAAGCCTGACCTGATGATCGCGGCCGGCTTCAGCTACCAGGTGGTGGTGGCGCACAACGGCTGCCTGCAGCTGGAGGTGACGGTGCACGGCGACATGGCGCACGCCGCCATTCCCGACAGTGGCACCGACGCGCTGCAGGGCGCGGTTCATATCCTCAACGCCCTGTACGCACTCAATGCCGACTACCTGAACGTGTCATCGGAGGTCGAAGGCATCACCCACCCCTACCTGAACGTGGGACAGATCAGCGGCGGCACCAACACCAACGTCATCCCCGGCAAGGTGGTGCTCAGGGTGGACCGCCGCATGATTCCGGAAGAAGACCCGGCCGAGGTGGAAGCCGCCTTGCGCGCCACCATCGAGCAGGCCGCCACGAGCTTTCAGCCGCCACGCGGCGGGCGCGCCCTCCAGGTGGACGTGAAACGCATCCTGCTGGCCCGTGCGCTCAAGCCCCTGCCCGGCAACCCACCGCTGGTGCAGGCCATCCAGCAGCACGGCCAGGCGGTGTTCGGCGAGCCCATCCCCGCCGTGGGCACGCCGCTGTACACCGATGTGCGCATTTACGGCGAACACGGCATTCCCGGCGTGATCTACGGCGCCGGGCCGCGCACGGTGCGCGAGTCCAACGCCAAGCGGGCCGATGAACACCTGGACCTGCAAGACCTGCGCCGTGCCACCAAGGTGGTGGCACGCACCCTGTTCGATCTGCTGCAGCCATCCTGAGCCTTTGGCCCCGAAGCAAGGCTGCAGGCAGCCGGGGTGGCCGCCCGGCATGTGAAAATGCCCGTGACCTGAACAGACCGCTCCGAGGAGACACCATGAGCCCAGCAGAAGAAGCCCTGCGCGACGCCGCGTTTGAATACCACCGCTCGCCCGGCAAGGGCAAGATTTCGGTCAACCCGACCAAGCCGCTGTCCAACCAGCGCGACCTGTCGCTGGCCTACTCGCCGGGCGTGGCCTATCCCTGCCTGGCCATCGAGGCCGACCCGTCCAAGGCGGCTGAATACACCTCCCGTGGCAACCTGGTGGGCGTCATCACCAATGGCACGGCGGTGCTGGGCCTGGGCGACATCGGCCCGCTGGCCAGCAAGCCGGTGATGGAGGGCAAGGGCTGTTTGTTCAAGAAGTTCGCCGGCATCGACGTGTTCGACATCGAGCTGGACGAGAAAGACCCGGACAAGCTGGTCGAGATCATCGCCGCGCTGGAACCCACGCTGGGCGGCATCAACCTCGAAGACATCAAGGCGCCCGAGTGCTTCTACATCGAGAAGAAGCTGCGCGAGCGCATGGGCATTCCGGTCTTCCATGACGACCAGCACGGCACCGCCATCATTTCGGCCGCCGCCCTGCTCAACGGCCTGGAGCTGGTGGGCAAGCCGATCGGCGAAGTGAAGCTGGCGGTGTCCGGCGCAGGTGCCGCGGCCATTGCCTGCCTGGATGTGATGGTCGGCCTCGGCGTGAACCCGGCCAACATCTTCGTCTGCGACTCCAAGGGTGTGATCTACGAAGGCCGCCCGGGTGGCTATGACGAGTCGAAGGCCCGCTACGCCCAGAAGACCGACAAACGCAGCCTGGCCGACGCCGTGGACGGTGCCGACGTGTTCCTGGGCTGCTCGGCCCCCGGCGTGATGACCGCCGAGATGGTGAAGACCATGGCGCCGCGCCCCATCATCCTGGCGCTGGCCAACCCCGAGCCCGAGATCCGGCCCGAACTGGCCAAGGCCATCCGGCCGGACTGCATCATCGCCACCGGCCGCAGCGACTACCCGAACCAGGTCAACAACGTCCTGTGCTTCCCCTACATCTTCCGCGGCGCACTCGACTGCGGCGCGACCAAGATCACCGAAGAGATGAAGCTGGCCTGCGTGCGCCAGATCGCCGACCTGGCCAAGAGCGAGACCAGCGACGAAGTGGCCAGCGCCTACGCCGGGCAGGACCTGGTGTTCGGCCCCGACTACCTGATCCCCAAGCCCTTCGACTCGCGCCTGATCCTGCGCATTGCGCCGGCGGTGGCTCAGGCTGCCGCCGACTCGGGCGTGGCCACGCGGCCCATCACCGACATGGACGCGTACAAGCAGACGCTCTCGCGCTTCGTGTACCAGACCGGCATCCTGATGCAGCCGGTGTTCAACGCCGCCAAGGCCGTGCCCAACGACAAGAAGCGCGTGGCCTATGCCGATGGTGAAGACGAGCGCGCCCTGCGCGCCGCGCAGATGGCCATTGACGAGCAGGTGGCACGTCCCATCCTCATTGGCCGCCCATCGGTCATTGCCGCGCGCATCGAAAAGGCCGGCCTGCGCCTGCGCCTGGGCGTGGACGTGGAGAACGTCAACCCTGAGGACGACCCGCGCTTCCGGCAGTACTGGGAGCATTACCACAAGCTCATGGGCCGCAACGGCGCCACGCCCGAGGTGGCCAAGGCGGCGGTGCGCCGCTCCAACACCATCATCGGCTCGCTCATGGTCTCGCTGGGCGAGGCCGATGCGCTCATCTGTGGCCTGGTGGGCAGCTACATGACGCACCTGGAGCGCATCGACAGCATCCTGGGCAAGCAGCCGGGCGTGCGCAACTACGCCGCCGTGAACGCGCTCATGACGAACAACGGCCCGCTGTTCATTGCAGACACCTACGTGAACGAAGACCCCGACGCCGAGCAGCTGGCCGAGATCGCGTGGATGGCCGCGCAAGAGGTGCAGCGTTTCGGCCTGCCCCCCAAGGTGGCATTTCTCTCGCATTCCAGCTATGGGTCGAGCAAGCGGGCCTCGGCCAAAAAGATGCGGGCCGCGCGCGACATCTTCGCGGCCCGGCACCCCGAGATCGAGTGCGACGGCGAACTGCACGGCGACGCCGCGCTGCAGGAAGAAATCCGCACCAGCTACCTGGCCGAGACCACGCTCAGCGGCTCGGCCAACCTGCTGATCTGTCCCAACCTGGATGCCGCCAACATCCTCTACAACGTGCTCAAGACCACCACCAGCGGTGGCGTGACGGTAGGCCCGATCCTCATGGGCGCAGCCGCCACGGCCTACATCCTCACGCCGGCGGCCACCGTGCGCCGCGTGCTGAACATGACGGCCCTGGCCGCGGCACACGCAGTCACACCGCACAAGGGCTGATCAGAGGGGGTGGGCCGCCGGCCGCCTCCCGCTCCCAGGACGCTTCGGCGTCCTTTTTTTTGGCCTGCCGGTGGGCACGGGTCCCGACCAGTGGCGGGATGTTCACGGGGTTTTCCCTATCGTCACAGGCATACACAGTTCACATAATGTGTATACAGTTTTTGCATGCAAAAATCCACCACGAGGACCAACCCATGAACAACCCCAGCATCGGCACCCCGGAGCAATTGCGAGACCCGAACTACACGCCGCCCCTGGGCAAGGCGATTCCGCTGGGTATCCAGCACGTGCTGGCCATGTTCGTGAGCAACGTCACGCCGGCCATCATCGTGGCGGGCGCCGCGGGTTTCGGGTTCGGATCGAACTCCCCCGACTTCCCCAACATGATCTACATGATCCAGATGTCGATGTTGCTGGCGGGCGTGGCCACCCTCCTGCAGACCGTGGGCATGGGGCCGGTGGGCGCGCGCCTGCCGATCGTGCAGGGCACGAGTTTCGCTTTCATCCCGATCATGATCCCGGCCGTGGCCGGCGCGGGGGTGGCCGGCATGGCGGGGCTCATGACGGGCGTGATCATCGGCGGCATCTTCCACTTCTTCATCGGCTTCTTCATCGGGCGCATCCGCCATGCCCTGCCGCCACTGGTCACCGGCCTGATCGTGCTCATGATCGGCCTGGCGCTGATCAAGGTGGGCATCGAGTACGCGGCCGGCGGCGTACCGCTCAAGGGCAAGCCGGAGTTCGGCAGCCTGGAGAACTGGTCGGTGGCGCTCGTGGTGATCGTCGTCACCCTGCTGCTGAAGTTCTTCACGCGCGGCATGCTCTCCGTCGCGGCGGTGCTGCTGGGCCTGGTCACCGGCTACCTCTATGCCCTGCTGCTGGGCAAGGTCAGTTTCGTGGCCGTGGGCAATGCCTCGTGGTTCACGCTGCCCGAGCCTTTCAAGTTCGGCTGGGAAATCAACTGGGCCATCATCATCGGCATGTGTTTCATGGCCGTGGTCTCGGCCATTGAAACCGTGGGCGACGTCTCGGGTATCACCAAGGGCGGCGCGGGCCGTCAGGCCACCGACAAGGAGATTTCGGGCGCCACCTTCGCCGATGGCCTGGGCACCGCTTTCGCGGGCATCTTCGGCGGCTTGCCCAACACCAGCTTCAGCCAGAACGTGGGCCTGGTCTCCATGACCGGCGTGATGAGCCGGCACGTGGTGACGATGGGCGCCATCTTCCTGATCCTCTGCGGTCTGGTGCCCAAATTTGGTGCAGTGGTGGCCAGCATGCCCATCATGGTGCTGGGTGGCGGCGTGATCATCATGTTCGGCATGGTGACCGCCGCCGGTGTGAGCATGCTGTCAGACGTGAAGTGGAACCGCCGCAACATGGTGATTTTCGCCATCTCGCTCTCGGTGGGCCTGGGCCTGCAGCTAGCACCGGATGCACTGCAGCACCTGCCCGCCACGCTGAAGATCCTCATGACCAGCGGCCTGCTGCCCGCGGCCACCATCGCGATCGTGCTCAACCTGGCCCTGCCCGTAGAGCTGGATTGAAAGCGAAAAAGGTCTGGAAAGGAGTGGGTCCGCGGCAGGCAGCAAGCCCCGAAATGGTGCAAGAATGCACAGGCCTGGGGAGATCGCACCATCTAGGGTTAGCCATGATGACGCGGATCGGGTGCGACAGAACAATGTGTATACACATATTGTGTTCAAACCGCGCCGATCGGGCCTGCAGCGCAACCCCTTCAGGGGTCGGTGCAGAGCAACGGCTGGCATTGATATTGCTGTGTTGTTACAACCCGGGTCCTACTTCCGGCAGCCCGCCCTTTTCAGTCCACTGGAGTTTCCATGAACAAGCGCTTCTTCCTCAAGACCTCCGCAGCCCTGGCTGCCGCTGCCGCCTTCGGCGGCGTGCACGCCCAGACGGCGCTGAAGTTCCAGCTCGACTGGCGCTTTGAAGGCCCTGCCGCACTGTTCCTCCAGCCAGCCGCCAAAGGCTATTTCAAGGCCGCCGGGCTCGACGTGACGATCGACTCGGGCAACGGCTCGGGCGGCACCGTCACACGCGTGGCCTCGGGCACCTACGACCTCGGCTTTGCCGACATGGCCGCGCTGATGGAGTTCCACGCCAACAACCCGGACGCCCCCAACAAGCCGGTGGCCGTGATGATGGTCTACAACAACACGCCCGCCGCGGTGCTGGCCCTGAAGAAGAGCGGCATCACCAAGCCGGCCGACCTCAGCGGCAAGAAACTGGGCGCACCCGTGTTCGATGCCGGCCGCAAGGGCTTCCCGATCTTCCAAAAGGCCAACAACGTGAGCAACGTGGCCTGGACCTCTATGGACCCACCACTGCGCGAGACCATGCTGGTGCGCGGCGACATCGACGCCATCACCGGCTTCTCGTTCACCTCGCTGCTGAACCTGGAAGCGCGTGGCGTGAAGGCCGAAGACGTGGTGATCCTGCCCTATGCCGACTATGGCGTGAAGCTGTATGGCAACGCCATCATCGCCAGCCCCAAGCTGATCAAGGAGAACCCCGCCGCGATCAAAGCCTTCCTGACGGCGTTCGCCAAGGGTGCCAAGGAAGTGATGGCCAACCCGGCCGGCACCATCGGCACGGTGAAAGACCGCGACGGCATCATCAACGTGGCGCTGGAAACGCGCCGCCTCCAGCTCGCCGTTGACTCCGTGGTGGCCAGCCCCGATGCCCGCCGCGAAGGCTTCGGTCAGATCAACCCTGGCCGACTGTCGCTGATGGCCTCGCAGGTGTCGGACGCCTACGGCACCAAGACCCGTGTCGACCCCAGGGCCATCTGGGATGGCTCCATGCTGCCCGCCGCCGCCGACCTGAACGTGCTGCCGCCCGCGAAGAAGTAAGGCCGTCCTCCACCGGCACAGGCCAGCCCCCGCATGGTGGCTGGCCTTTTTTCAGAACTTTCCCCCGTTTTCCCCATGGCCGCACCCTCTGCCCTCCCTGCCAGCGACAAGCCCTTCGTCGAGTTCGACCAGGTCTGGCTCGCCTACAACGAAGAACTGCTGGCAAAGAACCTCTTTGCGGTGGAAGACATCAACCTCAAGGTGCGCCAGGGCGAGTTCATCGCCATCGTCGGCCCTTCGGGTTGTGGCAAGTCGACCTTCATGAAGCTCACCACCGGGCTGAAGATGCCCAGCCGGGGCAAGATCACCATCGACGGCCAGCCCGTCACCGGCCCGCTGAAGATTTCCGGCATGGCCTTCCAGGCGCCCAGCCTGCTGCCCTGGCGCACCACGCTGGACAACGTGCTGCTGCCGCTGGAGATCGTGGAGCCTTTCCGCAGCCAGTTCAAGGACAGGCGCAAGGAGTTCGAAGAGCGTGCACTGAAGCTGCTGGAGAGCGTGGGCCTGGGCGGAATGGGCAAGAAATTCCCCTGGGAGCTCTCGGGCGGCATGCAGCAGCGCGCCAGCATCTGCCGCGCGCTGATCCACGAACCCAAGATGCTGCTGCTCGACGAACCGTTCGGCGCGCTCGACGCCTTCACGCGCGAAGAGCTCTGGTGCACGCTGCGCGACCTGTGGGAAGCGCAGCGTTTCAACGTCATCCTGGTCACGCACGACCTGCGCGAAAGCGTGTTCCTGGCCGACACGGTGTACTGCATGAGCCGCGGCCCCGGGCGCTTCGTGGTGAAACGCGAGATCGACATCCCGCGAACCCGCGACCTGGAAGTCACCTACACGCCGCACTTCACCGACATCGTGCACGAGTTGCGTGGCCACATTGGCGCCATGCGCAAAGCCGGCACCCCGATCAATCAGTGAGCACCGACCTGCCATGAACAAGAAACAACTGGAACGCTGGTCGCCCCTGATCCTGCTGGTCGCGATCGTCCTCATCTGGGAAGCGCTCACCCGTGGCCTGGGCGTGTCCGAATTCATCTTCCCCAGCCCCTCGCGCATCTGGGAACAGACGCTGGAGCACAAGACCACCATCCTCGGCCACGCCTGGCGCACCTACTGGGTGACCATGGCGGGCTTTGGCATTGCCATCGTGGTGGGCGTGCTGCTCGGCTTCCTGATCGGCTCCTCGCGCCTGGCCTACGCCGCGGTCTACCCGCTCATGACGGCGTTCAACGCCCTGCCGAAAGCGGCCTTCGTGCCCATTCTGGTGGTGTGGTTCGGCATCGGCGTGGGGCCAGCGATTCTCACGGCGTTCCTCATCAGCTTCTTCCCCATCATGGTGAACATCGCCACCGGCCTGGCCACGCTGGAGCCGGAGCTGGAAGACGTGCTGCGGGTGCTGGGCGCCAAGCGCTGGGACGTGCTGACCAAGGTGGGCCTGCCGCGCTCCATGCCGTATTTCTTCGGCTCGCTGAAAGTGGCGATCACGCTGGCGTTTGTGGGCACCACAGTGTCGGAGATGACCGCGGCCAACGAAGGCATCGGCTACCTGCTGATCTCGGCCGGCAGCTCCATGCAGATGGGCCTGGCCTTCAGCGGCCTGCTGGTGGTGGGCATCATGGCCATGGCCATGTACGAACTGTTCAGCTTTGTCGAGAAGCACACCACGGGGTGGGCCCATCGCAGAAGTCAGGATTGACCCCCTGCGCGCCTGACGGCGCTTCCCCCTGAAGGGGGACGGCACCAGCGGCCCGGCTAAGCCGGTTCCGCGGTGCCTCTGAGCCGCTCCCCCTCATGCTCCTGCTTCTGCTGTTCTCATGAATCACGACCAAGTTCTTCGTCATTTGCGCCGTGCCAACACGGTGGCCTTGCGGGCGGCTGGCATGGGGCGGCACCCGTTCGGGGCCTTGCTGGTGGCGCCGGATGGCGAGACGGTGCTGGCCGAGCAGGGGAACATCGACACGGTGAACCACGCAGAGTCAACGCTGGCGCGGCACGCAGCGGACAACTGGCCGGGCGAGTACCTCGGGCGCTGCACGCTGGTGACCACGTTCGAGCCTTGTGCCATGTGCACCGGCACCGCCTACTGGGCCAACATCGGTCGGATCGTCTACGGCGCGAGCGAAGAGGCGCTGCTGGCACTGACCGGTAGCCATCCCGAAAACCCCACGCTGTCGCTGCCCTGCCGCGAACTGCTGGCGCGGGGGCAGAAGCCCGTTGACGTGATAGGCCCGGTCACGGAACTCGAAGACGAGATGCTGGCCCCCCACCGCGGGTTCTGGGCCAGCCGCTAGCGCCCGTGCGCTCTGAACCGTCCTTTCACAACCGTTTCGCGCTCTCCTCGCATGCCCTGGCACGCCCAACTCCATCTTGACTACCGCAACGAAGCCGGCCGCACCCTGCTGCGGCACCGGCACGACGGGCCGCTGCGCATCCTCAAGAGCCTCTACCCCGAAGGGGAAGGCATCTGCCACAACGTGATCGTGCACCCGCCCGGCGGGCTGGTGGGCGGCGACCGGCTCGACGTGACGTTGCACGTGGGCAAGGGCGCGCACGCACTGGTGAGCACCCCGGGCGCCACGCGCTTTTACGCCGCTGAGGAAGCCGACGCGCTGCAGCAGGTGACCATCACGCTGGACGCTGGTGCGCGGCTGGAATGGCTGCCGCTGGAAACCATCGCCCATCCAGGTTGCCGGGCACACAACCGCCTGAGCGCGACCCTGGGCGACGGCGCGGAAATGATGGGCTGGGACGTGACGGCGCTGGGGCTACCCGCGGCCGGTCAGCCATTCGACCACGGCTGTTACCGCCAGCG
The DNA here is from genome assembly GCA_030682835.1 of Hydrogenophaga sp. GTDB lineage: Bacteria > Pseudomonadota > Gammaproteobacteria > Burkholderiales > Burkholderiaceae_C > Hydrogenophaga. The sequence continues at coordinate 3,843 of JAUXNG010000001.1, read as the reverse complement.
CGTCGAGCTGCCCGGGCTGTGGCTGGAGCAGGCCACCATCGACGCTGCCGACACGCGCCTGCTCGACTCACCCCTGGGTCTGGACGGGCAACGGTGCCTGGGCAGCCTGTGGCTGGCCAGCGGCAAAGCGTTCACCCGCGACCGACGGGAACATCTGCTGGAAGTGGTGCGCGCGGTGGCCGGGCAGACCGGTGCCGACGTACGGGCGGGCGCCACCTGCCCCCACCCGCAGGTGCTGGTGCTGCGCGCGGTGGCACCGTTGGTGGAACCGCTGATGGCATTGTTCCAGCACACCTGGGCCGCGCTGCGGCCAGCCGCCTGGGGCTTGCCGAACACGCCGCCCCGCATCTGGCGGGTGTGAGGGCTGGCGCGCCCAAGGCCGAGAAGCCCCCGTTTGACGGGGTTTTTTCGAGGATTGACCCGGCGCCTTGTGCCGACAATCACGGAATATGACCGCGTTTGAACCCAGCCGACCGGCATTCATCGACAGCTCGACAGACCTTTCCGAAGCACGTGCGCTGGTGATCGACGGCAACCCCCAGTCGCGCTCCACGCTGGTGGCTCAGCTGCGGCAATTCGGCATGGGGACCGTGACCCAGTGCCCCCGGCTGGTCGACGCGCGCCGCAAGCTGGAAATCGGGAGCTTCGACGTGGTGATCTGCGAGCACTATTTCGAACGCGAACTCATTTCCGGCCAGGACCTGCTGGACGACCTGCGCCGTAACCACCTGCTGCCGTTCTACACGGTGTTCATCATCATCTCGTCGGAAGCCTCGTACAGCAGGGTCGCCGAGGCCGCCGAGTCGGCGCTGGACGCCTACCTCATCAAACCCTTCAAGGCGTCGGCACTGGCCGAACGCATCTTCCTGGCGCGGCTGCGCAAGAACACGCTGCAGGACATCTTCAGCGCCATCGACGCACAGGACTACGACCGCGCCACCCTGCTCTGCCAGGACCGCTTCGAATCGCGTGGGCTGTACTGGCTGTACGCAGCGCGCATAGGTGCCGAATTGCTGCTGCGCGCCGGGCGCATCAGCGAGGCACAGAAACTCTACGAGGCGGTGGTGGAGGCCAAGACCCTGCCCTGGGCCCGCCTGGGCGTGGCCCGCACCCAGCTCGACTCGGGCTACCCGCTGCGCGCGGCGACCACGCTGGAGCTGCTGATCCAGGCCGACCCCACCTACGCCGATGCCTACGACCTGATGGGCCGGGCCCAGTTCGAGCAGGGCAACTTCGAGAACGCGCTCTCCACCTACCAGATGGCCACCCGGCTCACGCCTTCATCGGTGAAGCGGCTGCTCAAGCACGGCATCCTGGCCTATTACACCGGCGAACGCGCGGTGGGCGTCGAGCTGCTGGACCGCGCCACCCGCATCGGCCTGGACTCGAAACTCTTCGATCCACAGGCGATCGTGTTGCTGGCGTTTGCGCGCCTGGCCAACGAAGACGGCCGCGGCCTGCAACGCTGCGAGGATCAGCTCACGCGTCTGCTCAAGCGCGAACCCGACAGCGCGCGCCTGCAGCGACTGCTGGACGTGGTGGTGGCCTTGCAGCTGCTGCGCGAACACCAGATCGCCCGCGTGCTGGAAGAAGTGCGCCGCCTGGCCAAGGCCATCCGCGAACCCGATTTCGATTTCGAAGCAGCCTGCAACCTGCTCGCCCTCATGGCACAGCTGGCCAACAGCTCCATCCAGCTCTACGAAGTGGACGCCGCGGTCGACACCATGGGCCTGCGCTTCTGCACCAGCCGCGCCCTGACCGAGCTGCTGGCCTTTGCTGCCGCCGAGCGGCCCGAGTTTGCGGAACGCATCCGCACCGCCCACACCCAGGTGCTCAAGATGAGCGAACAGGCGATGGCCATGAGTCTCAAAGGCGACCCACGCGGCACCGTGACGACCCTGCTGGAGCACGCCACCAGCACCCTGAACGGGAAACTCATCGAATCGGCACACCAGGTGCTTCAGCGCCACGGCGAACGCATCGAAGGCCGCGTCGAACTCGACCACCAGGTGCAAGCCCTGCGGGTGCGCTACCGCAGCAACGATGTGCACATGGGCCTGGGCGAACAGGTCAGCAGCGGCGTGTCGGCCTCCGGCGTGGCCCTGCCCGCGGGCTACCGGCCGCCCAGCACCGAAGGCCTGCTGTCCCGCACCGGGGCGGCCTGAGGCCCCGCCTTCAGATCGCCACCAGCTGGCGCACCCCCCGGGCCTGCATCTCGCTGCCCGGCCCGCTGGCAATCACCTCTCCTCGCTCCATCACCACGTACTGGTCGGCCAGCGCCTCGGCGAAGTCGTAGTACTGCTCCACCAGCACGATGGCCATGTTCCCGCGGTCGGCCAGCATGCGGATCACGCGACCAATGTCTTTGATGATGTTGGGCTGAATGCCCTCGGTGGGCTCGTCCAGGATCAGCAGCTTCGGCCCCGCCGCCAGTGCCCGCGCAATGGCCAGCTGCTGCTGCTGCCCGCCCGAGAGATCACCACCGCGGCGACCCAGCATCTGTTTGAGCACCGGGAACAGCTCGAACAGCTCCGCCGGAATGGGCGTGCCGCCCTTCTTGTAGGCCAGGCCCATCTCCAGGTTTTCCTGCACGGTGAGCCGGCCGAATATTTCCCGCCCCTGTGGCACGAAGCCCATGCCCAGGCGGGCGCGCTCGTAAGGCGTGGCCTTGTCGATGGCTTTACCGTCCAGCGTGATGCTGCCGCTCTTGATGGGCACCAGGCCCATGAGCGATTTGAGCAGCGTGGTCTTGCCCACGCCGTTGCGCCCGAGCACGACGGTGACCTTGCCGAGTTCGGCGGTGAGGTTGACGTTGCGCAGGATGTGGCTGCCACCGTAGTACTGGTTGACTTGTTTGACTTCTAGCAGGCTCATGTTGTTATCTCCGGCTGGATGGCTGGGCCGGGTCTCGCCCCGGCGGGCGAGGTGCTTTTCTTTGCTTCGCCAAAGAAAAGTACCCAAAAGAAAGGCGAGCCGAAGTCCGGGCCGCTGCGCGGTTCCTTGCGCTGCTCGGTTCGCGGGGGACATTCGCAAACTTGTCCGCTGCGCGGCCTTCGGACATGCGAATGTCTGATCCCCGCGCCCCTGCGCTGCTCAGCCCGGCCATGACGGCGCAAGGCGGGATCGGGATCGGACTCCCCCTCCAGGCGCAGTGCCTTCACTCCCTCTCCCTCTGGGAGAGGGTTGGGGTGAGGGCAACACCAGCCAAGCGGTCGGAGGACATGCCCCCGGATCCGATCCCGGCTTCCGCCGTCATGCGCTGGCGAGTAGCGCAGGGCCGGGCGGAAAGAGGGCTGCGCATGTCCGAAGTCCGCGCAGCGGACAAGTTTGCGCAGACCCCGCCCGGACCGAGCAACGCAGTGTGCCCGTAGCGCAGCGAAGGGACAGCGCATCCGGCTCGCCTTTTCTTTGCCTTCTTTCTTTTGGCGAAGCAAAAGAAAGAAGGTCGGCCGCCGGGCCGAGACCCGGCCACACCAAGCTACCGAAGACAACAGATCAGCGACCAAGATAAACCTCGATCACCCGCTCATCCGCCTGCACCTCGTCCAGCGTCCCCTCCGCCAGCACAGCACCGTCACACAGCACCGTCACCTTCTCCGATATCGCGCGAATGAAGCTCATGTCGTGCTCCACCACCATCAGCGAATGTTTGCCTGTGAGCGCCAAAAACAGCGCGGCGGTGCGCACCGGTTCCTCGTCGGTCATGCCCGCCACCGGCTCGTCGAGCAGCAGCAGCTTCGGCTCCTGCATCAGCAGCATGCCGATCTCCAGCCATTGCTTCTGGCCGTGGCTCAGCAGGCCGGCCTGGCGGGCGGCGCTGTCCAGCAGGTGGATCGTCTGCAG
>JAUXNG010000100.1 GCA_030682835.1 Hydrogenophaga sp. | reverse complement strand
CACGTGTTCGCCGCTGATGAGTTTGGGCAGGTATTTGGCCTTTTGCTCAGGCGTGCCGTTGCGGTTGATCTGGTTCACGCACAGGTTGCTGTGCGCGCCATACGACAGGCCCACCGAGGCGCTGGCGCGGCTGATTTCTTCCATGGCGATCATGTGCGCCAGGTAACCCATGCCGGCGCCGCCGTCGGCCTCGGGCACGGTGATGCCCAGCACGCCCAGGTCGCCCATCTTGCGCCACAGGTCCATGGGGAACTGGTCGCTGCGGTCGGTCTCGGCGGCACGCGGGGCGATCTCGGCCTGTGCGAATTCGCGCACCGCGTCGCGCAGGGCGTCGATGTCTTCACCGAGCTGGAAATTGAGGCCGGGCAGGTTGTTCATGGGGATCTCCTGAAGGGTTTGGGTATTTTGCAGGGCGCACGGACGCGCGCGGGGAATCAGTAGTTCTTGGGGACCGGCACCAGGGTCTGCTGCATCACGGCGCAGTCCGATCGCTTGCCATCGGCGTCCACGTGCACCACCTCGGCGGTGGTGACAATGATGCGTTTGCCGGCCTTGGTCACGCGGCCGGTGGCCTGCAGCTCGCCGCCCTGGAAGGCCGCGAGGAAGTTGATCTTGTATTCCACCGTGGTGACCTCCATGCCTTCAGGCGCCACCGTGAGCGCGGCGTAGCCGCCCGCGATGTCGGCCAGTGCGCCCATGGCGCCGCCGTGAAAGCCGCCCTGCTGCTGCGTCACGCGCTCGGAATACGGCATGACCAGCGTCACGGTGCCGGGCGCCACCGCCAGCAGATTCACGCCGAGCGGCTGCATCATGCCCTGGCGGTCCAGGCTGGTCTGCACGCGCTGGCGCAAAGCCGCGTGTTCATTCAATGGATCGGTCATAGGGTGCGGTCGATTGACGTTTACGTAAACGTCAATTATGGCCGATGCGCTTCGCCTCCGGCAAGCCCGGGAGAACCCGCAACGCGGCCGTTATGCTTGAAATGCCATGCCCTTTGCCCTGCAAGCCCCGGTCCACAGCGAACTCATCATCAAGAAGAGCCGCTTCATCGGCTGCGTCGAGAGCGTGCGCGACCGCGCTGCGGCACTGGTGCGCGTGGCGCAGCTGCGAGCCGAACACCCGGGCGCCACCCATGTGTGCTGGGCCCTGATGGCGGGCGGTCACTCCGCCGCCAACGACGACGGCGAACCCGGCGGCACCGCCGGGCGCCCCATGCTGGAGGTGCTGCGCCACCAGGACCTGGAAGGCGTGCTGGCCACCGTGGTGCGCTACTACGGCGGCACGCCGCTGGGCGCGGGCGGCCTGGTGCGCGCCTACACCGACAGTGTGGCACAGGCGCTGCTTAAAGCCGAGAAGGTGGCGGTGATCCGTTACCGCACGCTGCGCTGCGTGCTGCCCTACGCACTGGAAGGCTGGCTGCGCCGCGAGCTGGACGCGCGCGGCGCGAGCCTGCTGGACGTGGCGCATGGTGAGGGCGTGAGCGTCACGCTGCAGGTGCCCGAATCCCAAGCCGCCGTGCTGGTGCAGCGCATCAACGACGCCGGGCAGGGCAAGGTGGTGTGGTGGGACGCAGCGGATGCCGAGACTGACCCGGCGGCGGGCTGAACACGCCCACCCTCGCAGGACTCAGCCGGCCTGGCCCGCCTTGTCGAGCTTGGCCAGCAGGGCGCGCGCTTCCTTCTCGTGCACCTTCACCTCGTCGAGGTTGGCCACCAGGTCGGCCATCTGCTCTTCCAGCTGCCGGCGGTGCTCGGCCAAGATGGCCAGGAACTTGCGCAGCTGCGGCCCGGTGTCGCGCGGGCTGTCGTACATCTCGATGATTTCCTTCGCCTCGCTCAGCGACAGCCCCAGGCGCTTGGCGCGCAGCGTGAGCTTCAGGCGCGTGCGGTCGCGCGCGCTGTAGACCCGGTTGCGCCCGCCCGGGCCTTCGCGCTGCGGCTGCAGCAGACCCATGTCTTCATAGAAGCGGATGGCACGCGTGGTCAGGTCGAACTCGCGGGCAAGGTCGCTGATGGTGAAGGTCGTGGGAGTCGCCATGGGGGTGGAAGGGCGGTGTCGGGAATCGGACAGCCTGCTGGGAAGGGGCTCCATAGAATGAGCCGGATCTTGACGTTTACGTTAACGTCAGTCGCCGCCATCTTAACGGAAACGCCCCCTGCATGACACCCGACAAAGCGCAACTCGAAAGCCGGCTGCACTACCCGCTGGGCGCCGCCCTGCCAGAGCCCGGCGGCACGCTGGCCGTGGCGCCCGGCATCCGCTGGATCCGCATGGCGCTGCCCTTTGCGCTGGACCACATCAACCTCTGGCTGCTGCGCGACACGCTGGACGGCCGCGAGGGGTGGACCGTGGTGGACACCTGCATCGCACACGATGCATCCCGCGCCCAGTGGGAAACCCTGTTTGCACAGGCGCTGGACGGCCTGCCGGTGCTGCGCGTCATCGTCACACACATGCACCCCGACCACATCGGCCTGGCCGCCTGGCTCTGCGAGCGCTGGACGACCCCAGCGCACGAATGCCGGCTGTGGATCAGCGCGACCGACTACAACGCGGCCTGCATCGGCTCGCGCAGCACCACCGGCTTTGGCGGCGAGGGCGCGGCGCGCTTCTTTGCCTCGCACGGCATGACCGACCCCGCGAGCCTGGAGCAGATCCGCGGTCGCGCCAGCTACTACCCCAACCTGGTTCCTGCCGTGCCCCACCAGTACCGCCGCCTCATGGACGGGCTCACGGTGTCCATTGGCGGGCGCAACTGGCACTGCATCAGCGGCTACGGGCACGCGCCCGAACACATCGCCCTGCACTGCCCCGAGGCCGGCGTGCTCATCAGCGGCGACATGGTGCTGCCCCGCATCTCCACCAACGTGAGCGTGTACGACGTGGAGCCCGAGGGCGACGCGCTCACCCTCTTCCTGGATTCCATCGACAAGTTCCGGCCGCTACCGGCCGAGACACTGGTGCTGCCGTCCCACGGCAAGCCCTTCACCGGCCTGCACGAGCGCATCGACCAGCTGCACGCCCACCACCGCGACCGGCTCGACGAGGTGATGGCCGCCTGCCGCGAGCGGCCCTGCAGTGCGTCCGACATCATCCCGGTGATGTTTCCGCGCCCGCTCGACCTGCACCAGACCACCTTTGCCATGGGCAAGGCGGTGGCGCACCTGCACCGGCTGTGGTTGGACGGCCAGCTCACCCGCAGCCAGGACGCCCAGGGCGTGTGGCGCTTCGCCACGGCCTGAACAGCAGGGGGAATCACTCTTTCAGCGGCACGGGTGCGCGCTTGAGCGCCAGCCGCCGCGCGGCATGGTCGGGCATCACGCCCGCCACCACGGCCCAGAACTGCGGGCTATGGTCCATATGGCGCAGGTGGCTGAGTTCGTGAACCACCACGTAATCCACCAGCTCCATGCCGAGGTGGATGAGCCGCCAGTTGAGGCGGATGCTGCCGTCCACGCTGGCGCTGCCCCAGCGCGTGCCCGCGCTGGACAGGCGCAGGCTCTTGTGGCGCACGCCCACCTGCGGCGCGAAATGCTCGAGCCGCTCGGTGAACACGCGCTTGGCCTGACGCATCAGCCAGGCCTGGGCCGCGTCGCGGATCTGCGCTTCGCTGGCGCTGTGTGCCAGCCCCAGCCGCAGCTGTGCCATGGGCGCACCGCCACCAGCCTGTTCCGCAGGCGGGTCCAGCACGGCGCCGGCCTGCGTGAAGCTGTGCGAGGGGTCGAGCACCAGGCGCACGCGCTGGCCCAGGTAGTCCAGTTCGGCGCCATCGGCCCACACCGGGCGGGCCTGGGCCAGTTCGCCCGCGCGGTGCCGGGCGCTCTGCAGCTTGTCCAGCACCCAGGCCGACTTGCTCTGCAGCAGCGCCTCCACCTCGCCCACCGGCGTCCAGCGCGGTGCGCTCACGCTCAGGCCCTCCCCCGTGACGCGCAGGCCGATGGTGCGGCGCTTGCCGCGCTTGAACTCGTAGGCCACGTCACAGCCCGGCAGCTTCACCAGGCGGTTGGCCCGCGGGTGGTGCCAGGTGCCCGGCTGGAACACCTCGCTCAGCGGCAGCGCAGGCGCCGGTGGTGTTTCGGCCCGTTGGCGGCGCTGCGCGGGCGCAGGAATGCCTTCCGGGGGCTGGGGCTTGCGCTCAGGCGGCGCCACCGGATCGGGCCCTCCGAAGAAATCAAGCGCGAGTTGGATCAGGGCCTGCATACGACGAGATTACCAAGACGCCACGCAGCGCCGGACCATGCGCGTCCACCGTCCGTCCGGGGCGGTCACAAAGTTCAGCCGCCACAGGCGGGATGAGGTGCTTCCGGCGCGAAGTGCCCCACCCAGGATGCGGTGGAACCGGCTTGGCCGGGCCAATCGCGTCGCCCCCTTGAGGGGGTCACGGCCCGACGGGCCGTGGCGGGGGTGTTTCATACGCCGTGGGATCCAGGCGCCGCATTTCCGCCTCGATCCAGGCCTCGACCTCTTCCATCAGCTCGTCGGGCCGGCGGCCGGCGCTGGGAATCGGTTTGCCGATGGAGAACTCCACCACGCCCGGCTTCTTGATGAAAGCCTTGCGCGGCCAGCATTTGGCCGAGGTCACCGCAATCGGGATCACCGGGGCGCCCGTTCGGATGGCCAGCCGCGTGCCGCCGCTCTTGTACTGGCCCTTCTGCCCGCGGTCGATGCGCGTGCCTTCGGGAAACATGATCACCCAGGTGCCCTGGTCCAGCAGGCGCTGGCCTTGCTCGACCACCTTGGCAAAGGCCCGTGCTCCGTCGGCGCGGTCGATGTGGATCATGTCCATGCGCGCCATGGCCCAGCCGAAGAAGGGCACGCGCAGCAGCTCTTTCTTGAACACGTAGGCCAGCGGGTGCGGCATCAGCGCCGGCATGCAGAAGGTCTCCCAGGTGGACTGGTGCTTGACCAGCAGCACGGCGGGCGCGGTGCTGCCCACCGGCAGGTTCTCGTAGCCGATCACGTGGTTGCGGATGCCCAGGATGACCGTACCGCTGTCCACCGCCAGCTTGAGCCAGCGCGCGCACATCCAGTAGATCCGGGTGCTGTTCATGAACGGCGCGGCCACCACCACCGCCAGCGCCCAGGGCACCACGGTCACGGCCATGAACAGAAGGTGCAGGACAGAACGCAGCAGGTTGATGAGGATCATGGGGGAAGCAAAAGAAGGGAAGTCACTCGGCCGACTGCGCCAGGAGCCAGTCAGCAAATGCCGACAGGTCGGCGTGCGCACGGACGTGGGGTGGCAGCTCGGGCGCGAGCATGCTCAGGTCGGCGTCCAGGCCCGGGCCGATCTGGTCGCGCAGGTGGCCCGACTGGCCGGTCAGCAGCAGGTGGGCCGGGCACTCGGCCGCCGCAGCGGCCTGCACATGGCGAATGGCATTGCCCACCGCCGGCACTTCGTTGAGCGACACACCAAACCGCTGCCCGATCTGGAAAAACAGTCCCGGCTCGGGCTTGCGGCAGCTGCAACCATCTTCCGGGGCGTGCGGGCAGAAGAACACCGCCTCGACCCGGCCGCCCACCGCCGCGAGCTGGCGGTGCATCTTGGCGTGGATGGCGTTGAGCGCCGCCATGTCAAACAGCCCGCGCCCGATACCGGACTGGTTGGTCGCCACCACCACGCGCCAGCCGCCGTGGTTCAGCCGCGCCACCGCTTCCAGCGCACCGGGCAGGGCCTCCCACTCGTCCGGCGAGGCCACGTAATCTTCACGATTGCGGTTGAGCGTGCCGTCGCGGTCGATGATGAGCAGTTTCATGCGGTGTACGGGCGGTGGGCCGTGACGGTGCGCCGCGGGTTCAGGCCGCGAGGCGCGACAGGTCGGCCACGCGGTTCATGGCTTCGTGCAGCTGCTTGAGCAGGCCCAGGCGGTTGGTCTTCAGCGCCGGGTCGTCCGCGTTGACCATCACGCCGTCAAAGAAGGCATCGACCGCGGTGCGCAGCGCCGCCAGCGCCTGCAGGCTGCCGGTGTAATCGCCGGCATCGAACCTCGCGTTGGCCGCCGGCACCACGGCCTGCATGGCCGCGAACAGTTCTTTCTCGGCGGCTTCGACGAACAGCGCCGGGTCGACCGCCGCGCCCTCGCCTTCCGACTTCTTGAGGATGTTGCCGATGCGCTTGTTGGCGGCGGCGAGTGCGGGCGCCTCGGGCAGCGCGGCAAAGGCGCGCACGGCCTGGAGGCGCTGGGCCACGTCGGCCAGGCGCTGCGGGCGCAGGGCCAGCACGGCGTCCACTTCCTGCGCGCTGGCGCCCTGCTCGCGCAGGCCGCCGGCCAGGCGGTCATACATGAACTCGGCAAGGGCCGGCGTGGCGTCGGTGATCTTGTCGCCGAAGGCGGGTACCGCCGCCGCCAGCAGAGAAGACAGCTGCAGCGTCAGGTCTTTCTCGACCAGCATGCGGATCACGCCCAACGCGTGGCGGCGCAGCGCAAACGGGTCCTTGTCCCCAGTCGGCAGGTTGCCGATGCCGAACATGCCCACCAGCGTTTCCAGCTTGTCAGCCAGCGCCACCACCACGCCGGTCTGTGTACGCGGCAATTCGTCGCCGGCAAAGCGCGGCTTGTAGTGGTCTTCGATGGCGAAGGCGATGTCCTCGCTCAGGCCATCGTGGCGCGCGTAGTAGCCGCCCATGATGCCTTGCAGCTCTGGGAACTCGCCCACCATGTCGGTCAACAAATCCGTCTTGGCCAGCCGGGCCGCGGTGTCGGCGCTTTGAGCCAGCGCGTCGCCGCCGAGTTGCTGGCCTATTGCCTTGGCAATGGCGCGCACGCGCTCCACCCGCTCACCCTGCGTGCCCAGCTTGTTGTGGTAGACCACCTTGGCCAGGCCGTCGACGCGGCTCTCCAGCGTCTTCTTGCGGTCCTGGTCGAAGAAAAACTTGGCGTCGGCCAGGCGCGGGCGCACCACGCGCTCGTTGCCGCCGATCACCGCGCTGGCGTCATCCGGGCTGATGTTGCTGACTACCAGGAATCGGTTGGTCAGCTTGCCGCCCGCGTCGAGCAACGGGAAGTACTTCTGGTTGGCCTTCATCGTGAGGATCAGGCATTCCTGCGGCACGCCGAGGAACTCGGTCTCGAACTGGCAGGTGAGCACGTTCGGGCGCTCGACCAGCGCGGTCACTTCGTCCAGCAGCGCGTCGTCTTCGATCGGCCGGCAACCGCCGCCCACCTTCACTGCCGCTGCAGCCAGCTGGCGCGCGATCTCGGCGCGGCGCTCGGCGAACGAGGCGATCACGGCGCCGTCTCGGGCCAGGGTGGCGGCGTAAGCGTCGGCGTCGGCCAGCACCACCGGGTCCACGGCGGCTTCAAAGCGGTGACCGTGCGTGGTGTTGCCGGCCTTCAGGCCGAGTGCCTTCACCGGCACCACGTCAGACCCATGCAGCGCCACCAGGCCGTGTGCCGGGCGCACGAAGTTCACGCTGGTCCAGCCCGGAAGCTCGCAGTCGGTTTCCAGCTGGTAGCTCATCACCTTCGGGATCGGCAGCTTGGCGATGGCTTCGTCCAGCGCTTTCTGCAGGCCGGCGGCGAGGTCCACGCCCGGCTGCACGCTGTCAAAGAACAGGGCTTCGGCTTTGCCATCCATGGCGCGCTTGAGACCGGCCACGGCCGAGGCATCGGCGCCCAGGCCCGCCAGGCGCTTGAGCAGCGCGGGCGTGGGCGCACCGCTGGCGTCCAGCCCCACGCTCACCGGCATGAGCTTCTGCGACACGGCCTTGTCAGCCGCGCGGCTGGCCACTGCAGTGACGTGCGCGGCGAGCCGGCGCGGCGACGCAAAAGGCGTGACCTGTGTATCCGCTGTGGCCAGGCCCTGGGCCTTCAGTTGATCGGCAAGAACGGTGGCGAAGGCGTCACCCAGCTTCTTGAGCGCCTTGGGCGGCAGCTCTTCCACAAACAGTTCGACGAGGAGGTTCTTTGTTGTCATTCTGGTGCTCTCACGCTCAGGCGGCTTTCTTCGTCATCTGTTCCACCCACTCACGCGGCGCCATCGGGAAGCCCAGGCGCTCGCGGCTCTCGTAGTAGCTTTGCGCCACGCTGCGCGCCAGGTTGCGGATGCGGCCGATGTAGGCGGCGCGTTCGGTCACCGAAATGGCGCCCCGTGCATCGAGCAGGTTGAAGCTGTGCGCGCATTTCAACACCTGTTCGTACGCCGGCAGCGCCAGCTGCTGCTCGATCAGGTATTTGGCCTGCTTCTCGTGCGCGCCGAAAGCGGTGAACAGGAAGTCGGCGTCGCTGTGCTCGAAGTTGTAGGTGGACTGTTCCACCTCGTTCTGGTGGTACACGTCGCCATAGCTCATGGTCTCGGTCCACTTCAGGTCGTAGACGTTGTCGACACCTTGCAGGTACATGGCCAGGCGCTCCAGCCCGTAGGTGATCTCGCCTGTGGCGGGCTTGCAGTCAATGCCGCCGACTTGCTGGAAGTACGTGAACTGCGTCACCTCCATGCCGTTGAGCCACACCTCCCAGCCCAGGCCCCAGGCGCCGAGCGTGGGGTTCTCCCAATCGTCTTCCACAAAGCGGATGTCGTTCTTCTTCAGGTCGAAGCCCAGGGCTTCCAGCGAACCCAGGTACAGCTCCAGGATGTTGCCGGGCGCGGGCTTGAGCACCACCTGGTACTGGTAGTAATGCTGCAGGCGGTTCGGGTTCTCGCCGTAGCGGCCGTCTTTCGGCCGGCGGCTGGGCTGCACGTAGGCCGCCTTCCAGGGCTCGGGGCCCAGCGCGCGCAGGAAGGTGGCGGTGTGGCTGGTGCCGGCGCCCACTTCCATGTCGTAGGGCTGGAGCAGGGCGCAGCCTTGCTTGTCCCAGTAGGACTGCAGGGTCAGGATGATTTGCTGGAAGGTCAACATGCTCATGGGCCAGGGGCGCAGCCCGGGCGGGAGTGGTCTGGATGAGAGAACAGCGGCCAGCGCGGGCCGGCTGCACAGAACGCTGATTTTACGGGGCGCGCCCGACGCCTCAGCCCCGACGAAGCCGGGCGCCGCGCTGGCGCGTGAGCGCGATCAGCAGCACCAGCCCCCCGCACAGACCCCACACCGGCCCCAGGCCCCAGCGCGAGGCCCAGCGGGCAAAGGGCGTGAGGCCGCTGCGGCCCTGCACGGTGGCGTCGAGCCGATCGCGCGTGAGGCGCGGGAGCTGGTGGGTGACCTCGCCACGGTGGTCGATCACCGCCGTGGCGCCGGTGTTGGTGGCGCGCAGCATGGGCCGACCCAGCTCGAGCGCACGCAGGCGTGAGGCCTGCAGGTGCTGGTCGATCGCGATCGAGTCGCCGAACCAGGCGATGTTGCTCACGTTGACGAGCACGGTGGGTGCCCGTGACGGGTCGGCAAACGCCGCCGCCAGCTCCTCACCAAACAGGTCCTCATAGCAGACATTGGGCGCCACCCGCTGACCGGCCACGGCCCACGGCGCCTGCGCCAGCGTGCCCCGGTTGAAGTCGCCCAGCGGAATATTCATGAGATTGGTGAACCACCTGAACAGCGGCGGGATGAACTCGCCGAAAGGCACCAGATGGTGCTTGTCGTAGCGGTAGAACGGGGTGTCGGGCGCGTCGGTCGACGCCACCGCCCGTGCAGGGTCCGCCAGCCCCCCGGTGGTGGTCAGCGCCTGCGCCGCTTCGGCGGGCCCCAGACCCCAGGCCGAGTTGGTGTAGCCACTGGCATAGCTGCCCAGGGGAAGGCCCATGAGCAGCTGCACCGGGGCCGGGCTGCCGGGCTGGGCCAGCGCCGCCAGCAAGGGTTGCCAGAAGGCGGCGGGCAGTTGTTGCGGCAGCACCGGGAGCGCCGTTTCAGGCGCCACCACCACTTGTGGCGCATCGACCGGCCGCTCCCGGGCCAGCCGTATCGCCTCGCGGATCTGCTCGGGGTACCAGGCCAGCGCCTGCGCCACCCCGGTGCCGGCCTCGAACTTTTCGTCCTGTGCGATGTTGCCCTGCAGCAGCCAGACTCGCAGGACACCCGCATCCTGTGTGTCGCGCTGCCCGGCCCATCGCCAAGCCTCGCCCCCGCCCCACACGCTCCAGACCAGTGCCAGCAACACCAGTGCCACAGGCACGTGGCGCAGGGCATCCAGTCCACCACCGCCCGACGCGTGTCGCCGGTGGCGCGCCGCTCGGGCGCCTGGGGTCGACAGCCAGGCAATGGCGGCGCCGGCCAGCGCGGTGAACAGCGACGCGAAGGCATAGGCCAGCAACGCCGCCAGAAAACCCATGCCGTACACGCCCACCCAGGGTGCCCAGGCGCCCATAAGGTCCACCTGCGCGTAACCACCGGCGCCCCAGGGAAACCCGGTGAACCAGTTGCCGCGGGCAAGCTCGGCCAGCGTCCACCCAGCGGCAAACAGCAGGGCCTGCCCGGCCCGCGACACCGGCGCCCATACCGACAGCGCAGCGGCCGCGAGCCCGTAGTAGAGCGACAGGGCGGCGGCCAGAGCCAGCACCGCCAGCACCGCCATCCAGGCCGGCAAACCCCCGTAGGTGTGCAGCGAAATGAACAGCCACCAGAAGGTGCCCGCCAGCCAGGCAGTGGCAAACAGCCAGCCGCGCCAGGCGGCACTGCGCCAGTGGGCGCTCTGCTGCAAGGCCAGCACCAGCAAGGCCAGCGAGACGATCTGAAGCCCGCCGCTCGGCTGCCCGGGGGCGATGCCCGGAAGACTCCACCCCTGCAGTGGCCAGGCGAGCGATGCCGCCTGCAGCAGCCCCCCCAGCACGCACAGCAGCGACCAGATCAGGCCCCCAGCCGGGGCACGCCGGCCCGGCGGGCGGCGGGTCAGGGGCTCAAAGCTCGACGGGGTGTGCAGCGAACCGAACAGACTGCGCATGGCGTGCGGGCCGGGTCAGGCGGCGTCTGGCGCCGGCATGACCTTGAACCACTTCACCGCTCCGCCCTTGGTGTGCAGCACCACGAACCGCAAGCCGTCCAGCGTGTGTTCCTCACCCCGCTTGGGCACATGGCCCATGGTGTGGGCGATCAGCCCGCCGATGGTGTCGAAGTCTTCCACCGCCAGCTTCAGGCCGAAGGATTCGTTGATGCGTTCGATGGGTGTGTCGCCACTGACGCGCCAGGTGCTGTCGGCCAGGGCAAAGATATCGCCCTCGTCTTCCGCCACGTCGAATTCGTCCTCGATCTCGCCCACGATCTCTTCCAGCACGTCTTCGATGGTGATGAGACCGGCCACACGGCCGAATTCGTCGATCACAATGGCCAGGTGGTTGCGGTTGCCCCGGAACTCGCGCAGCAGATCGTTCAGGCCCTTGGTTTCTGGCACGAAGGTGGCCGGGCGCAGCAGGGCGCGGATGTTGAGTTCGGGGGCCCGCTGCAGCTTGAGCAGGTCCTTGGCCAGCAGGATACCAATGATGTTTTCGCGCTCGCCCTCGTACACCGGAAAGCGCGAGTGCGCGGTGTCGATCACCGTGTGCAGCAATTCGTCGTAGGGGGCATCGATGGCCAGCACATCCATGCGCGGGGTGGCCACCATCACGTCGCCGGCCGTCATGTCGGCCATGCGGATCACGCCCTCGAGCATCACGCGCGACTCGGCGTTGATGATGTCGTTGTCCTCGGCGTCGGCGAGGGTCTCGATCAGCTCGTCTTTCGAGTCCGGACCGGGGTGAATGAACTCCGCGAGTTTCTGCAAAAAACCGCGCTTGTCGACAGGCCGCAGGCTGCGCTGCGGCCCGCTACTGGGGGAAGATTCGGCCACTGAGGGAAGTGAGAGTTGAGACAGTGCGCAAGGATAACGCAAGCCCCTTGTCTCATGTGCTGCCCGCGTATCGGGGACTTACCCGCCGCGCGCTAGAAGCGGCGGGTCAGCCGAAGACGCGCTGGCGGGCGCTGCGCACGCCCCGGCGGATGTCCTGCAGAAGCGCCAGCACACCCCGGAACTGCCGCACCTGGGCCTTCAGGTGGTAATCGGTGATGGCCATCTGCTCTTTGACCAGTTCGGTGACGCGGGAGTCGAAGTCGGCCGGTGGCAGGCGCAGGTGGGCCTCGCTTTCGGAGCCGTCGCGCTCGATCACCGCGCCGGCGTGGCGTGCGATTTTCAGCATGGCCGTGTTCTCGGACAGGGCGTGGATGAAGATCTGGTCGACGCCTTCGTTGCGGGCATGCATGACGGCGCGCTCGAACAGGCGGCTGCCAAACCCACGCCCGCGGGCACTGCGCGCCACCGACACGCCGAATTCGGCACAGCTGATGCGCTTCGGGTCGGCGGCAAACGCAAGGTGCGCCATGGCGATCAGCTGCAGCTTGCGGTTGAAAATGCCGAAAAGTTCGTCCCGCTGAAAGTTGAGCTGGTCCACGTACCGCTGGATCTGTTCGTCACTGGCGGCATAACCAAAACGCAGGTAGCGGTCCTGCGGCTCGAGCGCGAGCAGATGCGCCGAGATGCGAGCCAGCTGACCGGGACCCAGCGAGCGGATGGGCACCACCGCAGCGGAGGCCGTCGACACACGCGGCGGCGCCGCAGCAGACGGTGGCAGAGTCGGTTGGGTGGATGGATCCATGACAGTCAATATAAGGGTTTTCCCTGTATCGACAAGGACTTGACTCCCTAAACCCCCACCCGACTGACGGGCGGGCGACATCGCCGTGCGGTTCTGCACGGGTGTTTTGCACGGGCCGGTCGGCTCAGACCGGCAGGGCCGTGGTGCTCTTGACCCGGTCCATCACGAAGCTGGTCTTGCAGTCCTGCACGCTGGGGTGCTTGAGCAGGGTGTCCATCATGAAGCGTGAGTACGCCGCCATGTCGGCCACCACCAGGCGCAGCTGGAAGTCCATCTCGCCTGTGAGAGCGGCGCATTCCACCACCTCGGCCCAGCCCTGCACGCTGGCCCGGAACTGGTCCATCGGGTTGCGCTTGGCGCTGTCGGCGTGCTTTTCCAGGCGCACGTTCACATAGGCCGTGAGTCCCAGCCCGACCGCCTCCGGTTTGACCAGCGCCACATAGCGGTCGATCACGCCGCTTTCTTCCAGCCGCTTCACCCGGCGCAGCACCGCGCTGGGTGACAGGCCCACGGCATCGGCAATTTGGTCGTAGGTGGCGCGGCCGTCGGCCTGCAGGCTGCGCAGAATGTGTCGGTCGAGCTTGTCCAATGCTTGCATGCGAGCGATTTTGCAGGAATTGTGCGAATCGGACAAATGGCACGCCCCAATACGCCGGAATCGTGACACCCTGCGCCGATACAGTGGCTCTTCGCTTTTTGCACAACGGAGACAAGCATGAACGCCTCGATTCCAGCTACCGCCACGGCCGCCGCCTCGTCCTGGGAGAACCCCATGGGCACCGACGGTTTTGAATTCATCGAATACGCAGCTCCAGACCCGGTGGCCATGGGCGCGCTGTTTGAGCGCATGGGGTTCAAGCCGATCGCCAAGCACCGCCACAAAGCTGTGACGCTGTACCGCCAGGGCGAGATCAACTTCATCATCAACGCCGAGCCCGACAGCTTCGCACAACGTTTCGCCCGCCTGCACGGCCCCAGCGTGTGCGCCATCGCGTTCCGCGTGCAGGACGCCAAGGCCGCCTATGAGCGCGCCATCTCGCTGGGCGCCTGGGGCTATGCGCACACCGCCGGCCCTGGCGAGCTGAACATCCCGGCCATCAAGGGCATTGGCGACTCGATCATCTATTTCATCGACCGCTGGCGCGGCAAGAACGGCGCACAGGCCGGTGACATCGGCAACATCGGGTTTTTTGACGTGGACTTTGAGCCCTTGGCGCAGGACTCGGGCGCCGAGCTCAACCCGGTCGGCCACGGCCTGACCTACATCGACCACCTCACACACAACGTGCACCGTGGCCGCATGGAGGAATGGGCCGGCTTCTACGAGCGCCTGTTCAACTTCCGCGAGGTGCGCTACTTCGACATCGAAGGCCAGGCCACAGGCGTGAAGAGCAAGGCCATGACCAGCCCCTGCGGCAAGATCCGCATCCCCATCAACGAAGAAGGCAACGAGAAGTCGGGCCAGATCCAGGAGTACCTGGACCGTTACCACGGCGAGGGCATCCAGCACATCGCCATGGGATCGAACGACCTCTATGCCACTGTGGACGCGCTGGAACTGAGCGGCGTGAAGCTGCTGAACACCGGCTGGGTATTTCGGACCAACGTGACCGCTGGTTTCGGTATCGTGACCGAGGATTTCGGCCCATCGTGACCGACTCCGTTGTCGGTTCATCGTGACCGGCCGTTTCGGCAACGTGACCGATCATTTCGGTCATCGTGACCGCCG
>JAUXNG010000090.1 GCA_030682835.1 Hydrogenophaga sp. | reverse complement strand
TCCTGCTCGGCCTGGCCCAGACGTTCTTTCACGGCTTTTTCGATACGTGCGAGGCCGGTGCGGTACTGGTTTTCAGCCAGTTCGCCGACACAACGCACGCGGCGGTTGCCAAGGTGATCGATGTCATCGACTTCGCCATTGCCGTTGCGCAAGTCGACCAGGATCTTGACCACAGCCAGGATATCCTCGTTGGTCATGACCATGGGGCCGGTGGAGGTGTCGCGGCCCACGCGGGCGTTGAACTTCATGCGGCCGACCTTGGACAGATCGTAGGTGTCCGGGTTGTAGAACAGGCGCTGGAACAGGGCCTGGACCGCATCTTCAGTCGGCGGCTCGCCAGGACGCATCATGCGGTAGATCGCAACGCGGGCGGCAAATTCATCCGGCGTCTCGTCAGCGCGCAGGGTCTGGGAAATGTAGGCGCCCTGATCCAGTTCGTTGGTGTACAGCACCTGCAGGTCCTGCACATTGGCCAGGCGCAGCTTCTTCAGCAGCACTTCGGTCAGCTCGTCATTGGCCTTGGCGATGATCTCGCCGGTTTCCGCATCAACGATGTTCTTCGCGACCACACGGCCGATCAGGAAATCTTCCGGAACGCTGATGGTGGACGTGCCGCTCTGCTCGAGTTCGCGCGTGTGGCGCACAGTGATGCGCTTGTCTTTCGCAATAACAACCTTGCCGGCCTTGTCTGTGATGTCGAAACGGGCGACTTCGCCGCGCATGCGCTCGGCAACAAACTCCATCTGCGCGCCGCTGTCCATCAGGCGGAAGTTGTCGAACACAAAGAAGTTCGCCAGGATGGACTCGGGGTTCAGGCCGATGGCCTTGAACAGGATGGTGACCGGCATCTTGCGGCGGCGGTCGACGCGGAAGTACAGCACATCCTTGGGATCGAACTCGAAATCCAGCCACGAGCCGCGGTAAGGAATGCTGCGGGCCGAGAACAGCAGCTTGCCCGAGCTGTGGGTCTTGCCCTTGTCGTGTTCGAAGAACACGCCGGGCGAACGGTGCAACTGGGACACGATGACACGCTCGGTGCCGTTGATGACGAAAGACCCCTTGTCGGTCATGAGCGGAACTTCGCCCATGTAGACTTCCTGCTCCTTGACTTCCTTAACCACCTTGGACTGCGAGGTCGACGACTCGCGGTCATAGATGATCAGCTGGACCTTGGCGCGCACCGCCGACGCGAAAGTCAGACCGCGGGTCTGGCATTCACGCACGTCAAAGGCGGGTTTGGCCAGGTTGTATTCGATGAATTTCATCTCGACAAAGCCGTTGTGCGAGACGATGGGGAAGGCGTTTTCAAATGCTGCCTGCAGGCCTTCGACGGTGCGCTTCTGCGGCGCGCGATCAGCTTGCAGAAACGCCGTGTAGGCGTCTTTTTGCATCTGCAGCAGGTAAGGAACATTCAGCACACTTTCGCGGCTGCCGAAACTTTTGCGAATTCGCTTGCGTTCGGTATAGGAATAGGCCATGAGTTCTCCGCTTTGATGGGACACAAACCGGTACGGGCAACCGGATTGTTAAGCTCTGGCGACTGTCTTGATTGAATACACCACGTACTCAAACAGACTTGGTGGTTGGCCACTACCAACCATGGCGGACGGCAACGCATTGCACGTTGCCCGAACCAAGGCGTTTCCTGCAGTCGGGGTCAGGAAGCACTGGCAAGAAGATTTTCGTCAAATCTGCTTGCCAGTGGTTCCAAAGAGGTTAAAAGACCGGTGTCCCGGCGCTTTTAACGGCACTCCTTGAAAGTACGAAAGGCTGGAAGCCGAACCCGGTCTTCCAGCCTTCGCGAAACGCAAGGATTACTTGAGTTCGACTTTCGCGCCAGCGTCTTCGAGCTTTTTCTTGGCAGCGTCTGCGTCGGCCTTTGGAGCCGATTCCTTGACAGCCTTCGGTGCGCCATCAACCAGGTCCTTGGCTTCTTTCAGGCCCAGGCCGGTGATTTCGCGCACGGCCTTGATGACGGACACCTTGTTGGCGCCGGCTTCGAGCAGCATGACGGTGAAGTCAGTCTTCTCTTCGGCAACCGCTGCAGCAGCACCGCCGCCGGCAGCAGGAGCCGACATGGCTGCAGCGCTCACGCCAAATTTCTCTTCGATGGCTTTCACCAGGTCGTTGAGTTCGAGGACCGTCATGCTGTCGAGCGCGGTCAAAAATGCGTCTTTATCGAATGCCATTTTGATTTCCTAAAAAAGTTGGTACAAGTTACGCCGCTGCAGCTTCTGCTGCGGGCGCTGCGGCTTCTTCGCCGCCGCCTTTTTTCTCGGCCAGCGCGGCCAGCACACGTGCCGTACGCGAAATGGGCGATTGCATCAAGCCCAGCAACTGGGCGAGCAGCACTTCTTTCGAAGGGATGTTCGCAAGCTGCTTGACGCCGTTCACGTCCAGGACTTTTCCTGACATGGCGCCTGCACGAATCACCAACTTGTCGTTGGTTTTCGCAAAGTCAGCCACTACTTTCGCAGCAGCTACAGCATCGGTGGAAAAGCCGTAGATCAACGGACCGGTCATCTGGTCGGACACGACTTCAAATGCGCTACCCACCACGGCACGGCGAGCCAGCGTGTTCTTGAGAACACTCAGGGTCACGCCTTTGTCGCGGGCTTGGCTGCGCAGCTTGGTCATGTCAGCGACCGTGATGCCACGGTATTCCGCCATCACGAGCGTTTGAGCTTTAGCGGCGAGGCCTGTCACTTCATCAATGACGGCTTGTTTCTCACTGCGATTGAGACTCAAGGTCTACTCCTTAAAAATGTGCCTTCGGGTTTCAGCTTGCGCCTTCACCGTTCGACACGCTCATATTCAGCGACCAACTGTTTCAGATTCTTTGCAAAACCATTCAAGCAGCGGGACCGCCATCTGCGTTGGCTATCTTTCGATTAAGTGCCTGGCTCAAACTTTTATATTCAGGCTGACACACCAACGGTCTTGGATGACCTGCCGGAGCGAACTCCGGCAGCCCACCACATTGAAAACCCTTGCGGGCCTTCAAATTTTTTAAGTTGCGAGGCTTACGCCGCGATGCTTTGCGTGTCGACGCGAACGCCCACACCCATCGTTGACGACACCGCAACTTTTTTCAGGTAAACACCCTTGCTGGTCGCAGGCTTGGCCTTGATCAGCGCATCGATCAATGCAGCCAGATTACCTTGCAGCTTGGCTGTTTCAAACGAACGAAGTCCGATGGTGCCGTGCACAATACCGGCCTTGTCAACGCGGAACTGGACTTGACCGGCCTTGGCGTTCTTGACGGCCGTAGCGACGTCAGGCGTCACGGTACCGACCTTGGGGTTAGGCATCAGGCCGCGGGGGCCGAGGATCTGGCCCAGCGTACCGACGATGCGCATGGCATCGGGGGAAGCAATCACGACGTCGAAGTCCATCTTGCCGGCCTTGATGTCGGCAGCCAGATCATCCATGCCGACAATGTCGGCACCGGCGGCTTTGGCTTCTTCAGCCTTGGCACCCTGGGCGAACACAGCAACACGCTTGGTTTTGCCGGTGCCATTAGGCAACACGACAGCGCCGCGAACGACCTGGTCAGATTTCTTGGCATCAATGCCGAGCTGCACAGCCACGTCGATGGATTCATCGAACTTGGCAACGGCGAACTCTTTGACAAGGCCCAAGGCATCGGTCAGCGCGTACAGCTTGTTGCTGTCGATCTTGTCACCGACAGTTTTTTGGCGTTTCGTCAGCTTGCTCATACAACCCCTTCCACCGTCACACCCATGGAGCGGGCAGAACCGGCAATAGTACGAACTGCAGCATCCAGATCGGCGGCAGTCATGTCTTTCATCTTGTGCTTGGCGATTTCTTCCAGCTGGGCACGGGTGATCTTGCCGACCTTGACGGTATGCGGCGTGGCAGAACCCTTGTCGAGCTTGATCGCCTTCTTGATCAACGTGACAGCCGGCGGCGTCTTGATGATGAAGGTAAAGCTCTTGTCTGCGTAGGCAGTGATCACCACCGGCAGTGGCAGGCCTGGCTCGACGCCCTGGGTCTGGGCATTGAATGCCTTGCAGAACTCCATGATGTTCAAGCCGCGCTGACCCAGCGCAGGGCCGATCGGTGGTGATGGATTGGCCTTGCCAGCTGGCACTTGCAGCTTAACGAAGCCGACGATTTTTTTCGCCTTACTTTTTCTCCTTGCGGGTCATGACGCCTGAACGCTGTATTCAACAGGCTCAAGCTCCCGGGGTTTACACAACTCAATCATGGTTCCGAAGAACCCTTCGCGCCGAGTTGCAAAGCGCAAAATTTGTTCAACCGGTGGCAGTCCGTGCAACGCGACGCCAGGCGTGCATTGGACAGTCCCGCAACCACTCTGGTTTATCAGGTCTTCTCAATCTGGCTGAATTCCAGCTCGACCGGAGTTGCGCGTCCGAAAATCGTGACAGAAACCCGCACCCGGTTCTTATCGTAGTTAACCTCTTCCACCGTGCCGTTAAAGTCAGTGAACGGACCGTCCTTGACGCGAACATACTCGCCCGTTTCAAATTCGACTTTATGACGCGGCTTCTCGGTACCCACCTGCATCTGGCTCACGATTTTCTGCACGTCTTCATCAGAAATCGGGGCCGGGCGATTCTTGGCGCCGCCGACAAAGCCAGTCACCTTGTTGGTGTGCTTCACGAGGTGCCAGGTTTCGTCATCCATGACCATCTCGACCAGCACATAACCCGGGAAGAAACGGCGCTCCGTGGTTTTTTTCTGGCCGTTCTTGATCTCGACCACTTCTTCAGTGGGCACCAAAAAACGACCAAACTTGGACTGCATGCCCGCACGGTTGATCCGCTCGACAATATTGCGTTCAACCGCTTTTTCCATGCCTGAATAAGCATGCACAACATACCACTGCATGCCTGGGGTCGGCGTGAGGGAGTCGCCCGCCGCCACTTGGCTGACCATCGCGCCGTTCAGATCGCTCATCATCGTCTCCATCCCAGGATCAGGTCGTAAAACACCCATTCGAGTGTTTTGTCGGTTAACCACAAAAACAACGCCATCACCACCACGAAGCCAAACACATAGACCGTCATTTGCACGGCTTCCTTACGGGCAGGCCAGACGACTTTCTGTACTTCGCGCCAGGAGTCGCGCCCGAAGGCCACGAACTGCTTGCCCAGTTCCGACGACACGAACACGCCAACCGCGACCACAAGACCCGCGATCAGGGCACCCCACTGGACCAGTGGACCCTGCTTGGTCAGCATGTAAAAGCCGACCAGCGAGCCCAGCACCAGAACGACAGCCAGCCCCAGCTTGGCCTTGTCGGCATTGGTGCTGACGGTTTCAACTTGAGAAGAGGCCATAGTTGCCAGATTTCCTGTTCAGTCTTCGCGCATCTCTTCAGACACTTAAGCCCACCTGAAGCTTTGGACTCCTGGCGGGCTTGCTTGTTATATCTTCACATCACCTGCGACATTGACAGTTGCCAATGAGCGGGTGGCAGGGGCAGAAGGAATCGAACCATCAACCTTCGGTTTTGGAGACCGACGCTCTGCCAATTGAGCTATGCCCCTGCATCAAACCTTTTATCTTAAGCGATGACTTTTGCCACAACGCCGGCACCCACGGTCCTGCCGCCTTCGCGAATGGCGAAGCGCAGGCCTTCTTCCATGGCGATCGGGTTGATCAACTTGACGGTGATCGACACGTTGTCGCCTGGCATGACCATTTCCTTGCCTTCTGGCAACTCGATCGCACCGGTCACGTCCGTGGTACGGAAGTAGAACTGGGGACGGTAGTTGTTGAAGAAAGGCGTGTGGCGGCCGCCTTCATCTTTGGACAAGACATAGATCTCGCCGGTGAAGTGCGTGTGCGGCTTGATCGAGCCGGGCTTGCACAGCACTTGGCCGCGCTGCACGTCTTCGCGCTTGGTGCCGCGCAGCAAGATGCCGACGTTGTCGCCTGCCTGGCCCTGGTCGAGCAGCTTGCGGAACATTTCGACGCCGGTGCAGATGGTCTTCTGGGTGTCGGCAATGCCGACGATCTCGATCTCTTCGCCGACCTTGATGATGCCGCGCTCGATACGGCCGGTCACGACGGTGCCGCGGCCGGAGATGGAGAACACGTCTTCCACGGGCATCAGGAAGGCACCATCCACCGCGCGGTCGGGCGTGGGGATGTAGGTGTCCAGCGCGTCAGCCAGCTTCATGATGGCCTCTTCACCCAGAGGACCCTTGTCGCCTTCGAGGGCGAGCTTGGCCGAGCCGTGCACGATGGGGGTGGCGTCGCCAGGGAAGTCGTACTTGTCGAGCAACTCGCGCACTTCCATTTCGACCAGCTCAAGCAGCTCGGCGTCATCGACCATGTCGCACTTGTTCAAGAACACGATGATGTAGGGAACGCCCACCTGGCGGGCCAGCAGGATGTGTTCACGGGTCTGGGGCATCGGGCCGTCAGCGGCCGAGCACACCAGAATGGCGCCGTCCATCTGGGCAGCACCGGTGATCATGTTTTTCACATAGTCGGCGTGGCCAGGGCAGTCCACGTGGGCGTAGTGGCGGTTGGCCGTTTCGTATTCCACGTGGGCGGTGTTGATGGTGATGCCGCGGGCTTTTTCTTCCGGAGCCGCATCGATCTGGTCGTAGGCCTTGGCTGCGCCGCCGAACTTGGCTGCCAGCACCGTGGTGATGGCGGCGGTCAGGGTCGTCTTGCCGTGGTCAACGTGACCAATGGTGCCGACGTTGACGTGCGGCTTGGTCCGCTCAAA
>JAUXNG010000073.1 GCA_030682835.1 Hydrogenophaga sp. | reverse complement strand
CCCTGGTCACGCCCTTGTTAGAAGACGGCAGCGTGGACTACCCCACCCTGCGCAAACTGATCGACTGGCACATCGCCGAGGGCACCGACTGCATCGGCGTGGTCGGCACCACCGGCGAGTCGCCCACGGTCACCGTGGAAGAGCACTGCGAGATCATTCGCGTGTCGGTTGAACAGGCTGCCAAACGCGTGCCTATCATGGCGGGCTGCGGTGCCAATTCCACCGCCGAAGCGATCGAGCTGGCGAAGTTTGCCCGCAGCGTGGGCGCCGACTGCCAGCTGCAGGTCGTGCCCTACTACAACAAGCCCACCCAGGAAGGCCAGTACCAGCACTTCAAGGCGATTGCCGAAGCCAGCGGCGACCTGCCCATCGTCCTGTACAACGTGCCGGGCCGCACCGTGGCTGACATGGCGGTCGAGACCGCGCTGCGCCTGGCGCAAGTGGACGGCATCGTGGGCATCAAGGAAGCCACGGGCAACATCGAGCGCGCGCAGTGGCTGATTCGCGAAGCGCCCGAAGGCTTCGCCATCTACTCGGGAGACGACCCGACCGCGGTGGCGCTGATGCTGTGCGGTGGCCAGGGGAACGTCAGCGTGACTGCCAACATTGCCCCGCGCCTGATGCACGAGCTGTGCGTCGCGGCCCTGGCCGGCGACGCGCGCAAGGCGATGGACATTCAGTTGCGTCTGATGCCCGTGCACAAGAACCTTTTCGTCGAAGCCAATCCAATCCCCCTGAAGTGGGCGATGGCCCGCATGGGCCTGTGCGGCGAGACCATGCGTCTGCCGCTCACCCCGATGACGCGCAGCCTCGTGCCAACGGTCGAGGGCGCGCTGCAGGAAAGCGGCCTCATTGGCTGAGCACCTGCGCTTCGACTCTCTCAACCTGACTGTGAGCCACCCCATGTCCTTTTCCTTCTCCCCTGCCTCCGCACCCCGGGCGGCTGGCAGCCGCGCCCTGCTGACCCGCGTGACCCTGCTGGCCGCGGCCACGCTCCTGGTCTCAGGCTGCTCGGTGCTGCAGGAAGACAAGATCGACTACAAGAGCGCGCAGCGCGGCAGCACGCTCGATGTGCCGCCCGACCTCACGCAGCTCAGCCGTGATTCGCGCTACAACGTGCCCGGCTCCATCGTCACGGCCAGCGGCTACCAGACGGCCCAGCCCGCACCCGCGACCAGCGCCACCACCGCGGTGAGCGCAGTCGGTGATGTGCGCATCGAGCGCGCGGGCAACCAGCGCTGGCTGGTGATCGACCGCCCTGCCGACCGGCTGTGGGGGCCGGTGCGTGACTTCTGGCAGGAGAACGGTTTCCGGCTGGAACTCGACCAGCAGGCCCTGGGGATCATGGAGACCGACTGGGCTGAAAACCGCGCCAAGCTCCCACAGGATTTCATCCGCAGCACCATCGGCCGCGTGTTCGAAAACCTGTACTCCACCGGCGAACGCGACAAGTTCCGCACCCGCCTGGAGCGCAACGCCGCCGGTGGGACCGAGGTGTACATCAGCCACCGCGGCATGGTGGAGGTGTATTCGTCGGCCCAGAAAGACCAGACGGTGTGGCAGCCACGTGCAGCCGACGCCGAACTGGAAACCGAATTCCTTCGCCGCCTCATGGTGAAGCTGGGGGCCAGCGAAGCCCAGGCACAGTCGATGACGGCTGCCGCGCCCGTGCAGCCGGTCGCCCGCCTGAGCACGGTCGACAACCAGCCGGTGGTCCAGCTCGACGACGGTTTTGACCGGGCCTGGCGACGCGTCGGCCTGTCGCTCGACCGCACGGGCTTCACGGTCGAAGACCGCAACCGTGGCGACGGCGTTTACTTTGTGCGTTACGTGGCCACCACCGCTGCCGATGCCGCCAAGCCCGGCTTCTTCGGTCGCATCTTTGGCAGCCAGAAGACAGGCGCCGAGCCCGAACGGTACCGCGTGCGTGTGAGCAGCGCGGGCAGCACCTCAACGGTGACCGTGCTCGACGCCGCAGGGCGCCCGGCGGCTTCGGCCAATGCCCAGCGCATCCTGCAGCTGCTGGCAGACGACCTGAAGTAAGCCAGTTCAACCGGGTGCCCGGGCCACCGCACCGGTCGACGGACCGCTGGCCCTTCAGGCGCGAGCAGGCACAAAAAAGCCGCCCTTTCGAGGCGGCTTTTTGTTGTCCGGGTCCCGGCGGACCCGTCAGTGCAGATTACTGCTTGGCAGGCTCGACCACTGCGGTGGGGGTAGCAGCGGCGTCGGTGGACGCAGGTGCTGCGTCAGCAGGAGCGGCAGCGGGAGCAGCGTCAGCAGCAGGAGCGGCTGCTGGCTCGGCAGCGGCAGGAGCAGGGGCTGGCTCGACAGCAGGTGCGGGAGCGGCAACAGGTGCCTCTTCTTTTTTGCCGCAGGCGGTCAGGGCGATAGCGGCGAACAGGCTGGTGATCAGGAGAGCTTTTTTCATGGTTTTTTCAATGGAAGTACAACAAACAACAGAATCGACGTTGAACCAAAAAAAAACTCGAACGGGTCATTCGAGTTGGTTCAATCGGGCCAGACGGTGCGTTGTTGCACGTGTCTCGGCTCGGAGCGAATCATACTTCTGAAAAATCAACCGGATTTACCCTGACTAAATTTTTCTTCGCGCTCCGGGAACTTGTTGCGAAAAAACAAAGTACTGTGCGCTTCGCTACAGCCCGAGCGTGACGGCAGGAAACGAAGGGCTTCCCTTCTGCCACCACTGATCGAGCCGTTCACCGAGCGCCACGCGCCGGGCCGGGAGGCGGCTGGCGATCTGCACACCGTGGGCCACGTCGATGCGCTCCAGCGTCCACGCGGGCGACCAGAACGCGCTGGGCAACTCCCCCGATGGCACACCGCTGCAGGCGCGGGCCTCGAACAGATGCGACCAGGTCACGCGCCACTGCACGAACCGGGGATGGCGCTCGCGCACAGCCCGGTAATCGTGCGCAATCATGTGCAGCGACCGGCCGCGGGCAGCCCAGTCCTGCAGCGAAGCCACCACGGACCGCTCGCCCAGCGGCCAGTCGGCAAAGTCGGGGTCGGCCAGCACCAAGCGGTTCCAGCCCTCGGCGGCGGCCGTGGCCAGACCCTGTGCCACCAGATCGGCGAAGACCTGGCGGCCCTGGAGCCGGCCTTCCGGCAGCGCAGCCAGGGGGCCGGGCCCGGGGGATTCAGCAGATGCGCTCGACATGCTCAGACTCCCGTCCCGCTGGCTCAGGCGGCAGGTTCGAGGTGCAGCCAGCCGGCTTCGAACCAGTCCTGCAACAAGGTGCGCGCGTCGGGGCCCGCCCGCTGCACCTGCGCCGCTGACAGGCAGCGCTGGTCAGCGAGGGTGCGCATCAGGCGTGCGTCGGCACCGCCTGCGCGCAGGCTCTCGCCATTGATGAACACGTGCCGCTCGTCGTACATCATGCGGGTGCGCCGGTCGAGGCGGATCGCGCCGGGCGCCCAGGGGGCATCGGGTTCGTCGAACCACACGCGTGGCTTGGGTTCGGTCATCACTTCACCCAGCGCGCAGGCCAGCGACTGGCGCTCGGCCAGCAGACGCTGCAGCGCGTCGAGGGCGAATCCCTCCAGCGCCGGCGGCATGGCGGCGGGGTGCTCGGTGGCCGGCTGGGCCGGGTCGCGGTACAGCGTGCTGTCCTCAAAATCGTCCGCCATGCGCTGCAGCAGTTCGCCAGCCAGGCCACCGCGCCGCGGCACGCGAAAACCCACCGAATACGTCATGCACTCCGCGCCGCCCACGGCCACGCCGTCGTGCGCCCAGCGGGGGGGCAGATAGAGCATGTCGCCCGAATTCAGCGTGTGCTCTTCTTCGGGTTCGAAATGGCTGAGGATCTTCAGCGGCACGTTCGGCTCCAGCGACAGGTCTTTCTGGCGACCGATGCGCCAGTGGCGCTGCCCGCTCGCCTGCAGCAGAAACACGTCGTAGCTGTCGAAGTGCGGTCCCACGCCGCCGCCCTCGGTGGCCCAGGAGATCATGAGATCGTCCAGGCGGGCGTCGGGGACAAAACGGAAGCGCTGCAGCAGTTCGTGCGCGGCGTTCACATGCAGGTCCACCCCCTGCACCAGCAGGGTCCAGCGGGGCTGCTTCAGCGGCGGCAGAGCAGCCCGTTTCAGCGGGCCGTGCTTCAGGGTCCAGCCCTTGGCCTGGTGCACGATCAGCCGGGATTCCACCGCCTCGTCGGCCGCCATGGCAAACAGGTCCTGACGACTCAGGAAGGGTGTGAATCCGGGGAAGGCATTGCGGATCAGCAGCGGTTTCTTCTGCCAGTACCGGCGCATGAACTGGGTGGGGGAGAGTCCACCGAGCATGGTGCGGGGCACGTCGACGGCGGCGCTGTCGCCGCTGGCGGACAGGGCCGCAGGGCTGGATGTGGGGGTATTGAACATGGGACAATTGTCCAATGAAAAGCCCTATGCCCATCACCAGCCAGTGCGTCGTGGCGCTGACCTGGACATTGAAAGACACCCTCGGTGAAGAACTCGACGTGCTGGAAGAGCCGGTGGAGTTCCTGATCGGCGGCACCGACCTGCTCGCGCGTATTGAAGAAGCCCTGCAAGGCCACGAGGCCGGTGACACCGTGGACCTGCACCTGGAACCAGAAGACGCCTTCGGCGATTACGACGACAGCCTGCTGTTTCTGGAGCCGCGTCATCTATTCCCGGAAAAGATCGAGGAAGGCATGGGCTTCGAAGGCCTGCCGGCGGGCTGCAACCCCGCCGCTCCGAATGACCGTCTCTTCTTCATCAGCGACATCTACCCCGACCACGTGGTGCTCGACGCCAACCACCCGCTCGCGGGCATCGCGCTGCGCATTTCCATCCGCGTGCACGCGGTGCGGGAGGCCTCGGTGGACGAGATCGGCAGCGGTTCACTCGGCACCGGCTTCTTCCGCATGGACGTTCCGGCCGTTGAAGAGGACGAGGAAAACGGCGGTTCACCGCCCCAGCGGCCCACCCTGCACTGATCGCAAACTCCCACGAAAAAGGCACCCCGCGGGGTGCCTTTTTCGTGGATGAAGCCGGGGGGAAGAGCCGCCCGGCTCAGCCTCGCCCGGTAGAACCGTAGCCCCCGGCGCCACGCTCGCTGGCTGCGGCGAAATCAATTACCACGTTGAAGCGGGCCTGCACCACCGGCACGATGACCATCTGCGCAATGCGCTCCATGGGCTCCACGGTGAAAGCCGTGTCGCTGCGGTTCCACGCGCTCACCATGAGCTGGCCCTGGTAGTCGCTGTCGATCAGCCCGACCAGGTTGCCCAGCACGATGCCGTGTTTGTGACCCAGCCCCGAGCGGGGCAGGATCATCGCCGCATAACCCGGGTCAGCCAGGTGAATGGCCAGCCCGGTGGGCACGAGCTGCCAGGCGTTCGGGCCCAGCACCAGGGGCGCATCCAGGCAGGCCCGCAGGTCCAGGCCCGCACTGCCTGCGGTGGCGTAGGCCGGCAGATGCGCGGCCATGCGGGGGTCGAGTACCTTGACGTCGATCTGCATGCTGGGGTTCCTCGTTCGACCAGCCTCAGTTGCCCGGCTTCATCGCGTCCTGCAGGGCCTTGGCGGGGTCGTCCTCCTCGTCCTCGCTGGCGGCTGGCTCCAGACCTTCGGCTTCAGCCGCCTCTTCGGCGGCTTCCTGCTCGTCATCGTCTGTCTGCAGGTCCTGCATGTTGCTGAGCATGTCGCGCACGGCGTCTTCGTCAACCACCACCGCCTTGCCCAGACTGCCGGTCACGATGGCCGGGTTGATCAGAATCACCGCCACCATGATGACCTGCATGATGATGAAGGCAATCGACCCCTTGTAGATCTGAGCCGTCGTGACGGCCTTGATCCGCTTGCCGGTGACCACGTCGTTGTAGTCCTGTCGGGCAGCCACGCTGCGCAGGTAGAACAGCGCGAAACCGAACGGCGGCGTGAGGAACGAGGTCTGCAGGTTCATGGCGATGATCACGCCGAACCAGATCAGGTTGATGTCGAGCTTCTCGGCCACAGGTGCCAGCAACGGGATCACGATGAATGCGATCTCGAAGAAGTCGATGAAGAAGCCCAGGACGAACACCAGGAAGTTCACGAAGATCAGGAAGCCCATCTGGCCGCCCGGCAGCTTGTCGAACAGGTGCTCGACCCAGATGTGGCCATCGGCCGCATTGAAAGTGAAGCTGAACACCGTGGAGCCGATCAGGATGAACATCACGAAGATGGCCAGCTTGGTGCTGTTCTCCAGCGCCTGCTTGAGCAGGTCAAAGGACAGCGTGCGACGGGCTGCCGCCATGATCAGCGCGCCCAGGGCACCCATGGCGCCACCCTCGGTGGGCGTGGCCACACCCAGGAAGATGGTGCCCAGTACCAGGAAGATCAGCACCAGCGGCGGAATCAGCACGAAGGTGACACGCTCGGTCAGACGCGAGAGCAGGCCGATGCCCAGCAGCTTGTTCACCAGCGCCAGCCCCAGCGCCAGGAATGCTGCGATGGTGGTGGACAGGATGAACACCTCGTCGCCAGGGGCTGCGGTATCGCGCCCCAGCCAGCTCGCCATGACGGCGTCGTGCATCTGCGACCAAGCATAACCCGCGGCAGCACACAGCACCAGCAGCGCCAGCAGCGAGCGGTGGCCGCTGGAGCCGTTGGGCTCGGAATAGATGCGAGCCTCTGGCGGCAGCGCCGGCACCCAGTCGGGCTTGAAGAGCGCCACACCCACGATGAACAGCAGGTACATGCCCACCAGCAGCAGGCCTGGCACGAGCGCGCCAGCGTACATGTCGCCCACCGAGCGGCCGAGCTGGTCGGCCAGCACGATCAGCACCAGCGACGGCGGCAGCGCCTGTGCCAGCGTGCCCGAAGCCGTGATGGTGCCGGTGGCAATCGAGCGGTTGTAACCGTAGCGCAGCATGATGGGCATGGCAATCAGGCCCATCGAGATGACCGATGCGGCCACCACGCCGGTGGTGGCGGCCAGCAGCGCGCCCACCAGCACCACGGCAATGCCCACGCCGCCGCGCAGCGGACCAAACACCTGGCCCACGGTCTCCAGCAGAT
The DNA here is from genome assembly GCA_030682835.1 of Hydrogenophaga sp. GTDB lineage: Bacteria > Pseudomonadota > Gammaproteobacteria > Burkholderiales > Burkholderiaceae_C > Hydrogenophaga. The sequence goes on along the minus strand of JAUXNG010000073.1, from coordinate 69,486 downwards.
CCTCGGCCATGCGGCTGCGTTCTAGCACGATGCCCATCAACGTGAAGAAAGGAATGGCCAGCAGCGTGTCGTTCTGCATGATGCCGAACACGCGCAGTGGCAATGCCTGAAACAGTGTGGAGGGGAACAGGCCCAGCTCCATGCCGATGAGGCCGAAGAACAGGCCGGTGGCGGCCAGCGAGAAGGCCACCGGGAAACCGATCAGCAGAAAGGCGAACAGTCCCGTGAACATGACCGGGACAAAGTTGGCGGTCAGAAATTCAACCATGATGATGTGACCCGATCAGTGCTTTTGGGCGGAGGCCAGAGCGGCTTCCTGCTTGAGTTTTTCAGCCGCGGCGATCTCTCTGGCCAGCAGCTCGGTCTCGCTCGGACCGGTGTGGTCCAGCGGATCAGGCCCGTGCCCGCTGAGAAATGCAAAACGTTTGATCAGTTCGCTGATGCCCTGCAGGGCCAGCAGCGCGAAGCCCAGCGGAATCAGGGCATACACGGGCCAGCGGACAAGGCCACCGGCGTTGGACGACATTTCACCGGACACCCAGGCACGCTGGAACAGCGGCCAGGCCTCGGCAACCATCAGGTAGCACAGCGGCAGCAGGAAAATCAGGATGCCGCCAACATCGATCCAGTTGCGTGTGCGGGCGCTGAACTTGCTGGAGATGAAGTCGATGCGGACGTGCGCGTTGCGCAGGAAGGCATAGCCGCCACCGAGCATGAAAACAGCGGCAAACAGGTACCACTGGATTTCCAGCCAGGCGTTGGAGCTGACGCCAAAGGCCTTTCGCACGATGGCGTTGGTGGCGCTGATGAAGGTGGCCGCCAGAATGAGCCACATGGCCAGTTTGCCGATGAGGCCACTGAGGCCATCGACCAGGCGAGAGAATTTGAGCAGGAAAGGCATGGGATGGTCCCGTAGGGCAGGTGTCTGATGGACAACCCGGCAGTCTATCCAATTGCGAACGGATGGTCGGCCGAAGCGATGGAATCCACGTGCGGCCCGCCCGGCTGCATGGCAGCCCGCGGCGGGTGATGTAAAAAACCCCGCAAGTGCGGGGTTTTCCTGTGGCTGAAAGCGAATGGCTTACAGCTTGGCGGCCTGCATGTAGCGGTCGAACGTGGCTTCCGTGAAGCGGAACCACAGGTTCTGGTCCTTGCGGAAGGCCGAGTAGTCGGTGTAGATCTTCTTCCAGTTCGGGTTGCTGTTGTTCAGCTCTTCATACAGGGCCATGGACTGCTTGTAGGCCTCGTCCATCACGACCTTGGGGAAGGGCAACAGCTTGGCGCCGCCAGCCACCAGGCGCTTGAGGGCGGCCGGGTTGCGTGCGTCGTAGCGGGCCTGCATTTCGGTGTGGGCATGCGATGCAGCGGCTTCCACCATGGCCTTGTAGTCGGCCGACAGGGCGTTGTAGGCGGTCTTGTTGATGTAGAAGTCGAGCTGTGCGCCGCCTTCCCAGAAGCCGGGGTAGTAGTAATTCTTGGCAACCTTCTGGAAGCCCAGCTTTTCGTCGTCGTACGGTCCGATCCACTCGGTCGCGTCGATGGTGCCCTTTTCCAGTGCCTGGTAGATTTCGCCACCGGGGATGTTCTGGGGCACGGCGCCCATGCGGCCCAGCACCTTGCCGGCAAAGCCACCCAGGCGCATCTTCAGGCCCTTGATGTCGGCGACGGTCTTGATCTCCTTGCGGAACCAGCCGCCCATCTGGGCACCGGTGTTGCCACCGGGGAAGTTGACGATGTTGTACTGGTTGTAGAACTCGCGGAACAGCTTGAGACCGTTGCCGTCGTAGTACCAGGCGGTGAGCTGGCGGCTGTTCAGGCCGAACGGAATGGCCGTGCCGATGGCGAAGGTGTCATCCTTGCCGAAGTAGTAGTAGGGAGCGGTGTGGCCGGCTTCAACCGTGCCCTGCTGAACCGCGTCCACCACACCAAAGGCCGGCACCAGTTCGCCCGGTGCATGCACCGTGACCTGGAACTTGCCGCCCGACATGTCGTTGATCGACTTGGCGAAAACGTCAGCAGCACCGTGGATGGTGTCGAGCGACTTCGGGAAACTGGAAGTCAGGCGCCAGCGAACGGCGGCCTGGGCGTGCACGGCAGGTGCGACACCGGCGGCAAGAACGCCGGCGATGCCCGCATTCTTGATAAGGAAACGACGATCCATAGTGATCACTCCGTGGTTATGGGGGTACCCAACAATCAAATGTGTTCCTTTGCCGGATTAGCAAAAGAGCCGACGTGATTGTAGGGACGCAGCACCAGCCAAACAGGCGGGTTTTCCCTTTAAAAACACGGATTTAAGGATCTTTTTTCACACGCGGCCACGCCAGAGCTGGCTAGGTGAAAAAGGTTCAAACGGGCCTCAAAAAATGTTCACGCAGCGACCCTGGCCGGCACGCTTCAAGCCACCACTTTCAGACCCGGATTGGCTTCCAGCAGATCGGGGAACCGGGTCCGCACCGAGCGCTCGATGCCAGGCGCATCCAGCCCGAGCATCGACAGCAGGCGTGCCGGATCGCCGTGCTCCACAAACTCGTCCGGCAGGCCCAGCTGAAGCACCGGCAGCGCCAGTCCTTCGGCATGCAGGGCCTCCATGACGGCCGCACCGGCGCCCCCTTGCAGGCAGCCCTCTTCCACCGTCACGATCGCCTCGTGCTGCTGCGCGAGTTCGCGCAGCAGATCGGTATCGATGGGTTTCGCCCAGCGCATGTTGGCCACGCTGGCGCCCAGCCCCTGAGCCGCCGCGAGCGCCGGGTGCAGCAAAGTACCGAAGGCCAGAATGGCGATACGGCGGCCTTTGCGCGTCCACTCGCCTTTGCCATAGGGCAGTCCTTCCAGACCAGCCGGCTGCGCAGCACCCACACCCGCTCCACGCGGGTAGCGCACGGCCACCGGGTGGTTCTGCTCAAAGGCGGTGCTCAGCAGCTGGCGACACTCGGCCTCGTCCGCCGGGCAGGCCACGGCCATGTTGGGGATGCAGCGCAGGTAAGCGATGTCGTAGGCCCCGGCATGGGTGGCGCCGTCAGCACCCACCAGGCCGGCGCGATCCAGCGCGAACACCACCGGCAGGTTCTGCAGCGCCACGTCGTGGATGAGCTGGTCATAGGCGCGTTGCAGGAAGGTGGAGTAGATCGCCACCACGGGCTTCATGCCCTCGCAGGCCAGGCCCGCGGCAAAGGTGACGGCGTGCTGCTCGGCAATGCCGACGTCGAAATAACGCGCCGGAAAGCGGCGCTCGAACTCCACCATGCCGGAGCCCTCGCGCATGGCCGGCGTGATGCCGATCAGGCGCGGGTCCGCCGCGGCCATGTCGCACAGCCACTGGCCGAACACCTGGGTGAACGTGGTCTTGGGCGGCGTCGCGGGCTTGGTCAGCCCCACCGCAGGATCGAACTTGCCTGGGCCGTGGTAGGCCACCGGGTCGGCCTCGGCAAGCTTGTAGCCCTGGCCTTTGCGGGTCACCACATGGAGAAACTGCGGTCCGCTGTCGGTGTCGAGCAGGCTGCGGATGTTTTCCAGCGTGGGAATGAGTGAATCGAGGTCGTGACCGTCGATGGGGCCGATGTAGTTGAAGCCGAACTTCTCGAACAGCGTGGCGGGCACCACCATGCCCTTGGCATGTTCTTCCAGGCGCTTGGCCAGCTCGAACAGGGGCGGCGCGTTCTTCAGCACCTGCTTGCCCACGTTCTTGGCCGCGGCGTAGAACTGTCCGCTCATGAGCTGGGCCAGGTAACGGTTGAGCGCGCCCACTGGCGGCGAAATCGACATGTCGTTGTCGTTGAGCACCACCAGCAGGCGGCCATCGGCCACACCCGCGTTGTTCAGGGCCTCGAACGCCATGCCGGCGGTCATGGCGCCATCGCCGATGATGGCCACGCTGTGCCGGCTCTCACCCTTGATCTTGGCCGCCAGGGCCATGCTCAGGGCGGCCGAAATGCTGGTGGACGAATGCGCGGTGCCGAAGGTGTCGTACTCGCTTTCCTCGCGACGCGGGAAGCCGCTGATGCCACCCTGCTGGCGCAGGCTGTGCATGCGGTCACGCCGGCCCGTGAGGATCTTGTGCGGGTAGGTCTGGTGGCCCACATCCCACACCAGCCGGTCTTCAGGCGTGTTGAACACGTAGTGCAGGGCCACCGTGAGTTCCACCGTGCCGAGGTTGGAACTGAGGTGCCCGCCGGAGCGCGCCACGCTGTCCAGCACATAGGACCGCAGCTCGTCGGCCAGGGGGCGCAGCTGCTGGCGGGAAAGCTGGCGCAGGTCAGCCGGCGAATCGATGTGGGAAAGCAGGGAACTCATGTGCATCTATCCTTGTTCTGGCTCAGGAGTGCCGGCGGCCCACCCAATCGGCGAGCGCGTGCAACGTGTCCAGGCGGGTCAGGCCGCTCGACAGCAGCGCATCATGGGCTTCGTCGAGCACGCGGTCGGCATAGGCCTGTGCGGGCGCCAGACCCATCAGGGACACGAAAGTGGGTTTTTCGGCGGCCGCGTCCTTGCCGGCGGTCTTGCCCAGGGTCGCGGAATCGGCGGTGACGTCCAGCACATCATCCACCACCTGGAACGCCAGGCCCACGCAGGCGCCGTAACGCGCCAGCTGGTCCAGCGCCTGGTCGGGTACGTCGCCCGTGGCCGCGCCCATCATCACGCTGGCCTGCAGCAAGGCGCCGGTCTTCATGCGGTGCATGGACGACAGGGCTTCCAGCCCCAGGGCACTGCCCACGCTCGCCAGATCGACCGCCTGCCCGCCCGCCATGCCCGCCGCACCGGCGGACAGCGCCAGCAGCCGACACAGCCGGGCCGAGAGAACGGGCGACACGCTGCCGTCTGCCGGCACCAGCACCTCGAAAGCCAGTGCCTGCAGGGCGTCGCCCGCCAGCAGGGCCTGCGCCTCGCCAAAACGCACATGCACCGTGGGCTTGCCGCGGCGCAGCACATCGTTGTCCATGCACGGCATGTCGTCGTGCACCAGTGAATACGCGTGGATCAGCTCGGCCGCGCAGGCGGCCCGCATGGCCGCCGTGGCCGCACCATTCACGGCCTCGCTGGTGGCGAGCGCCAGGAGGGGCCGCAAGCGCTTGCCGCCATCCAGCACCGCGTAGCGCATGGCCTCGCCCAGACCAGCCGGGGCATCGCCCGACACCCAGGCCGACAAGGCCTGCTCGACCGCTTGCTGCTGCTGCTCGCGCCAGGCGGCGAACGCCTGGGGATTGAACCGGGCGGCGTTCACGCGGGGTCCCACGGTCGGGTTTCGCCACCTTCGAGCACCTTGATCTGCTGTTCCACCGCTTCCAGGCGTGAGCGACAAAAGGCCAGCAACTCGGCCCCCCGCTGGTAGCGCGACAGCAACTGGTCCAGCGGCAACTGGCCGGCGTCCAGCTGTGACACGAGCTGCTCCAGTTCGGTCAGCGCGGCCTCGTATGACGGCGCCACCTCGGCAGCGGCCACGCGTGCGGCAGATCGGGCGGGTTTGGGGGTGGAGGCTTGGGTCATGGATGCGTCGAAGTGCCGACCGGTTTGCTGCCCGGTGACGGGCTCGCAAGCAGGCTGGCCGAAAGCGCGCAAGAAGCTTGCGCGCGGCGACCTTTGATTTTAGCCCCGGGCCCTGCGCAACATGTGACCCCGACAGGCGGGCACGGCAGGCCCGCCCTTGGAGGCATAGGGAACGACCCCCCGGGGTACAATCCGGCCTCTTTTTTCTTCACTGACGGGCGCTTCACGCCCGGAGGGACGCAGCACTTCACCCATCCCGCGCGAATTCGAATTTCGACCAGCGCTTACCCTGCCCCTTCATAGGGGGAGTCTCTAGGTCAAGACCACGATGTCTGATTTAAGTCTTCAATTCCAGCAGGCCAGAAGCCAACTCCCGGTTTCCAGCTATTTCGACCAGGCGCTGTTCCAGCGCGAACTGGAGACCGTGTTCCAGCGCGGCCCCCGCTACGTCGGGCACAAGCTCGCCGTTCCCGAGCCTGGGGACTACCACGCCCTGCCGCAGGAAGCCGGTGGACGGGCACTGGTGCACACCGCCAAAGGCGTGGAACTGGTGTCCAACGTGTGCCGCCACCGCCAGGCGGTCATGCTCAAGGGCCGCGGGAACCTGAACCAGACACAGAGCGGCAGCGCCGGCGGCAACATCGTCTGCCCGCTGCACCGCTGGACCTACAGCGGCGGTCAGCACGCGCAAGCAGCCGCAGCCGGCAACCTGCTGGGCGCCCCGCACTTTGCGCAGGACCCGTGCCTGAACCTGAACAACTACCCGTTGCGCGAATGGAACAGCATGCTGTTCGAGGACAACGGCCGCGACATCGAGGCCGACCTGGCCAACATGGGTCCGCGCGCCGCACTCAACTTCGACGGCATGGTGCTCGACCATGTGGAACTGCACGAGTGCAACTACAACTGGAAGACCTTCATCGAGGTCTATCTGGAGGACTACCACGTCGCGCCCTTCCACCCCGGGCTGGGCAACTTCGTCACCTGCGAAGACCTGCGGTGGGAATTCAAGCCCGAGTACTCGGTGCAGACGGTGGGCGCCGCCAACCTGCTGGGCAAGGCCGGCAGCCCGGTTTACCAGCGCTGGCAGCAGCAACTGATGCAGTACCGCCAGGGCGTCATGCCCGAGCACGGCGCGATCTGGCTGACCTACTACCCGCACATCATGGTGGAGTGGTACCCGCATGTGCTGACGGTCTCGACCCTGCACCCGATCAGCGTGGACAAGACGCTGAACATGGTGGAGTTCTACTACCCCGAAGAAATCGCCGCGTTCGAGCGCGAATTCGTCGAGGCCCAGCGCGCCGCCTACATGGAGACCTGCATCGAGGACGACGAGATCGCCGAGCGCATGGACGCCGGTCGCAAAGCCCTCATGCGGCGCGGCGACAACGAGGTCGGCCCCTACCAGAGCCCGATGGAAGACGGCATGCAGCATTTCCACGAGTGGTATCGCAAGGTGCTCCCCCCTGAGGGCAAGCTCCCCCCCGCGCCGCCTGCGGCGTCACCCCCCCGGGGGGGCGTCACTGGCGGCCTGGCAAAGCCAGTTCCGCGGTGACACTGGGTCAAGGCACCTCGCTCGTGCGGCGTTTCTTCTGGCGGTCGGCCGGAGAAGGGTATCTTCCAAGGGCCACCGCGGAACTGGCTTCGCCAGGCCGCGGGTGGCGTCCCCCCTCCGGGGGGAAGACGCCGCAGGCGGCGCAGGGGGGGTGCTGAATGGCATGGATGCTGCTGGCCTCGCTCCTGTTTGCAAGCATGGGCGTGTGCATCAAGTTCGCGTCGGAGCACTTCAACAGCTTTGAGATCGTGGCCTACCGTGGGGTCGTGGGCGTGGTGTTCTTGCTGGGGATGACGCGGGTGCGCGGTGTCTCGCTGCGCACCACGGTACCCATGATGCACGTGTGGCGTGCCGTGGTGGGCACGCTGTCGCTCACGGCCTGGTTCTACGCCATTGCCATCCTCCCGCTGGCTACGGCCATGACGCTGAACTACATGAGCAGCGTCTGGATAGCCACCTTTCTGCTCGGCGGCGCCCTGCTGATGCAGGGGCGCAACGCTCCGATCCGCCAGCAGAGCCCGCTGTTTCTGGCGGTGCTGGCAGGGTTTGGTGGCGTGGCCCTGATGCTGCGTCCCACGCTCAACCCGGACCAGCTGGTCGGGGCGCTGGTGGGCCTGTTCTCGGGCATCTTCGCGGCCCTGGCCTACCTGCAGGTGGCCGCCCTGTCGCGCGCAGGCGAGCCCGAAAGCCGCACCGTGTTCTATTTCTCAATAGGCGCGGTGCTGGCGGGGGCGCTGGGCATGCTGTTCGTGGGTGCTTCGCCCTGGCACTGGCCGGCGGCGCTGTGGCTGCTGCCCATCGGGCTGCTGGCGGTGTTCGGCCAGTTGTGCATGACGCGGGCCTACTCCACAGGCGCCACCATGGTGGTGGCCAGCCTGCAGTACTCCGGCATCGTGTTCGCGGGCATCTACGGCCTGGTGATCTTTGGCGACCAGATTCCCCTGGTGGGCTGGCTGGGCATGGCCCTGATCATCGCCAGCGGGGTGCTCGCCACCCTCCTGCGCGCCCGGGCCGTGCCGCACGCCCCGGCCGAAGAACACTGACGCGCGCACGGCGGCGTCACGTCGTGGGCAAAAACCCCACGCAGCGTGTGGCGAGGCCCGCTGTGCTGCAGCACAATGGCTGCATGCACACCACGATCATCTCTGCTCACGAGTTACAAGGACTGATTCAACGCGGCTCACCCCTGCTGGTGATGGATTGCAGCTTCGACCTGATGGACCCGTTGAAAGGCCGTCAGCAGTTTGAGGCCGCGCACATCCCGGGCGCCATTTATGTACACCTGGACGAGCAGCTCAGCGACAAACACGGCACCACGCGCGCCAGCGGAGGACGCCATCCGCTACCTTCCCGGGAACGCTTTGCCGAGCGCCTGAACGCACTCGGCTTTTCATCCGACATGCAGGCCGTCGTGATGGACCGGCAGGGAGCCAACTACTGTGGCCGACTGTGGTGGATGCTCAAGTGGTGTGGTCATGAGGCCGTGGCGGTGCTAGACGGTGGGCTAACCGCGTGGCAGGAAGCGGGGGGCGATGTGGAGTCTGGCCCGGCACCGCTGCCCGTTGCGGGCCAGGGTTTCAGGTTGGGACCACCCCTGGCACAGACCACGGACACCGCCACACTGGCGCAGCGCCTGGGGCAGCCGGCCCAGACCGTGCTCGATGCGCGTGCCGCCGCGCGGTTTCGGGGCGAGGTCGAACCCCTTGACCCTGTGGCTGGCCACATTCCCGGTGCACTCAACCGCCCCTTTGCCTCGAATATCGGGCCCGATGGGCGCTTCAAGCCGGCTGGGCAACTGCGCGCCGAGTTCGATGCGCTGCTGGGCGCACGGGACCCGCGCACCGTGGTGCACCACTGCGGCAGCGGCGTCAGCGCCATCCCCAACCTGCTGGCCATGGAGCTGGCGGGGCTTGGGCGCACCGCGCTGTACCCCGGCAGCTGGAGCGAGTGGTGCAACACACCCGGCATGGTGTGCGCCCGCAGTCAAGAAACGACGCCCGGCGCCGATAACCAGACACGCTGAGCTGGGCCGCACATGACGTCTCCGCTGGCACCCGGGCGCTGCCCGTCGAATGTCTGTGCAATGTGAACCACTCTGACCCGCTGCCCACTCCCGACCGGGAGCAAGACCTGCTGCAGTCCACGCTTCGCAGCGTGGCGTGGCTGGTCGGTATTGCCGCCACGCTGTTGACCCCACTGGTGTACTGGAACACGTCCAACCCGCTGGAGGTGTGGGTCACGGCGCTGGTGGCCGTGGTGGGCTGGTTGACGCTCTGGCTGGTCGTCAGCGGTCGCGCCCGGCACACGCCTCTGCTGCTGGTGTTCTCCCTGCTGGTCGCCGCCGATCTGGCGGTGATCGCCCACGGCTCGGTGCGAACCGCCGCAGGGTTCCTGTTCGTCGCGGCGGTCGCGGGGGCCGGCATCTTTCTGAAGCGGCGCGCCCTGATCGCGGCGGTGGTGTTCAGTGCCGGCTCGCTGGCCGTGCTCACCTGGGCGGAGCTGCGCGGCTGGCTTCCCACGCCAGACTTCACAGTGGGGCTGAAGGTCTGGCTCACCCACAGCTTCACGCTGGTGGTGGTGGGCGTGATCGTGTTCCACAGCCGCATGCGCACACAGATCGCCTACCTCGGCCAGCAGGACGAATACGAGCGGCGCGTGCGCACCGAACAGGAGCGCGACCGCAACCTCGACCGTTTCGCGCGCATCTTTCGCACATCGCCGAGCCCCATGATCGCCCAGTCGGCCCGCAACGGCCTGATTCTGGACGTCAACCCGGCTTTCGAGCGCTGCTACGGCTACAACAGCAACCAGCTGCTGGGCCGCCTGGACGACTTCCTCTGGGCCAATCCGGAGCAGCGCGATCACTACCTGAAGCAATTGTTTGCCGAACGTCGCATCGACCAGTTCCAGGTGCTCGGGCGCCGCGCGGACGGAACGTTGTTCGAGGCCGTGATCTGCAGCGAGATGGGCAACGACCCGCAAGACAAGCTGATCATCACCACCGTGTCCGATGTCAGCGAGCAGGCGCGCATGCTCGAACGCCTGAGCCGGTCTGAAGAACGGTTTGCCAAGGCCTTCATGCTCAGCCCGCTGAACATGAGCATCACCCGCCTGTCGGACGGCACCTTTCTGGAAGTGAACCGTGCGACCGGGCTGCAAGGTCTGGCGCTGGAGGAACGCAAAGGCCGCACATCGCTGGAGCTCGGCACGTGGCCCACAGCGGAAGCTCGCGCTGCCTTCGTCCACAAATTGCAGACGGAAGGCCGTGTGCACGGTCTGGAAACCCAGATGCGCCACAAGGACGGCTCCCTGGTCGATGCGCGCCTCTGGGCCGAACTGATCGAGCTCGAGGGTGAGGCCTGTGTGCTTACCTGCACCATGAATATCACCCCGGAGAAACGACGCCAGGCCCAGCTGCTGACCGTGGCAGAAGGCGTGTCGACCGAGACCGGCGAAGCCTTCTTCAGTGCGCTGTCGCAGCACCTGGCCTCCACCACCGGGGCCGACATGGTCCTGATCGGTGAATGCGCGCCAAAAGAACAAATCTCCACGCTGGCCATCTGGCGGGGAGGACGTGTGGTGTCGAACCTCAGCTTTGATGCGGCGAGCTCTCCGTGTGGTGCGGCTCTGGTGACGCAGGAACTGCTCATCTGCGAAAAAGATCTGGCGAGCCAATTCCCGAATGCCAACAGCCTGATCGAGGCGGGCTTCCAGGCCTTCCTGGGCAAGGCCTTGCGCGATGCCGACAGTTCGCCCATCGGCGTGATCTCGGCGATCTGGAAACGCCCCACGAAGCTGGGGCCCGACGCGCAGGCGCTGGTGTCCATTTTTGCCAGCCGCGCCAATGCCGAACTGGTGCGCCTGCGCCGCGACCGCGAGATTGCCCGCCTGAACGAAACCCTGGAACAACGGGTGCGCGAGCGCACCGTCGACCTGCAGAAGCTCAACGCCGAGCTGGACTCCTTCGCCTATTCGGTTTCGCACGACCTGAAATCGCCCCTGCGGGCCATCGACGGCTTCACCCGCCTGCTGTCCGAACAGCTCGATGGGCGCATGTCGGTCGACGAAAAAGACCTCATGCGGCGGGTGCTGGCTTCCACCTCGCGCATGGCCACCCTGATCGCCGACCTGCTCGCGCTGGCGCGCGTCAGCCAGGGCAGCATGACGCTGACCGCCGTCGACCTGAGCGCGATGGCCCACGAAATCCTCGACCTCGCGCTGGAAAAGCGGCACGGGCAAACGGTACAACGCCACATCGAGCCGGGCATGGTGGTGCGGTGCGACCCGCGGCTGGCACGCATTGCGCTGGAAAACCTGCTCAACAACGCCCTGAAATACACCCGCCCGGTGCCACAGCCCCTGGTCACGTTCGAGCCGGTCGCGCGAGACGGCGACCGGCGCACCTGGCTGAGCGTTCGGGACAACGGCGTCGGCTTCAACATGGCCTTCGCCGACAAGCTGTTCAAGCCGTTCCAGCGCCTTCACATGCCGAGCGAGTTCGAAGGAACCGGCATCGGCCTGGCCACCGTGCGCCGCATCATTGAACGCCACGGCGGGCAGATTGAAGCCGAATCGGCGGTGGGCGCAGGTGCGCGTTTTGTCTTCACGTTGGAAGCAGCATCCGCCCCCCTGCCTCTCGCGCCCCGCCCGGGGCTCACCCATCCAGAGACATGACGACGACCCAGACAGACGCCACCGGCTGGCGCGACGACCCCATGGACGCGCAGGACACGCCCACGCTGGCGGCGCACCAGCGCGACGCCCTGAACGCGCTGCTGGGCACGGTTTCTGTCGGGGCGCCCCTGGTCAGCCTCGCCCTGTGGTTTCGGGACGGCATGGCGCCCATCCTGCTGGTGGTTCTGGGGCTCACAGCCTTCCTCTGGCTGACCTGGCTGCTGTTCCATCGGGGCTTCGTCCGCCTGGCGGCCCACCTGTTCGTGGGCAGTCTGGTGCTCGGCTCCACCGCGGGCATGCTCGTCGACGGCAGCGTGCGCAGTGCAGCCGTGCTGGTCCTGATGGCCGCGCTGGTGATGGCGGGCACCTTTCTGCCCCGACGGGCAACCATCGTCACCGGCGTGTACTGCGCCCTGGCCCTCGGCGCCATCATCCGGCTGGAGCAGCTCGGCCACATTGGTGGGCGCCCGCTGCAACTGGGCCTGGCGGTCTGGATCGTGCAGATCGTGGTCATCTTCACGATCCTGGCGAGCGTCTTCTACACCCGCTTTCGCATGACGGATGCGTTCAGACGCCTGGAAGCGGCCCTGGGACGCGCCCGGGCAGTGGAGACCGACCTGCGGGCCAGTGAAGAACGCTTCATGGTGCTGTTTCGGAACAACCCCGCGGCCTGCCTGGTGCAGCGCGTCGGCACCCAGGAGGTGGTGGACGCAAACCTGGCTTTCGTGAAGCTGTTCGGATACTCCCGCGAAGAACTCATTGGCCGCCCGCCACCGACGTTCTGGACCCATGGCCACGAACACCTCGCGTTTCGCGCGGCTCTGAAGGTGCACGGACGCGTCAACGGACTGCGCGCCACCACCTGCTGCCACGATGGTCGCCTGCTGGACGTGATGATCTACGCGAACGTCGTCACCCAGCAGGACGAGCGTCTGCTGCTCGTGATGGTGCTCGACATCACGGCCGAGCAGGCCTCGCGCACGGCGCTGGAACAATCCGAGGAGCGCTTCTCGAAAGCCTTCCTGTCGAGCCCCATCGGCGCCGTGATCAGCCGCATCAGCGACGGCACCTACCTTGAAGTCAACCCGGCCAATGAGCGGGTGCTGGGGTATTCGCAGGAAGACCTGCTCGGGCGCACAGCGCGAGAGGTCGAGGTGTGGCTGTCAGAGACCGAGCATGAGCGCTACACCAGCCAGCTGATGGAGCAGGGTCAGGTGCTGAATTTCTCCACCCGCCTGCGCAGCAAGCAGGGTGAAGCGGTTGACGTGACCCTGTGGTCGCAGACCATCGACCTCAATGGCGAACGCTGTGCGCTGGCCTACACCATCAACGTGACCGAACAGCGCCGGCGCGAGGCCATGCTGATGACCGTGGCCCGCAGCGTGGCCACGCACACCGGCGAAGCCTATTTCCTGTCTGCCGCCGAGCACCTGGCCAGTGCCATTGCAGCCGACGGCATCGTGATCGCCGAAATCACCAGCGATCAGCAGCTCGACACCCTGGCACTGCTGCACCACGGCGAACTGCAGCCCAACCGGCGCGTCGGGCTCCTGCACACCGCCTACGCGCGCCTGCTGCTGCAAGACGATCTGCTGCTGATCGACACGCGAGCCCGTCAGATCGTCCAGCACGCACCACCGTTTGACCCCGATGACATGCAGGCCTTCGCCGGCGTGACCCTGCGCGACGCCGACGGCTCGCCGGCCGGCGTGATCGCAGTGACCTGGCGGCTCATGCCGGACTACAACGACGATCTGCACGCGCTGCTGACCATCTTCGCCAGCCGCTGCAACGCCGAACTGCTGCGCCTGCGGCGAGACCGGGAAATCCGCCAGCTGCACGCCAGCCTGGAACAGCGCGTGGCCGAACGCACCGCCCAGCTCGAGTACCTCAACCGCGAGCTGGACTCGTTCGCCTACTCGGTCTCCCACGACCTCAAATCGCCGTTGCGTTCCATCGACGGCTTCATGCACGTGCTGCAAGAGCAGCTGGCCGCCCGGCTCACGCCGGAAGATGAGGACCTGATCGAGCGCATCAACGGCTCGGTGAGCCGCATGAATGGCCTCATCACCGACCTGCTGGCGCTGGCGCGGGTGAGCCAGGGGCGGCTGCAGCGCATGCAGGTGAACCTGACCGAGCTGGCAGAGGATGTGGTGCGGCGCGAAAGCCAGCGCGACCCCGAGCGCCAGGTCGAGGTGCGAATCACCGCAGACATGATGGCCGACTGCGATGCCCGCATGGCTCAGATCGTGCTGGAAAACCTGCTCGGCAATGCATGGAAGTACACGCGCCTGCAGCCCCAGCCGGTGATCGAACTCGGCCAGCTGCCCGGAGCGGGCGGTGCGCCGCCCACCTTCTTTGTGCGCGACAACGGTGCCGGTTTCGACATGAAACGCTCAGACCGCCTGTTCAAACCCTTCAACCGGCTGCACGCGGCCAGTGAATTCGAAGGCTCAGGCATTGGTCTGGCCACCGTGCGCCGCATCATCGAACGCCACGGCGGCCGCATACAGGGACAGGGCGCCGTCGGCCAGGGCGCCCGCTTCGAATTCAGTTTCGGCAGCGGCGAACCTGGCTGAACACGCCCCGACGGCAGCCCTTCAGTGGGCGTGGGCCAGCCCGCTCACGAGGCTGACCAGCGCGATACCCGCCACCAGCCAGCTCACCTGGGCGGCTGTTTCGCGCAGGCTCAGCCGTTTCTGCAGCTGGGGAATGAGGTCGGCCAGAGCCACGTAGACAAAACTGCTGGAAGCGGCGACCAGGAAGTACGGCAGGAAATCGTCAAAGCTCGACAGCAGGAAATAACCGAGGACACCGCCCAGCGCGGTCACGGTGCCCGCAAGTGACACCTTGATCAGCGCAGCGCGCTGGGTGCCCGAGGTAGCCCGCAACACCACCAGATCGCCCATGTGGTGCGGCACCTCATGGGCCAGCACGGCCAGCGCCGCCACCACACCCAGCTGCATGTCGGCCAGAAAGGCCGAGGCGATCAGGATGCCGTCGCCAAACGCGTGCACACTGTCGCCCGCCAGCACCGCCCAGCCGCCCGATCGGGGCGAGTCCTGCGTGTGGTGGTGCGCACTGTGGTGCGCATGAGGGTGGGCATGACCATGGCCGTGGTCATCGTGCCCGCCGTGGTGGTGTTCGTGTCCGTGGTGCCAGAGCTCGGCCTTGTCGAGCAGAAAGAAGAACACCAGCCCGCCCAGCAGCAGGGCAAACAGGTCGTGGGCGCTGGCCTGGCTTTCGAAGGCCTCGGGCAGCAGGTGCATGAAAGCTGTGGCCATGAGCGCACCCGCGGCCAGGCTCAGCATGTGCTGGGTGAAACGCGCCAGCATGGCAAAGCTCAGCAAGGCGGCCAGCCACACGCTGCCCACGCCGGCCGCGATGGTGCCTATCAGGATCGCGATCAAGGTCATGTGTTCAAGTTTCTCTGCACGGGGCAGGCACACCACGCGCCGGGTGTGTGCCATAAGAAAGGCCGCTGATCAGCGGCCCCGGGTCATCTGTTCAGCCCGTATTACGCCACACCGTGGCGCCGGAACCATTCGAGCGCCCGGCGCTGGCCGTCTTCTGCCGCTTCCTTGCGGTAGGTCGGCCGGTAATCGGCATGAAACGCGTGCTGCGCGCCCGGGTACACCACAAAACTGGACGCCCTGGCGGCAGCGCTGCCCGCGGCCAGCGCCGTTTTCATCTGCTCCACCGTGTCCAGCGGGATGCCGGTGTCTTCAGCGCCATACAGGCCCAGCACCGGGCCGTGTAGCTGACCCGCCACGTCCACAGGGTTGCGCGGCGTGAGTTCGCTGGCCTGCCCCACCAGCCGGCCATACCAGGCCACACCCGCCTTCACCGCCGGGTTGTGCGCGGCATACAGCCAGGTCTGGCGGCCGCCCCAGCAAAAGCCGGTGACGCCCAGGCGCGACGTGTCACCGCCGTTGGCGCCGGCCCAGCGCACGCAGGCGTCGAGGTCGCCCATCACCTGCGCGTCGGGCACCTTGGCGATCACCTCGGCGATCAGGCGGGCCATTTCGCCGTAACTCTGCGCGTCGCCCTGGCGCACGAACAGCTCGGGCGCGATGGCCATGTAGCCAGCCTGGGCGAAACGGCGCGCGGTGTCGGCAATGTAGTCGTGGACGCCAAAGATCTCCGACAGCACCAGCACCACCGGCAGGCCGGTCTTGCCTTCAGGCGCAGCGCGGTAAACCGGCATGGGGAAGCCGTTGACGTCGATCGTCACCTCGCCCGCCGTGAGGCCGGTGGCGGGTGTCTTGATGGCGGTCTGGGCCAGCGTGGGCAGCACGGCGGCAGCGTATCCCACACCGACAGCAGCCTTGAGGGCAGTGCGGCGTGTGGGCAGGGGTGCAGGTGCGTCGGCAGCGTGCAGCAACGCGCGACCGTCGGCGATCAGATCGGGGTAGGTGTGGGGCATCGGTGTCTCCAGAAGGTTGCAGGGGGCACATTGGGAGCAAGCAGGCTGCACACAGACAGTTGCTCCCACCGGCATGAGCAGGGCCCGCGCGCTTGAGTTCCGCAGCCACTATGCCACCGCGACCCGTGCAAGCCGTTCAGTCGGGGTCGGTCAGGCCGTGCTGGCGCGCGTAGGCATACAGGGCGAGCCTGTTCGGGACCCCGAGTTTGCTGTAGATCACCGTGAGGTGGTTGCGAAGGGTGTGCTCGCTGATGTGCAGGCGTGCCGCAATCACCTTGCCGGGCGCCGTGGCGTCACTGGCCAGCGCGGCGATGGCCTGGCGCTCCCGTGGCGTGAGGCTGGCAATGCGCCCCGCCTCGGGGCTGGGCACCTTGGCCGTTTTTTGCCGGGCCAGCTCGGAAAAAATGCGGCTGGTCGCCACCCGCCCTACCCACAGTTCGCCCTCGTGCACCTTCTCAAGGGCCTTGAGCAGCAAGGCGGGTGATTCTCGCTTCTCGATCACGCCACGCGCCCCCGCCAGCACTGCGCTGTCTTGCTGGGCCGTCTTGTGCGTGCTGCCGATGGCCAGTATGTGCATGTGCGTCATCGCGAAGAGCTGAGACACCGCTTCTTCGCCCGCTTCGTTGTCCAGATCGACCAGCGCCACGTCGGCGGGATTTTTCTGCAGCTGTTCCAGACAGTCTTTGATGTATTCACTGCTGCCGGCCACGCACAGGCGCGGATGGGCCGACTCGATCAATCGCTCCAGCCCCCAGGCAACGATGGGCTGCGCCACCACCTGAACACGGATGGGCCCTGACGTGACGGATGTGGGTTGCATGTGGGTTTCTTGTTTCTTTTATGTGAGGAAAGCATGCGCCTCCACCTGAATCACAATGTTACAGCACGTAACAAAAACACCTACCTTCGAGCAATACCAAGGTGTGACTTTTATCCCTTCGTCGCAAGGCGTGATGCAGCGAAATGGCCGCAAAAAAAGCGCCTTGCATCCCATACACAGATGCTTCTCATCTGTGCACAATGGGTCATGACTCACGAACGTCGCATTGACCACCGCGAACCCCTGCATCTGGAGGTTCTGCTGGCCGGTGGTGGCAAAGGCGTCACGCGCAATGTGAGCCACAGTGGCCTGCTGATCGACACCGACTGCCAGCAGGACCTGGGTAGCTTCATCGACTTCGAAATTCTCTTCCCCACCGCAGGCGGCCAGCTGGGCTTTCAGGCCCGTGGCGAGGTGGTTCGCCTCGAACCGGCCGGTGGTGGTGCCGCGGTGGCGGTGCGGGTGCTGGCCACCCAGCTCAAACCGCTCGATTGAACAAGCCCTGCCCCACCACCCGTGCCGCCTTGGCACCGGTCACGGTCTGGCATGGGTTCAGCGCTCTCCCAGGGAACGCTGCAGGCGGAAATAGGCAGAGTAGTAGTCGGCCAGCGCCTCCATGGACGCGGTGTGGGTGAGGCGCCAGCTGTTGCGGGCATTGGTCACCTGCGCCATTTCGCCTTGCCAGTTGGGCGAGGAAAGCACTGCTTCTTCGGCTTGGCGCATCGAGTCGAGCGCCGCGCGCGGACTGGGCAGGCTGGCGAGCCGTCGCTGCGCCTGCGCAAGGTTGATGGTCAGGAAACGCAGCTCCGTGGCAATGCGGGCCTGTTGCTCTTCCATGTCGTCTCGCGCCTGCTCCAGCGACAGCAGTGCCGTGCGCTCCGCGCGGTCCATGTTGCCGTTGTCCCAGGACACCAGCGGCACGTTCACGTTGACCATAAGCGCGCCGAACCGGCTCATGTTGTTGTTCAGCTGCCCCGGATTGGCCCCGCGGTAGGACTGGAACAGGTAACCGTAGACACTCCCAGACGGACGACGACTGTCGCGCGACTGCACCAAGGCGAGTTCGGCCTGCTGGACGCGCAACTGGGCGTCGCGCACATCCGAGCGCTTGGAAAGGGCTGTTTCCAGCAGGCCCTCGACGGCCACTTTGGGAATGTCCGGGTTCAGGCTGGAGGTGAGGCGCAGCACGGTGTCGGCTGGCAGGCGCAGTTGCTGCCTCAAGCCGTTCTGCGCAATGAGGGCTTCACTGCGGCTGAGGCTGAGCAGCTGCTCGGCGTTGGACAGCTCCACCTCCAGGAAAGGCACAGCCGCCGGCCGGCGACTGCGCGCCCGTTCGATCATGTTGCGCAGTTCGACCACCACCGCCTCGTCGGCTTCCACGACGCCCTGGGCCCGCAGTGCGGACGCGTACGCGGACCGGACGTCGGCATGGATGTCGATGGTCGACTGCTCGGCGTTGATCGTGGCGCTCTCCAAAGACAATTGGGCTTGCCGCTCCTGCCGACCCTGAATACCCGACAGGTCGATGGGCATGGACATATATGCGTTGACCGACAGCTGCGTGCTCGCATAGGGGTCGTTCTTGTACCGACCGTACTCAGAACGGGAGGCCGATAGCTGCAAGGATTCCTGCAGAGAGAGCGTGCTGTCGAACCGTGGTCTGAATTGCGCTCGGGTGCTCTCCAGACGCATCTGGGCCATCTCGGTGGACCGGGCCGAGCGCGTCACCCGAAAACTCTTCTGCAATGCCAGGGCTACCGCGTCGTCCATGCTGAGCGACAACTCGGCGCCCGCAGGGACCGAAACCTGAGAAACGCCGAGCGAGTTCATGGACTGGGCGTGCGCCGCGAAAGCCAGACCACACGCCATGAGCACGCTCGCCCGAGGCAAGCAGCGCGAAACAAGAAAGAAAAGCACAGGCAAGACCTTGTTCATTGACATCAGAAGGGCAACACGGTGTCCACGCCGCCAAAACGCGCCACCAATGTGCGGACCTCCACCTGCAGCGCCACCGACGACCATGTGCCGGGCACCCCGCCGCCACTTGAGCAGGGCGAACCCACCGTCGGCACCGATTCGTTGCTGCCCGCCGCCTGGGCAAAACCCAGCAATTGAATACCGTCAATGCGGCCACGCTGCTTGTTGTCGAACCGCAAGGTATTGGTCAGTGCGACTTCCCACATGAAGGGCTGGGTGCGGGACTCCTCAGCGGCTCCTCCCTGCGGCAACGGCCACGAGCAGATTGCGGTATAGCGGCCACTGGTGCGGTAGCGGAACGTCACGCCGGCCGCACGCTGCTGGAATTGCGGATCACTCCAGCCCAGAGGCAACTGCACATCGGTAGCAGACACGAAGCCAGCACCCGATGAGATATCAAATTGGACGGCGGCGCCCGCCATCCCGTTGAGCAACATATAAGCGATCAGCCCTAATAGCCCCTTCTGCATGAACTGCCCCTCAGTTGGATGTCTCAACGGTAGCTCTGCAAACTTGAGCGCGAGCGTAAAAAAGGCGCCGTGCTCTGGCGCCTTTTTTCCAGCGAAATCGCCTTACCAGCTCTGCAGCGGAACTGGATAACCCACGATCAGCAGCTGACCTGTGCTGCTTGTCAAGGTAACACTGGACCATGTTCCGTCATGTCCTTCGTTTCCCATACAGGGCGAATTCACGACCGGGACGGACCCACTAGTGGTAACGGACGAGCCCGGACCCGTCAAATTGAAGCCTGTGACGGCCTCGTTGGTTCCCGAATTTCTACGCAATTCCTTCGCAATAGAAGCATTAACTGCGGTGTCACGCGTGTGGGAAACGTTATGGGGCTTTTCACCACGCGTTCCTTCCCCCGTCACCCAAGAGCAAACGGCTGAGTAGTTTTCCGTAACGCTTTCGACGAACTGGACTCCTGGTGCGTTCAGCTGCAGTTGTTGATTGTTCCAGCCAGTGATGAGCTGTACGTCGCCCTTACCGACAAAGCCGATAGAAACAGGAAAGGGTGTGTACGTCACTGCAGCGACGGCGACGGTGGTGATGGCAGCGGCTGCGACAGCCAGCAGAGTCTTTGCGTATTTCATGTTCATTCCCTTGCTCGGCTCTGGAATTTCGGCGGGGAATCTGAGCCAGCGTTCCCCCGCCTTGGACTGCGCTTCAGATCCCGTTGCAACCCCCTAACAGGATTTACAAGTTCTTGAAGCGTTAGGGGAATTTTTCTCCGTTTGCTCAATCGGCGAGCGGGTGGTTGGCACCGCCTTTGCGCAGCCGTGCTCCTAGGCATTCGGCCATAAGGCGTGACAAACGTCCCAGGATGTGTGACTTGCGTCACGAGTCGCCCTGAAATGGCCGAAACGGGAGGTAAAACCTCGGCCCCTCCGATCAAACATGGCTGACGGCACGGACCTGCAGGCCGTGGCTGAGCAGACCGGTGCGGCGGGGCTGGACGGGCGCGTGGCGCCCCGGGTGCTGAGTCAGTGCGCCTGGTCCCAGTTCGGCCCCATGCCCACTTCCGCCAGCAGCGGCACCTTCAGCGCCGCCACGCCCGCCATGAGGTCCGGGATTTCGGTGCGGAGCCAGTCCACCTCGGCCTCTGGCACCTCGAACACCAGTTCGTCGTGCACCTGCATGATCATGCGGGTGCCGCGCTGCTGCTCGTCCAGCGCGCGCTGCACCGCCACCATGCTGAGCTTGATGAGGTCGGCCGCTGTGCCTTGCATGGGGGCGTTGATCGCGGCACGCTCGGCGCCGGCGCGGCGGGGGCCGTTGGGGCTGTTGATCTCGGGCAGGTAGAGCCGCCGGCCGAAGACCGTTTCCACGTAACCCTGCGCCTTGGCCTGCGCCTTGGTGTCATCCATGTACTGCTTCACGCCGGCAAAGCGCTCGAAATAACGGGCGATGTAGTTCTTCGCCGCCGTGGTGTCGATGGCCAGCGCCTTGGCCAGGCCGAAGCTGCTCATGCCGTAGATGAGGCCGAAGTTGATGACCTTGGCGTAGCGGCGCTGCTCGCTGCTGACCTGGTCGGGCGCCAGGCCGAACACCTCGGCGGCGGTGGCGCGGTGCACGTCAATACCCTCCTGGAAGGCGCGCAGCAGGGCCGCGTCGCTGCTCAGGTGGGCCATGATGCGCAGCTCGATCTGGGAGTAGTCGGCACTGGCGATTACGTGACCGGGTGGTGCGACGAAGGCCTCGCGCACGCGGCGGCCTTCGGCGGTGCGGATGGGGATGTTCTGCAGGTTGGGCTCGTTGCTGGAGAGGCGCCCGGTCACGGCCACGGCCTGCGCGTAGTGCGTGTGCACCCGGCCGGTGCGCGGGTGGGCGAGCTGTGCCAGCTTGTCGGTGTAGGTGCCCTTGAGCTTGCACAGGCTGCGGTGCTCCAGGATGCGGGCCGGCAGGGGATAGTCTTCGGCCAGCTTTTCCAGCACCTCTTCGTCGGTGCTGCGCGCACCGGTGGCGGTTTTCTTGATGACCGGCACCCCGAGCTTGTCAAAGAAGATTTCGCCCAGCTGCTTGGGGCTGCTCAGGTTGAAGGGCTGACCGGCAATCTCATAGGCCTCTTGCTCCAGCTGGTGGATGCGCTGGCCGAGTTCGTGGCTCTGTTTGGCCAGCGTGGGGGCGTCGATCAGCACACCGTTGCGCTCGATGCGGTAGAGCGCCTCGCTGCTGGCGATTTCCAGTTCGTACACGAAGCGCAGTTTGTCGTCTGCCTGCAGGCGGGGCCACAGGGACAGGTGCACGTCGAGCGTCATGTCGGAGTCTTCGCACGAGTAGAGCGCGGCCTTGGCCACGTCCACCTGGGCAAACGCAATCTGGTGCGCGCCCTTGCCGCACAGGTCTTCGTAGCTCAGGCCCTTGCGCGCCAGGTGGCGCTCGGCCAGGCTGGCCAGGCCGTGCGGCTTGTGCACTTCGAGCACATAGCTCTGCAGCATGGTGTCGTGCACGTAGCTCTGCACCTCGATGCCGTGGTTGGCGAACACGTGGCGGTCGTACTTCACGTGCTGGCCCAGCTTGTGCTGCGCCGGGTCTTCCAGCCAAGGCTTCAGACGCGCCATCACCTCGTCGAACGGCAGCTGCTCGGGCGCGTCAGGGCCGGCGTGGCGCAGCGGGATGTACGCGGCTTCGCCGGGCTTGACGCTGAAGCTGATGCCCACGATCTCGGCGCGCATTTCGTCGAGCGAGGTGGTTTCGGTGTCGATCGCCACCAGCTCGGCAGCCTGCAGCCGCTGGAACCAGGCGTCGAAGGCGTCCCAGGTGAGGATGGTGTCGTAGACGATGTCGGTGGCATGGGAGGCGGCGGGCAGCACCTCGCCGGCTTCGGGTGGCAGGTCGAAGAGGTCGGCGGTGGGGGAGCCCCTCACCCCGGCCCGCTCCCCGGAGGGGCGAGGAAGTGAAGACCCCAGGGCCTCGGCCAGACCGCGGAAACCATAGGTTTCGTAGAACACGCGCAAGGCCTCGGTGGCCGGCTCCCCCAGGCGGATGGCGTCGAGCGCCGGCAGGCCGGGCACGAAACCGTCCAGATCGCAGTCCGTCTTGATGGTGACGAGCTGGCGGCCGGTGGGCAGCCAGTCGATCGCCTTGCGCAGGTTCTCGCCCGCGGCGCCCTTGATCTTGTCGGCGTTGGCCACCACGCCGTCGAGCGAGCCGTATTCGGTGAGCCACTTCACGGCCGTCTTGGGGCCGACCTTGTCGACACCGGGCACGTTGTCGACCTGGTCGCCCACCAGGGTCTGGTAATCGATCATGAGGCTGGGCGGCACGCCGAACTCGGCCAGCACGCCGGCTTCGTCGCGCTTCTTGCCGTTCATGGTGTCGATGATGGTGACATGCTCGTTGACCAGCTGCGCCAGGTCTTTGTCGCCGCTGCTGACAATGACGCGGATGCCCTGGCGCGCAGCGGTGGCGGCCAGCGTGCCGATCACGTCGTCCGCTTCCACGCCGGGAATGTCGAGCACGTTCCAGCCCAGCAGGCGCACCACTTCGTGGATCGGCTCGATCTGCGCGCGCAAATCGTCGGGCATGGGGCTGCGCTGCTGCTTGTAGGCCGGATACAGGGCGTCGCGGAAGGTGGGGCCCTTGGCGTCGAACACGCAGGCCACGAACTCGGCCGGCACTTCCTTCTTGAGCCGCTGCATCATGTTGATCATGCCGCGGATGGCACCGGTGGCCGGGCTGCTGGGGTCGCCGGGCACGGCGCGCAGGTCGGGCATGGCGTGGAAAGCGCGGTAGAGGTAGTTGGAGCCGTCCACCAGCAGCAGGGTGGGCGTGGCAGAAGGCGTGCCCCCAGGCTCGGGCGGCGGGCTGGAAGCCGGTGTGGCCGGGGTGACGGGGGAGGCGGTGGGCGTGTGATCGTCGGACATCCGGCCATTGTCAATGAGATTGGGTTTCAGCCCGGACACCGGGCACCGCTGTACCGATGGCCTGCTGACGGCCGGGCTGGCTGGCCTTGCCTACAATCGGGCATGCCCAGCACCTTGCGCTTTCTCACCCTCGTTCCCCTGTGTGTGGCGCTGCACGCCGCGGCCCAGGCCCTGCCCTTGCCTGCCGAGGCCCCGGCGCCTCTGCCGCCCGGCCCGCGGGTCGAGCGCATCCAGCACGAAGACGCGCTGGCACGCATTGATGAAGTGCGCGTGGGCGGGCAGACGCGCAGCATCGACGTGAGCCCCAAAAATGGGGCGCCGGCCTACCAGATCGCACCGCGGAGCAGCGGTGCCATGCCGTCAGACAGCCAGGGCCAGCGCACGGGCAGTGCGGGCAAGAGCAGCTGGCGCGTCCTGAGTTTCTGAACCCCACCGCTTGCTTTCATGGCCGTTTACACCGAAGTCTCGTTTGACGAAGCCGCCGCCCTGCTGCACACCCTGGACCTGGGCACCCTGACCCAGCTGCAGGGCATCAAGGGTGGCATCGAAAACACCAATTATTTCGTCACCAGCGAGCGCAACGGCGAGGTGCTGGAACACGTGCTCACGTTGTTCGAGCGCCTGGGTTTCGAGCAGCTGCCGTTTTATCTGCACCTGATGAAGCACCTGGCCGGCAAGGGCATCGCCGTGCCCGACCCGGCCGCCACCGCCGCGGGTGAGATCCTGCACCGCGTGCAGGGCAAGCCGGCCGCGGTGGTCAACAAGCTGCGCGGGCGCAGCGAGCTGCGGCCCGAGGTGTCGCACTGCCGCGCGGTGGGCGAGATGCTGGCCCGCATGCACCTGGCCGGGCGTGATTTCGCCATGAACCAGCCCAACCTGCGAGGCCTGTCCTGGTGGAACGAGACCGTGCCCGTGGTGCTGCCCTTCCTGAGCACACCACAGGCCGAGCTGATCCGATCGGAACTGGCGCTGCAGAACCACGTGGCGGCGAGCCCGGCCTATGCGGCGCTGCCACGCGGCCCGATCCACGCCGACCTGTTCCGCGACAACGTGATGTTCGACGGCACCGAGCTCACGGGGTTCTTCGACTTTTACTTTGCTGGCTGCGACAGCTTTCTGTTCGATATTGCCGTGTGCCTGAACGACTGGTGCGTGCAGCACAGCGACGACGCCCGGGACGGCACACACGACGCGGCCCGCGCACAGGCCATGCTGTCGGCCTACCAGGCGGTGCGCCCGCTCACGGCAGCCGAACGCAGCCTGCTGGTGCCGATGCTGCGAGCCGGCGCACTGCGCTTCTGGATCTCGCGCCTGTGGGATCTGCACCTGCCACGCGAGGCGGCCATGCTGCAGGCCCACGACCCCGCACACTTCGAACGCGTGCTGCGCGACCGCGTGGCGCACGCCACCGACCTCGCCCAAGCCCTGCTTGAACACCCCTGCCTGGCCGCCTGAGCCAGCCAACGACCGCATTCATGAAACTCCAACTCGTCGCACCCGGTACCGGTCTGTCCTGGGTGAAGCTGGGCGTCAAGACGTTCTTTCGCCAGCCACTGGCCATGTCGGGCCTGTTCTTCATGTTCATGGCCGTGGTGTCGGTGCTGTCGGTGGTGCCGGTGGTGGGCACGGCCCTGTCGCTCGCGCTGGTGCCGGCCGCCACGCTGGGGCTGATGGCTGCCGCGCGCGAAGCCGTGGAGGGCCGTTTTCCCATGCCGCTGACGCTGGTGACGGCGTTTCGCCAGGGTGCGGATCGCACCCGTTCCATGCTGGTGCTGGGCGCGATGTACGCGGGTGCGCTGCTGCTGGTGCTGGGCGTGGCCACGCTCGCCGCCGGTGCGGTGCCCGGGCCGGCCGAGCTGGGCGACGCCACCAATGGTGAGATGACACCCGAGCGCGTGCGCACCACGCTGTTCAACCCCGGCATGTGGTGGGCCATGCTGGTCTATGTGCCGGTGCTCATGGCGTTCTGGCACGCACCGGCGCTGGTGCACTGGCACGGCGTGAGCCCCGCCAAGAGCCTGTTTTTCAGCCTGCTGGCCTGCTGGCGCAACAAAGGCGCGATGCTGGTCTACATGGCGGGCTGGGTGGGCGTGTTCATGCTGGTGGGCCTGGTGATGAGCCTGCTGAGCGCGCTGCTCGGCGGGGCCGCCGCCATGAATCTGGTGCTGTACCCGGCCGTGCTGTTCATGGCCTCGATGTTCCACACCTCCATTTACTTCACCTTCCGCGACAGCTTCCTGACCGAAGATGGCGCGGAGCCTTCCACCCCGCCCACCGGAGACCCCACATGACACGGCACACCCTGCAAGGCATGAGCGACAACGAGGTGTTGTGGACGCAGCGGCGCGCCACGCTCAAGGCCGCCGCCGGGTGGGTGGCCATGGGCGGGCTGCCGGCTGCGATGGCGCAGCAGCGCAGCAACGTGGTGGAGCTGGTGGGCGACGTGTTGCTCAACGGCCAAAGGCTGAGCCCGCAGCAGGTGATCCAGAGCGGTGACGAAATCATCACCGGCCCGGCTTCGCGCCTGCTGTTTGTGATCGGCAACGCGGCTTTCCATGTGCGGCAGAACTCGCGGCTGGCGGTGGAGCGCGGCTCTACCCTGAACACCGTGAGCCTGCTGCGCCTGCTCACCGGGGCGGTGGTGAGCGCGTTCGGCCGGGGCAGTGCGCGCACCATTTCCACACCCACGCTGACCGCCGGCATCCGGGGCACCGGCGTCTACACCGAGGTGATGGCAGACCGGCGCAGCTACTTCTGCAACTGCTATGGCACCGTGGACATGGCGGCTGGGGGCGACCGCGCGCTCTCGGTGTCGAGCTACCACCAGTCGTTCTGGGGCGAAGTCGAGCCCAAAGAGGGCCGCTTCCTGACCCCCGCCGGAGCGATCAACCACACCGACGAGGAACTGGAATTCCTCGCGCGGCTGATTGGCGAGCGCACGGCCTGGCAGATCGCGGGGCGCCCCGGTGTGAAAGACGGCATGGGCTACATGGATGAGCGGCCCGGGCAGGTGCACCCGGCGGCAACGCCGACACCGGCGCGCTGAAGGCGACGGGCCTGCGTCACAGAGGCTTCATCGAAGCTTCATCGTCGCGTCACGGGGGCTGGCCAGACTGGGGGACTTGTTCAACTCCTCGCAGGAAAGCCCCATGGCAAACAGCATCCGAGACGATGACGCAGCTTCCAACCCTTCGCGCAACCACCACCTGAGCGAACTGGTCAGCCAGGCCATCGCACGCAACCCCAGCCGGCGTCTGCTGCTCAAGTCGGGCCTCGGTGTGGCCGCCCTGCCCTTCCTGGGTGGCCTGGCCGCCTGCGGCGGCGGCAGTGACGATGCAACGCCCGCCCCGCCCCCGCCGGCTCCTCCCGCCGAGCAGATGCTCTCGTTCCAGCAGGTTGCCACCTCGACGGGCGATGCCATCGTCGTCCCGGCCGGGTATGTGGCTTCCGCTTTCCTGCCCTGGGGCACGCCGATCAACCACCTGGCCCCTGGCTGGAAGAACGACGCCAGCGGCACAGCCGCGGAGCAGGAGCAGCAGCTGGGTGACAACCACGACGGCATGGCCTTCTTCGGTTTCAACACCGCCGGCAATGCATTCGGCGAGCGCAGCGACGAAGGCCTGCTGGTGATCAACCACGAGTACATCAACCCGGAATACTTCTACGCGCCGGGCGACGACGACGCCGACTGGATGGCCCCCTTCACCTTTGAGAAGGCACGCAAGGCGCTGGCCGGTCACGGGGTGAGCGTGGTGCACGTGCGCCGAGCCACCGACGGCAACTGGCAGCAGGTCAACAGCTCACCCTACAACCGCCGCATCCACGGCAACACGGCCATCACGATCCAGGGCCCGGCAGCCGGTCACCCGCTCATGCGGACCGCCGCCGACCCGAGCGGCACGGTGGCACTGGGCACGCTGAACAACTGCGGCAACGGTCGCACGCCCTGGGGCACCTACCTCACCTGCGAAGAGAACTTCAACGGCTACTTCGGCTGGAACGGCGAGCGCACGCCCTCAGCGCTGGAAAACCGCTACGGCATCTCCGCCAGCGGCTTTGGCTACCGCTGGCACACCGTGGACCCCCGCTTCGACGTGAACGCCACACCCAACGAGCCCAACCGCCACGGCTGGGTGGTCGAGATCGACCCGTTCGCGCCCGGTGGTCAAGCGGTCAAGCGCACCGCCCTGGGCCGCTTCAAGCACGAGAACGCCGAACTCGTCATCACCCCCGGCGGCAAGGCAGTGGTCTACATGGGCTGCGACGAGCGCAACGAATACGTCTACAAGTTCGTTTCGGCCGGCACCTTCGACGCTGCCAACCCCACCAGCGCCGCCAACCGCCAGCTGCTGGCCGACGGCACCTTGTATGTCGCGCGTTTCGACGCCGGCGCGACTGCCGGCGACGGCATGGGCACCGGCGTGTGGATTCCACTGGTCCATGGACAGAACGGGCTGACCGCGGCCAACGGCTTCACCAGCCAGGGTGACGTGATGATCCGCGCCCGCCAGGCGGCTGACCGCGTGGGCGCGACCATGATGGACCGCCCCGAGTGGGTGGCGGCCAACCCGAAGAAGGCAGGTGAAGTGTTCATCACCCTGACCAACAACAACCGGCGCGGTGGCACCAGCGCCAACGACGCGGACGGCAGCACCACCGCCGGCTCGGCCCGCCCCCCAGTGGACGAAGCCAACCCGCGCGCCAACAACATATGGGGGCACATCGTGCGCTGGAACGAGTCGGGCGGCGACGTCACGGCACTGACATTCGACTGGGACATCTTCGTGCTCGCCGGCCAGCCAAGCGTCACCGGTGCCCGCGCGCCCTCGGGCAACGTCACGCTCGACAACCTGTTCAACAGCCCGGATGGCCTGGCTTTCGACAGCTTCGGCCGCATGTGGATCCAGACCGACGGCAACTTCAGCAACAGCGGCGACTTTGCCGGCAACGGCAACAACCAGATGCTGGTGGCAGATCCGGTGACGAAAGAAATCCGCCGCTTCCTGGTGGGCCCTTCGGGCTGCGAGATCACCGGCATCACCTGGACACCCGACCGAAAGACCATGTTCATCAACGTGCAGCACCCGGGCGAGGTGGGCAGCCACCCGAACGCGCCCGCCGCCTACCTGGCGCTGCCCGGCGCCGAGCGCGACAACTGGGTGGCACGCAACGCCACCGCGTTTTCGCAGTGGCCCACGGCAGGCGTGCGCCCCCGCTCGGCCACCGTGGTGGTGCGCCGCGCAGACGGCGGCGTGATCGGCGCCTGAGCCTTGGCCCACCACCGGTTGCGCAACATGAACGCCCTGAAAAAAGCCCGCAAGCTCATCGAACACCACCCGCTGAGCGAGGCCGCCGGCACGGTTTCTGCGCTGGTGGTGGCGCTGGAGTCGGACGGCGCATTCGACCTGGGCAGTCTGTACCGGCTGTCCGAAGACGATTTCGAACTCGCCCTGCAGCTGCTCGACGAATGGCGCGTGGATCGCCACCACGCCCGCAAGCTGCGCCTGCTTGACGTCTCGGTGCAGGTGGACGGGCTGCGTCAGGGCGACCCGGCGCAGCTGCCCGAAACCGCCTGAAGCACTCGGCCCCGGGAATGCCACGAGTGCCCCGGTGCGGCAACGCCCGGGGCACTTTCGCAAACCGCTGAGATGCTTGCTGCGGCGCCCGGCTCAGTCGTCCACCGGCGTGAGCTTGGCCACGCTCAGGGCCAGCCACTTCACGCCGTGGCGGCTGAAATTGACCTGGGCACGCGCATCGGCGCCGGAGCCTTCGATGGCCTGCACCTTGCCTTCGCCGAACTTGTTGTGAAACACCTTCTGACCGGCCCGGATGTCGGTGCCGCGGTCGGGTTCAGGCGCGGTCTGCCCCAGCCCCTTGGGGTCGCCGCGTTCGGCAAAGCCGGGTGACCAGGCCGGTTGCAGCACCGGCGCGCTGCCATAGGCGCGGCGCCCGTTCTGCCAGGTGCCGCCACCGCCGCCACCGGCCTGCCAGGCCGGCTGGGGGGGCGTGAGCCACTTCAGGCATTCCTCGGGCAGTTCGTCAAAAAACCGGCTCTTGAGGTTGTAGCGCGTCTGCCCGTGCAGCATGCGCGTCTGCGAATGGCTCAGGTAAAGCCGTTGACGTGCGCGGGTGATGGCCACGTACATCAGCCGGCGCTCTTCCTCCAGGCCGTCGCGGTCGCTCATCGAGTTCTCGTGCGGGAACAGGCCTTCTTCCATGCCGGTGATGAACACGCAGTCTAATTCGAGGCCCTTGGCGGCGTGCACGGTCATGAGCTGCACCGCGTCCTGCCCGGCCTGGGCCTGGTTGTCGCCCGATTCCAGCGCGGCGTGGGTGAGGAACGCCGCCAGCGGGCTCATGGTTTCGCCGGTGTCGGGCTCAATATCGTCCGTCCGGTCTGAGCCTGTCGAAGACCTCGCGAGCCCTTCGACAGGCTCAGGGCGAACGGATGTTTTTTCGAGCGCGAAGTCCAGCCCCTGGCTGGCGGGGCTTTGCGTCAGGCCGGCATCGCCGGTGCGCGCCACCGCATCGCGGCCAAAGCCTTCGATGCCCACGAAGCTCTTGGCCGCGCTCACCAGTTCCTCCAGGTTTTCCACCCGCTCCTGACCCTCGCGCTCGGCGCGGTAGTGCTCGACCAGGCCGCTGTGCTCCAGCACCAGCTCGATGATTTCGGAGAGCGTCATGCCCTCGGAGCGCTCGCGCAGCACGTCGAGCTTGGCGACGAAGGCGCCGATGGCCACACCGGCGCGGCCGGTGACGGCGCTCACGCCATCGTGCAGCGAGCAGCCCGATGCCCGCGCCACGTCCTGCAGCTGCTCGATGCTGCGCGCCCCGATGCCGCGCGGCGGGAAGTTCACCACGCGCAGGAAGCTGGTGTCGTCGTGCGGGTTCTCCAGCAGGCGCAGGTAGGCCAGCGCGTGCTTGATCTCGGCGCGCTCGAAGAAGCGCAGGCCGCCGTACACGCGGTAGGGCATGGCGGCGTTGAAGAGCGCGGTTTCCACCACCCGGCTCTGCGCGTTGCTGCGGTAGAGCACGGCGATCTCGGCGCGGGTGTTGCCGTCGCGCACGAGCTGCTTCATCTCGTCGACCATCCACTGGGCTTCGGCGAAGTCGCTGGTGGCCTCGAACACGCGCACCGGCTCGCCTGCGCCCGCGTCGGTGCGCAGGTTCTTGCCCAGGCGGCTGCTGTTGTGGCTGATGAGCTGGTTGGCCGAGTCCAGGATGTTACTGCAGCTGCGGTAGTTCTGCTCCAGCTTGATCTGGTGGCGCACGTTGAATTCGCGCACGAAGTCGGCCATGTTGCCCACGCGCGCACCGCGAAAGGCGTAGATGCTCTGGTCGTCGTCGCCCACGGCGAACACCGCGTTGCCCGAGCCGCTGCCCTCGCCGGGCATGCCAGCCATGGGCGGGGTGGAAAACATCTTCAGCCAGGCGTACTGCAGGCGGTTGGTGTCCTGGAACTCGTCCACCAGGATGTGGCGGAAGCGCCGCTGGTAGTGCTCGCGCACAGGGTCGTTGTCGCGCAACACCTCGTAAGAACGCAGCATCAGCTCGCCGAAATCGACCACCCCCTCGCGCTGGCACTGTTCTTCGTACAGCGCGTACAGCTCGACCTTCTTGCGCGTGTCTTCGTCGCGGGCCACCACGTCGCCCGGGCGCTGGCCGTCTTCCTTGCAACCGCTGATGAAATACTGGATCTGCTTGGGCGGAAAACGCTCGTCGTCCACCTTGAACTGCTTGCACAGCCGCTTGACGGCCGAGAGCTGGTCCTGCGTGTCGAGGATCTGGAAGGTCTGCGGCAGGTTCGCCAGCTTGAAGTGGGCGCGCAGGAAGCGGTTGCACAGGCCATGGAAGGTGCCGATCCACATGCCGCGCACGTTGACGGGCAGCATGGCCGACAGGCGCGTCATCATCTCCTTCGCGGCCTTGTTGGTGAAGGTCACCGCGAGCACGCCGCCCGGCGTGACCTGCCCGGTCTGCAGCAGCCAGGCGATGCGCGTGGTGAGCACGCGGGTCTTGCCCGAGCCGGCCCCCGCCAGGATGAGCGCGTGTTCGGCTGGCAGCGTGACGGCGGCGGCCTGTTCGGTGTTGAGGCCCGCCAGCAACGGGGAAGAAGGGGGGGAAGAGGAAGGCTCGGGTACGTCAGACAGCATCCACTGATTGTAGGAAGCCCCACCCCCCGGCGTGGTCCGCCAGCGGCCCAGCCGCCGGGCGGCAAAGGGCATCGGTGCCAGCAGGCCCCGCGCCGCGGCAGCCGACCCCGCCCCTCACCGGCATCGCCGTGTGTGATCAGGTCCGGACGAGGTACACGAACAGGCCGGGAATCGGCTGGCGCTGGTCTTCGCGAAAGGCCTGGCTGAACAGCTGGACCACCTCGAAGCCGAAGCGCGCGGCCAGCGCACGCAGGTGGCGCTGCGAATGGGCGTAGCGCATGCCGGACGTCAACTCGAAGTCCAGCGCGTCGTCCGCCTGCTCGGCGGAGAAGCAGAACACCCCACCCGGCTCCATGACCCGCGCCACACCATCGAACACCGGGGCCAGGTCGCCGATGTAGATGAAAACGTCGGCCGACAGCACCAGGTCGTGGCGTTGCGGGGTGTGGCGCAGGTGCTCGACCACATCGCCCGCTACCAGCTCGTCGTACACGCCGCGCGTACGGGCTTTCTCCAGCATCCTGGGCGCCAGGTCGACACCGGCGAGCCGGTCGGTGAAGGGCCGCACCTGCGGCCCGCACAGGCCGGTGCCGCAACCCAGGTCGAGCGCCGAGCGGTAGCGACCGTCCGAGCGCAGGGCTTGCAGAGGTGCAGCCAGCGTGCGGTGGGCACTGTAGTTGAGCACGCCCACCAGGTGCTGGTCGAATTCGTCTGCGTAGTCGTCGAACAGACTTTGCACGTAATGCACGGGTGCGGTGTCCGGCGCGTCCTGTCCGCCTGTGAGCGAAGCGAGGAAAAAGCGGTTGAGTTCCGGGTCTGCACCGTGCGCCAGGGCCTGGCGGAAGGCGTCGGCCGCCTCTTCCCGACGGCCCAGATCCTTGAGCAGGCTACCGCGCTGGCTCCAGGCCTCGCCCAGTTCCGGCGCCAGTGCCACCGCCCGGTCGTAGCTGGCCAGCGCCTCGTCTTCCCCGCGCCTCAGCCGCTGCAGCAGCTGCCCGCGCCGTGCCCAGCCATCGGCATGCCCAGGCTGCAGCACCAGCAGGCGCTCGATGGCAGCCAGCGCATCTTCGGGGCGGCCCAGCGCGTCGAGCGACCCGGCGCGGCCGTGACAGGCCGCGGCGTTGTCCGGCTCGATCGCCAGCACTGCGTCGAAACTGGCCAGCGCCTGCGCATGCCGCTGCAAGGCGGCGAGTGCCACGCCGCGATGGCCCAGCGCACCCAGGTCGTCAGGTGCCTGGGCCAGTGCCTCGTCGAGCACCGTGAGTGCCTCCAGCGGACGACCGAGGGCTAGCCGGGTCGCGCCGAGATTGGAGAGCGTGGAGACGCGGCCGGGCAGCAGCGCCAGCGACGCCAGAAAGTGCGTCTCGGCTTCCGCCAGGCGGCCGGCTTCAAAGAGCTGCACACCCTCGATAAAGTGGAACTTGGCTTGGTCAAAGGATGCGTTCATACCGGCTTCTGATGGGTGACACGACCAGGTGCTGAGCCACACCCGCGGGTGCAAAGGGTACGGCATGCCGGGTTTTCGTCCCTCGACCTTTGCGCACGGCGCACGTACGGCGCGGTGCCCGTTCTGCGCCCGGCGACGCGCCGCCGCGTGCCCGGCGTCAGGCCCCGTGGCGCGGCTGCAGCAGCGGCACGCGGTTGATGGCCATGGCCGCGGCGGCGGTGCGGGTCTCCACGCCCAGTTTGGCGTAGATGCGCTCCAGGTGCTTCTTCACGGTGGCCGGGCTGGCACCCAGGATGTCGCCAATGTCCCGGTTGATCTTGCCCTTGACCACCCAGTACAGCACCTCGGCCTCGCGCGCGGTCAGGCCGAAGGCGTGTGAGATGGCTTCCAGCACGCTGGCGTCAGACGTTTCCTGCATCACGATGAGCCAGTCGCCGCCCTCCCCGGCTTCCCCTTCCTGATCGCCCACCTGCTGGTGCAGCCGGAAGGTGAGGCGCCGCGGCCCGTTCTCCAGCGTGAGGCGGGGCGGCTCACGCAGGGGCTGGGCGGCCGCGTTCAACAGGGGCAGCTGGCGGCGCAGCCACTGCAGCACCACCGGCGGGGTGGTGGGCGCCTCGGTGGCGCAATAGCGCAGCAGCAGGTCGCGCGCCAGCGGTGTTTGCCACATGAGCCGGCCATCCTGCACGCGCACCGTGATGGTGGCGTAGCCAAAGGCGTCCAGTGCGTTGCGCGCCTGGCTGCGCTCCACCGCGCCCTGGCGCACATGGCGGGCGGTGCGCAGGTGCACGCCCATGCGGGCCATCACCTCGCGCGGCTTGATGGGTTTGGTCACGTAATCGGCTCCGCCCGCCTCCAGCGCCGCCACCAGGTGCTCGGTCTCCGTCAGGCCCGTCATGAAGATGATGGGAATCTGGGCGGTGGCGGGGTTGGCCTTGAGGCGGCGCGCCACCTCGAAGCCGTCCAGGCCGGGCATGAGCGCGTCGAGCAGGATCACATCGGGCAGCGCCTGGGCGGCGCGGCGCAGCGCGGCCTCGCCGTCCAGCGCCACCAACACGGTGTAGCCCGCTTCGTCCAGCGCGTCGTGCAGCGGCGCCACGTTGTCGGGCACGTCGTCGACGATGAGCACGACCGGGGCCTCGCTCAGGGCGGCGGTGAGTTCGGGAGACGGGCTGGGGGTCATGGGGCGGGCACAAGGGGAGGCTGGACGCCGGGAGCCAGCAAGCGCTGTTCGATCACTTCAAACCGGAATTCGCGCGCCAGGGTACGCAGGCTCTGGGCAAACGCGGCCTGCTCGGGGCGGCGCAGCACCCATTCGTCGAGCCACTGCACGATGCCTTTGTAGTAGCCCAGCCGCACCAGCGCCAGCAGCGGCGCCAGCTCGTCCGGGGAAAGGGCGGGGTCCGCCAGGGGCGGCCGGGTCGGAGTTGGCCCTTCGGGGGCCGCGCCGGGTGGGGCGGTGACCCATTGCAAGCCCAGCTGCTGCCCGAGCCAGCCCAGCAGGTCGTCACGCCGCACCGGCTTGACGAAGAACTCCTGTGGCCGATGGTCACCACCGCGGGCTTCGTCCGACTGCAGGCCTTTGTCGAACGCATTGGCCGAGACGATGGCCAGCGGCACGCTGCCCCAGCCACCTGCGCGCAGGTGGCGCAGCGTTTCCCAGCCGTCGATACCGGGCATGGCCAGGTCCATGAAAACGGCGTGGGGCGCGCCCGGCGCGCCCGGCGTCATGCCGGTCAGCAGGCGCAGGGCATCGTGCCCGCTGGTGGCCAGCATCACCTCGAAACCCAGGTGTTCCAGCCAGCGCTGCAGCAGTTCGCGGTCGGCCTCTTCGTTGTCCACCACCATCACGCGCCGGCGCTCGCCGCGGTAGCCGGTGGCGGGCGCCGCGGTGGCGGCCCGCGGCAGCGCCGCGCCGTGCAGCTCCGGCAAGAACAGGCGCACGGTGAACACCGTGCCCACACCCGGCTGGCTGCGCACCGTCATCTCCCCGCCCATCAGGTCGGTCAGCATCTTGGCGATGGTCAGGCCCAGGCCGGTGCCCGCGCTGCCGGCCGACACCACCGGGGCCGGTGCAGCATCGGACGCTGCCGACTCGCCACGCGCGAAAGGCTCGAACACGCGCTCCAGCTCGTGCGGGGCCATGCCTGGGCCGGTGTCGTGCACCTCGAACTGGGCCATCTCGCGCGCATGGCTCACGCGCAGACGCACCTCGCCCTGGCGGGTGAACTTCACCGCATTGCCCAGCAGGTTGATGAGGATCTGACGCAATCGCTTTTCGTCGGCGCGCACCGCATCGGGCAGGCGGCTGCCGGTCTCGAACACAAAGCGAAGGCCCTTGCCGGCCGCCTGGAGCTCGAACATGCTGGCCACCTCGCGCACCGTATCGCTGAAGGCCATGGGCCGGACCTCCAGCGCCAGCTTGCCTGACTCGATGCGCGCGATGTCCAGCGTGCCCTCGATCAGCGAGAGCAGGTGCTCGCCCCCGCGGTGGATCACGCGGATGGCCTGCGCGCGGTGCGGCGCCATGCCGGTGTCTTCCTGCAGCAGCTGCGCGTAGCCCAGGATGCTGTTGAGCGGCGTGCGCAGCTCGTGGCTCACGGTGCTGATGTACCGTGTCTTGGCCTGGTTGGCCTGCTCGGCGGCGCGCCGCGCCTGCTGCAGGGCCTCGTCGGTCTTGCGATGCGAGTCGATCTCGTGCATGAGCAGTCGCGTCTGCCGGTTCGACTCTTCCTGCGCCACCTCGCGCGTCTTGTGCGCCAGCACCAGCCACCAGGCGACGATGCCGGCGATCAGCATCAGCACCGCGTACACGCGCAGGAAGCCCGAGCGCAGCGCGGCATCCAGCAGGCTGGCGTCGGCGGCCACCTGCATGGCATTGCCCAGCCCGGTTTCCAGACCCTGCACCTGCTGACGGTAGAGCAGCCCCAGCACGGCGGCCAGCACCGGCGCCATCACCAGCATGATCAGCAGGTAGTGGGCAAGACCGGCCTCCAGGTAGGGCCAAACGCGTTGCGGCAGCACCGCCCGCAGTGCGCCCTGCCACTGCACCGACAGGCGGGCATGGGGTTTGCACAGGTCGCCGCAGCGCGCGTCCAGCGTGCAGCAGAGCGAGCAGATGTGGCCCTGGTAGGCGGGGCAGTGGGCCATGTCGGGGCCTTCGTAGTCGCGCTCGCAGATGACGCATTGGAGAACACCCCCCGCGCCGCCTGCGGCGTCACCCCCCTGGAGGGGGGCAACACCAGCGGCCGGGCGGAGCCCGTTCCGCGGTGTTTCTGGCTGGGTTCCCCCTCTAAAGGCACAACCCTCACACGCGCTGGCGTCGCAGGTGGGCGATGTGCGGGCGATGTAGTAGCGCCCCTTCGTCGCCCAGGCGATCAATGGAGACGTCACCAGCGCGGTCACCATCGCTATCACCGCCGAAAAGGCCTGGGCGCCCGCGCCCATCAGCCCCATGTGGGCGGCGATGGACAGGGCCGAGGCCAGGGCCATGGCGCCCACGCCCACGGGGTTGATGTCGTACAGGTGGGCGCGCTTGAACTCGATGCCTTTGGGGCTCCAGCCCAGTGGCTTGTTGATGACCAGGTCGGCCACCACGGCCATGATCCAGGCAATGGCGATGTTGCTGTAAAGGCCCAGCACCTCGCCCAGCGCCTGGAACACCTCCATCTCCATCAGCATGAAGGCGATCAGCGCGTTGAACACCACCCACACCACGCGCCCCGGGTGGCTGTGCGTGAGGCGCGAGAAGAAGTTGCTCCAGGCCAGCGAGCCTGCGTAGGCATTGGTCACGTTGATCTTGAGCTGCGACACCACCACAAACAGCGCCGTGGCCGCCACCGCCCAGCCGTAATGCGGAAACACGTACTCGTACGCGGCCAGGTACATCTGGTTGGGATCGACGGCGCGGTCGGGCGGCACCATGTGGCTGATGGCCAGGTAGGCGAGCAGCGCGCCGCCCAGCATCTTGAGCACCCCCAGCACCACCCAGCCCGGTCCGCCCGCCAGCACGCCCGCCCACCAGCGCAGCGCCTTGCCCGGTTCGCGGGCGGGCATGAAGCGCAGGTAGTCGGCCTGCTCGCCCATTTGCGTGATGAGCGCGATGCCCACGGTGAGCGCCGCACCAAACAGGTGCCAGTCAAACACCCGCCCGGCACCCGATTCACCGCCGTAGTGCACGACATTGCTGAACGCACCAGGATCGAGCATCCACACCGCTGCAAAAGGCACCACCATCATCACCAGCCAGAGCGGCTGGGTCCACATCTGGAAGCGGCTGATGACCGACACGCCGTAGGTCACCAGTGGAATGACCACCAGCGCACAGATGAGGTAACCCCAGGCCGGCGGTATGTTCAGCGCCAGCTCCAGCGCGTAGGCCATCACGGCGGCCTCCAGCGCGAAGAAGATGAAGGTGAACGAGGCGTAGATCAGCGAGGTGATGGTGGAGCCGATGTAGCCAAAGCCCGCGCCTCGCGTGAGCAGGTCCATGTCGACGCCGTAGCGCGCCGCGTACACGCTGATGGGCAGGCCCGCCAGAAAGATGATGAGGCCGGTGGCCACAATGGCCCAGAAAGCATTGATGAAGCCGTACTGCACCAGCAGCGTGGCACCCACCGCCTCCAGGATCAGGAACGACGCCGCACCAAATGCCGTGTTGGCCACGCGCCATTCGCTCCACTGGCGAAAGCGCTGCGGTGTGTAGCGCAGCGCATAGTCTTCGAGCGTTTCACGCGCCACCCAGCTGTTGTAGTCGCGGCGCACGCGGGTGATGCGCTGCGGCGCGTCACTGCCTGCAGAGGCGCTGGCTTCGGCATCGGTCTCAGGGCCTTGGGGAGTGGAATGCATTCGAACGTTCACACCCCGGTGGTGCAGCTTTCATGCCACGGCGATGGCGCCACCGTGGCAGCGCCAGAAGAGGCACGGGACTTGCTGTTTCTCCTGTAACCGCTTTGCCCATCCCTCTGCTCTTCTGCCCGCCCCATGGAACTCACCCCGCGTGAAAAAGACAAGCTGCTGATCTTCACAGCCGCCCTGCTGGCCGAGCGCCGCCGCGCCCGCGGCCTGAAGCTCAACTACCCCGAATCGGTCGCCCTCATCTCGGCCGCCGTGATGGAGGGCGCACGCGATGGCAAGACCGTGGCGCAGCTGATGAGCGAAGGCCGGAATGTGCTCACGCGTGCCGATGTGATGGACGGCATCGCCGAGATGATTCCCGACATCCAGGTGGAGGCCACTTTTCCCGATGGCACCAAGCTGGTCACCGTTCACCAGCCCATCAGTTGAATACCCCCGCGCCGCACGGCTTCACCCACCCCCGCCGCGCTGCGCGCGACCCCCTCAAGGGGGCGATCCGAGTGGCCCGGCGGAGCCGGTTCCACCGCATCCTGGGTGGAGGCACTTCTCTCATCTGTTTCTTCTGGAGCAACCGAATGAAATCCCGCTCACTGCTCGCTCTCGTTTCCTCTCTCATCGCCCTCCCCGCCCTCGCCCATGACGGGCATGGATTGTTCGGGGCGCACTGGCACGCCACCGATGCACTGGGTTTCGTGGGGGTGGGCCTGCTGGTGGGGCTGGCCGTGTGGCTGTCGAAGGGCGGCAAATGACGCCGGGTGAACTGCTGGTGGAACCGGGTGAGCACGAGCTCAACCCGGGGCGGCGCACGCTCACCGTGGTGGTGCAGAACACCGCCGACCGGCCGATCCAGGTGGGCTCGCACTACCACTTCGCCGAGACCAACGCCGCGCTGGCTTTCGACCGCGCGGCCGCACAGGGCATGCGGCTGAACATCGCCAGCGGCACCGCCGTGCGTTTCGAGCCCGGCCAGCAGCGCACCGTGGAGCTGGTCGACTACGCCGGCGACCGGCTGGTGTTCGGCTTTCGCGGCCTTACGCAAGGAGCACTATGACCCCCCCACGCTCATCACTTTGTGTATTCGCTGCCCCCCCCGGGGGCGCTCGCCTTTCTTGGGACGGTCCGGCGAAAGGCGGGCTCTGATCATGGCGACCATTTCTCGGAGCGCTTATGCCGACATGTTCGGCCCCACCGTGGGTGACCGGGTGCGTCTGGCCGACACCGGCCTGATCGTGGAGGTGGAGCAGGACCTGACCCTGCGCGCCGGCGGCTATGGCGAAGAGGTGAAGTTCGGCGGCGGAAAAACCATCCGCGATGGCATGGCGCAGTCGCAGCGCACCCGCGCCGAAGGTGCCGTGGACACGGTGCTGACCAACGCCCTCATCATCGACCACTGGGGCATCGTGAAGGCCGACATCGGCCTCAAGGGCGGGCACATTGTGGCCATCGGCAAGGCGGGCAACCCCGACACCATGCCGGGCGTGGACATCATCATCGGCGCGGGCACCGAGATCATCAGCTGCGAAGGCAGCATCGTCACCGCCGGCGGGATCGACAGCCACATCCACTTCATCTGCCCGCAACAGGTGGACGAGGCGCTGGCCTCGGGCATCACCACCATGCTCGGCGGCGGCACCGGCCCGGCCACGGGCACTTTTGCCACCACCTGCACGCCCGGCCCCTGGCACATCGAGCGCATGCTGCAGGCCGCTGACGGCCTGCCCATGAACATCGGCTTTCTGGGCAAGGGCAACGCCAGCCAGCCCGCGCCCTTGCGGGAGCAGATCGAAGCCGGTGTGATCGGCCTGAAGCTGCACGAAGACTGGGGCAGCACGCCGAGTGCCATCAGCAACTGCCTGGACGTGGCCGAGGAAACCGACACCCAGGTGGCCCTGCACTCGGACACGCTCAACGAATCGGGCTTTGTGGAAGACACCATCGCGGCCACCAAAGGCCGCACGCTGTGTGCCTTTCACACCGAGGGCGCGGGCGGGGGGCACGCGCCCGACATCATCCGCGTGGTGGGCGAGGCCAACTTCCTGCCCTCCTCCACCAACCCGACCATGCCCTACACCGTGAACACACTCGATGAGCACGTGGACATGCTCATGGTCTGCCACCACCTCGACGCCGGCATTCCGGAAGACCTGGCCTTTGCCGAAAGCCGCATCCGCCGCGAGACGATTGCAGCCGAAGACATCCTGCATGACATGGGCGCGATCAGCATAATGAGCAGCGACAGCCAGGCCATGGGCCGGGTGGGCGAGGTCATCATCCGCACATGGCAGTCGGCCGACAAGATGAAGGCGCAGCGCGGATCGCTGGCTGAAGACAGTTCGCGCAACGACAACTTCCGCGTCAAGCGCTACGTGGCCAAGTACACGATCAACCCGGCGATCGCGCATGGCATGGCGCACATCGTCGGCTCGCTCGAAGTGGGCAAATGGGCCGACATCGTGGTGTGGAAGCCCGCTTTCTTCGGCGTGAAGCCGGCGCTGGTGCTCAAGGGCGGCAGCATCGCGCTGGCCGCCATGGGCGACCCCAACGCCTCCATTCCCACGCCGCAGCCCGTGCACTACCGGCCCCAGTTCGGCGCACTCGGGGGTGCACTGGCCAAAGGCAGCCTCACCTTTGTGTCGCAGGCGGGCCTGGCGGCCGGCGTGGCGCAACGCTTCGGCTTGCAGAAGACCGCCGTGGCCGTGCGGGGCTGCCGCAGCGTCACCAAGGCCGACATGGTGCACAACCACTACCTGCCGGTGATGGAGGTGGACCCGCAGCGCTACACCGTGCGGGCCGACGGCGTGCTGCTCACCTGCGAACCGGCCCACCAGCTGTCGATGGCACAGCGCTATTTCCTGTTCTGAACGGCCTCACCTCATGCTGCAAGCCTCCAAACTCGTTCCCCAGGGCCAGGGTCTGGCACCCGCTTTGCTGCGCCGCGCCGCGCAGGTCGAAATCGACTGGGACCTGCGCCAGAAAAGCCGCTTCGACGCCACCGCCTCAGACGGGCGCCACGTGGGCGTGTTCCTGGCGCGCGGCACCGTCGTGCGCGGCGGCGACGTGCTGATCACCGAAGACGGTTCCCTGCTGCGCGTGGTCGCTGCACCGCAGCCGGTGCTGCGCATCACACCCTGTGCCCAGCACGGGAGCCCCTTCGACCTGACGCGTGCGGCCTACCACCTGGGCAACCGCCACGTGCCCATCGAGCTCAAGCCCGACCACCTCAAGATCGAGCCCGACCACGTGCTGGCCGACATGCTGCGCGCCATGCACCTCACGGTGATGGAGGTGTGCGAGGCCTTCGAGCCCGAAGGCGGCGCCTATGCGTCCCACGCGGCTCACGCCGGGCACCACGGCCATGGACACGTGCACGCACAGGAGCACACCCATGCTCACGGACCGGAATGCAACCACGGCCCAGCGGCGCACGAACACCCCATCCGCATACACCCGCACGGCCATGGCTGAATCAATGGCACCCCCTCGCCAGGCCGCGCGGTCGCCGGCTGCCCTGCTGCAGGTGCTGTGGCTGGCGTCCCCTGCGCTGCCGGTGGGCGGGTTTTCGTACTCCGAAGGGCTGGAGGCTGCTGTGGACGCCGGCCTGGTGGTCGACGAGGCGAGCGCGGCACGCTGGCTGACCGACCAGCTGCACCTGGCGCTGGCCCGCAGCGACCTGGCCGTGGCCGCGCAGGCCATTCCCGCCTGGCAGGCCCATGACCTGGATCGCATCCGCCAGCTCAACGACTGGGTGCTGCAGACCCGCGAAACGCAGGAATTTCGCTTGCAGACCGAGCAGATGGGCCGTTCGCTGCTGGAATGGGCACGCCAGCTCGGCGATCTTGGCGCCGGCGTGTTCCAGCGGCTGAACGCCGCCGCGCTGCAGCCCCCCACCTACCCCGTGGCCATGGCCTGCGCTGCTGCCAGCCTGGACGCCGACGTGCACGACAGCCTGCTCGGTTTCGCCTTTGGCTGGGCCGAAAACATGGTGCAGGCCGCCATCAAATCGGTCCCCCTGGGCCAGAGCGCCGGGCAGCGCACCCTGGCACGCCTGGGCGCGGAAATACCCGCCGCCGTGGACCAGGCGATGGCGCTCACGGATGACCAGCGCCAGGCCTTTACCCCCTTGCTCGCTATCCACTCCGCCCGCCACGAAACCCAGTACTCGCGCCTGTTCCGGTCGTGATGCTCGCCCGTCTCGCCCCGCCGCTCCGTTCGGGCTGAGCCTGTCGAAGCCCTCACTCCTTTCCATCCCTTCGGGCTGAGCTAGTCGAAGCCCCCACACCGACAGACGCATGACCGCCCTCCACCAAATCCCCCGCCGCACCAAACACCTCCCGCCCCTTCGCGTGGGCATCGGCGGCCCTGTGGGTTCCGGCAAGACCACCCTGCTCGAAATGCTCTGCAAGGCCATGCGCGACCGGTACGACCTGATCGCCATCACCAACGACATCTACACCAAGGAAGACCAGCGCCTGCTCACCGTCAGCGGTGCGCTGCCGGCCGAGCGCATCATGGGCGTGGAGACCGGCGGCTGCCCGCACACCGCCATCCGCGAAGACTGCTCCATCAACCTGGAGGCCATCGACCGCATGCTGGACGAATTTCCCGACGCCGACATCGTGTTCGTGGAGAGCGGCGGCGACAACCTCGCCGCCACCTTCAGCCCCGAGCTGAGCGACCTCACCATCTACGTCATCGACGTGGCCGCGGGTGAGAAAATCCCGCGCAAGGGTGGCCCCGGCATCACCAAGAGCGACCTCTTCGTCATCAACAAGACCGACCTCGCCCCCCACGTGGGCGCCGATCTGGACGTGATGAAAGCAGACACCGCCCGCATGCGCCCCGACACCACCCGCCGCCCCTGGGTCATGACCAACCTCAAGACCCTTTCCGGGGTCGACGCGGTCGTGCAGTTCATCGAAACCCGCGGCATGTTGCGCACAGAACCCGCCCCGGCGGCCGCCGCCGCTTGATTCTTCGGGAATTCGATTCACCCGGTCTGCTCTTCCCACGCCATTGCCGGATGGCGCGCAAGCTAAAATACGGGTTTGCGATCGCACCCGGAGACTTGGGTGAGCGGTTTAAACCAGCAGTCTTGAAAACTGCCGACCCGCAAGGGTCCGTGAGTTCGAATCTCACAGTCTCCGCCACATCTAAAAAGGCCTTTGATTTCAAAGGCCTTTTTTCTTTTCCGCCGCGTCAACGTCTACCCCATGCACGCCGGCTGGCTCACACCTGTAAACGGCCATGCTTTGGGAATGTGACGCAGCCAGCAAAGCGGATGATTCGGGGCTCGCATAGCTAAAGCCGGGCTCCACATTGCCGATATAGCCGTCAACAGCATAAAACCGTTTCCGACGACGCCCACCTGGCGGCACCATCATGCAGAAAGCAGCGCCCTTCGGCTCCAACCCCTTGCTGGTCTTGCTCGACCTGATCGACAGCCCTCTGATGCTGTTCAGCGAGGCCGGGCATGTGGTGTTTGCCAACCAGGCCGCCAAACTGATGGAAAGCCGTCCGGCCCTTGTGCTGGGGAGCGACCCCAACGTGCGAAACATTGCGGGCGCCATTGCCCAGGGCAAGATCGTGCCCGAGACGACCTTGCAGGTGGAAGCCCTGTCTGACCGTGGCGTCACCAAGCTCGATTGCCGTTTTGCTCCCAAACCCATTGCTGGCCTGGTGGCCATGGCGGTGCGCGTGGCCGCATCGCAGGCCACAGGCGGAGAACCGGCGGTGACAGAAGCACCGGTGGACCAGCGCCTGTCGCTGCAGCAGATCATGGAACTTCTGCGGGGCGATCTGCTGCCACCCATTCAGGACGTGATCGAAAAGGCGCGCACGGCACAACCAACGGAATCGGTGCTCGGCCTGAAGGACAGCCTGGCGGCCCTGACCGAGCGCCTG
This sequence comes from Hydrogenophaga sp., assembly GCA_030682835.1. Classification (GTDB taxonomy): domain Bacteria; phylum Pseudomonadota; class Gammaproteobacteria; order Burkholderiales; family Burkholderiaceae_C; genus Hydrogenophaga. Next base: position 25,825 of record JAUXNG010000073.1, on the reverse strand, counting down.
GACCGCATGGTGGACCTGGTGGACGTGTTCGGCGAGGACGTGCTCATCACCGACGAGCGCGTGCTGATGGTCGACCTGGTCCGCAGCACCTGCCAGGAACTGGCGCCCATCGTGCGCGGGCACCGTGTCTCCTTTGTGTTCAAAGGCGACAAGGAGGACCTGCCCCCCGTCTATGGCAGCCAGAAGATGATTCGCCGCGCCATCTACGAATGCCTTCACAACGCGGTGGTCCATGCCCGCAAGTCGATAGACGCCACCCAGCAGGTGGGCGTGGAGATTGGCTTTCGGGCTTCCGGCCACCACCTGCTCGTCAGTGTGTCCAACATGGGCGCGCTGTCGGCCGCCGCACTCACCCTCCACGCATCGGCGCTCTTCAAGCCGGCCCTTCATGAAGAGGCTCCAAAGGCGAATGAGGCGCCGGTCATGCGCATTGGGCTGCCTCTGGCCCAGCGCATCCTGCAACTGCACGGTGGCCGTCTGCGAATCGAGCAGGACACCACCCAAGAACTCGAAGTGATGCTCGAACTCCCCACGGGCGCACCGCGCCGCAACACCCACCACCTCGACATGCTGCAAGCCCAGATTTACGCCGAAGACCTCTCCAAACTGCTCGCCCGCGGTCGACCCAGGAGCGCCGCATGACCGCACGCATCCTCATCGTCGATGACCAGCCCGACATCCGCAAGCTGATCCGCCTCACCCTGCAGCACCTGGACGACGCCGAAGTGTATGAAGCCGAGAACGGCAGCGAGGGATGGCACATGGCCCAGGACATCAAGCCCAGCGTCATGCTGCTGGACGTGATGATGCCGGGCGAACTCGACGGCTACCAGGTGTGCGACAAGGTGAAGAAGCACCCGGAACTCGGCCGCACGACCAAGGTGATTCTTCTCACCGCACGCGCGCAGAAGGAAGACCTGGAACAGGGCACCAAGGCCGGCTGCGATGCCTACCTCACCAAGGCCTTCAGCCCCCTGAAGCTGCTCGACCTGGTCGACAGCATGTTGGGCCGCACCGCATGAAACCGCACGCGGCGCGGCTCGCATGCCCCAGTCCCACGCTGTGGAGCGGGGCGGTGGGCGATGAACGGGCCACGGCCGCGTGCTTTTCTTGGAAGGGGCGCCGATGAAAGCCTGGGTCGAGATTCGCCATGCATTCGCGCGCCGCACCTTGCTCAGCCAGATCCGCTGGCTTGTGCTGAGCGTGACGGTGGTGGGCAGTGTTGCGATCGGCACGGTCTCCTACCAGCGAAGTGTCGAGCAGACACTGGATGAGACCCGGGAACGATCGACCGCGCTGGCCATGCTGGCGGCTCACGTGGCAGCCCCCTCCCTTCAAATCGACGACCCGGCCTCGCTTGACAACACGCTGAGGGAGTTCGCGGAGTTACCCAACATCCGCTCAATCCAGGCCGTGTTGCCGGGCGGTCGGGTCTTGCTGCGCATCGTGAAAGAGGGCGACGGCTCGGTGCGGACAGAATTCCCCGCGGTGGAGACCGCCGAGGCGCCCATACAGGCTCATTCGCTGCACGACATCCACCTGCATGCCTATGCCAGCCTGAACACGTCCAGGCCCCGCCAGCCGGGAGTGACCGACGCAGCGGCTTACGGCGAAGAGGGCTGGATCGATCTCGAGGTGAGCTACATGGCCTCGCTGGAGCGTGCGCGCACCGACTGGCTGGTGGCCACACTGAGCACGCTGGCGCTGGTCAGCCTGGCGCTGTGGTTCTTCTCCTGGTTCCTGCGCCGGGCCCTGGAACCACTGACCCAGCTGGCCGCTTTTTCAGCCCAGATGGCCAGCGCACCGGGCGGTGTGCTGCGCATGCGCTGGGGCAGCAAGGAGGTGCGCGACCTGGGCCGTGCCCTGAACTGGTCGTCGCAGGAGCTGGCCACCCAGATCGCCTCGACCCAGCACCGCCTCACCCGGCTTCGCGCCATTCTGGACACCGCTGCAGATGCCGTGATCGGTGTGCGGCCCGACGGCACCGTCGACAGCACCAACCCGGCCACTGAACGCATGTTCGGGCGATCGGCCCAGGACATCCATGGCCAGCCGCTGAGTTCGTTCCTCATCGGTCTCGATGCTGCGGCCCTGCAGGAGGCCATGAACAACGGCATGCTGATCCACAGCACGCAAAGCCGCATCGGCCGTGTCGAAATCATGGCCCTGCGCCACGGCGGGACCGAATTTCCAGTGGAAGTGCTGCTGGGCGAAATCACGAACGACCCCGACATCCGTTACACCTGCATCGTTCGCGACCTCAGCGACAGCAAGCTGGCAGAGGAATACCTCACGCTCTACAGCCGGGCGGTGGACTGCACCATCAACGGCATCATGATCAGCGACGCGCGGCGTTTCCCCCAGCCGCTGGTTTACGTCAACCCGGCCTTCTCGCGACTCACCGGTTATGCGCCCCACGAGGTGCTGGGGCGAGACGCCAGCCTGCTGGCCGGCGCCCTGACCGATGAAGAAGACCAGGCGCTGCTGGCGCGCACCATGCAGAAGGGTGGCGAGATCAGCCTGACGCTGAAGAACTACCGCAAGGACGGCTCGCTCTTCCACAACAAGCTGGCCATTGCCCCGGTGCGCGACCCGGCCGGGACGATCACGCACTACATCAACGTGATCGAAGATGTGAGCGGGCAGATCGAGGTGAAGCAGAAGCTGATCGAACGCACGGCGCGCCTGAACGCCACCTTCGATCTCAGCCCGGACGGTTTTGCCGTGTTTGATGGCCGCGGCGACCTCATCACGAGCAACCCGTCCTTCCGCGCCATGGTGGGCGACCTGCCGGCCTGGTGTTCGCTGCAACGCTTCGACGAGTGGTTCCAGAACCTGTGCGAAGACGCCACCCACTACCGCTCCATCACCGACGCCTGGAACGATCGCACGACCGATCTCATCACGCTGGCCCGCCCCTCCTACAAGGTGATCGAGCGCGAGATCCGCCGCAACCTGGGCGGCAGCGGCGAGACCATCCTGTATTTCCGCGACGTGACGCACCAGACCGAAGTGGACCGCATGAAGAGCGAGTTCCTGGCCACCGCGGCACACGAACTGCGCACACCGCTGGCCAGCATCCTGGGCTTCACCGAGCTCATGCTGCACCGCAGGTATTCCGAAGAGAAGCAGCGCGACCTGCTGCAGACGGTGCACAAGCAGGGCATGCTGCTCTCGAACCTGATCCAGGAGCTGCTGGATCTCTCGCGCATCGAGGCGCGCCAGGGCAAGGACTTCCACATCATTCCCACCCCCGTGGCAGAGATCGTGCGCGAGGCGATTGGCAGCATCGCCAATGCCGAGCTGGGCCGTACCGTGGCCGTCGGCACACTGCCCGTGCTGCATGTCATGGCCGACGCCGAGAAGATCCAGCAGGCCCTGACCAACCTGCTCAGCAACGCCTTCAAGTACTCAACGGGCGGCGCCCAGGTCAGCGTTGACGTGGAAACCGAAACCCTGGAAGGCCAGCTGTGCGCGGCCATCCACGTGCGCGACAAGGGCATGGGCATGACCCAGGCCCAGCTGGCCCGGGCTTTCGAACGCTTCTACCGGGCCGACACCTCGGGCAACATTCCCGGCACCGGGCTGGGCCTGAACCTGGTGCGTGAAATCGCCGAGATACACGGCGGCAACGTGGAACTGCAGAGCCAGCCAGGAGAAGGCACCGTGGCCACGCTGCGCTTGCGCATCGCCTCCGCAGCCGAGATCGTGGCGGGAGACGCTGAGACTACCGCCGAAGCCTGATGCCGCGACGCAGACACGGCTGGCGGGCAACTCACAGCCCGGCCCGTTAGTCCGGCAGGAACAGGCTCTGCAGATCGCTCAGGAAGTCGAAGCCGTGCGCAGTGGGCCAGGCCCGCAGCGCGTCGCGCTCCATCAGGCCTTTGCCCACCGCGGCCGACATGCCCCGCTCGATGGCCGAGAGCGGCAGCCCGGTGCGGTCCAGAAAATCCTGCAACGCAAAACCTTCGCGCAGGCGCAGGCTGTTGAGCATGAATTCAAACGGCAGCTCCGCACGCCGGACCTCGTCGGCACTCACCACCGCCTGCCCGGCCATTGCCCGCTCCATGTACAGGCGCGGCTCGCGCACCCGCACCGGGCGCGCGACGCGGTGGGCAAAGCTCAGCTTGCTGTGCGCCCCGGCGCCGATGCCCAGGTAGTCCCCGAACTGCCAGTAGTTCAGGTTGTGCCAGCATCGGTGGCCCGGCTTCGCATAGGCCGAAACCTCGTAGCGATCCAGCCCCGCCTCTGCCGTCAGCTCGGTGATGCGGTCGAGCATCGCGTAGGCGTCATCGTCGGGTGGCAGGGTCGGCGGGTACTTGGCGAAGTAGGTGTTGGGCTCCAGCGTGAGGTGGTAGATGGAGATGTGGGGCGGCTGGAACGACAGCGCGGTGCGCATGTCGGCCTCGCAGTCGGCCAGGGTCTGGCCGGGCAGCGCGTACATGATGTCCAGGTTGAAAGTGTCGAAGGCCTGGGCTGCCTCTTCCACCGCCGCCATGGCCTGGGCCCGGTCGTGTACTCGCCCCAGCGCGCGCAGGTGCACATCGTTGAAGCTCTGCACACCGATGGACAGGCGCGTCACCCCCGCCTGCCGGAATGCCCGGAATCGGTCTTTCTCGAATGTGCCCGGGTTGGCCTCCAGCGTGATCTCGGCGTCGGCATCGAGCCGAAGCAGGGCGCGCACATCAGCAAGCAAGCGATCAATGGCCTCGGGTGAAAAGAGGCTGGGTGTGCCTCCCCCGATGAAGACGCTGTGCACCGGGCGGCCCCAGATCAGCGGCAGCGACGCCTCCAGGTCGGCCCGCAAGGCGTCCAGGTAGGGCTGTTCGGGCAGTGGCTGCCCCGGAGCCGCGGTGGCACTCCACTCGTGCGAGTTGAAGTCGCAGTAGGGGCACTTCTTCAGGCACCACGGCAGGTGGATGTAGAGCGACAGCGGCGGCAGACTCTTGAGCTGCAGCGTGCCGGGGCGCATCCAGTGGCGCACATCGTTGAGCTGGGGGTCCGCGGCTGCAAGGGCAGGCCCGGGCGCGCCGGGCCACGTCACCGGCTTGGCTTGGTCGTCGTTCATCGCGTGCTCAGGAACGCGTGTCGTCCAGCCAGCGTTCGCGCATCAGCGCGAGCATCTGCCGGGCGGCCTGGCCGCGGTGGCTGTGGGCGTTCTTCACGTCGGTGGGGAGCTGGGCAAAGGTCCTGCCAAAGGCCGGCAGATACATCACCGGGTCGAAGCCGAAACCGTTGTCGCCCACGGGCTCGCGGGTGAGCAGCCCCGGCGCACGACCGCAGGCCATCAGCGGCTCCGGGTCCTCTGCCGAACGCAGGGCCACCAGTGTGCTCACGAGCGCGGCGCGCCGGTCGCTCTGGTCGGCCATCTGCTCCAACAAGGCTCGCACGTTGTTGGCGTCACCCTTTTCGTAGCCAAACTGGGTGGCGTAATAAGCCGTGTCCACGCCCGGCAGACCGCCGAAAGCCTCCACGCACAGGCCGGCGTCGTCCGCCAGCGCGGGCAGCCCGCTCAGGCGCGAGGCATGGCGGGCCTTGGACAAGGCGTTTTCGATGAACGTGCGGTGCGGCTCCGGCGCCTCGGGAATGCCCAGGTCCGACTGGCGCACCAGCTCGATGCCCAGCGGCTCAAACAGGGCCTGCAGTTCGGCCAGCTTGCCCGCGTTGTTGGAGGCCAGGACGAGTTTCATCGCGCCGCCTTCACGCCAGCCCCAGGGCCTGGCGCTGCAGCACCACCAGTTCGGCCACGCCCTGCTCGGCCAGGGCCAGCAAGGCGTCCATCTCGCGGCGCGAGAAGGCGGCGCCTTCGGCAGTCCCCTGCACTTCCACGAAATGGCCCGCGCCGGTCATCACCACGTTCATGTCGGTGTCGCACGCAGCATCTTCCACGTACTCCAGATCCAGCAGCGGCTCACCATTGAGGATGCCCACCGAGATGGCGGCCACATGGTCGCGGATGGGTGAGGCCGCGAGTTTGCCCTCGGAGAGCAGGCGGGACACCGCGTCGTGCGCCGCCACGAACGCACCGGTGATGCTCGCGGTGCGCGTGCCGCCGTCGGCCTGCAGCACGTCGCAGTCGAGTGAAATGGTGCGCTCGCCCAGCGCTTTCAGGTCGAACACCGCGCGCAGCGAGCGGCCGATCAGTCGCTGGATCTCCTGCGTGCGGCCACTCTGCTTGCCCTTGGCCGCTTCGCGGTCGCTGCGGGTGTGCGTGGCGCGCGGCAACATGCCGTATTCGGCCGTCACCCAGCCCTCTCCGCTGCCACGCTTGTGCGGCGGCACTTTTTCTTCAACCGATGCCGTGCACAACACCTTGGTGTCGCCAAACTCGATCAGCACCGAGCCCTCGGCGTGGATGGTGTAGCCGCGGGTGATCCTGACGGTGCGCAGGGCATTGGCGGCGCGCTGGCCGGGGCGGGTGGAAACAGTCATGGGAATCTGGGAAAGAAACGGGATCGGGGGGATGGAAGCTCGGCTGAAGCGCCAGGGGATTGTTTGCGCAAGGCAGACGACCTGCTTCGCAGGGCCTGTTGCGTCACCCCTGCGGAGATGACGACAGTCGCGGCGCGAGCTTATCAGGCGTTCTTTTCCGCGGTGCGGCGAATGGCTTCGTTGATTTCAGCAATCGACCGTTCGATCGCTTCGTCGTCCATGTCTTCAATCGTGGGATCTGGGACGCCAGACTGGATGGTGGAGGCGAACACGCCGTCGTCGATGTCTTCGGTGGACACACGGGTCGACTGGAATTCCTCCGGTGTCTCCCATTCCATCGCCAGCACGGTGACGTTGTCGCAGCGGGGGCCGCCCCGCTTGAGCGCCAATTCCACCAGGTCGGGCACCGACTGCTCAAGCGGATGTCGGCCCAGCTCGGTGGCGATCTCGTGGTCTTTCACCGTCCCCCACAGGCCGTCGGAGCACAGCAGCACGCGGTCGCCCTGCTGCAGCTGGATCGGACCCGACAAGTCGAACACCGGCTTCGCCGGTGAGCCCAGGCAGGTGAAGAGGATATTGCGGTTGATGTGCTGCGTGGCCCGCCCCAGGTGGGCCTGCTGTTCCATGTACGAGTGGTCGCGCGTGCGGGTGAGCAGCTCACCGTCGCGCACGATGTACAGGCGCGAGTCGCCGCAGTGCACCCAGTGCATGTGGCTGCGCTCCATGACCGCCGCCACGATGGTGGTGCGGGGCGTGTCGAGCATGCCTTTTTCAGACGCGTAGCGGATGATCTGGTGGTGCGCCGCCATCAGCGCGCTGGAGAGAAATTCGGGCACCTCCCGCACGGTCGGGTTGGCCGCCTTCTGGAAGTAGGCCGAAAAGGTCTGAAGGGCCAGCTGGGCGGCCATGGCACCCTCGGGATGCCCACCCATGCCATCGGCCAGCACGAACAGCCCGGACTCGCGGGTGTAGGCATAGCCCATGCGGTCTTCGTTGCGCTCGCGACCGCCGAGGCGGCTGATCTGGTAGACCGAAAACTTCATCGAAACTTGGTGCCGGCGTTGCTCGGGCGGCGCAGGGACGACTTCTTGTCTGACACGATGTTGTCAAACTGCAGGCGCATTTTTTCCGCCACGGTGAGCTTGGTGTAGCTGCGCTCGGTTTCGCGGCTGAGCTCTTTCTGCAGCGCAAAGACCGACTGTGGGCGCGAGAGGGGATCCAGCGACATGCACCATTCGACCACCTCGATCAGGTTGTCGGAGTACACGCCGCGCAGGCGGGACAGTGCGAGCGACAGGCGGTCCTTCTCCAGGCGCTGCGGGGCGTCGTTGGGCGGATAGCCCTGCATGCTGGCGTAAATGCAGGCGCCGATGGCGTAGATGTCGGTCCAGGGACCCATGGACGAGTCGCGGCGGTACATCTCGGGCGCGGCAAAACCGGGCGTGTACATGGGGCGGATGAAATTGCCTTCCTTGGACAGCACCTCGCGAGCCGCGCCAAAGTCGATCAGCACGGCGCGGTTGTCATCGGTCACGAAGATGTTGGCCGGCTTGATGTCCAGGTGCAGCATCTTGTGCTGGTGCACGATGCGCAGCCCGCGCAGGACCTCGTCGTACAGCGAGCGGATGGTCGACTCGCGGAACACCTTCTGCTTTTTCAGCTCCCGCGCGGTGATGATGAATTCCTGCAGGGACGCGCCCTCCAGGTAGTTCATCACCATGTAGACGGTCTCGTTCTCGCGGAAGAAATTGAGCACGCTCACCACGGAAGCGTGTGAAATCTGGGCCAGCGCGCGGCCTTCCTCGAAGAAGCTTTTCAGGCCCAGCCGGTACAGCGAGAGCTTTTCGGGCTGCACTTGCGGCAGCAACTCCCCCGGGGCGCGTGTGGCGAGCGACGACGGCAGGTATTCCTTCACCGCCACCTGCTGGCCTTCAGTGTCCACCGCCAGGTACACCACGCCGAAACCCCCAGCGGCCAGCTTGCGCACAATGCGGTAACCGCCAATCACGGTGTCGGGCGGCAGCGGGGCGGGTTTGACCTTTGACATAATTCGGGTTGGTTCCGGAACGCCTCGTTTTGGTCCACTCAACCTGATCGGACACAGCTCAATGGCAGTTTACAGCATGACCGGCTACGCCACAGCCCAGAGCGGCGGGCCTGCCGCGCCGAACGCCAGCGAGCCAAAACCGGGACTGGGCGTGGAGATCCGTTCGGTCAACAGCCGCTTCCTTGACCTGACGTTCAAACTCCCGGATGATCTGCGCGGCGCCGAGCCGGCGTTGCGCGAAATGCTCACCACAAGGCTCAAGCGCGGCAAGGTGGAGGTGCGCGCCTGGATTGAAGGCCGCGCCGATACCGGTCCGCGCGCGCCGACCACGGCCGAGCTGCAAAAGCTGGTGGGGCTGCAGGACAACGTACGCGCCTGGCTCCCCGGTGCAGCGCCGCTGTCGGTGGCCGAGGTGTTGCAGCTCACGTCGCGCCAGGCTGGTCACCCGGGCGAACTGCACGACCCCCTGCTCGAACTCGCGCAGACGGCACTCGGCAGCCTCGTGGCAGCACGCGAACGCGAAGGCAGCCGCCTCACCGACATGCTGCTGGATCGCCTCAAGCAACTTCGCCAGCACGCGCAGGATGCACAGCCGCTGATTCCACAGCTGGTGGCGCAACAGCGCCAGCGCTTCATAGACCGCTGGAACGATGCACTCGGCGCCTCGGCATCCAGCGCCAGCCCTGGCGGCAGCGGTTCGCTGGGCAACGCGATCACCAGCGACATGGCCCGCGACCGCGCCCTCACCGAGGCAACGGCCTTTGCCATCCGCATCGACGTGGCCGAGGAGCTGACGCGGCTGGACTCGCACCTGAGCGAAATCGAGCGCTTGCTGAAAAAGGGGGCGGAAGTCGGCAAACGCCTGGACTTTCTCATCCAGGAGCTGCACCGCGAAGCCAACACCATGGGCTCGAAATCCTCCAACCTCGAACTCACGAAAATCTCGGTGGACATGAAGGTGCTGATCGAGCAGATGCGCGAACAGGTCCAGAACATCGAATGAAGCGGGTGCCCCCACGCTCCACCGCTGCGCGGGTCGCTGGACGAGACGGCGCCAGAAGCGCCGTCCCTTCGGCCTGTCCAGCCCTGCGCAGGCAGGCCTGGAGCCGCAGCCCTCAGCCCCGAGGGGGCTGTTTCGCCTTGGGGCGGCCCGGCGGCCAAACCCTGGTGCTCCCACGCCCCACCGCTGCGCGGCCACGCTGCGACCTCACACTTTCACAGGTCAGTTAATCCATGGAATACCCCGGAAATCTGTTTGTTGTCGCCGCCCCCAGCGGGGCCGGCAAGTCCAGCCTGGTCAAGGCGCTGATGGAGCTCGATTCGCGTGTCGTGCCCTCCATTTCCCACACCACCCGGCCGCCCCGGGGCCAGGAGCTGCACGGGCGCGAGTACTACTTCGTATCCAAGGAAACCTTCGACCAGATGGTAATCCAGGGCGGTTTTCTGGAGTGGGCCATGGTGCACGGCAACCGCTATGGCACGTCCAAGCAGGCCATCGAGCAGCGCATGGCGCAGGGAGCCGATGTGGTGCTGGAGATCGACTTCCAGGGTGCGGTGCAGGTCAAGCGCATCTTCCCCAACGCCGTGCTCATCTTCATTCTGCCGCCCAGCTGGGAAGAGCTGCGCTCACGCCTGGAACGCCGCGCGGAGGACAGCGCCGAGGTGATCGAGCTGCGCCTGCAGAACGCCGCCACCGAGATGAGCCATGCCCGTGAGTTCGACTTCGTTATAATCAACGAGTTGTTCGAGCGGGCCTTGTTTGATCTCAAGGCCATCGTCCATGCCCAGCGGCTCAAGTTTGCCGCCCAGCGTATCGCCCGCAGCGATACCTTCAGCGCGCTCAACATCCACTGAACCCCCCGCACATCCTGGAGCCCGCACATGGCACGCATCACCGTCGAAGATTGTCTGGAAAAAATCCCCAACCGCTTTCAGCTGGTGCTCGCTGCCACCTACCGCGCCCGCATGCTCAGCCAGGGCCATGCCCCGAAGATCGAGAGCAAGAACAAGCCGGGCGTGACTGCCCTCCGTGAAATCGCCGATGGCAAGATCGGCCTGGAAATGCTCAAGAAAGTGCCGCTCTGAGCGCTGCGCGCTTTGTCAAAAAACACCGCCCGGCGGTGTTTTTTTTCGTCTGCTCGCATCCAGAGTCCGGACTGATGGTCCGCTCATCGCTGCGTCGGCAACTTCTGCCGCCATCTCACGCTAAAGTACAGGGATGATCACCGCGCCCGATTCTGGCATCCACCCGAGCCCGGTACCACAGGCCCACCCCGCTGACAGTGCCGCTGCGGCCAGCTTTGCCGCACTGGTGGGCAAGCTCGACTACCTCAGCGCGGCAGAAATCGACCAGATCCGTCTGGCCTACCGTTTTGCTGACGAAGCGCACCTGGGGCAGCTGCGCAAGAACGGTGATCCCTACATCACGCACCCCATTGCGGTGGCCGCGCAGTGCACCGAATGGAAGCTCGACGCGCAGGCCCTCATGGCCGCGCTGATGCACGACGCCATCGAAGACTGCGGCGTGACCAAACAGGAACTGGCCGAGCGCTTCGGCGCGCCGGTGGCCGAGCTGGTGGACGGGCTGACCAAGCTGGAAAAGCTGGAGTTCGACACCCGGGAGCAGAACCAGGCCGAGTCCTTCCGCAAGATGCTGCTGGCCATGGCCAAGGACGTGCGGGTGATCCTGATCAAGCTGGCCGACCGCACGCACAACATGCGCACCATGGGCGACATGCCGCGCAGCAAGTGGGGCCGCATCAGCAGCGAAACGCTGGAAATTTATGCGCCCATCGCGCACCGGCTGGGCCTGAACTTCACGTACCGCGAGCTGCAGGACCTGGCGTTCCGCTTCCTGCATCCCTGGCGCTACGAGGTGCTGTCCAAAGCCCTGAACAAGTCACGCACCCGCCGGCGCGACCTGATGACGCGGGTGCAGCACGAGGTGGAAGCCGAGTTCACCCGCCACGGCATGCCGGTGCGCATCATGGGGCGCGAAAAGACGCTCTATTCCGTCTACCGCAAGATGGACAACAAACACCTGTCGTTTTCGCAGGTGACCGACATCTACGGCTTTCGGATCGTCGTACCCGAGCTGACCGACTGCTACACGGGCATGGGCATCCTGCACCAGCTCTACAAGCCCGCGCCAGGCAAGTTCCGCGACTATGTGGCCATTCCGAAGGTCAATGGCTACCAGTCGCTGCACACCACGCTGATCGGACCCTTCGGCACCAACATCGAATTCCAGCTGCGCACCCACGCCATGGACGTGGTGGCCGAATCGGGCGTGGCGGCGCACTGGCTCTACAAGGCCAGCGAGCCCAGCAGCGACACCTCGCAGCGCCTGGGCACGCAGTGGCTGCAGTCGCTGCTGGACATCCAGCAGGAGACGCACGACGCCTCGGAATTCTGGGACCACATCAAGATCGACCTGTTCCCCGATGCGGTCTATGTGTTCACGCCCAAGAGCAAGATCCTCGCCCTGCCCCGCGGCGCCACGGTGATGGACTTTGCCTACGCCATCCACAGCGGCGTGGGTAACCGGGCCGTGGCGGCCCGCATCAATGGCGAACAGCGCCCGCTGCGCACCGAACTGAACAACGGCGATGTGGTCGAGATCGTCACCGATGAAAAGGCAGAGCCGAACCCGGCCTGGCTGTCCTTCGTGAAGACAGGCCGTGCCCGGTCCAAGATCCGGCACCACCTCAAGACCGTGGCGCAGGAAAAGTCGAACGAGCTGGGTGAGCGCATGCTCAGCCAGGCCTTGCGGTCAGAAGGCATTGCCAGCCTGCCCTCGGAAGACGGCGAACACAAGGCCACCTGGGAAAAGCTGCTGCGCTTCAGCGGCAACAAGACCCGCGACGACCTGCTGGCCGACATCGGCATGGGCAAACGCATCGCCAGCATGGTGGGCAAGAAACTGGCGGTGCTGCTGGCAGAAACCGGGCTCAAGCCAGACGCCCTGCTCATCAGCACCGAGCGCTACGCGGCCGGGCACGACGAGTCGGTGTCGCAGGGCGTGGTCACGCTCGACGGCAGCGAGGGCCTGTCGGTGCAGTACGGGCACTGCTGCAAACCGATTCCGGGTGACCGCATCGTGGGTTACCTGGGCCGGGGTGAAGGCCTGGTGGTGCACGCCGAAGAGTGCCCCACCGGCAAGCGCCTGCTGGCACGGGACGCCGAGCGCTTCCTGGAGGTGGAATGGGCCGACGAAACCGTGCGCCCATTCGAGTCGCTGGTGGTCATCACCGTGAGCAACGGCAAGGGCGTGCTGGCGCGGGTGGCCTCGGCCATCGCGGCGGCCGAGGCCGACATCACCCACGTGGACATGGGCGACGAGCCGGCGCAGACGGCGACCGACCTGCGCTTCACCATCGCCGTGCGCGACCGCGTGCACCTGGCCGACGTGCTGCGAACCCTCAAGCGCACGCCCTCGGTGATCAAGGCGCAGCGCTACAAGCCCGTGAAACCTTGAGCCCCGGCGCCTCCGGGGCGCGGCTCAGGCTGCCGCTTGCGGTGCGGGATAGTGAACCGCCACCACCTCCAGCTCCTGCACGCCGCCGGGCACCACAAGCCGCACCACCTCACCCACGCGGGCCTTGAGCAGCGCACGGGCCACGGGCGACACCCAGCTGATCTCGCCGCGGGCGCTGTCCACCTCGTCCACACCCAGAATGGTCACGGTGGTTTCCGTGCCTGTGTCATCCGCGTAGGTGACCGTGCAACCGAAGAACACCTGGTCGCCACCGTGGTGCAACGAGGCATCGACCACCTCGGCGATCTCCAGCCGCTGGGTCAGGAAGCGGATGCGCCGGTCGATCTCGCGCAGGCGCTTCTTGCCGTAGAGGTAATCGCCATTCTCCGACCGGTCGCCATTGCTCGCCGCCCAGTGCACGATCTCGACCATTTTGGGTCGCTCGTCGTCCATGAGCGTGAACAGCTCCGCCCGCAGACGCTCATACCCGGCGCGGGTGATGTAGTTCTTGCCGCTCGGGACCGGCGGAGGCGGCGGCAGTTCGTCGTCCTCGTCGTGGTCGGTTTCGCGCGTGAAGGCCTTGCTCATGGGATGTGTCTTGCTTGGGTGGGTGCTGGCGCGGCACCGCCAGCGCAACGCATGATACCCACGCGGGCAAGAAAAAGACCCGCACGCCCGAAGGCGCCGGGTCCGATGATGCGTACGCAGAGGGGTCAGGCGGCGATGCCGGGGTTGCCCTTCATGCCGATGATCTCGGGCGTGTTGATCTTCACGCCTTTGATGACCTTCTTGTCGCGCAGGTAGCCCGAGACCACATCCCAGATCGGCTCGCCCTGCACGCCTTCTTGTACAGAAGCCCAGCCGGCCACCTTGTACTTCTTGTCGGCCTCCACCGGCTTGCCCTTGAGCACCATGTTGTTGATGCGCTGGCCCATGGGGGCATTGGGGGTGACGCTGTACTGCAGGCCGCCCACACGCACCATGTCGCCGCCCTGCTGGTAGTACGGGTCGGGGTTGAAGATGTTGTCGCCGATGTCTTCCAGAATGGTCTTGATCTCGGCGCCGGTGAAGCTGTTGAGCGTGGTCGCCGGGTAGGTCAGCGCCATCTGGTCCATCATGCGCTCGTAGGTGATGACATCACCCGGCAGCAGCGAGGTGCCCCAGCGCACGCCCGGCGAGAAGGACATGTCGGCTCCCTTCACTTCGATCAGTGCGTCGCAGATCACCTGGTCCCACGAACCGTTGAAGTTGCCGCGGCGGTACAGCAGGTCTTCGGTGACGGCCAGCTTCTCTTCCAGCTTGGCCTTGTAGGGCTCACGCACCTTGTCGATGTGGGCCTGCATGGCCTTGTCGGCCTGCAGCAGGTTGGCAAACACGGGCAGCAGCTTGTAGCGGAAGTCCTGCACCTTGCCACCACGCACGTCGAAGTCGAGCACGCCCAGGAACTTGCTGTTCGAGCCGGCGTTGGTCACCAGCGTCTGGCCGCCGGCGTTTTTCACGATCACGGGAGCGGGCATGCCGTCGTGCGTGTGGCCGCCCAGCACCGCGTCGATGCCGCGCACGCGCGAAGCCATCTTGATGTCCACGTCCATGCCGTTGTGCGAGAGCACCACCACGACCTGGCAGCCCTCGGCCCGAGCCTGGTCCACCATCTTCTGCATGTTCTCGTCCTGGATGCCGAAGGTCCAGTCGGGCACCATGTGACGCGGGTTGGCGATCGGGGTGTAAGGGAAGGCCTGGCCGATCACCGCCACCTTCACGCCGTTCACTTCGCGCGTCGAATAGGGCTTGAACACCGGTTCGTCGAAATCGGCGGTCTTCACGTTCTGCGCCAGGAAGTCGATGTGGCCGGCGAAGTCCTTCTCCACGATCTCCTGCACCCGCTTGGCACCGAAGGTGAATTCCCAGTGCGGGCTCATCATGTTCACGCCCAGCAGCTTGCAAGCGTCGACCATGTCCTGGCCATTGGTCCACAGCGAGGTGGCCGAGCCCTGCCAGGTGTCGCCACCGTCGAGCAGCAGCGCGTGCGGCCGGCTGGCCTTGAGCTGCTTGACCAGCGTGGCGAGGTGGGCGAAGCCGCCGACCTGGCCGTAGGTCTTGGCAGCCTGGCTGAAGTCGAGGTAAGTGAAGGCGTGTGCCTCGGGCGTGCTGGGCTTGAAACCGTAGTGCTTGAGCAGCTGCTCGCCCACGATGTGCGGCGGGCGCCCCACGGCCTCGCCCACACCCAGGTTCACATTGGGCTCACGGAAGTAAACGGGCGTGAGCTGGGCGTGGCAGTCGGTGAAGTGCAGGAAGCTGACGTTGCCGAACCGGGGCACGTCGTACAGGCGCTGCGCGGCGCCCGGGTTGGCTGCCAGAACGTCTTTGTGACCGATGGCCATGCCCGTGGCACTCGCCACGGCCAGCACCTGCATGAATTCACGGCGACTGAAACTCATAAACATTCCTTAACAATTGCATACTGATATTTGACAGCCGGTCAGGTCCGGGAAACAGCGTGCCATTGCGCTCGCACGCCGGGGACCGCGACCCGACAGGCCGCTTGGCCTGCCGGGGACGGCTTCATTTGTTCACCGGAGACTGCGGGTCCAGCAACAGCGCCATGACATGCTGGATCTGCTCCTGGGTCAGGATCCCCATGTGGCCCGCGCGAGGCATCTGGGAACACGCGTTGTAGGCGCGGGCGTTCCACAGCTTGCCCCAGGTGTACTCCACGATGGGCTTGGCAGCATCGCTGGCCGGGTCCGCCACGCCACGCAGCTTGCCGTAGTTGTACAGGCTGGGTCCGAGATTGCCGAAGGAGATCTCTTCCTTGCTGATCTGGTGGCAGTTGTAGCAGTTGCCACCGTTGACCGTGGTGGCCGTGTCCGACCAGGTCATGCCACGGCCGCTCTGGGCGATCTGCTCGCCCAGCTTCCAGTCGCCCAGGTATTTCCCGTCCGTAGGCCACTTCACCGTCTTGAGGTTGGCTGCTTCGATCGCCTGGGTCTGCTTGTCGTCCAGCGGCTTGCCGGCGACATCGGCCGCACTGCACAGCCGGTTGGCTTCGTCCTGGTTCAGACGGTCAACCTTGGCGATGCCGCGGTCCTGGAACGAAGCCTTCACCACTTCGGCGGTGAGCTTTTCGTAGTCGGCCCCGGAGGGCGAAGAGGTGCAAGCCGCCAACGAAAGGGCAGCCAGGGGCAACAAGGCGTAGCGCATGGTTTTCTTCATGTGGGTGTCTCCTGATCAGCGCTTGATGGCGGGCACGATGGACTCGGCCGTCTTGGAGTTCACCCCCATGTAGACGCCCAGTGCGATGGTGGCGTCGCTGCCGAATTTGGGTTCAGGAAACCGCTGCTGGCGGTAGCAGTCGTTCAGGCGCAACTGCATGCCCCACATCTGCGCGTTGGACACGCGGTAGGCGGGCCAGGCGGCGAAGCCGACGCCATCGCCGGGGTTCTTCGTCAGGTTGGGCAGATCCTGCAGGCGGATGCGTCCGCCATCGGTGGCGTGGCAGGAGGCGCAGGCGAAGTCGTGCGGGCCGCCGCGCGCGAAGAACAGGCGCTTGCCCACTTCGTACATGTTCTTTTCCTGCGCGTGGGTCTGCGGCAGGTTGAATCGCATCCCCTTGGACGCTGTGGCAACAAAAGTGGCCAGCGCCGTCACGTTGGCCATTTCGCCACGGCCGAAGGGCGTCTTGGCGATTTCGGCCGCATTGAAGCCCTGCAGCGTCTCCATGCAGGTGATGAGCCGTGTCTCCAGATCCTGCACGCGGCCGGTGTCTTTGAAAAAGCGCGGGAGCTCGACAAATGCCCCTTCGATCACGCCCGGGCCCTTGCCCAGGTCGCACTGTTCCAGCGACACATTCTTCGGACCGCGCTTCTGTTTCCAGAGGTCTTCGCCCTTGGCCTCGAAGAGCTCGGCGGGGTTGCCGTCCTGCAGCATTTCGCGGTATTTCGCAATGCCTTCGGCTGTGGAGTTCTGTGCGTGCACCTGGCCCAGTCCGGCCAATGCGGCAACGGACATGAGCGTCAGGCGGGTGGCCACGGATGGCTTCATCGGTTGTCTCCTCGTTCTAATCGTCAGCAGGCGGGATCGGCCAGGCGCTGGGCCCGGCCGATCAGGTCAGGGCCGGGGCCCTGTCAGGCAATGGCGGCTTCGTCGGTGCGGGTCTCGCCCTTGTTGTCGGTCCACTTGACGATGACCTTGTCCCCCTTGGCCGCGCCCTTGAACTTGAAGGACAGGAAAGGGTTCTGCGACACGGAGCCGCTGAACATCGCCTGCAGCACGGTCTTGCCGTTGTGGGTGGCGAGCACATCCTTGATGTAGTGGGCGGGCACAGTGGCGCCAGCAGCGTCTTTGCGGGTGCCGGTCTCCATGGGGTGGGACATGAGCACGCGAACGGTGGTTTCTTCGCCTGCGAGGGCGGCGCGGATGCGCATCGGATCGGCCATGATGGACTCCTGAATAATCTGAATCGTCAAAAAAGTGGGCGGGAAATGGCGCGGGCAGCCGATCAGCCGCCGCAGCCACCCAGCGTGACCTTGGTTTCCTTGGTCGCCGAGAACAGCTTGCCGTCTGCCTTGACCACGGCCACCACGTTGGTGCTCTGGCCCATCTTCAGGCGGGTCTGCACATCGGCCACGGTGCCGGCGGGAATGATGAAACCGGCCGACAGGGGCGTGGGGTTCTTCTCGACCAGCAGGTAGATCTCGGTCGTGTTGGGCAGCTTGCTGGTGGCGCCGACGGGCACCACGGCGCCGTTCTCGGCAATGTCGGGCGAGACCACAGCCACCTGGTCGCTGGTGGCGGGGGTGCCACCGACGGCCTTGAGGGCGTCGGCAAAGGTCTTGACTTCAAAACCGGCGCGGTCGACGGCGGCCTGGGCCTGGCTCTGGGTGATGATGCCCAGCGACACCAGCGTGGCGAAGGCACCGGTGGTCTTGAGGGCGACGCGGCGTGAGTTGTTCATGGGGGGCTCCTGGTGAAAAAGAGGGGGCGAAGTTTACTTGTCGGGGGCGCCGGCGAGGATCCAGCCGGCGAGCAGTTTGAGCTCATCGTCCTTGAGCTGGGGTTGTGGGGGCATCGGGACCGGACCGTAAATGCCGGAACCGCCCGACTTGATGCGCGCAGCCACCACGTCCAGGGCGTTAGCCTGGCCCTTGTGTTTGGCGGCGACGTCCTTGTAAGACGGTCCGACCAGCTTCTTGTCGGTGGCGTGGCAGGCCAGGCAGGCGCTCTTGCCGGCCAGCGCCTTGGCGGCGGCGGCGTCAACGGCAAATGCCCCCGTCGTCGCCAGCAGGGTGGCGGCAGCGAGCACCGCGTGTTTGATGTCCATCCTCATGTGGAAAGTCTCCTTCAGTTGATCAGGGTTGGTTAAGGGGGTTAACGCTTATATAAGCAATGGCCTGATGAGTGACAACCCCCGGTGGCTCGACCGGATGGACCGGCTTCTTCGGATAGTCGGTTCAGCGCGCCCCGTCGGCAATCCACTGTGCAATGGCGCGGGCATCGGCATCTTTCAGATCGGGCTGCGGTGGCATCGGCACCGCACCGTAGACGCCCGACCCGCCGGCCTTGATCTTGCCCAGCAGATAGGCGTGCGCATCGGCCCGCCCTTTCTGCTTGGCGGCAATCTCGTTGAAGCCTGGGCCCACAATTTTGTTCTTCATGCCGTGGCAGGCGGTGCAGCTGTTGCTGTTGAGCATGGCCTTCACATCGGGGGCACCCGTGCTGGCTTTGGGTGTGACCATCGCCACCGGCAAGGCGGGCTGGGCACCGGCACCGGGCAGCACCTTGGGCGCGGGCTTGGTCGTGTCGGCACCCCGCACCGGACCGATCACGCGGTTCTGCTCCTGGATGTTGCCATGGGCATCGCGCGCAAAGTCGGGCAGCGACGAACGGATGGTGGCGTCCACCGGGCAGTCCTTCATGCAGGCCACGTTCTTTACATCGCCCTTGCCATTCACCTTCCACAGTGGCTCATAGAACACCATGCCATTGCGATTGGGCAGGCGTTTCTGCACCTCGGCAATGTTCTGGTCACTCAGCGTGAAGTCGGTCGGAACCACTTCGGCCAGGCTCAGGATGTAGGCCGTCACGCCGTACACCTCTTCGGTGGTGAGCGTCTTGGGTGCGTTCCAGGGCATGGCGCGGTTGATGTAGTCCCACAGCGTGGAGACCGTGGCCAGCTTCATCATGGTGGTCTTCTGGGGGAAGCTGCTGCCCTCCTCCAGGTTCTTCACACGTCCACGCTCGATGTCGGCCTTGGTCGTGCCGCCCACGATGGGCGTGAACACCTCGTTGGACTCACCAAAGCTGCCGTGGCAGGACGCGCACTTGGCCTCCCACACCTCTTCGCCCTTGGCCACACTGCCCGCACCCTTGGGCAAGCCCTTGAAATCGGGCCGCACATCGATGTCCCAGGCCTTGACCTCGGCCGGCGTGGCGTAGCGCCCGATGTCGTTCCAGGGCTTGGTCTGGGCCGAAACCGGGGCAGCCGCAAAGGCCATGGCGGCAACAGCGAACGCAACAATGCCGCGCGAGCTGTCCAGAAAGCCGCCGAACCGGCTTTGCCGGGCGGCAGGCTTTGCCCCCTTGAGGGGGGATGCGTTTACACGAAGTGAATAAGCGACGGGGGAGGTCATATCAGTACACCTGCACGTTGGAAACTTCACCGTTCTCGGCGACGCGCCACGACTGGATGGCGTTCTGGTGGTAGACCGACCGGGTGCCGCGCGCTGCGCGCAGCTGGTTGATCTTGGGTTGCACATAGCCGGTGCTGTCGATGGCGCGGCTTTGCAGAATGGCGGGCTTGCCGTCCCACACCCAGTCGATGTTGAAACGCGTCAGCGCCTTGGGCAGGATCGGGCCTTCCAGGCGCGCGGTGCGCCAGTTGCGGCCACCGTCCACGCTCACGTCCACGCGCTTGATGCTGCCGCGCCCCGACCAGGCCAGTCCGGTGACGTTGTAGTAGCCCTTGTCCAGCAGCGTCTGGCTGCCCGATGGCGTGGTGATCACGCTCTTGCATTCCTGGATGCCGGTGTACTGGCGGTGCGTGCCGTCGGGCATGTGGTCGATGTAGTGGATCGCCTCGTCCTTGGTGGCGTACTTCTGGTCGCCCACTTCGATGCGGCGCAGGTACTTCACCCAGCTCACGCCCTGGATGCCCGGCACCACCAGGCGCAGCGGGTAGCCGTTTTCGGGGCGCAGCATCTCGCCGTTCATGGCCCAGGCGACGATGCAGTCGTCCATGGCGCGATCGATGTCGATCGTGCGCGTCATGGAAGAGCCGTCGGCGCCTTCGGCCAGCACGTATTTGCCGTTCTTCTTGTCATAGCCGCACATCTCGAGCAGCGTGGAGAGCAGCACGCCGGTGAACTCGCAGCAGCTGACCATGCCGTGCGTGTACTGCACCGAGGGAAGGGCCACGTTGCCCCATTCGGGCGCCGAGTTGGCACCGCACTCGATGAAGTGGATGCGCGACACGCTGGGCAGGCGCATCAGGTCGTCCATGGTGAAGACGCGCTCGCGCTTGACCAGGCCATTGACCATCAGGCGGTGCTGCGAGGGATCGATGTCCCACCAGCCCTGGTGGTGGCGCTCGAAATGCAGGCCGCTGGGCGTGATGATGCCGAACAGGCCCTGCAAGGGCGTGAAGCTGACCGAGGCCTGGGGCACCCGGGTGAGACCGGGACTTTCCCGGCGCTGCAGATTGCCCTCCCATTTGCTCGGCGTGCCGTAGCCCTCCATCGCAACAGGCTGACCCAGACCCACGCTGTGCGGCGGCAGCTTCAGGATGGCCGCTTCACCCTCGGCGGCCAGGGCCTTGCCGGCAGCCGCTGCCGTGCCGGCCACGCCAGCGCCCATGGCCAGCGCCTTGCCCATGAAACTGCGCCGCGCCTTGCGGGCCAGCTCCAGCTTCTCCGCACTCAGGTGGTTTTCAGGCGCGGGAAGCACGCGCCCGATGACGTCGCTCAGGTCTTTAGACACTTTCTTTTTCCTTGTGGTTGGCAGGGGATGCAGGGATGGCTGGGTGGGCCGTGGGGGGACGCGGCTGCAACAGGTCAAAGCCGGACGCCGATGCGCCCGGCGCCGCGCCGCCAGTGCGCAGGGCGATCTGCAAGGACACCGCGCGGCACAGCTCGACGTAGCTCGGATCGGCAACCTTGTAGAAGATCTGATTGCCTTCGCGGCGACGGGACAGCAGACCCGACTGGTACATGAGGCCCAGGTGGCGCGAAGCGTTCGCCTGTGCCAGACCGGTGCTCTTGAGGATCTCGGTCACGCACTTTTCTTCCTGGCATAGGGCGTGCAGGATGCGCAGGCGCGTGGGTTCGCCGAGCACGCTGAAGTAGCGGGCAACGGATTCGAAGACGGCGTGCAGGGCATCCACAGAAGACTTCTCCGGGTGACAGATCAGGGGCAATGCACCAACTATATGAGTGCTTGCTGATATAACGATTAGTGTAAACCCGGATTCCTCGCGGTTTCCTGACAGCCGGCACTTCCGCCCTGTCACCGGCCCGCTACGGGGGCGACCTGTATGCGCGGGGCCTTCTCCCACCACGCTGACGCCCGCCTGACCCAGCCAGCCTTTTCTGCATGGAAAAGCGCTAGGGTTTTCACCGTTCAGGTGCTGAAGGGTGCGGTGATAGGATCAATTATCTAAATATGCGTACGTACTGATAGATAGCAAGCCCGCGCCGCTCTGCTACAGTTTTGAGCGCTGTTCTAATAACTTTTCCTCTGGAGATGATGATGGTGAAGTCAACCAAGTGGCTGGCCGCAGGCGCCCTGTGCCTGATGGCCGCGAGCGCTCAGGCCCAGGTCAATCAGATTCGGGTGTGGGCCGCGGCGTGCGCCAACTGCCACGGCACCGAAGGCCGCGCCCTGCCGGGCATGGAGTCGCTCGCCGGCAAGGACAAGGACGAGATGCTGCAGAAGATGCTGGACTTCAAGAGCGGCCGAAAGCCCGCCACGCTGATGCACCAGATCAGCAAAGGCTACTCCGACGAGCAGCTGGCCCAGATCACCGCCTACTTCGCCGCACAAAAGAAATAAGAGGAGCCGCACCATGATCCAACGTCGTCAATTCGTTCAAACGCTGGGCGCCGGCTCGGCCGTGGCCGGCCTGAGCCTGCTGGGTGGCTGTGCTGCCACCGGCGGCAATGGCCCCAAGGTGGTGGTGGTGGGAGGCGGCTACGGCGGCGCCACCGCTGCCAAGTACCTGCGCATGTTCTCCGACAACCGCGTGCAGGTGACCCTGGTGGAACCGAACGCATCGTTTGTCTCATGCCCCATTTCCAACCTGGTGGTCGGCGGCTACAAGACCATGGCCGACATCACCACGCCGTATGACAACCTCAGCAAGCGCCACGGCGTGAAGCTGGTGCGCGACATGGTGACCAGCATCGACCCGGACAAGCGCATCGTCAAGCTGGCCAGCGGCGGCGAGCTGCCCTACGACCGCCTGATCGTCTCGCCGGGCATCGACTTCATGTGGGACAGCCTGCCAGGCATGTCCAGCCAGGCCGCCAAAGACAAGGTGCTCCACGCGTGGAAGGCCGGCGCCCAGACCGTGGCCCTGCGCCAGCAGCTCGAAGCCATGCCCGACGGTGGCGTTTACGCGATGTCGATTCCCCTGGCGCCCTACCGCTGCCCGCCCGGCCCCTACGAGCGTGCCTGCGTGGTGGCCAGCTACTTCAAGAAAGCCAAGCCGAAGAGCAAGGTCGTGATCTTCGACGCCAACGATGACATCACGTCGAAGAAGGGCCTGTTCATGAAGGCCTGGGACGAGCACTACAAGGGCATCATCGAATACCGCCCCAAGCACCGGGTGACCGACGTGGACGCCGCCACGAACACGCTGAGGTTCGAATTCAACGACGACTTCAAGGCCGATGTGGCCAACGTGATCCCCAGCATGCGCGCAGGCGACATCGCCGTGAAGACGGGCCTGGCCACGGCCAATGCCCGCTGGTGCGAGGTGGACTTCCTCACCTTCGAATCGAAGGCCGCAAAGAACATCCACGTGCTGGGCGACGCGATCCAGATCGCGCCGGCCATGCCCAAGTCGGGCCACATGGCCAACCAGCACGGCAAGACCTGCGCCGCTGCGGTGGTCAACCTGCTCATGGGCCAGGAGCCGCCGCAGCTGCCGCTCTATGCCAACACCTGCTACAGCTTCGTGACCGAAGAAGACGTGGTGCATGTGGCCAGCGTGCACCGCTACGACGCCGAGAAGAAGACCATGGTCACGGTGCCGGGCTCGGGCGGCGTGTCCGCCGCGGCCAGCGAATTGGAAGGCCGCTACGCGCTGGCCTGGGCACGCAACATCTGGGCCGATACACTGGCCTGACCACCTGAAAGGCTCCGGCCGCTGAGGCCGGAGCCTTTTTCTGCGGACAAATATCCGTTTGAGGTTATGCAATGAAATTGTCTCGATCTGCCCTGTTTATCCTGGCTGCCGTGGGCATGGCGGCCTCCACGTCCAGCGCTTGGGCGCAGGCCGACGAAGCACGCGCCAAGCGGATCGCCGGGGGTTCGTGCTTCCTGTGTCACGGCGCCAAGGGAGAATCGACCAGCGAGATCTTTCCCCGCCTCGCCGGGCAGCATGCCGAATACACCGCCAAACAGCTGGAAGCCTTCAAGTCCGGGCAGCGCAAGAGCACGGCCATGGCCGAGATGGTGGCCAAGCTGACATCCGACGAAATGCTGGCGCTCGGCCGCTATTACGAGAAGATGAGCCTGCCGCGCGAAGAAGCGAAAGACCCGCAACTCGCGGCCATGGGCCAGTACCTCTACCACAACGGCAACAAGTTCAGTGGCGTGCCGGCCTGCGTGGCCTGCCACGGTGCCAACGGCGAAGGCGCCGCCAACCTGCCCCGCCTGGCCACCCAGTTCTCGGGCTACCTCCACACCCAGCTGAAGTCCTTCAACAAGCGCGGCCGCACGAACGACAACGCGGTGATGCATGTGGTGGCGGAGAAGATGACGGAGCTGGAAATGGTGGCGGTGGCGGAGTACCTCAGTAGCAAGTGACCTGATTTTTCTTCCATGCTGGAGGCGCCCCGCGGGGCGCCTTTTGCTTATTCGGTGCAGTGTTGGCACCTGTGGCGTGCCGGGTCTCGGCCCGGCGGCCGACCTTCTTTCTTTTGCTTCGCCAAAAGAAAGAAGGCAAAGAAAAGGCGAGCCGAAGTCCGGGCCGCTTCGCGGTGCCTTTCGCTGCTCGGTTCGAGCGGGGTCGGGCTGAACTCGCCTTCGGCTCAAACAACGCCCGCCCTGATCCGCTCGCCCCTGCACTGCTCAGCCCGGCCACACGGCGAAGCACGGAATCGGGATCGGGATCGGGTTACCTCTCCGGCGTGAAATGCCCCAGCCCAGGATGCGGTGGAACCGGCTTTGCCGGGCCACACGCATCGCCCCTTGAGGGGCGGAGAGGTTACGCGCAGCGAACAAGCGACGGGGGTGGGGCCAGTGCCAACCGGCTTTGCCGGGCCACGCGCTTCGCCCCCTGGGGGGTGGCGCGCTGAAAGCGCGGCGCGGGGGGTATCTCTACTTGCTGCTCACATACTCGGCGACGGCCGCCATCTCCAGCTCCGTCATCTTCTCCGCCACCACATGCATCACCACGTTGTCGTTGGTACGGTCGCGTTTGTTGAACGACTTCAGTTGGTTGTGGATGTAGCCCGAGAACTGGGTGGCCAGGCGGGGCAGGTTGGCTGCACCTTCAGCGCCCATGCCATGGCAGCTGACGCAAGAGGGCACGCCACTGAATTTGTTGCCGTTGTGGTAGACGTAACGCCCCATCGCAGCCAGCTGCGGGTCTTTGGCTTCTTCTCGGGGCAGGCTCATTTTTTCGTAGTATTTGCCCAGCGCCAGCATTTCGTCGGGCGTGAGCTTGGCCACCATTTCATTCATGGCCGAGCTTTTTCGTTGCCCGGTCTTGAACGCTTCCAGCTGCTTGGCCACGTACTCGGCGTTTTGACCCGCCAGACGGGGGAACGCCTCGCTGGTGGACTCTCCCTGCGCGCCGTGACAAAGAAAACACGAGCCACCCGCGATTCTTTTCGCGCGCGCCTCGTCCGCCTGCGCCCATGCGCCTGAGCTGCTCAGCAGCACAGCCGCGGTCAGTGCACCGGTGAAAAATGGGGTTATGACGGTGCTCATTGCATAATCTTTGACTGATATTTGAATGCGAGTAAAAGCGCCCCGGTCAGGTGCCGGGACGCTTTCAAAAGTTCATCAAGCCAATGTGTCTGCCCAGATGTTGCGTGCCCAGGCGTGTGCGTAGCGCCCTTCCAGTTCGCTGGCGGCGCTTGACACGCCGCCGGAGCCCGGCACCGTGAGCATGGTCTTCTGCTCCGCGTCGTAGCGGTGCACGCTGGCCACGTGGACCACGTCTTCGTCGGTCACGAAGCTGTAGCAGGTGTTGGCGTACAGCGGCAGGCTCGGTGGCTCTTTGCCAGCCAACAGCGAGACCACGGCCGCAGCGCAGGTTTTGCCATGCTGGTTGGCCATGTGGCCTGACTTGGGCATCCCCGGGGCGATCTGGATCGCGTCACCCAGCACGTGGATGTTTTTCTGGGCCTTGGACTCAAAGGTCAGGAAGTCCACCTCGCACCAGCGGTTGTTGGCGGTGGCCAGGCCGGTCTTGACGGCGATGTCACCGGCGCGCATGGCGGGCACCACGTTGGCCACACCGGCCTTGAAGTCGTCGTTGAATTCGAACTTCAGGGTGTTGGTGGCAGCGTCCACGTCGGTCACGCGGTGCTTGGGGCGGTAATCGATCATGCCGTCGTAGTGCTCCTTCCAGGCCTTCACGAACAGGCCCTTTTTGGACTGGATGTCGTCGTTGGCGTCGAAGATCACGACCTTGCTCTTGG
>JAUXNG010000064.1 GCA_030682835.1 Hydrogenophaga sp. | reverse complement strand
TCCTGTCGAAAGACGAGGGCGGCCGTCACACCCCGTTCTTCAACAACTACCGTCCCCAGTTCTACTTCCGCACGACGGACGTGACCGGTGCCATCGAGCTGCCCGAAGGCAAAGAGATGGTGATGCCTGGCGACAACGTGTCGATCACCGTCATGCTGATCAACCCCATCGCCATGGAAGAAGGTCTGCGTTTCGCCATCCGTGAAGGCGGCCGTACCGTCGGCGCCGGCGTCGTGGCCAAGATCATTGCCTAACAGCCCTTCCGGGGCACCTAGCCAGTAGGGGTATAGCTCAATTGGCAGAGCGTCGGTCTCCAAAACCGAAGGTTGTAGGTTCGATTCCTACTGCCCCTGCCACCCAACTGAAAGCGATGGAAGTCTGAATCGATTTCCCGCTGTTGGAGTGGTTTTCAAGCCCACCGAAGTCGTCAAGACCTCTGGTGGGCTTGCGTGTCTCAAGCTTTGGCATTGCGACGCGACATTTCGTAACGCTTCCTCTGGAACCTCATGGCCACTTCCGAAGTTCAAACCGTGCACACGGGTGCCGACAAAGCAAAGCTGGCCGCGGCCCTGGCCTTGCTGGTCGCTGCCTTTGTTGCGTACTACCTGCTGAGTGCTCAGGGTGCTGTTGCGAAGTGGGGTGCCTTGCTGGTGGGGGTGATCGCTGCTGTGGCCGTCTTCGCCGTGTCCGAATCGGGCAAGCAGCTGATTGCGTTTGGTCGCGATGCCTGGCGTGAAACGAAGAAGGTCGTCTGGCCGGCCCGCAAGGAGGCCATCCAGATGACGGCCTACGTGTTCGCCTTCGTCTTCGTGATGGCCCTGTTCCTGTGGCTCACCGACATGACCGTCTCGTGGCTGTTTTATGACCTGATCCTGGGCTGGAGAGACTGATGAATGAACAACAAAGCCCCGTGACCGACGGCGTGGCCGCAGACGGCATGCGCTGGTATGTGGTGCATGCCTATTCGGGCATGGAGAAGGCCGCTGAGCGCAACATCGTCGAGCGCATCAACCGCGCCGGCATGCAGGACAAGTTCGGCCGGATTCTGGTGCCCACCGAAGAAGTGGTAGAGATGAAGAACGGCCAGCGTCGCACCACCGAGCGCAAGTTCTTCCCCGGCTACGTGCTGGTGGAGATGGTCATGGACGACGACACCTGGCACCTGGTCAAGCACACGAACAAGGTGACCGGTTTTGTGGGCGGTGCCAAAAACCGTCCGGCACCCATTTCCGAAGAGGACGTGCAGAAGATCGTCAACCAGATGCAGGAAGGCACCGACAAGCCGCGCCACAAGGTCGAGTTCGTCGTGGGCGAATACGTGCGCGTCAAGGAAGGCCCTTTCACTGACTTCAACGGCACCGTCGAGGAAGTCAATTACGAGAAGAACAAGATGCGCGTCTCGGTCACGATCTTTGGTCGTGCCACGCCCGTCGAGCTCGAATTCAGCCAGGTCGAAAAGACCTGAGCCCCGTCTCTCTGGCTGTCCCGGCGTGTGGCTGGGGCAGCGAAAACCGCCAGGGTCGGCCCGAAGCGGTTTTTGGTTTTTGTGTGAATCGGGCCGAATGCGCGAGGAGGCTGTCGCCGTTGGGCATGGCAGCCGTCTGAACTCGCAGGAGCAAAACCATGGCGAAAAAAATCGTCGGTTTCATCAAGCTGCAAGTGCCAGCTGGTAAGGCCAACCCTTCCCCCCCAATCGGTCCGGCGCTGGGTCAGCGCGGTCTGAACATCATGGAATTCTGCAAGGCGTTCAACGCCCAGACCCAGGGCCTTGAGCCGGGCATGCCGATTCCTGTGACGATCACCGCCTTCGCGGACAAGAGCTTCACCTTCAAGATGGGTACGCCCCCGGCGACCTACATGATCAAGAAGGCCATCAAGCTCGACAAGGGCTCTTCGGTGCCCAACAAGAACACGGTCGGCAAGATCACGCGCGCGCAGCTCGAAGAGATCGCCAAGACCAAAATGAAAGACATGACCGCTGCCGACATGGACGCCGCTGTGCGCACCATCGCCGGTTCGGCCCG
>JAUXNG010000063.1 GCA_030682835.1 Hydrogenophaga sp. | reverse complement strand
CCAAGCTGATGGACACGCTGAAAGAAGGCGCCATCGTTCACGGCGTGGTCAAGAACATCACCGAATACGGTGCGTTCGTGGACCTGGGCGGTATCGACGGCCTGCTGCACATCACCGACATGGCCTGGCGCCGTGTCCGTCACCCAAGCGAAGTGGTGACGGCTGGCCAGGAAATCACCGCCAAGATCCTGAAGTTCGACACCGAGAAGCACCGCGTCTCGCTGGGTCTGAAGCAGATGGGCGATGACCCGTGGATGGGCGTTTCGCGCCGCTACCCGCAGAGCACCCGCATGTTCGGCAAGATCACCAACATCGCCGATTACGGCGCATTTGTTGAACTGGAGCCAGGCATCGAAGGTCTGGTGCACGTGTCCGAAATGGACTGGACCAACAAGAACGTGGCTCCTTCCAAGCTGGTGTCGCTGGGCGACGAAGTCGAGGTCATGGTCCTCGACATCGACGAAGACAAGCGCCGTATTTCCCTGGGCATGAAGCAGTGCCGCGCCAACCCCTGGCACGAGTTCGCCGAGCAGACCAAGCGTGGCGACCGCGTCAAGGGTCCGATCAAGTCGATCACCGACTTCGGCGTGTTTGTGGGCCTGGCTGCCGGTATCGACGGCCTGGTGCACCTGTCCGACCTGTCCTGGAACGAGACCGGCGAAGCTGCTGTGCGCAACTTCAAGAAGGGCCAGGAAGTGGAAGCCATCGTGCTCGCCATCGACGTGGAGCGCGAGCGCATCTCCCTGGGCATCAAGCAGCTCGACGGCGACCCGTTCACCACCTTCGTGTCGGTGAATGACAAGGGTTCCGTCGTGACCGGCAAGGTCAAGACGGTGGACGCCAAGGGCGCCGAGATCGACCTGGGTGAAGACGTGCTGGGTTACCTGCGCGCTTCTGAGATCAGCCGTGACCGCGTGGAAGACGCGCGCAACGTGCTGAAAGAAGGCGACGAAGTCACCACCGTGGTGGTGAACATCGACCGCAAGACCCGCAACATCCAGCTGTCGATCAAGGCCAAGGACATGGCTGACCAGAACGAAGCCATGGCTTCGCTGAGCCAGCAGTCTTCGCGTGAAAACGCCGGCACCACCAGCCTGGGTGCCCTGCTGCGCGCCAAGCTCGACAACAACAACTGAGCCGACTGAACACGGGCCGGCCATCCTTCGGGTTGCCGGCCCGGTGCAGCCCGACCGACTGATCGAGTGAATCCCCGACATGACCCGAAGCGACCTTGTTGAAGCCCTTGCCGGCCGATTTGCCCAGCTCACCCACCGCGACGCGGAGTTCGCCGTCAAGACGATCCTCGACGCCATGGGCGATGCCTTGGTCAAGGGACATCGGATCGAGATCCGGGGCTTTGGCAGTTTTTCCGTCAATCGCCGCTCGCCCCGCATCGGACGCAACCCGCGTTCGGGCGAGAGCGTCATGATTCCTGAAAAGCGGGTTCCCCATTTCAAGCCGGGCAAAGCCCTGCGCGAACAGGTGGACGCCAAGACCGCCGAGATACTGGGGCGTGAGCCCGGAAAAGCGACCTGATCGCTACAATCGTCCCTCCACAGAGGGGATGATTTGAAATACCTGATGTGGCTGCTCAATGCAGCCATTTTTTTTGTGCTGTTCGCCTTCGCGCTGAACAACCAGGCACCTGTCACGCTGCACCTGTTCTTTGGCGCTCGCTGGGAGGCGCCTCTGGTGCTGGTTTTGCTGATGGCGCTGGTGCTCGGGGTTTTCCTGGGCGTGGCCGTGATGCTGCCGCTGTGGCTGCGCGCGAAGAAGCTGCGCAGCCGCCGTGCCGATGCGGCGGCGGAGCACAGCACTTCTTTCGAGACCGACACCACGCTGATGCCACGCGCCGACGACCCCCGCCATGGACTTTGATTTCACCTGGCTGCTCTGGGGTCTGCCGCTGGCGTTTGCGCTCGGCTGGGTGGCCTCGCGCCTGGACCTGCGCCAGTGGCGCATCGAAGGCCGGCGCGCCCCCAAGGCCTACTTCCGCGGCCTGAACCACCTGCTCAACGAGCAGCAAGACCAGGCCATCGACGCCTTCATCGAGGCGGTGCAGGGCGACCCTGACACCGCCGAGCTGCACTTTGCACTGGGCAATCTGTTTCGCCGCCGCGGTGATTACGACCGGGCCGTGCGCGTGCACGAACATCTGCTGGCGCGGGCCGACATCAGCCGCAAGGACCGCGACCGCGCGCAGCACGCGCTGGCGCTGGACTTTCTGAAGGCCGGCCTGCTCGACCGTGCCGAAGCGGCGCTGCACAAGCTCCAGGGCTCGGCCTTCGAGGCCGAAGCCATGCTGGCCCTGCTGGCGATCTACGAACGCTCACGCGATTGGCCGCAGGCGCAGCGCGTGGCCGAGCAGCTGGAGGCCGCCGAACAGGGCAGCTTCACCACCCGGCTGGCGCACTACCTGTGCGAAGAAGCAGAACAGGCACTGCGGGTCGGCGACACGGCACAGGCGCAGCAGCTGCTGGATCGTGCTGTGCACAAGGCCCCGCAGCTGGGACGTGGCTGGATGGCGCTCTCCGCGCTGAGGGCGCAGGCAGGAGACGCCCCGGGCGCCTTCGAGGCGCTGCTGAAACTGATCGCGCAGGCGCCCCAGAGCCTGCCGCTGGCTGCGCGTTCGCTGGCCGACCTGGCTCAGCAGACTGGACGCGTGCCCGAAGCGGTGGCCGTGCTGGAGGCCTGCCATGCCCGCGCGCCCTCGCTGGACGTGACCGAGGCGCTGGCCACGCTGAGCAAGGGCCCCGATGAAGCGCGCACACGCTACCTGAACCACCTGCAGGCCGAAGGCTCGCTGGTGATCGCCACCCAATGGCTGGCGGGTGAGCGCCTGTCCGACCCGCAAGCCCAGCCACGGGTGCAGGCCGCGCTGGAACAGGCCAGTGCGCCGCTCAGGCGCTACCGCTGCGCCGCCTGCGGCTTCGAGGCACGACAGCACTTCTGGCACTGCCCCGGCTGCCAGAGCTGGGACAGCTACCCGGCCCGCCGCGTCGAGGAGTTGTGACGCCCCCCGCGTCGTGCCAGCGGCGCGTCGCCCTCCACTGAAGGGGCAACCCCCTTAACCAGACTAGCCGGTTCCGCGGTGTTCGGGGTCCGGGCGTGTACGTCGACCCGGTCAATGCCTGGGCGGCGTTCCAAATCCACCGCCGCCCGGGGTGTGGATCTCAAACACATCACCCGGCTCCATCTCGACCTGACCAATGTGCGCCACTTCTTCCAGGCGGCCGTCAGCGCGCTGCACGCGGTTGATGCCGGGTTGACCAGCTTCGCCGCCCGCCATACCGAAGGCCGGGTACACACGGCCGTTGGACAAAATGCTGGCGGTCATGGGCTCCAGAAACTGGATGCGCCGCACACCACCTTCGCCCCCGCGCCACTGCCCTGCCCCGCCTGACCCCTTGCGGATGGCGTAGCCCAGCAGGCGCACCGGAAACCGGAACTCCAGCACCTCAGGGTCGGTGAGCCGCGAGTTCGTCATGTGCGTCTGGACCACACTGGTGCCCGAGAAGCCGCCGACCTGCGTGCCGCTGTCGTCGAACAGGCCACCGGCGCCACTGCCGCCCGAGATGGTTTCGTAGTACTGGCGGCGGGCGTCACCAAAGGTGAAGTTGTTCATGGTCGGCTGCGAACCGGCCATGACGCCCAGCGCGCCAAACAGGGCGTTGGTGATGCAGGTCGACGTCTCGACGTTGCCAGCGACCACCGAAGCGGGCGGGAGCGGGTTGAGCATCGAACCCGCCGGGATGATGACCTCGATGGGTTTAAGGCAGCCCGCGTTGAGCGGAATGTCGTCGTCCACCAGCGATCGGAACACATAGAGCACAGCCGCCATGCACACCGCGGTGGGTGCGTTGAAGTTGTTCGCCAGCTGCGCCGAGGTGCCGCTGAAGTCGATGCGTGCGCTGCGCTCGGCGGCGTTGATCTGCACGGCCACCTGGATCTGTGCCCCGTTGTCCAGCGGCAAGGTGAAACGCCCATCTTTCAGGCGCGTGCCGAGGCGGGTGATGGCGCGGCGCACCGATTCCTCGGCGTTGTCCTGCACATGGCCCATGTAGGCCTGCACCACGTCCAGCCCGAACTGCTGCACCATCTTGTGCAGCTCCT
Source organism: Hydrogenophaga sp. (assembly GCA_030682835.1). GTDB lineage: Bacteria > Pseudomonadota > Gammaproteobacteria > Burkholderiales > Burkholderiaceae_C > Hydrogenophaga. The sequence continues at coordinate 103,980 of JAUXNG010000063.1, read as the reverse complement.
GCGCGCCCTTCTGGTTCGCCGCGATCTGGGCTTTCAGGTCGGCCATGTTCTGCGCCGGGTTGCGCGATGGATGGGCGCCGCTGCCCAGCAGCGCGAGCATATCGGCCTCGCGCAGCACACCGCGGTCCACCAGCTTCACATTGTCGATCTGCACGCCCTCCTCTTCGATGCGCGTGGAAAACGGCGGCATGGAGCCCGGCGTGGTGCCGCCCACATCGGCGTGGTGGCCGCGCGAGCCCACGTAGAAGGTGGGCTCGGCATCACCCGACAGGTACACCGGCGTGATGACGGTGATGTCGGGCAGGTGGGTGCCCCCGTGGTACGGATCGTTCAGCACGAACACGTCGCCCGGCGCCATGCGCCCGGCGTTCTCACGGATCACGGTCTTGATGCTCTCGCCCATGCTGCCCAGGTGAACCGGCATGTGGGGCGCATTGGCGATCAGGTTGCCGGCCGCGTCGAACAGGGCGCAGCTGAAGTCCAGCCGCTCCTTGATGTTCACCGAATAGGCGGTGTTCTGCAGCTGCAGGCCCATCTGCTCGGCGATGTTCATGAAGAGGTTGTTGAACACCTCCAGCAGCACGGGGTCGGCGGTGGTGCCGGCGGCGTAGCTCAGCGTGCGCGCGGTGCGCCGCTCCAGCACCAGGTGGTCCAGCGCGGTCAGGCGCGCTTCCCAGCCGGGCTCCAGCACGGTGGTGGCGTTCTTCTCGGCAATGATGGCCGGGCCGGCCAGCACATCGCCGGCGCGCATGTCATCGCGCACCACCAGCGCCGCGTCGTGCCACCGACCACCGGTGTACACGCGCACCGTTTCGCGGCGGGGCACCTCGCGCGGCTCGTGGATCGCCTGCCGCGGCTCGGCGGGTGCGTCTCCGGGCACCACCGCCTCCACCGACACCGCTTCCACGATCAGGCGCTTGCCCTGCATGAGGAAGGCGAAGCGCTGGCGGTAGGCGGCTTCAAAACCAGCGGTGATTTGCTCAAGGTCGCCGTCGGCCACCACCAGCGAGGCGTCGCTGCCCTCGTAGCGCACATGCACGCGCCGGTGCACAGCGGGGGTGCCCGCGCCGAGGGGCTGGCGCTGCAGTTCGCCCTTCGCCGCCTCGGCCAGCGCGTCGAGCGCCTGCGCAATGGCCGACAAGGACGCGGCTTCCAGCGGCAGCTCGACCGATTGCTCGCGGATCACGTTCTGGTCGGCCAGCCCCATGCCGTAGGCACTGAGCACGCCGGCCAGCGGGTGCACCAGCACCCGGGTCATGCCCAGCGCGTCGGCCACCAGGCAGGCGTGCTGGCCGCCCGCACCGCCGAAGCACTGCAGCGTGTAGCGCGTCACGTCGTAGCCGCGGGCCACGGAAATCTTCTTGATGGCGTTGGCCATCTGCTGGACCGCGATCTGAATGAAACCCTCGGCCACGTCTTCGGCGCTGCGCCCGGTCTCGCGGGCCAGCGCGTCGAACTGTTCGGCCGCTGCCGCGTGGCTGAGCGCCTCGTTGGCCGCGGGGCCGAACACCTGGGGAAAATGCCGCGGCTGGATCTTGCCGAGCATCACGTTCGCGTCGGTCACGGCCAGCGGGCCGCCGCGCCGGTAGCTGGCCGGCCCGGGGTTGGCGCCCGCGCTCTGCGGGCCGACGCGAAAGCGCGAACCATCGAAAGAGAGGATGGAGCCCCCGCCCGCCGCCACGGTGTGGATGCTCATCATGGGGGCGCGCATGCGCACGCCGGCCACCTGCGTCTCGAACTCGCGCTCGAACTCGCCCGCGTAGTGCGACACGTCGGTGGACGTGCCCCCCATGTCAAAGCCGATCACCTTTACAGTGCCGGCCGATGACGCCTCTTCAGCAAAGGCCAGCTCCGCAGTGCGCGCCATGCCGACGATGCCGCCGGCCGGGCCGGAGAGGATGGCGTCCTTGCCCTGGAAGGCGTGCGCGTCGGTGAGGCCGCCCGAGGACTGCATGAAGAACAGCGGCACACCGGGCATCTCGGCCCCGACCTGCTCCACGTAGCGCCGCAGGATGGGCGAGAGGTAGGCATCCACCACGGTGGTGTCGCCGCGGCTGACGAACTTCATCATGGGGCTGGTGCCGTGCGACGTGCTCACCTGCGTGAAGCCGGCCTCGCGCGCCAGCCGCGCGGCGGCCTGTTCGTGTGCGGTGTAGCGGTAGCCGTGCAGAAAAACGATGGCCACGCTGCGCAGGCCGGCGTCGAAGGCGGCCCACAGGCGCTCGCGCAGGTGCGCTTCGTCCAGTGCCTGCACGGTGTCGCCGTGCGCGCCCATGCGCTCCTGCGCCTCGATCACGCGCTCGTAGAGCAACTCGGGCAGCACGATGTGCCGGTCGAACAGGCGCGGTCGGTTCTGGTAGGCGATGCGCAGGGCATCACGGAATCCTTGCGTGGTGACCAGCAGCGTGGGCTCGCCCTTGCGCTCCAGCAGCGCGTTGGTGGCCACGGTGGTGCCCATCTTCACGCAAGCCACGCGCTCGGGCGTGATCGGCTCGCTCGCCTGCAAGCCCAGCAGGTTGCGGATGCCGGCCACCGCCGCGTCGGCGTATTGCTCGGGGTTCTCCGACAGCAGTTTGTGCGTGAGCAGCGAGCCGTCGGGCCGCCGGGCCACGATGTCGGTGAAGGTGCCGCCCCGGTCGATCCAGAACTGCCAGCGGTTGTCTGCGATTGCGCTCATGTCATCCACTCCAGATCAGATAAGGGAAACCCGGGAAACACCTCTGAGCCTCGCCGCACTCACAGCGAGGCCGCCGAGCGCGCGGCCTGGTCGTAGATGCCGGAGAGCACGCGCAACAGCCGCGCGAGCTCTCCTATGTCGTGGTTCAGCGCGTCGTCAGCCCGCAGCGCGTGGATCAGGCACGACTCGCGGATTTCGCGGTAGCGCGCCACAAAGGCCTTGCCCGCCTCGGTGGGCCCGTAGGTCACTTCCTTGCCGTTCTTGCTCGACTCCACCACCCCGAGCGCCTGCAGCTTCTTCAGCGCGTAATTGATGAGGTGGGTGTCTTCCACGTTCATGATGAAGGCAATGTCGGACAGGCGCTTGTCCCGCGCCCGGTGCGACACGTGGTGCAGCACCAGCACGTCCAGTGCGGTGAGGTCTTTCAGACCGGCCGCGCTCATGCAGTGCGTCACCCAGCGGTGGAAGGCATTGCCCGCCACGATCAGGCCGAACTCGAACTCGCTCATCTCGGCGCTGTGCGGCGACACGAGGTGGGCCGAGGACACGATAGGCTGGCCAGCCGGTGCCGCGGCGGCTTTGGCGGGGGAACTGGTGCGGGCAGAAGAACGAGGAGAGGCACGGGCCATGGCGGTTCCAGACAGTGAAGCGGGGTGAAAGCCTGGCGCCAGTTTATGTATTTCAATGACGATTTGCCACCAAATTATTGACATACAGGGAAAACACCAAGCACACTTTGCGACGCCACAGGTAGAGTGCCAGACGCCCCAGAGCCGGCGCACCTGCTGGACCTGCCGCCGCGTGGCCTGCAAATTGCATGGCCTTGTCGAGTCCTCAACCACACCGGAGTCGTCCCCATGAAGCGTCGTCTTTTCAGTCTCACCCTGGCCAGTGCAGCGCTGGCGCTGAGCCTACCGGCCGCAGCCCAGACCAGATGGGACCTGCCCGCCGCCTACCCAGCCACCAACTTCCACTCGGTCAACCTGGCGCAGTTCGCGGCCGACATCGACAAGGCCAGCGGCGGCAAACTCAAGATCACCGTGCACCCTGGCGCCTCTCTGTTCAAGGCACCCGAGATCAAGCGCGCCGTGCAGGGCGGGCAGGCCCAGGTGGGCGAGATCCTGCTGGCCGCCTACCAGAACGAATGGCAGATTTTCGGAGCCGACGGCCTGCCTTTCCTGGCCACCAGCTACGAGGAATCGCAAAAGCTCTATGCGGCGCAGAAGCCCATCCTGGAAAAGAAGCTGGCCGAGCAGGGCATGACGCTGCTCTACACCGTGGCGTGGCCGCCGCAGGGCATCTACAGCAAGAAGCCGATCAACAGCGCCGCCGATCTGAAGGGCAGCAAGTGGCGCGCCTACAGCCCCGCCACCTCGCGCATCGCCGAACTGGTGGGCGCGCAGCCGGTCACGGTGCAGGCGGCCGAACTGTCTCAGGCGCTGGCCACGGGCGTGGTGGAAACCAACATGACCTCAGGCGCCACCGGCGTGGACAGCAAGCTCTTTGAGCACCTGAAGTTCTACTACGACGTTCAGGCCTGGCTCCCCAAGAACGCGATCATTGCCAACAAGCGCGCCTTCGATGCGCTGGACAAGCCCACGCAGGACGCCGTGCTCAAGGCGGCGGCAGACGCCGAAGCCCGCGGCTGGGCCGAGTCGCGCAAGGTCAACACCGACACGCTGGAGAAGCTCAAGGCCAACGGCATGTCGGTGCTGCCACCTTCGCCCCAGCTGAAGGCTGACATGCAGAAGGTGGGCGAGACGATGCTCAAGGAATGGCTGGACAAGGCAGGCCCTGAAGGCCAAGCCATGCTCGACGCCTACCGCAAGTAAGCACCCCCGCCAGGCTTCGCGCGCCCCAGGCGGCGGCGATCCACCGTCCGGCACAGCCGGGCTGGCGGTAGCCCCCGCCTGGACCGTTGCGGGCGTAGCCTCCCCTCACTTGAAGTGAACCCATCCCGATGCGCAAGACGCTTGATGCCCTCTACATCGGCTCGGCCTGGCTGGCCGCGCTTTCCATGGTCGGCGTGCTGGCCATGGTGCTGCTCTCCATCATCGGGCGGCTGATGCATTTCCACGTGCCCGGCACCGATGCGTACGCCGGCTATGCCATGGCAGGTGCCGGCTTTCTGGCGCTGGCACACACGCTCAAATCGCACGAGCACATCCGTGTGACGCTGGTCATCGGCCGGCTGCGGGGCGCGGCACGCCGCGGGCTGGAACTGTGGTCGCTCACGGTGGCGGTGTTGCTCGCGGGGCTGCTGGCGGCCTATGCGTGGCGGCTGGCCTGGCAGTCGCACATGTTCCACGACATTTCCATGGGCAGTGACGCCACGCCGCTGTGGATACCGCAAATCCTCATGGGCCTGGGCACCACCGTGTTGCTGATCGCATTGCTGGATGAATGGGTGCTGGAGTGGCGCGGCCTGCGTCCCCACGCCATGACGGGGACCCGACATGAATGACATGGCCATCACCGCACTGCTGATCGTCGCGCTGTTCGCCCTGCTGGGCAGCGGCGTGTGGATCGGCCTCACGCTGGCCGGTGTGGCCTGGATCGGCATGGAACTGTTTTCCTCCCGACCGGCCGGCGACGCCATGGCCATCACCATCTGGGGAGCCGCGAGCAGCTGGACGCTCACCGCGTTGCCCCTGTTTGTGTGGATGGGCGAAATCCTGTTCCGCACCAAACTCTCCGAGAGCATGTTTCGCGGCCTGGCACCCTGGGTGAACGCCCTGCCCGGCCGGCTGCTGCACACCAACATCCTGGGCAGCACCATCTTTGCCGCGGTCTCAGGCTCCTCGGCTGCCACCTGCGCCACCATCGGCAAGATGAGCATCCCGGAGCTGAGCAAACGCGGCTATCCGGCCGAGAAGATCGTGGGCTCCCTAGGCGGCGCCAGCACCCTGGGCCTGCTCATTCCCCCGTCCATCATCATGATCGTGTACGGCGTGGCCGCCGAGGTCTCCATCGCCCGCCTGTTCGTGGCCGGCGTCATCCCCGGCCTGCTGCTCGCGATGCTGTTCAGCGGCTACCTCATGGTGTGGGCGCTGCTCAACCCGACCCAGGTGCCGCGATCGGATGGCGAGCTGACGCTGAAACAGAAGCTCCACGAGTCTCGCCACCTGATCCCCGTGGTGCTGCTGATCGGCGGGGTGATCGGCAGCATCTACACCGGTATTGCCACCGCCACCGAAGCCGCGGCCGTGGGCGTGGTGGGCGCGCTGCTGCTGTCGGGCGCACAGGGCTCGCTGAACCGCCAGACCTTTCGCGACTCGCTGCTGGGTGCCACCAGGCTCTACTGCATGATCGCGCTGATTCTGGCGGGCGCGGCCTTCCTCACGCTGTCGATGGGCTACATCGGCCTGCCGCGCCACCTGGCGGAGTTCGTCACCGGGCTCAACCTCTCACCCGTGGTGCTGCTGATCGCGCTGGCGCTGTTCTACATGCTGCTGGGCTGCTTCCTCGACGGTATTTCCATGATTGTGCTGACCATGGGCGTGATCCTGCCCACCGTGACCGCAGCCGGCATCGACCTGATCTGGTTCGGCATCTTCGTGGTGATCGTGGTTGAAATGGCACAGATCACGCCGCCGGTCGGCTTCAACCTGTTTGTGCTGCAGGGCATGACGCAGCGCGACATCACCTGGATCGCCCGCGTCTGCATGCCCTATTTCTTCCTGATGGCACTGGCGCTGGCCCTGCTGTGGTGGTTCCCCGGGCTGGCCACCTGGCTGCCCTCGCGCATGTGAACGCGCGCCGGGGACCCCCGGCCCGGCAAGGCTAAGATGCAGACCCGGCCGCACCCGTTGCGCCCGGGTTTTGTGCTTTGTGAAGGAATGACGTGTTCAAGAATGTGACGATCTACCGCATCGCGCCCGGCTGGGCGCCCACGCTGGAGGCCATGGAAACGGCGCTGGACAGCATGCGCTTTGTGCCCTGTGGCGCCACGCAGGACAAATCGGTGGGCTGGGTGGAACCGCGCGGCGAGGCCCACGGCCCGCTGGTGGAATCGGTGGCGGGGCAGCGCATCCTGAAGCTGCAGATGGAAACCAAGGGCGTGCCCGGCTCGGTGGTGCGCGAAAAGGCGGACGAGGAAGCCGAGCACATCGAGGCCACCACCGGCCGCAAGCCCGGCAAGAAGCAGATGAAAGAGCTGCGCGAAGACGCGCTGCTGGCCCTGCTGCCGCAGGCTTTCGCGCGCCGCAGCCCCTCGTGGGTGTGGATCGACCTGGAGAACCGCTGGCTCGTCACCGACGCCAGCAGCCAGGGCAAGCTCGACGAGCTCGTCACCGCGCTCGTGAAGGTGTTCGACGGCCTGGCCATCACACTGCTGCAGACCCAGGTGACGCCGCAGACCGCCATGACGCAGTGGCTATCGGCCACCACGCCCGACGAATGGCCGGGTGCATTCAGTGTCGAGCGTGAATGCGAGCTGAAGTCGGGCGACGAGGAAAAGTCGGTGGTGAAGTTCACCCGCCACAACCTCGCCACCGAGGAGGTGCGCAAGCACATCACCGAGGGTAAGCTGCCCACCCGCCTGGCCATGAGCTGGGAGGGCCGCATCGGCTTCACGCTGACCGAGTCCATGCAGCTGAAGAAAATCAGTTTTCTGGAAGGCGTGTTCGACGGCCGCCCAGACGAGGGCGAGAGCGGTTTCGACACCGACGTGGCCCTGAGCACGGGCGAACTGCAGCGCCTGCTGCCCGAGTTGCTCGAAGCACTGGGCGGCGAAATGGAACTGGGGATGGCAGCGGCCGACGGGCCGAGCGCCCCGGCTGCGCCAGGCCAGAGCGCCAAGGTGGGCCGGCACGAGGCCGTGACCGCCGTGGGCGACGACGAGTCGCCGTTCTGAGCAGGCCCCAAGCCCGCGCGCTGAAGCACCCCGCGACCCATGCTGACCGTGATCGCCATCTGCCTGGGTGCCAGCACCGGCGCGCTGCTGCGCTGGCAGCTGAGCCTGTGGCTCAACCAGGGAGGCGCCTTGCTGCCCTGGGGCACGCTCAGCGCCAACTGGGTGGGTGCCTACCTGGTGGGCCTGGCGGTGGTGTTCTTCCAGAGCCAGACGCAGATCGATCCGGCCTGGCGCCTGGCCATCGTCACCGGCTTCCTGGGCGCGCTCACCACGTTTTCCACCTTCTCGGTCGAGGTGGTGGCGATGCTGCAGCACGGGCGCTGGCTGCTCGCCTCGGGCAATGCCGCGCTGCACCTGTTCGGCTCGCTGGCCCTCACCCTGCTGGGCATGAAGACCGCGGCGCTGTGGTGGCCGTCCCCCTGAGCGCTTGATGGACCGGGCAGGCACGGGTCTGGGCCGGTGCAGCGTCCGGCATCGCACAGACGGCGCGCGCGCGCGTCGCGATGCTGGTGGCTGGTGCAGCTTCGCCGCACCCACGCCTCACCTCGCACCCCGGGAGAATTCCATGCAGCCTCAGCCCCACCATGTGTCCGGCTTCTTTGCCACCCGCGCCGACGCCGAAGCCGCCCGCGACAAGCTGCTGCAACGCGGCTTGTCGGCGGCCGACCTGCACATCTACGCCGACGATTCGCCACCCGACGAGCCGGCACCGGCGTCCGACAGCCAGGCGGTGCTGAAAGACGTGGTGGTGGACGGCGCCGTGGGCACTGCCGTGGGCACCGGGCTGGGCGCCCTGGCACAGGTGGCCCTGGTGGCCGGCAACGTGAGCCTGTTCATCGCGAGCCCATTGCTCGCCCCCCTGGCCATGATGGGCTGGGGCGCCGGCATCGGTGCGGTGGTGGGCGCCGCGGTCGGCGCCACAGCGGGCGACAAGGTCCCGGACGGCGCCAAAGAAGGCTGGCTGTCCAATCTGGTGGCCGACGCCATTGCCAACGGGCAGTTCGTGCTGGTCGTCAAGACCCAGCACGAAGCCCAGACTGTGGCTGCGCGCGAAGTCATTCAGGCCGCCGTGGGCGACTACAAGGACGAGATCGCGCGCTGATCCCCGGCGCTGCCACGCGAGCCGCTGAGACAGCGGCGGCTCCGGCGCGCGCGGCTCTCTGGCGCCAGCGCACGGGCGCTGAAAGCAAAAGACACCGCATCAGCGAATTGATCCACATCAAACGTCGTTAAACATGCATTTCAAGTGAAACTTATCGGCTTATAGTCGGTCCATGTTTCCATTTGTACAGACCACACAAGCCCGGCGGCGCTGGGTGACGTGCTGTCTGTTGTGCTGGGTGCTCGTCTGGGCATCCCCCCTGATGGCCCGACCCGGCATGGTGCTGGTCTGCAGCAGCGGCGGCGTCAAGTGGGTCAGCCTTGACGGCCACGCCGAGCACCCGGCGGCCGCCACGCCGGACTGTGCCCTGTGCCTGCCCTGCGCCCTGCCCGCCCCTGACGCGGCTGCAGTTGTTGCGCCCCGCTCCCCCTTTCTCCTGATCGTGCTGCGCGGCGAACACCGCGTGGCGCCCGCCCCCGAGGCCATGCCGCCACCCGCGCGGGGCCCGCCCCTTCCCGTAACCGCAACTCCAACCACAACCCAAAAGGTTTCAACATGAAGAACGACAGCACCTTGTCTGGCAACGACACCACCGCATGGGGGCGTCGACGGTTTCTCAACACGGCCGCACTGACCGGCCTGACGCTGGGCGCCGCGGCCTGCACCGACAAGCAGCCGGCCGCCAGCGGCCCCACGGCCGCGCCCGCCGTGGCATCGAACGCCGCCCATGCCAGCGGCAACGACACCCACCTCAAGCCCGGCGAGCTCGACACCTATTACGGCCTCTGGAGCGGTGGCCACACCGGCGACATGCGCGTGCTCGGCCTGCCCTCGGGCCGCGAACTGCTGCGCATTCCCTGTTTCGTGCCCGACGCCCTGGTGGGCTGGGGCCACACCAACGAGTCCAAGGCGATCATGGGCACCAAGCCCAATGGCGCGCTGCGCTACACCGTGGGCGATACCCACCACACGCACGCCTCTTACAAGGACGGCAACTACGACGGTCGCTACGCCTGGATCAACGACAAGATCAACAGCCGCATCGCACGCATCCGCCTGGATTACTTCATCTGCGACAAGATCACCCAGCTGCCCAACGTGCAGGGCTTCCACGGCATCTTCCCCGACAAGCGCGACCCGGTGGACCCGGCCATCAACTACACCACGCGCGTGTTCTGCGGCGGTGAGTTCGGCATTCCGCTGCCCAACGCCGGCATCGAGGACGCCGACACGTACCGCTCGCTGTTCAGCTGCGTCGACGCCGAGACCATGGAAGTGCGCTGGCAGGTGCTGATCGACGGCAACTGCGACCTGGTGGCCACGTCGTACGACGGCAAGCTCGCCGCCTCGAACCAGTACAACACCGAGATGGGCGCCAAGTACGAGGACATGATGTCCGCCGAGCGCGACGCCTGCATCTTCTTCAACATCGCGCGCATCGAAGAGGCGGTGAAGGCCGGCAAATTCAAGACGATTGGCAGCTCCAAGGTGCCCGTGGTGGACGGCACGCACGCGGCCAACAAGGACCCGAAGACCGCCCTCACGGCGCATGTCTCGGTGCCGAAGAACCCGCACGGCGTGAACGCCAGCCCGGACCAGAAGTACTTCATCTGCGCCGGCAAGCTCTCGCCCACCGCCACCGTCATCGAACTGGCAAAGGTGCTGGAATGGTTCGACGGCACGCGTGAAGACCTGGACTCGTCCATCGTCGCCGAGGTCGAGATCGGCCTGGGCCCGCTGCACACCGCCTTCGACGGCCGCGGCAACGCCTACACCACGCTGTTCCTGGACAGCCAGATCGTGAAGTGGAACGTGGACGCCGCCATCAAGTTCCACGCTGGCGACAAGAACGCCAAGTACGTGGTCGACCGCCTGGACGTGCAGTACCAGCCGGGCCACATCAACGGCTCGCAATCGGAAACGGTGGCCGCCGACGGCAAGTACCTGGCCGTGGGCTGCAAGTTCTCGAAAGACCGCTTCCTGCCGGTGGGCCCACTGCACGCCGAGAACGAGCAGATCATCGACATGTCGGGCGAGAAGATGGTGCTGCTGGCCGACCACCCGGTGCGCGGCGAGCCGCACGACTTCATCATCTTCAAGCGCGACCTGGTCAAGCCCAAGCAGGTCTACGACCTGGACGACTTCCCGAACGCGATCAAGGACCCGAAGGAGTCGGGCGTATTCCGCAACGGCAAGAAGGTGACCGTGAAGATGACTTCGCAGGCGCCGGCCTTCAGCCTGCGCGAGTTCAAGGTGAAGAAGGGTGACGAGGTCACGCTGATCCTGACCAACCTGGACAAGATCGAAGACCTGACCCACGGCTTCGCCATTCCGAACCACGACGTGAACTTCATCGTGAATCCGCTGGAGACCGCGTCGGTGACCTTCACCGCCGGTGAGCCCGGCGTGTACTGGTGCTACTGCACGCACTTCTGCCACGCCCTGCACCTGGAAATGCGCACCCGCATGATCGTGGAAGCCTGAGGCATGTGACCGCGTTCCGTTCCGGGAGGGGAACGCGGTCCGAGGACATAACAACATGACGGTCTATCGCCAGTTCACAGCCAGCCTTCGGGTCCTGGCTGTGCTTTTCCTGATCTTCTTGTCCTTGCTGGGCGCGCGTGCGGCACTGGCCCAGGCCTACGAGGCGCAACTGCCTGCCGACCTGGCCACCGCGCCCGATCTGTGCGCCCTGGTGCCCTGCACCGATGTGTTTCCCGGCGCCACCCATTTTTCACTGCGCAAAGGCCAGCCACCGTATGTGGAAGCCTACGGCGCGGCCGACCCGCAGCAGCCCGGCAAACGCGAGTTGCTCGGCTACGTGATGCTGTCGACCGACATCACCGACACCCCGGCCTATTCGGGCAAGCCCGTGGTCACCCTGATCGGCATGGATGTGCAGGGCCGCTATGTCGGCGTGAAGGTGCTCAAGCACTCCGAGCCCATCCTGCTGCTGGGCATTCCAGAATCCGTGCTCATCAAGTTCAACGACCAGTACCTGGGCAAATCCGTCACCGACCTGATCGAGGTAGGTCCCTCGCGCCCGGACGAGAACATCCTGGGCCTGGACGCCATCTCGGGCGCCACCGTGACGGTGATCGCGCAGAACCAGGTGATGCAGCTCTCAGGCTCGGCGGTGGCACGCCAGGTGGGCATCATCGAGCCGACCCGTCGGGATCCTCCCCGATTTGCCACCATCGGCCGGACCTACAGCTGGGACGAGCTGGTGAAACTCGGCGCCGTGCAGCGCGTGCGCGTGATGCCCGAGCAGCTCGGCCTGGAGCGCAGCACCGAGCCTTTCATCGAACTCTGGTTCGGCGACCTCAACCACCCCGACCTGGGCGGGAGCCTGCTCGGCAAGTCGGGCTACACCTCGCTGCGTTCGCGTTTGAAAGACAACGAGCAGGCGCTGTTCGTGGTGCGCACCGCCGGTATCGAGTCCTTCAAGGGTTCGGGCTTCGTGCGGGGCGGCATCTACGACCGCATCCAGGTCAAACAGGGCGTGGACGCCTTCACCTTCCGCGACCTGGACTCGTACAACCTCTACGGGCTGGAGGCAGCGGGCTCACCGCGGTACAGCGAGTCGGCGATTTTCATCGTCCGTTCGGAGAGCTTTTCGGCCGCATACCCCTGGAAGCTGGCCTTCCTGGGCAACCGGGTGGACCGCGCCACCGGGCACCGCAGCTTCGCGGTCTTCGAAACCCGTTACTGGCTGCCCGCCGAGATGCTGCAAGGCGGGCGCCCGGTCGTGCGCGAGCCCGACGCACCCTGGGTTCGCATCTGGAAAAGCCGCGCCCTCGAAATTGCGCTGTTCAGCGCGCTGCTGATCGCCGTGACCGTGGTCTACGCGCTGCGCGAACGCCTCACCCGCTTGTCCACGCACAAGAACAAGTGGCCGGTCAACGGCTTCAAGTACAGCGCCTGGGCTCTGTCCATCTCGCTGGTCGGCTTCGGCCTGATGGCGCAGCCCTCCATCACCCAGGTGCTGACCTGGTTCCACAGCCTGCTGTTCCAGTGGACCTGGTCGCTGTTCCTGTCGGACCCGTTCATCTTTCTGTTCTGGATCTTCATCATCGTCACGGTGTTCCTGTTCGGTCGCGGGCTGTTCTGCGGCTGGATGTGCCCCTTTGGCTCGCTGTCGGAAGCGCTGTTCAAGATCGCCCGCAAGATCGGTTTCAAACGGTGGCAGAAGCCGGTGCCGCAGGCCGTGCACGACAAGCTGAAGTGGCTGAAATACGCCATCTTCTTCGGCCTGCTGGTGGTGTCGATGTTCTCCATGGGCCTGGCCGAGGTGCTGTCCGAGGTGGAACCGTTCAAGACCACCTTCCTGGTCGGCGTCAGCAACCGCAGCTGGCCCTATGGGCTGTTCGTGGTGGCGATCCTGGGGCTGTCGCTGTTCATCGAACGGCCCTACTGCAAGTACATCTGCCCGCTGGGCGCCTCGCTGGCCATGCCCAGCACCTTCCGCTGGTTCGGCCTGAAGCGCAAGCAGGACTGCAACAGCTGCAAGGCCTGCGCCGTGGGCTGTGGCGCGCAGGCGATCGACGCGACAGGCCGCATCGACCACCGCGAATGCCTGCACTGCCTGGACTGCATGGTGCTCTACACCGACACCAAAGGCTGCCCGCCGCTGGCCAGGGAACGCAAGCGCCGCGAGCGCGACGGCCTGCTCATCACCCCCATCGGGCGCGACGGCTACTTCATTCCGATCGACGCCGTGCCGGCCATCTCGGCCAAGGCCGCGCCGGGCCCCGACCCGCGCATGCCAACGCCGCCGGCCGAGCCATGGGCGGGTGGTCGAGCCACCGGCTTCAAGGGCCTGTGGCAGGAAACGCAGCACCACCTGTGGCCCTGGAGCCGCGACGGCTGGAAAACCCAGCGCGCCCTGCAGTTCGCCGGGCTCTCGCTGGCCCTGGCGGCCACCGTGGCCTGGGTTCTCGGGGCCGACGGCCAGCTCTCGGCCAGCGCCATCATTGGCTGGTGGTTCGGCTGGAGCATGTACGAAGTGCTGATCCGCATGGCGGGCAAGCGCTACGTGAAGGACGGCCCGTGGTGGCAGGCGAACTACCGCGTGGCGAACTGGATGGACATGCTCAGCTACGTGGGTTTCAAGAACCTGCTGATCGGCGCGGCGCTGTTCCTGGCGCTCAAGTCGCTGGGACACCTGGCATGACGATGCAGCGCAACGGGTCCCGCTGGCTGGCTGGCCTGTGCTGGCTCGCGCTGGCACTGCCCGCCTGGTCCGCCGTGTGGCGGGTGGAGCCGGGCGGCGACATCCAGGCCGCGGTGGCACAGGCGGCGGCTGGCGACGTGGTGGAGGTGGCGCGCGGCTTCTACCGCGTGAACCTGCGCATCGACAAACCTTTGACCCTGCGCGGCATCAACCGCCCCACCCTGAGCGGTGGCCAGCAGGGAGACACCATCCGCGTCGCCTCGCCCGATGTGCTGATCGAAGGACTGATCGTGCGCGATTCGGGCACCAGCCTGAAGGCGCAGCACGCGGGCATCTACATCCAGCCCGGCGCGCACCGCACCGTGGTCCGGCGCTGCGACCTCACCTACAACCTGTTTGGTCTGTGGATCGAAAAGGCCGACGACGTGCGCATCGAGCACAACCGCATCACCGGCCTGCGCGACTTCAACTCGCCCCAGCGCGGCAACGGCATCCAGCTCTACAACACCCAGCGGGCCCGCATCACCGACAACGACATCAGCTTCGTGCGCGACGCGCTGTATGTGGACGTCTCGCACCACGCCGAGTTCAGGTCGAACCGCCTGCACCACAGCCGCTACGGCGCGCACTACATGAACTCGTACCACAACGTGTGGGAAGACAACGACAGCTACTACAACCGCGGTGGTCTGGCCCTGATGGAGGTGCGCGACCAGGTGGTGCGTGGCAACCGCACCTGGGGCAATTCCGACCACGGCATCATGCTGCGCACCATGCAGGACTCGGTGATCGAGAACAACGTGATCGCCGGCAACAACCGTGGCCTGTTCATCTACGACGTCGAATACGTCACCCTGCGCGGCAACCTGGTGGTGGACAACCACGTCGGCGTGCACCTCTCGGCCGGCTCCACGCGCAACCAGGTGGTGGGCAACGACTTCATCGGCAACCGCGAACAGGTGCGCTACGTGGGCGCCCGCGACGAGCGCTGGGGCCACCCGCAGCCCGGCCAGGGCAACCACTGGAGCAACTACCTGGGCTGGGACCGCGACGGCAACGGCATCGGCGACCTGCCCTACGAAGCCAACGACCTGGTGGACCGCCTGCAGTGGCGCCACCCGTCCATCCAGCTGCTGCTGGGCAGCCCGGCCGTGCAGGCCCTGCGCGTGCTGGGGCACCAGTTCCCGGTGCTGCGCGTGCCCAGCGTGATCGACCCCCACCCGGCCATGGCGCCAACACACACCGACTGGAGCACCTGGCGTGACAAGTATTTCCGCTGAAGCCCTGCACCTGGAGGGCGTCACAAAACCCTATGGCAGCCGCCGCGCGCCCCTGCTGGCGCTGGACAACGTCACCCTGCGCGTGCCGCGCGGCCAGCTCTTCGGCCTGATCGGCCACAACGGCGCGGGCAAGAGCACGCTGTTCAAGCTCGTGCTCGGCCTCATCACGCCCAGCCAGGGACGCATCACGGTGAACGGCAGCGCGGTCAATGGTCCCGACTTCCGGGCCACGCGCCGCACCCTGGGCTACCTGCCCGAGAACCTGGTGCTCTACGACAACCTCACCGGCCTGGAGACCCTGCGCTTCTTTGCCCGCCTGAAGGGTGCGCCGCAGACCCAGTGCGCCGAGCTGCTCGACCGCGTGGGCCTGACCCGCGCCGGCGCGCGGGCCGTGCGGGAGTACTCCAAGGGCATGCGCCAGCGGCTGGGTTTTGCCCAGGCCTTGCTGGGCAGCCCGCAGCTGCTGCTGCTCGACGAGCCCACCACTGGACTCGACCCGTCGGCCATCCGCGATTTCTACGAGCAGCTCGACCGGCTGCGCGCACAGGGCGTGACGCTGGTGATCAGCTCGCACATCCTGGCCGAGCTGCAGCAGCGTGTGGACACGCTGGCCATGCTCAGCAACGGCCGCGTCTGCGCGCAAGGCTCGGTGCAGGCGCTGCGCGAGCGCTCGCGCATGCCCCTGCTGTTCCAGCTGCATGGCACGCCCGAACGGCTGCAGACGCTGGCCCGCACGCTGCCAGAAGCGCTCGCCGGTGTCGACATGGCCCTGCAGGCGGGCGAGCCCGGCAGGCTGGAACTGCGCTGCCCGCGCGAGCACAAGATGCGGGTGCTCGCGCACCTGGCATGCGCCGGCCTGAGCGATCTGCAGATCCAGGAACCGTCGCTCGAAGACGTGTATTTCGGCCTGAGGGAAGCCCCATGACTGTTTCACTGCAATGGCGCCAGGTTCAGGCCGTGGCCGCCAAGGAATTCCGCGACCGGCTGCGCAACCGCTGGGTGCTGGCCGTGGCGCTGGTGTTCACCGTGTTCTCGCTGCTCATCACCTACTTCGGCTCGGCGGCGCAGGGCCAGATCGGGCCGCGCTCGATCGAGCTGACCATTGCCAGCCTGGTGAGCCTGGTGATCTACCTGATCCCGCTGATCGCGCTGCTGCTCGGCTTCGACGCCATCGTGGGCGAGCGCGAGCGCGGCTCGCTCGACCTGCTGCTGGCCCTGCCCATCACGCGGCTCGAACTGCTGCTGGGCAAGTACCTGGGCCTGGCGGGTGCGCTGACGCTGTCCACCGTGGCCGGCTTTGCGCTGGTGGCGGTGCTGCTGTTCCAGCGCTTCAGCTGGGGCGGCCTGTACCACTACGGGGGTTTCGTGATCAGCTCGGTGCTGCTGGGCCTGGCCTTCCTGAGCCTGGCGGTGCTGCTGTCCGTGCTGGCCCGCGACCGCACGCGCGCCTCGGGCCTGGCCATTGCGCTGTGGTTCGCCATGGTGCTGGTGTTCGACCTGTTGCTGCTGGGCCTGCTGGTGGCCACCGGCGGCCAGTTCGGCGGCGACCTGCTGGCCTACCTGCTGCTGCTGAACCCGGCCGACATCTTCCGCATCCTCAACGTGTTCTCGCTTGACGACGTGCGCCGCCTGTATGGCCTGGCCAGCATCCTGCCGCCGGCCCTTGGCCAGCTGAGCTGGCTCACCACGGCCATGCTGGCCTGGATCGTCGTCCCTCTCGCCCTGGCTTCCTGGAGATTCAAACCATGAACACCGATTCCACCCTACCCCTGAGCCGTCGCCGCCTGCTGTGCGGCTGCGCGGGCCTGGCCACCCTCAGCCTGCTGGGCTGCGGGCAGAGCGGTGACGCCGCTTCAGCCGCTCCAGCCGAACTCGGCCCACAGGTCAGCTGCTCGCTCGACGGCATGCTGCTGGCCGACTACCCGGGCCCCAAGGGCCAGATCCGCTACGCCAACGTGGCCGAGGTGCAGTGGTTCTGCGATTCGATGGAGCTGCTCGCCACGCTGGTCGCACCCGAGCAGGTCCGCCCCGTGATCAGCGCCTACGTGCAGGACATGGCCCTGGCCGACTGGGACCAGCCCCAGGGCCACTGGATCGACGCACGCACCGCCGTCTACGTGCTCGGCAGCCGGCGCCACGGCTCCATGGGCCCCACTGCAGCCAGCTTCGCCACCGAGGCGGGCGCGCAGAGCTTCGTGCAGGCGCACGGCGGGCGCGCCGTCCGGTTTGCCGACATCCGCCCCGATCTGGTCGACCTGAGCGGTGGCGCGCTGCACGACACCCGCATGTGATGTGCATCTGATGTCCTCGCGCCGCACCGTCATGGGCTGGCTGCTGCTCGGTGGCAGCGGTGGCCTGGCCGCATGGGCTTACCGGGCCGGCGGCTTCGGCCCACCGTCCCGCCCGGCGGCAGAGGTGCCCGACGACCTGTGCGTGACAGCACCCACCTTCGCCCACGACCCCGCCTCTGGCCTGCCGGTAGACGCCCCTCGCGAGGTACCGGCGCAAGCCCGCTGCCCCGTGTGCGGCATGTACCCCGCCCGCCAGCGCCGCTGGGCGGCCCAGGTGATCTTCAGCAACGGCGACGTGCAGTACCTCGACTCGTCCCTGAACCTGTTCCTCTACCTCCAGCAGGTGACGCGCTACACGCCCGGCCAGAGCGCCGACACCATTCTGACCTCGTACGTCACTGACCTGGACACCGGCGCATGGGTACCGGCCGACACCGCCTGGTACGTGCACGGCTCCAGCCGCATGGGTCCCATGCGCTCGGGCAACCTGCCCGCTTTTGCCTCCCTGAACCAGGCGCGCCGCTTTGCCGCGCAGGAAGGGGGCGAATGGCTGCACGCCGAGACCCTGCGCAAAGGACTGCCAGCGGCACTGCAACAACTGGCCCCCCATGCGCACCACAGCCACCCCTGATGCGCCACAGCGCGTGACATGGGTCAACAAATGCCGAATATATACACATCGAATGAATATTAAAATGATACCCATCCATTCAACCTCCATCCAAGGAATCCGCATGAACACCCGGCAACTTCTCCTCATCGTGGGCTTCAGCGCGGCCCTGGCGGCCTGCGGCGACAAGGCCCCCGCCACCACCGCGGCATCACCAGCGCCCGCACCGGCCGCTGCCGCGCCTGCACCCGCACCTGTGGCCGAAAACGTGGTGGGCAAAAAGGTCTACAACTCCGTGTGTGCCATGTGCCACGCCGCGGGCGTGGCCGGCGCGCCAAAGCCTGGCGACAAGGCCGACTGGGGCCCGCGTATCGCCCAGGGCAACGACACGCTCTACAAGCACTCCATCGAAGGCTTCACCGGTGCCAAGGGCATGATGCCCGCGCGCGGTGGCGGCAGTGCCCTGACGGATGACGACGTCAAGGCCGCGGTGGACTTCATGGTGGCCCAGTCGATCTGAAGCAGCGGGCGCACCATGAGCTTCCCGCTGCAACGCCGACAGTGTCTGGCCGGTCTGGGCGGGCTGCTCGTGACCGGCCTGGGGTTGCCCCCGGCCATGGCCGGCTCAGACGTGCACCGCGCTTCGCGCGTGCTGATGGGCACACGCGTCGACATCGTGGCGCAGGGCAGCCCCGCCGCCACCACAGCCGCCGTGCAGGCGGCGTACGCCGAGATGCACCGGCTGGAACGCATGTTGAGCCACCACCGGGCCGACAGCCTGCTGGGTGCGCTGCACCGCCGTGCCGGCCAGGGCCCTGTGCAGGCCACGCCCGAACTGCTGGCCGTGCTGGAAAGAGCCCAGGCCCTGTACCGCCTCAGCGAGGGCGCGTTCGACATCACGGTGGGTGCCTACCAGGGCTGGTCGTTTGACCCGCTGAACACCCGCATTCCCAGCGCGCAGGCCCTGCACCGAGAACGCCAGCTGGTGGCCTTCGGCGACGTGTCCATCCGGCCTGCGAGGGGCGAAGTGGCGCTGCGCCGGGCGGGCATGCGCCTGGACCTCGGCGGTGTGGCCAAACTGCCGATTCTCCGGGCGGGCATGCAGGTGCTGGAGCGGCACGGCGTGCACAACGCCATGATCAACGGCGGCGGGGACGTGCTCACCCGCGGTCAGCTTCAGGGGCAGGACTGGCGCGTGGGCATTCGCGACCCGCGTGCACCGGGGCGCCTGCTCACCACCCTGCGGGTCAGCGACGCCTGCGTGGCGTCCTCGGGCGACTACGAGCGCTGCTTTGAACACGAGGGGCGCCGCTACCACCACCTGCTGGACCCGGCCACCGGCATGCCCAGCCGCGGCGTGCGCGGCGTGGTAACGGTGTCGCGGCACACCGAGGCCGTCAACGGCCTGGGAGCCGCCGTGATGGTGGCCGGTGCCGCGGCCGGGCGCCGCCTGCTCTCGCCGCTGAAGGGCGTGGACAGCCTGATCGTGGATGCCGACGACCGGGTGTGGTCCAAGGGACGCTGGGCCTAGCCGGGTCTGCTCGCTCTGGGCAGTGGCCTGAAGGCCCGGATCGCGGCGCGTGGTTCAGATTCCGGTCTTGCGCACGCGCGACGGACGCCTGGCCGGTGCCGCAGCCGCCACCTCGGCAGGCGCCTGCTTCGGCATCTTCAGCGAGGCGAACTGGATCGGAATCAGGTGGGGCAACAGCCCGGCGTGCGCCGACTTGGTGGCCACCGGGGTGAGCAGGTCGGCCAGCGTGATGCCGTCGAGCACATCAAAAAACGCTTTCCTGGCGTTGAACAGCGCCCCCTTCAGCCGGCAGTAACCGTCGAGCCGGCAGGTGTTGGTGTCGCGGTCAAAGCACTCCACCAGCGCGACGTCGGTTTCGGTCTGGCGCACGATCTCGCCCAGCGTGAGCCGATTGGCCGACTGCAGCAGCCGCAGGCCGCCGCCACGCCCGCGCGTGGTGGCGATCCAGCCGCACGATGCCAGGATCATCACGATCTTGGTGAGGTGGCTGCGCGAAATGCCGTGCGCCTCGGCAATTTCGCTCACCGTGGGCGGGAACTGCCGCCCTTCGCAGGCAGCGCAGTACATCAGCACACGCAGGCTGTAGTCGGTCCATTGGGTGAGTCGCATCGGGTCTTCGTCTGTTGAACAGCAGGCAGTGTCCTGGACGTTCACTGTACCGGCAAAAGAAGGCCCGCAAAGCCCCCGCACGGCTGAAATGCAGCGCCTGGAGCTGTTGCGGGCAGGCCGGTCCCACCGCGAGCGCGCGCGCCACCCTTGAGAAATATCAAGGTGCGAACCGGGCCTGGAACTTACAGTGCGTTACCCACGGGGGTATACCGGGTGGCGCAAGGCGCGCAGCCTGGCCGACGAGAACCAGGAGACACACATGCCAGACTTCCCCAAGCTCGCGGCCAGCACGCCGCAACAGGCCGCCCGCCGGCGGTTCCTCACCGGCGTGGGCGCTGCCGCGCTCGGCAGCACGCTGGCCCCCGCACCCGCGGCGCTGGCCAGCACCGTGAAAACCTCGGCGCGCATCGTCATTGTGGGCGGTGGCGCGGCGGGACTGGCCGCGGCGTCCCGCCTGGCCAGCTCCCTGCAAGGCGCCACTGTCACCGTGATCGACGGGCGCAAGGAACACTACTACCAGCCCGGCTTCACCCTGGTGGCCGGGGGCATCAAGCCGCAGTCTTACGTGGTGTCGACCACTCGCGACTACATGCCCGCGGGCACGACCCTCATCAACGAGGGCGCTGCCGAGATCGATCCGGAGGGACGCAAGGTGGTCACCGCCAGCGGCAAGCTTGTGCCCTACGACTTCCTGATCGTCGCCACCGGCCTGGAGCTGAACTACGGCGCTATCGCCGGCATGGACACGTCACGCATCGGCGAAAACGGGCTGGGCAGCATCTACCACAGCCCGCAGGCCGCCAGCGCCACCTGGGGCGCGCTCTCGCGCTTCGCCGACACCGGCGGCGTGGGGGTGTTCGGGCGCCCGCTCGGCGAAATGAAGTGCGCGGGTGCACCGCTCAAGTACACCTTCATCTCTGACGACCACCTGCGCCGCCGCGGCAACCGCGGCAAGGCCGAGCTCCACTACATGGCACAGGGCAAGACGCTGTTCGGCGTGCCCATCGTGGCCGAGAAAGTGCGCATGCTGTTCCAGGACCGCGACATCAAGGTGCGCCCCGAACATGTGCTCACCGCCATCGACCTGGACCGGCGCGTGGCCACCTACACCACCCCCATCGGCACGGCCGAGCAAGGCTACGACTTCATCAACGTGGTGCCACCTATGCGCGCGCCCGAAGTGGTGCGCAACAGCCCGCTGCCCTGGACCGAGGGCGTGTTCGCCGCCGACGGCTGGATGGAAGTGGACCGCGACACGCTGCGCCACAAGCGCTACCCCAACGTGTTCGGCGTGGGCGACATCGCGGGGGTGCCCAAAGGCAAGACCGCTGCCAGCGTGAAATGGCAGGTGCCGGTGGCGCTGTCGCACCTGGTGGGCGACATCACCGGCAAAGCCTCGAACGAGGTCTACAACGGCTACACCTCATGCCCGCTCATCACGCGGCTGGGCCAGGCCATGCTGATCGAGTTCGACTACAAGGACAACCTCATCATGTCTTTTCCGGGCGTCATCGCGCCGCTGGAAGAACTGTGGATCAGCTGGGTCATGAAAACCATGGCGCTGAAACCCACCTACATGAGCATGCTGCGCGGCCGCGCCTGACCCGACAAGGAGAAACCCATGAAAGAACTTGACCCTCTCGTCTTCCTCTCGGTGTTCCAGGAAATGCTGGGCTTCTGGCTGTGGGTGATGATCGCCGCGGGCGTGATCGCTGCCGTGGCGTTCGTGGCGCTGGTGGTGCGCGAACGCGGCATCGTGTCACGCCGCCTGGTGTGGTCAGAAGTGTTGGGCCTGTTCGGCGGCGTCGTAGCGCTGGTGATCATGGCCAAGGTCTCGTCCTCGGGCTTCACCGACGCCGGCGGACCAGCCGACTGGTTCCTGATTGCGCTGGTCTACGGCGTGGGGCTGGTGGCCTCCGCCGTGCTGGTCTACACAGTGCTTGGCTGGCGCCGGCCGCGCATCAGCGCCTGAGTGCCTCGGCGCAGGCGTGCGGCGCATCAGCCGCCGCCGCGCTGCATGTAGAGGTCGAAGCGCTTCATGAAGGCGTACCGCTGTGCCTCGTCCAGCCCGCTGAAGGCAAAACCCACCCGCAGCACCGGCATGCGCATGAGCGCGATCACGCGCGGCGGCATCGCCTGCCAGCGAAGCTGCAGCGCGCCCCCACCGATCTCGACCGTGGCGCTCGCACCGTCCAGTGTCCAGGGGCAGGTGCCGATGGCCGCGGGCAGCCAGCCCAACCACTCGGCCTCAGTGCAGCCCATGTCGCGTTCAAACGATTCGGCGTAGCTCGATTGCATGTCAGGTTTTCAAGCTCGTGAACAATGATCAGGACCGGGGCGAACGGATCACCCCAGAGACACCGCCGGACTGGCTTTGCCAGACGGCTGGTGTCGCCCCCTTGAGGGGGTCGCGCGCAGCGCGGCGGGGTGTCTCATCCCCTAGCCGCCAGCAATGGGGGGCCAGATGGCCAGCACGTCACCTTCGACAAGGGTGGTGCTCATGCGGTTTTCAGGCGCGATGTATTTGCCGTTCACCAGCACCAGGTGCACCAGCTTGGGCGGCAGACCGAAGGGCTCGATGATCTGGCTGATGGTGGCATCGGGGCTCACGTCCAGCGCCACCTGGTTGCTGCGCCGCGCGTCGGCGGGCAGGTAATCGGTGAGGGTGGCGAACAGTTTGAAGGTGATGTTCATGGCGCGATGCTACAGACGGGGCGGCGGCTGCGCCGCCTCCCCGTCGATCGGTTGCTGAACCCGCGGGTCTTCGCGGGCACGGTGACAGGTTTCAGCGGCGGCGCTCGTCGGCGGCTCCGCTCCACTGGCCTTGCGCCTGCGCGCTGGCCAGGTAGGCGTCCATCAGCTTGGTCGGGTCGTGCATCAGACGGTCTTTCCACTCGCCCAGCCGCACCTGGCCTTCGACCAGGCCGCGCATCACGCCCACGTGCTCGGTCCAGCCCACGCTGTTGCAGCCCACCATGAGGTCGTCCTTGAACTGCAGGCTCAGGTGGCGGCCGGTCTTCTGATCGGTCAGTTCCACGTGCTCGCCGCCCGGCAGGCCTTCCCAGTTGCCAAAGCTCGTGGAGATCATGCCCAGCGTGTCGAGCACGTTGATCTGGGTCACGCCCTTGAGTTCGGCCCGCTGACCGGCCATGTTGAGCGCGGCCACGCGCGCCTGCTCGGCGGCGTTGGGCTGGATGGCACTGACGATCGTCTTGCCGCTGACTTTGTCAAATGCCTCGGCACAGTCGCCGGCCGCGTAGATGCCGGGCACGTTGGTCTGCAGGGTCTCGTCGGTCAGCACACCCACCAGGCAGCGCACGCCGCTGTTCTCCAGGAAGCCGATGTTGGGCTTCACACCCGTGGCGCTGATCACCAGATCGGCCTCCAGTGATTCGCCGGTGGACAGTCGCACACGCATCGGCCCGGTCGGCATGCTTGACGAACCGATGCCCACCACCTGGGCGATCTTGCCGAGGATGCCCGGCTCCTCGCCCGTGCCGCGCTCGATGGCCTCGACACGCGCGCCGGTGTAGACCTTCACGCCCTTGGTCTGGCACCAGTCCTTGATCATGCCGCCGGCCGTCGGGCCCATCATGCGGGGCACCATGCGGTCACCCATCTCCACCACCGACAGCTCCACCCCGCGCTGCTGCAGCGCTTCCATGATGATGCAGCCGATGAAGCCCGCGCCCATCTGCAGCACCTTGGCGCCGGGCTGTGCCAGCCGGGCGATGGAGCGCGCATCGGCCAGCGTCCAGCAGCTGTGCACGCCGGGGCCGTTGATGCCCGGAATGGGCGGCGTGGCGGGAGACGACCCCGTGGCGATCAGCAGCTTGTCGAAGGCGAGCGTGTTGCCGTCGCTGAGTTCGATGCTGCGCTTCGCGGAATCGACCATGCGCGCGCGCACACCGCGCAGGAACTGGACGTTCAGCCGTTCGAAGTGGCCCGCCGTGTGGCGCAGGTGCGTGCCTTCTTCGCCGACCTTGCCGATCAGCAGGTAGGGAATGGCCATGCGCGAATAGGGCGCTTCGTTTTCATCGCCCACGATGGTGATGCGGTCGTGCGGCGCGTGCTTGCGGATGGTCTCGGCCGCGATGACGCCGGCCGGGCCGGCGCCGAGGATGACGTGGTGGGTCATGACGTGTTCTCCAAAAAAAGAAAGCGGCCTCAGGAGACCGCTACTTCGTTGCTTCCGGTCATTGGGGGTCAGAGCACACGCCTTGCGCTTCGCTCCAGTCGGTGATCCGACCCCCAATCACCTGCGTGTCTTCTGGCAACTCAGAGGCTCAGGCGTGCCTTGGTCTCGGCGGTGGGGCGGCCTTCCGTGTCCCAGCCGCGGGCGGCGTAGTACTTGGGCAGCATCTCCGGCAGCTTGCTGACCATGCCTTTGGAGGCACCGGTCTTGGCGGCCTCGGTCAGCAGGCGCTTGGGCAACGAGTCGTCCTTGGCGGTGAAGCCGGCGGCGTTGTTGAATTCGCGCTCCATGTTCCAGATGCGCTCACCGATCTTTTCCAGCTCTTCGGTGGTGAACTCTTCGTTGCAGGCGGCCTGCAGCTGCGGTGCCAGGTCGGCCACGCCCCAGGCGAAGGTGGTGAACACGCACAGGCCTGACGAATCGAAGGCAGCGGTGGCGTCCTGGAAGGCCTTCACCAGTTCCGGCTTGCCCTCGGACTCGACCGGATCGGTCTTCACCGGAATGCCCAGCACTTCAGAGGCGATGGTGTAGCCGCGCAGGTGGCAAGCGCCACGGTTGCTGGTGGCGTAGGCCAGGCCAATGCCCTGGATGGCGCGACCGTCGTAGGCCGGGAATTCCTGGCCCTTGACGCTCATCGACAGGTCGGGGTGGCCATACTTCTCCGTCAGGCGCTTGGAGCCCATGCCGATTTCCTTGCCGAAGCCTTCGCCTCTGGCGGTGATCTCGGCAAAGTGGGCCAGCGCCTGGGCGGAGCCGAACTTGGCGTCGATGCCCAGCTGCTCGGCGGTCAGCACGCCCATTTCATACAGCTCCATCACGGCGCCCACGGTGGCGCCGAAGCTGATGGGATCAAACCCCTCTTCGTTGCACAGCAGGTTGGCGTATTGCAGCGCTTCGAGGTCGTTCACGCCGTTGGCCGCACCGAGCGCCCAGGCCGCTTCGTATTCCAGGCCGCCGTTGGCGCCCCAGTACTGCGGCTTGTTCTGCACGGTGAAGTGGCCTTCGTCCATCTTGCTGATGCGACCGCACGCGATGGTGCAGCCAAAGCAGGCCTGGTTGGTCACCAGGTGCTTCTTGCCGTCGCTCTCGCGCGGCGTGACCATGGCTTCGGCCGAGATGTCTTTGGCGCCCTCGAACTGCACGTCGCGGTGGTTGCGGGTGGGCAGTGCGCCGATCTCGTTGATCACATTCATCAGCACCTGGGTGCCGTAGGCAGGCAGGCCCTGACCCGTGACCGCGTTCTCGGCCAGGATCTTCTTCTTCTCGAAGGTGGTCTTCATGAAGGCCTTGGGGTCGCGGATGTTGCCCACGCCCTTGGTGCCGCGCACGGCAATGGCCTTCAGGTTCTTGCTGCCCATGACGGCGCCCACGCCCGAGCGGCCAGCCGCGCGGTGCAGGTCGTTCACCACCGCTGCGTACAGCACGCCGTTCTCGCCGGCTTTGCCGATGCTGGAGACGCGCACCAGCGGGTCCTGCAGGCTGGACTTGAGGATCTCCTCGGTCTTCCAGACGCTCTGGCCCCACAGGTGGCTGGCGTCGCGCAGTTCCACATCGTCGTCGTTGATGTACAGGTACACCGGCTTTTCCGAGCGGCCTTCGAAGATGACCATGTCCCAGCCGGCCATCTTGAATTCGGCGCCCCAGTAGCCGCCCGAGTTCGAGCACGCAATGGCGCCGGTCAGCGGGCCTTTGGTGATGACGGTGTAACGGCCGCCGGTGGAGGCCATGGTGCCGGTCAGCGGGCCGGTGGCCCAGATGATCTTGTTGTCGGGCGACAGCGGGTCGACCTTGGGGTCGACTTCCGAGATCAGGTACTTGCTGCCCAGTCCGCGCGAACCGATGTAGGCACGCGCCCACTCCATGTTCAGCGGTTCAGATTTCACGGTGCCCGCGGTCAGGTTGACGCGGAGGATTTTTCCAGCCCAAGACATGTGTGTGCTCCTTCGTTGGGTGGGGGATCAGACGGCGCTGGGCTGGTTGCCCAGCTTGTCGGCCCACTGCTTCATCTTGTCGATGCCGGTCCAGTTGGCATCCACGAACGTGATGGCCGTGGTCGGGCAGGCTTCCACGCAGGCGGGGTCGCCGCCGCACAGGTCGCACTTCTGAACCTTGCCGGTTTCCTGCACGTAGTTGATGGTGCCGAACGGGCAGGCGATGGTGCAGACCTTGCAACCCACGCAGGTGGTTTCGTTCACCACTTTCGCACCCGTCACCTTGTCGACCGTGATGGCTTCCACCGGGCAGGCATGCAGGCACCAGGCTTCGTCGCACTGCGTGCAGGTGTAGGGCACCTTCTTGCCGGTGTGGTGGAAGTCGAACACCTTGATGCGCGATTTGGACGTGGCGTATGTGCCGTAGTTCTCGAAGGAACAGGCCATTTCGCACTGCAAACAGCCGGTGCATTTGTCCGGATTGATGTGCAGGACTTTCTGCATGAGAGGGTCTCCTGGTGGGTAGCGGCACCGTGGATATGAAGTGCCATGCCTATGAAACAAATTGCATCGCCATTGTTCTGGCCGACTGCCCACTTGGTTCGCAGGGTTATCCCTAGTCGGAATGTCCGCGGCGTCGAAATTCTCAAAATGAAACACTGTTGGCTTGGCATACTTGATGCAGTGACTGGGCTGACAAGCCTCCAGCCACCCACCACGAGACAGCCCATGAGCCACCACCCGACTGCACACGGCGCCTCCCCGGCCCCCGATCGACTGACGCTGATCGAGAGTGCCCGCCGCACCGTGCTGCGTGAGGGCAGCGGCATCGCACCAGTGGCCATGGAACCCTGGATCGACCGCTCCTGGCGGCGCTGCCTGGCCAGCGGCTTCAGGCCCGACCAGTCGCTCACCTTCCAGGCCGTGTCCGCACAGGACGCCCACCGCGCTCTGGAAGCCAGCCGCCCCCTGCTGCAGGCCGCGGGGCCGGTCATCCAGTCGCTCGCCCGCGCCATGGCCGACACGCGCTACTTCGCCATCCTCACCGACGCGCAAGGCGTGGTGATCGACGTGAACGGCCCGATCGACCGCCACGACCCGCGCGCCCACCTGATCGCCCGCGTCGGGGTCGATCTGTCGGAGCGCGCCGTGGGCACCACCGCCATCGGCGCCACGCTGGCGGAACAGCAACCGGTGTGGCTGCACCGGGGCGAGCATTTCTTTGACGACACCACCATGTACAGCTGCGCAGGCGCTCCGCTGTTCGGCCCTGATGGCCGCTGCGTCGGCATGCTGGACCTCACCGGCATCAACGTTCCCGAACGCCCGGCGCTCAAGCACCTGGTGACGCAGTCGGCCCGCAGCATTGAGAACGCGCTGGCGCTGGCCCAGCCTCACCGGCTGCTGCTGCGCGTGAACTGGCCGGGCGCGCGGCTCGGCGAAGACGGTGACGGGCTCGTGTGCCTGGACGCCGACGGCCACATCACGGGCGCCAACCGGGCCGCTGCCGACATGCTCACCCTGAAGCCGGGGCTGCCCTGGCCCCACAGCGGCGACGTGTTTGCGGTGCCCGCCGAAAGCCTGTTCGACGCTGCGCGGGCGCAGCGTCCGCCCAGCGAACTGCCCCTGTGGTCGGGCCTGCGGCTGCAGGTGCTGGCCCAGCTGAACAACGGCCGTGCCAGCCCGCCGCTGCGCGCCAACACGGGCGCCGGCGTGCCACTCAAGGACGTGGAGACCGCGCTCATCCGCAAGGCGGTGGAAGAAGCGCGCGGCAACGTGATGGAAGCTGCCCGCGCCCTGGGCATCAGCCGGGCCACGGTCTACCGCAAGCTCACGCGCAAGAAAACCGCCGGCTGAGGCAGCGGCGGAGGCGCAGCCTCAGGGTGCGGTGAGGGTAAGTCCCTGCTGCCGGAAGATCGCAAGCAGCTCGCCGCTGTTGCGCAGCGCCTGCAGCGCGTTTTCCAGTGCCTGCCCCAGTTCCTTGTGCTCGTTCTTGATCGCCATGCCCACGGGCCAGCCTTTGTCTGGAAGTGCGGTGAGCACCAGCGGGGTCAACAGGTAGCGCCCCGGCGCGGCCTGTGCACGGTGCAGCACCGACTCGGCCTGGGCGCGGGTCACGTAGGCGCCACCCGCCTTGCCGTTGACCACCGCCTGCGCTGCCAGCGGGCCGGTGTTGTAGATGTTCACCTGGTTGCGCAGCAGACCGCCGGCATAGCCCAGCACCGCGCTGGCCGACCCCGCGCCCCGCTCGACCGCCAGGGTGACACCCTTCAGGTCTTCAGGCTGGCGCACGTCAGCCACCACCTGTGTGTCGTGCATGAGCACGAGGTGCTGGCGCATGTAGGGCGCAAGCACCATCACCTGGCGGTTCTGCTGCATCAGGTATTTGTCCACCGGCACCTGGAGCATCACGTCGGCCGGTCCGTAGCCCAGGTAATGACCGCGCCAGACCATGTTGCGCAGGTCGTCGTTCATGTTCTCGCCCGCATCAAAGGGCAGGATGGATAGCTTGAGCTGCATCTGTCGCGCCAGCGCCTCGGCCAGTGCCACGTCGATGCCGCGAAAGTCGCTGGCCGGGCCGTCTGAAAACGGCGCGTTGTCTTTGTAAAGCGCCACCTTGAGCATGCCGCTGGCGCGGATGCGGGCCAGGTCGGTCAGCTCGGTCTGGGCGTACGCCGGCAGGCAGGCGCCCGCCAGGGCGGGTGCGAGCCAGGACAAGGCCCGGCGGCGCGTCACGCCGCTGTCGCAGGGTTGGGGGTGGCGGTCATCGGAGGCGGACAGTTGCATGCGTGGGACTCCTTGAAAACGGGTCGGCAGGTGCGGCTGGCTCAGAAACGCTCAGGGCTCGCGCCGCGTTTCCAGGTAGGTCTTGATCGACCAGATCGCTTCCTGCGACAGCGTGCTCTCGAACGGCGGCATGTAGACGCGGCCGTCGCGCACCCGGCCGCGGCGCACGGTGGCCACATAGAAGTCGTCCATCTCCTGGTAACAGGCCGCCTTCTTGGCCGCGTCCGCCAGCCCGGAGCACTCGGCGTCGAACTTGCGCAGATCGGGCGAGATCCCGCCCGAGATGGCGTCGAGCCCGTGGCAGCGCGCGCAGTTCTGGTTGTAGGCCGAGGTGCCGATGCGCAGCGCCTCCTTGTGGGCCGGGCCCTGGCTGTAGGGATTGGCGTCGAGCCACTTGGCGCCCAGCTGGGGCAGCGTGCTGGTATCGACCGCCTGCGGAACCACGTCGCCATGGGCCATCACGGCCATGGCCATGCAGCTGGCCGCGGCCACGCACAGCTTGCGCCACGCGGCAGGGGAAAGAAGGAGGTGTCGGGGGGATGTCATGGGGCTTGTCTCCGGGTGTCAAAAAAGCGGTGTCGAAGGCCCAGTTAGCAATATGCAGGCCACGGGCGGAAAAGGGCCTGGGGCGTGCGTGCTCCCCCTGTCGCGTCGTGAATGTCCGCTGCACTGTTCCACTCTGGCGCAGTTGCCACACTCGGCCGCCGGGCTGTGTCACGCGCTCGCACCCGCGGCGCAGACGGCACCGCACATGGCGGGCTATTTGCTTGGCACAGGCCATGACACGGCCCCGACCCAGCCAACACCGGGATAACCATTGTTGAACCCTGGCACAGATATGAAGACAATCGCATGACACCAGAGCACGACAGCCCAGCGGAACAGCAGCCGAGCGAGGTCACCCTGCAAGGGCCATGGGACCCGGCCTGCTGGGACGGCCTGATCACCGATCCAGGAGACAACATGAGTGCAGCCATGGGTACGCAGCCCCACGTGCAGCGCGTTCCACCACAGGCCTCGGACCCCACCGTGTCCGACGCCAGCTCGCTCATCCACGAGTCCCACCGCCGTTCCCGCGCCTTCGGCCTGTCGACCGAAGACGCGCCCGATTTCTCCAGCCCCCTGCGCGGCGAAATGGCCGACGCGCTGGACGAGAACCGTTTCCTGTTCCAGCATGCGGCGCCGGTGATGGAAACGCTGTACGACCAGATCGCCAACACCCACAGCCTGGTGGTGCTGAGCACGGCCAGAGGCCTGGTGCTGCACTCGCTGGGTGACACCGACTTTCTGGAAAAAGCTGCGCAGGTCGCGCTCATGCCCGGCATGGACTGGTCGGAGCGCAGCAAGGGCACCAACGCGGTGGGCACGGCGCTCACCGAACAGGAAGCCCTCACCGTGCACGGCAACCAACACTATCTGGAGGCCAACAAGTTCCTCACCTGTTCTGCGGCGCCCATCATCGACCCCTACGGCCAGGTGATCGGGGCGCTGGATGTCACCGGTGACCACCGCAGCTTCCACCAGCACACGCTGGCCCTCGTGCGCATGTCGGCCCAGATGATCGAGAACCACATGTTCGCCGACATCTTTCCGAAGGCCATCCGCATCCATTTCCACAGCCGCTCCGAGTTCCTGGGCACGCTGGTCGAGGGCATTGCGGTCTTCTCCACCGAGGGGCGTTTCCTGTCGGCCAACCGCAGCGCGCAGTTCCAGTTCGGCCTGCCGTTCAGCGCGCTGAAAGCCCACACCTTCTCGTCGCTGTTCGGCATGCCGGTGTCGGCCCTGTTCGAGCGCTTCAGTGGTGCCCTGCCCACGCCCAAGCAGCTTGTGATGCACAACGGCGTGTCGGTGTGGTGCCGGGTGAAGGTCAAACCGGCCAACGCCTGGGCGGGCTCGCAGGGCATGGGCACGGGGAGTGAGCGCTCGCCGGCCGAAGCCAGTGACGTGCGCCCACGCCCGCCCGAAACAGCCGATGCGACGGCACCGGCCCCCTTGAAGCAGACCGGCCGCAAGATGCAGTTCTCGACACTGCACTACCTGGACACGGGTGACCCGCAGGTGTCGTCCGTCATCCACAAGCTGCGCATGGTGTCGGGGCGCGACATTCCGGTCATGGTGCTGGGCGAGACCGGCACCGGCAAGGACCTGCTGGCACAGGCCATCCACGGTGATTCGCCCCGTGCCGGCCAGCCTTTCGTGTCCGTGAACTGCGCATCCATACCCGACACCCTGATCGAGTCCGAGCTGTTCGGCTATGAGGAGGGTGCTTTCACGGGCGCACGCAAGAAGGGCTCGATCGGCAAGATCCTGCAGGCCCACGGCGGCACGCTGTTTCTCGACGAGATCGGCGACATGCCCAAGCACCTGCAGGCGCGGCTGCTGCGCGTGCTGCAGGAGCGCAAGGTGAGCCCGCTCGGTGCGGGCAAGGAGGTCGAGGTGGACGTGGCCGTGATCAGCGCCACGCACAAGAACCTCAAGGACATGATCGCGCGCGGCGATTTTCGCGAAGACCTCTACTACCGGCTCAACGGTCTGGTGGTGCGCCTGCCCGCGCTGCGCGAGCGCACCGACTTCGATCTGGTGGTGCAGAAGATCCTGAAAGCGCTGTGCGAGAACGGCGCGCAGGTGACCATCTCGCCGCAGGTCATGGATGTGTTCAAGCGCTACCACTGGCCCGGCAACTTCCGCCAGCTGCACAACCTGCTGCGCACGGCGGTGGTGATGGTGGGCTGCCAGGGCGCCATCGAGTTCGCGCATCTGCCCGACGATTTTCTGGAAGAGCTGGACCCGGAAGCCCCCGCACGGCTGCCCCCCCAGTACGTGGCGCCCACACCGGTGCTGCCCGCCGCCACCGACATGGGTGCCCCCCCGCCGCCCTTCGAGCCCTGCACCGACGGGCAGCGCCTGCACGACGTGGCGCTCAGCGCCATGGCGCAGATGCTGCGCCTGCACAAGGGCAATGTGTCGGCCGCGGCCAAGGCGCTGGGCGTCTCGCGCAACACCATCTACCGCAAGAAAGACCTGCTACCGCCCGACGTCCTGAGCTGAGCCGTCGGCAGGCGGTGGAGGCATACCCTGGTCCATCCACACCGGCTCCAGTTCGCGCCAGGCCCGCTGCACATTGAAATCGTGCCGCTCGGCGTAGCCCACCCAGCTGCGGTAGGCGGGCAGGGCCGCCACCCCGGGTTCCTGCGGCTGCCGACCCGCGTCCATGGCCTGCAACACCGCGGCGCGCAGGTCGAGCAGGTAGGCCAGTGTCGCCAGCAGGGCTGGGGGTGGCAGGCCCGATGGGCCGGCACGCGACACCCCGGTCGATACCACCACCGCGGGCCGCAGCGCCTGCAGCCGCTGCAAGGCCGCCAGCCAGTCGTCCAGCCGGCCCTGCGCCAGTTCCGGCACACGGCCTTCGTACACCAGGCCGCCGGCCCACAGCAGCCCCCGGTCCGCCTCCCACAGCACCAGGTCGCCCTCGGTGTGCCCCTGCTCCACCGGCAGCACCTTCAGCCGGTGCTCGCCCACGCGCAATTCGTCACCCGCCAGCAGCGTGCGCCCGGGCAGCACGATGCGCGTGCCCGCCATGGCGGCATCGCCCACACGCGCGCGCAGGCTGGCCAGGCAGGCCGGGCAGCGCAACGCCATGGCCTCGCGCGTGGCCGCGGTGGCCAAGATCTCGACGGCACCCTGAGCCACGTCCTCGGCAAAGGCCGAATTGCCCAGCACGTTTTCGGCATGGGCGTGGGTGTTCACCACCCAGCGCACACGCGCCCGGAAGCGGCAGCGCACCGATTCCCGCACCCGCCAGGCATGAGCGTGGCTCGGGCCCGGGTCGATCACCAGCGCCTTTGAGCCGCCCAGCACGAGCGTGGTGGGCGCCACATGTCCACCGTTGGCCACCGATACCTCGGCGGGGGTTTCCGGTGCCCAGACCCACATGCCGGGCGCCATTGCCTGCCAGGGCAGCTCCGCCACCGCCTCGCAGCCTGCGGGTTGGTGGAAGGGTTCGCTCGCAACGGCGGACCCGAGGCTGCCCACGACGAATGCGCATGCCAGGAGGCCGCGGCGCCAGCCACTCATGATCGCGCCCCGCGCACGCGCTGGCGCAGCGCCGCCAGCATGGCGGGCTCGTGGCCCAGGTGGCCACTGAAGGGCTCGGTCAGGGTGACCAGCGCCCGCTCGCGCGCGCCCACTGCCGCCCAGCGCCGGCTGTTGCGTGGCGGGCAGATCGCGTCGAAGCGGCCGTGCACCCAGTCCACCGGTACCCCGGCACGGGCCAGCACGCGCACCGCGTGGTCCAGCCCGCCGGGTGGCACAAAACCGCGGTGCAGCAGGTAATGGCACTGGATGCGGCAGGCCCGCAGGGCGGCCCGGTCGGCGCGGTGGACGGCAGGCCTTCGGGCTCGGGCCACGGCCCGGCGCTGGCGCCGCTGCAATGCGGTCCACTCCCGCCGGGCCGCGGCGAGCGCAGGGCCGCTGCCTGGCGTGGCAGCCAGGTGGCGCAGGGCGCGGCGCATGCCCGCGGCAGCGCCCGCCGATTCCAGCAATTGCCAGCGCCGCGCCACGCGCACGGCTGCAACACCGGTTGTTCCACTTTGAAGCAGGTGTCTCAGCCGGGCCAGCACCGCTGACACAGCAGCACCGGCCGCGGACGGCCAGAGCGCTTCACTGCCGAGCCGGCCCTGCACACGGCGCGACGGCATCACCAGGCCAGCGATCTCGCGGCGGCTCAGCGCAAACGCGGCCCGCAACACCACCCGCTGCACGCGTTTCGGGTGCTGACGCGCGTACGCCAGCGCTACCACGGTCCCCCAGGAGCCCGCCAGCAGGCTCCAGCGCTCCAGGCCCAGGTGCTGACGCAGAGCCTCCAGGTCGGCCACCAGTGCAGCCGTGTGATTTCCCTGTGTGCACCCCCGGGGCCGGCTGGCGCCGCAGCCCCGCTGGTCCGGCGCAATGGCGCGCTGGCGGCTGAGGTCGAGCGGCTGCAACAGGCCCGGATGGCAGGCACCGCCGGGGCCACCGTGCAGCAGCAGCCAGGGCTCTCCGCTCGCAGCACCGACCAGCCGGTAGGCCATGCGGTGTCGCCCGCCCACGGGCAGAAAGGTGGGCGCCGGCCAGCCGCGGGCCGCCTGGCCACGAGCCGACGCAGGGGCCGGCGGCCGGGACCCGCGCTTGGCATTGTTATTGCTGTTCATGGCGTGCGGCTTGAGGTGCAGTGGTGCTGACGAGCTTGCAGACACGATTCATGCCAACCCACCGGAGACAAACATGCAATGGACCACCCCCGCTTTCACCGACCTGCGTTTTGGTTTTGAGATCACCATGTACATCGCCAACCGCTGATCGGCGGACTTGATGAATCAGAAGCGCACGGGTGCACAACGCGTGCGCTTTTTTCTTGTTTCCCACTGAACGGTCAGTCTATGCGCATCCGGGTTCTCGGCTCATCGGCCGGCGGCGGTTTTCCGCAGTGGAACTGCAACTGCGCCAACTGCACCGGCGTGCGACAGGGCACGGTGATCGCCCGCGCACGCACGCAGTCGTCCATTGCCGTCAGCGTTGACGGCGTCGACTGGCTGCTGGTGAACGCCTCGCCCGACATCCTCACGCAGATCCGTGACAACCCCGAGCTGCAGCCGGCCCGCGCTGTGCGCGACAGCGGCATTGCGGCCGTGTTGCTCATGGACGCACAGATCGACCACGTCACCGGCCTGCTGATGCTGCGCGAGCGGCAGACACCGCTGCCCTTGCTGGCCACGCCCGAGGTCTTTTCCGATATTTCGACCGGTTTCCCGATCACCGGCATCCTGTCGCACTACTGCGGCGTGGCGGTGCATGAACTGGGCATTGACGGGCGCACAGCCGATGTGCCCGGCCTGCCCGGCCTGCAGGTGCAGACGGTGGCGCTGTCGTCCAAACCTCCGCCTTACTCGCCCTTTCGCGGCAACCCCCGCCCGGGCGACAACATCGGGCTGCTGCTGCAGAACCCGGCGACCGGCGCCCGTGTGTTTTACGCGCCAGGCCTGGCCTCGGTCACACCCGATCTGCTGGACCTCATGGCCGGCTGCAGCGTGGTGCTGGTGGACGGCACCTTCTGGACCGACGACGAGATGCAGCGTCAGGGCCTCTCAAAAAAGGCCGCGCTCGACATGGGCCACCTCCCGCAGAGCGGCCCCGGCGGCATGATCGAACAGCTCGACCGTCTGCCCCCCACGGTGCGCAAGGTGCTCATCCACATCAACAACACCAATCCCATGCTGGTGGAAGACGGCCCCGAGCGCGCGCTGCTCACGCGCCACGGCATCGACGTGGCACACGACGGCATGGACATCGAATTCTGAACACATGGAACTCGCCCACATCCCCCGCCCCTACGCTGGTCTGGCGCCCTGGTCTCCTGCCGAGTTTGAAGCGCAGCTGCGCGAGCAGGGCCGCAGCTACCACATCCACCACCCGTTCAATGTACGCATGAACAGCGGTGGCTGCACGCCCGACGAGCTGCGCTGCTGGGTGGCCAACCGCTTCTACTACCAGATCTGCATTCCCCGCAAGGACGCCGCCATCCTCGCCAACATGCCCGACCGGGCGCACCGCCGGCTGTGGGTCGAACGCATCCTGGACCACGACGGCCACGGCGACCACGGCGACCATGAAGGTTCGGCCGCCGGCGGCATCGAGGCCTGGACGCGCCTGGGCGAAGCCGTGGGCATCTCCCGGGAATCGCTCTGGTCGCTCGAAGGCGTGGTGCCCGCCGTGCGCTTCGCCTGCGACGCGTATGTGAATTTCGCGGCCAAGGCGCCTTGGCAGGAAGCCGTGTGCTCCTCGCTCACGGAGATGTTCGCGCCGCAGATCCACAAGGACCGCCTGGCCACCTGGCCCACGCACTACCCCTGGATAGAGGCCAGCGGCCTGGCCTACTTCCGCAGCCGCATCCCCCTGGCCAGCCGCGACGTGGAGCACGGCCTGCGCGTCACGCTGGACCACTTCACCACCCGCGAGGCGCAGCACCGCGCGCTGGACATCCTGAAGTTCAAGTTGGACATCCTGTGGACCATGCTCGACGCCATCGAGAAAGCCAGCCAGTGAGCACGCTGCCGACCCATCCGAAACTCTCGCGCCGCTTCCGACTGCAGTATGAGGAAGCCCAGACGCGCTGGGTGCTGCTGTACCCGGAAGGCATGGTGCAGCTGAACGACAGTGCGGCCGAAATCCTGAAGCGCTGCGACGGCGTGCGCAGCCTGGAGGCCATCGTGGCCGAGCTGGAGCAGGCGTTCCATGCGCAGGGCATACAGCCGCAAGTCGAAGCACTCCTCGAAGAAGGTCAGCACCGTGGCTGGATCGACTGAGCCCACCGCCAGAAACGCGCCTGCGGTCGGCCAGCCCCTGTGGTTGCTGGCCGAGCTCACCTACAAGTGTCCGCTGCACTGCGTGTTCTGCTACAACCCGACGCAGCACGCGCGGGTGAACGACGAGCTGAGCACCGCGCAGTGGGTCGACGTGATGCAGCAGGCGCGCAAACTGGGCGCTGCGCAACTGGGCTTTTCCGGCGGCGAGCCGCTGCTGCGCGACGACCTGGAAGAACTGGTGCAGGAAGCGCACCGCCTGGGCTACTACACCAACCTCATCACCTCCGGCGTGGGTCTCACGCCCGTGCGTGCGCAAAGACTCAAGGACGCCGGGCTGGACCATGTGCAGCTTTCTTTCCAGGATTCCACCAGAGAGCTGAACGACTTCCTCAGCCACACCAGGACCTTCGAGCTGAAGCAGCGCGTGGCCCGGCTGATCAAGCAGCACGACTGGCCGATGGTGATGAACTGCGTGCTGCACCGCCACAACCTGCCGCATGTGCGCAAGATCATCGAGATGGCCGTGGCGCTGGAAGCCGAATACCTGGAACTGGCCAACACGCAGTACTACGGCTGGGCCTGGATCAACCGCGACCACCTCATGCCCACCCGCGACGAATTGCAGCAAGCCGAGGCGGAAGTCAACCGCTTCCGCGCCGAACAGGAGGGCACCAGCGGCCCGAAAACCCGTGTGCTGTTCGTGGTGCCCGACTATTTCGAGGAGCGCCCCAAGGCCTGCATGAACGGCTGGGGCTCGGTGTTCCTTTCCATCGCCCCCGATGGCCTGGCCATGCCCTGCCACAACGCACGCGACCTGCCCGGCCTGCAGCTGCCCAACGTGAAGGACACGTCGATTGCCGACATCTGGCAGCGCAGCACCGCCTTCAATGCGTTCCGCGGTGACAGCTGGATGAAGGCGCCCTGCCGCAGCTGCGACGAACGCCACAAAGACTTTGGGGGCTGCCGCTGCCAGGCTTTCATGATCACCGGCGACCCAACCGAAGCCGACCCGGTGTGCAGCAAGTCGCCGCACCATGAAATGGTGGTGCAACTGGTGAAGCAGGCGCCAACGCGGCGCAGCATTCCGATCGTGTTCCGCAGCGACGCCGAGTCGCGTGCGCTGCACCCGATGCCCGGCGCATGACACCCGTTGCCAACGCCAGCAACCCCCAGCACCGCATGCTGGGCGCCGCACTGGTGAGCCGCATCCCGGGCGCCGGCCATTCGGCGCTCGCGCTGGAGCGCCAGCCGCACGGCCTGTTCCTGCTCTGGCTGGCCTATATGGGCCTGCTGCTGTTCGGCGCGTGGCTGCTCTGGCAGGCCGGCGCCTGGCACCGGCTGGTGAACGCCGACCCGACCGGTCTGACCGTCACCATCGTGCTGCTGTTCACGGGCTGCTCGGCCTGGGCCGGTCGTCGCGCCTGGGTGCTGGGCCAGCAGCGCGTGCGCCTCGACGAGCAACTCGCTGGGCCAGCTGCTGCCGCCGCGCCGCCCAGCTGGAGCACCGAATACCACGAGGGTTGCGCCCGGCCCGGTGCCGACCACAGCATCTGGCTGCAGGTTCTGGGCGAGCGCGCCCACGGCCCGCACGAAATGGCCTGGTGGCTCAACGGCATCCAGCTCAAGCTGGGACTGCTGGGCAAGGTGATCGGGTTTTCCATCCTCGCGCTCGAGCTGGGCCAGATGAACAGCTTCGACCCCAGCCAGTCGTCGCAACTGCTCAAGAACCTCACGGGCGGCCTGGGCATCGCGCTGCTCACCACCGTCACCGGGCTGGCCGGCAACATTCTGCTCGGCCTGCAGCTGATGCGGCTCGACCGCTTTGCCGATGCCCTGGTGGCCGACACGCTCGCCGCACCCCTCCCGACACGTCAAACCGTCCCATCCCCCCACCAGGATGCAGCCCATGGCGATCGGCCGCGCGGTTCGTGACACCGAGACCGACCCGTTCTACGACATGTTGTTCAACATGTTGATCGCCTTCGTTTTCTGTTTTGTCATCGCCCTGCTGGCCTTCAACCCGAAGGCCCGCAGGGCGGGTGACGTACCGGCCAAGGCCGAATTTCTCATCACCGTCAGCTGGCCCGACCACAACCCCAACGACATCGACGCCTGGGTGCTGGAGCCCGGCGGCAAGACGCTCTGGTTCCGCCAGCGCGACGCCGGCATGCTGCACCTCGACCGCGACGACAGGGGCGCGAAGAACAACAGCGTGCTGGTCAACGGACGGGAAATCTCCAGCCCGGTGCGCCAGGAAATCGTCACCCTGCGCGGGCTGGTGCCGGGCGAATACGTGGTCAACGCCCATTACTACGACTCGCGCGACCAGCAGCCGGTGGACGTGAGCGTGGCGGTGGTGAAAGTGAACCCGCAGGCCGAGATCATTTACACCGGCACGCAGCAGATTCCGCGCAAGGGCGACGAGCGCACGCTGGTGCGCTTCAGCATCGACGACAGCGGCCGTGTGCTCGACCTCAACACCCGCCCCCTCATCATCGTGCAGCGGGCCGGCCTGTGACACCACGCGACCTCCCCGCCACCCCACCCACCCGGCCGACCCGATGATCCCTGCCGTCTCGTCCCAGCTCCTGCTGCTCGCCATCGTCTACGCCTTGCTGGCCTTTCTGCTCCTGTGCCTGTGCCTGGCCACGCGCTGGCACTGGGGGGTAAAAGCCGCGGGCGTGTTGCTGGTGAGCGGCTTCTATGCTTTTGGTCACCAGACACTGCAAGGGGTTTCCGGCTGGCCCAGCGACGACGCCCTCCCCCGGCGCTTCGTGCTGCTCTCGGCCGTGTTCGACGAGCCCAGCCCCGGGCGAGGACACAAGGGCGCCATCTACATCTGGGTCAATCCCATGAAGGACAACGCCCCGCTGGAGATGCCGCGCGTGCACCGCCTGCCCTACGAGAAGGACCTGCACCGCATTCTGGGCGACGGCATCAAGAAGGCGCGCGAAGGCAACACCCAGATGGGCAGCACTGAGCCCAAGCGCGGCCAGGGCGGCCTGGCCTGGTTGCTGCCCGCCAGCAACGACCGGGTGGACATCAAGCTGAGCGACCTGCCGCGCGCCCAGCTACCGGAGAAATGATGGCCCCCCCTGCGCCGCTTCGCGTCGTCCCCCCCGAGGGGGGGGACCGCACCAGTGGCCCGGCTAAGCCGGTTCCACGGTGCGTCTGGCCGCACTCGGCAGCCGCTCGGGCGTTGGCCTGCGCGTCTGCTACGTGCCTCCTGCTGACCACGGGCTGCAGCAATCGCGACCTGGGCAACGACTGGTTCCCGTTGCGCGAGGGCGACGAGCAGACGCTGGCCGTGCAGTACACCGGCGAGGAGCCGCGCGAGGGCGAGAAGTGGACCCTGCGGGTGACCGCACCCGAGACGTTTCAGGAACAGCAGCTGGCCGTGCGCCACCACTCGGCTGGCGTGAGCTACTACCTGCTGAGCGACGAGACCGGTATTCGACGCGTGGCCACGCGCACGGACATCGACGAACAACCCACCGCGGACGCCGAGCCGGTGTGGGTGCTGAAAGCGCCTTATGAGGTGGGCACGGAATGGAGCACGACGACCGTGCCTTACCTGATACAGCGCCGGAACGAGCACCCGCGCGATCTGAAGTACACGCACAAGGCACAGATGACCTGGCGCATCGAAGCCGTGGACGACACGGTGACCCTGGCCGACGGTGGCACTCACGCGCCGTGCCTGCGGGTGCTGGGTGAAGCGCGGCTGAACCTCTACACCGACCCGGTCAACGGCTTCACCGATGTGCCCCTGGTCAGCCGCGAGTGGTACTGCAAAGGCAAGGGACTGGTGAAACTCGAACGCGAGGAAAAAGTGCCCAGCGGTTTTCTCACCGGGGGCGTGCTGCGCGCCGAGTGGGTGCGCTGAAAGGGTGGATCAGCGGGCCTGCCCCTGAGCTTCTTCGGTGGACGCCAGCGCCGCTACGGCCGCCGGGTAGGCTTGGGCCGCGGCCAGGCGCAGCCAGGTCAGGCTCTGCGCCAGGTCGCGCTCGCGGCCCTGTCCGGTGCGGTGCATCACGGCCAGCGCATATTGGGCCTCGGGCTCGCCGGCGCGTGCTGCGAGTTCGAAACGCCAGGCCGCTTCGGGCAGGCTGCGCGGCACG
The DNA here is from genome assembly GCA_030682835.1 of Hydrogenophaga sp. Lineage (GTDB taxonomy): Bacteria > Pseudomonadota > Gammaproteobacteria > Burkholderiales > Burkholderiaceae_C > Hydrogenophaga. The sequence continues at coordinate 63,478 of JAUXNG010000063.1, read as the reverse complement.
CCACGGCCGGCTTCAAACATCCAGGCCAGGCGGGTCTGCGCACGCGCGTCTCCGGCCGCGGCGAGCTGGGTGTACAGCGCAGCCGCCTCGGTGTGCTGCCCGCTCGCGCTGAACCACTCTGCCTGCTGGTATGGCGTGAGCGATGAAGAGGGCTGGCCCAGCGTGGCCAGGGTGGCGAGCGCGTCCTTGTCGCCGCCTTGTGCAGCCAGCGTGAGGTACACGCGGGCCTTTTCCACGTCGCGCGGAAGCTGCTGGCCGGCGTTGTAGAGCATGCCCAGCCGGTACTGCGCCTTGAAGTTGCCCGTCTGGGCCGCGCTGGTGTAGAGCGCCTCGGCCTTGGCCATGTTGCGCGGTTCGCCAAGACCGTCTTCGGCCAGGATGGCGAGGTTGAACAGCGCGTCGCCATTGCCCACCTCGGCCAGTGTTTCCCACACCTCGCGGGCGAAGGCGTAGTTGGCCATCTTGAACTCGGCGTAGGCCTTGTAGTTGCCCATGGCCGGGTTGCGCAGCCAGTCGGCGCGCGTGCTGTCCTGCGCAAGGGATGCGGCGGGAGCCACGGCGAGCGCGGCGGCCAGCGCCCAGGCCAGCCGCGCGCCGCCGTTCCCTTGAACGGGTTTCATGGCTTGATGGTCATCACCCACTGCGCAACGGTCTTGATGTCGCCGGCGCTCATGCCGGGGTGGGCAGGCATGGGCACGCGGCCCCATTTGCCCTTGGAGCCGTACTGGATGGACTGCGCCAGCGAAGCGACGGCGTCCTTGTCGTCCTTGTATTTCTCGGCGATGGTGCTGAAGGCCGGGCCGACCACCTTTTCCTTGGCCGAGTGGCAGGACAGGCAGCCGTTGTTCTTGGCCAGTTCCAGCGCGGCGGCCTCGTTCACCGCGTGCGCAGCGCCCGTGGCGAAGAGAAGGCTGGAAGTCAGGAGCAGAAGAGTACGCATGATCGGAAACCAGAAATCGACAGGAAAGAAAAAGGACGGGGAAGTCTCCAGCCGTTCAGCCGGGATGTCCCCGTCCCGCGCACGCCGTCATCTGGCCCAGCCAGATGGCGGTGGTGATCCCCTCAGGGGGCGCACTGCGCAGCGGCGCAGGGGGCCATCACTTCATCAGCTTGAAGGTCCACACGGAACCGCCCTGCTCCAGGAAGTTGACCTTCTTGGCCACCTCGCCGCCCCACAACGGCACCGCACCGCCCCAGCCCGAGACCACGCTCACGTACTGATCGCCGCCTTCGGTCCAGGTGATGGGAGGTGCCACCACGCCCGAGCCGGTCTGGAACTTCCACACTTCCTTGCCAGACTTGGCATCGGCCGCCTTCAGGTAACCCTCGGGCGTGCCCCAGAACACCAGGTCGCCTGCGACCAGCACACCGCCCCACAGGGGAGCGTTGTTCTTCACTTCCCAAGCCACCTTGCCGGTCTTGGGGTCGATCGCGCGCAGCGAACCGATGTGGTCCTCGAACAGCGGCTTGATGGTGAAGCCGGCGCCCAGGAACGCCGCACCCTTTTTGTAGGTGATGGGCTCGTTCCAGATTTCCATGCCCCATTCGTTGGTGGGCACATAGAACAGGCCGGTCTTGGGGCTGTAGGCCATGGGCATCTGGTTCTTGCCGCCCAGGAAGCCCGGCGCGGAGAACACCGCCTTGCCCTTGGTGCCGTCGCCGCCGGCGGCCGTGGGGTCACCGGGGCGGTTGGCGTCGTCGAAGTTGGGGCGACCGGTCTTGAGGTCGATGCCGGTGGCCCAGGTCACCTTCTTCACGAAGGGGAAGGCGTTGACCAGCTTGCCGGTGGCCGCGTCGTTCACATAGAAGAAGCCGTTGCGGTCGGCCTTGGCGCCCATGCGCTTGCCGTCCATGTCGAAGGTGACGAACTCGTTCACACCGTCGTAGTCCCAGCCGTCGTTGGGCGTGTTCTGGTAGTGCCACACGATCTGCCCGGTTTTCGGGTCGATAGCCACGGTGGACGCTGAATAGAGGTTGTCACCCTTGCGCACATGGCTGTTCCACGGGCCGGGGTTGCCGGTGCCGAAATACACCAGCTGGGTCTTGGGATCGTAGGTGCCGCCCAGCCATGGGGCCGAGCCACCGGTCTTCCAGGTCTCGCCCGGCCACGAGGCGTTGGTCATGCCGGTGACGCCGTTTTCCTTGCCATCCTTGTAGCCCATGTGGCCTTCCACCACCGGGCGCACCCACACCATCTTGCCGGTCTTGGGGTCGCGCGCTTCCACGCGGCCCACCACGCCGAATTCACCGCCCGACAGGCCGGTGATGAGCAGGCCTTCGGCGATCAGCGGAGCGGCGGTGTAGCTGTAGCCCGCGCTGTAGTCGTCGATCTTCTCGCGCCACACCACCTTGCCGGTGTTCTGGTCGAGCGCCACCAGCTGCGCGTCCAGCGTGCCGAAGATGACGAGGTTGTCGTACAGCGCCGCGCCGCGGTTGATCACGTCGCAGCAGGGCATGATGCCTTCGGGCAGGCGGTGCTCGTACTTCCAGAGCTTCTGGCCGGTCTTGGTGTCCACCGCGTAGATGCGCGAGTAGGAAGCGGTCACGAACATCTTGCCGTTGTGCACCAGCGGCTGCGACTGCTGGCCGCGCTGCTTCTCCCCCCCGAACGACATGGACCACACGGGCACCAGCTTGCTGACCGTGCGGCCATTGATCCCGGTCAGCGGCGAGTAGCGCTGGCCTTGTGTACCCAGGCCCCAGCTCAGGACGTTGTCCGTGGTGGTGGCGTCGTTGGCGATCATGGCGTCGGTCACGCCTTGGGCGCCGACACTGGCCGTAGCGGCCATGACCAATAGGCTGATGAGGGTGCGTTTCACAGTGTTGTCTCCTGCTCGTTCGTGAGGTTGATGGCGGCGTCCGTGCGGGCTGCCCGGCCGTGCGTGATTGCCCGACCCTCCGGTCCGTGGCGTCCACAGTGAAGGAATTGGCAACATCTATGCCAGCTTTTTGTGTGACATTTCAGGCCGTCCGGCGAGGCGCGCAGGCCGCTTTTTCGGGTGAATGGCGCACATGGGTGTTCAGGCGCCGGGTCCCCCCCGTGACACTGTTCAAAAATGTGTCAACACCCGGATCGGGTGTCACAACCCGGCGGATGGCGCCGGGCTCAGCGCGCAGGCGCAGCGAGAACGCGCTGCTCGTGCAGGGGGTACCACTGCGTCAGGCTGCGGTGCAGCTCGGCGGGCTGGGCGGCCCAGCGCGCAAAACGATCGGGCACGGGCAGCCGCAGCACCTCGTTCAGATCGAGCCCACGTTCGGCACTGCCCTGCAAGGTGTCACCCAGCCAGCGCAGCCAGTCGCGCGTCTGCTGCACGCCGGCGGTACCGCTGTGCACCGGGCCGTGACTCGGCACCACCTGGCGCGCCGTGCCATTGGCGAGCCAGCGCTCCAGCGTGTCCAGGCTGGCGAGCCAGCGCGGCAGGTCGGCATGTGGCGTGGTCGGCACGCGGTTGGCGAAGACCAGGCCGCCGGCGAACAGCACGCCGGTCCTGCGGTCCAGCAGCACCAGGTCATCGGCGGTGTGGCCGTCCAGGCGGTGCAGTTCAAGCACGTGCTGGCCCAGTCGCAAGGGCTGCGGCAGCGTGTTGGGGTCGATGGGCTGCCGCGCGGGGGTGGACTCGGTGGCCTGCATCCAGTCGCCGCACAGCCGGTAGAGGTTGTCGGCGTAGCTCGGGCCTTCGGCCTGCATGCCGGCGATGCTGCCGGTCAGCGCCTGCGTGGGGCGGTCGCCCCAGGCCTGGTTACCGAAGAAGTAATCGGGGTGCAGGTTCAGGTTGAACACATGCAGCACCGGCTCGCGCGTGACGCGTTCGATGGCCTGGCGCTGCTGCTCGCCGTAACGCCGCGAGGGGCCGGTGTTGATGACCACCACACCCGCGCCGGTGGCGATGAAGGCGGTGTTGATGATGTTGCAGCCGTTGGCGCGCGTGAAGTCGGCCACCGCGCCCTCGATCACCCAGGTGCCGGGCGCGATCTGGCGCGGCTGCAGGTCGTAGTCCAGCCGCGCCATGTCGGGTTTCGAGACGAACGGCGGCACCGGCACGGACTGAGCCAACGCTCCACTGGCCGCCAGGGCCAGCAGCCCTCCCAGCAGACACCTCACCCGAAAGGACCTCCGATCCGACGCCGGGCCGCCCCAAGCCGGATCAGCCCCCCTGGGGGGCAGCGACCCGCGCAGCGGTGGAGCGTGGGGGCTCATGCCACCACCTCGGCGTCGATGCGGTTGCCGTTGTTGTCGCGGCCCACCAGGCGCAGTCCGCTGACGGGTTGCGGCGGCAGCTCGAAGGTGATGAGCGGGTTCTCGGACACCGGCTCGTGGAGGGCCAGGCGCCACCACACCTGCCCCGCGCCATCCACCAGCTGCAGGTCTTCGATGTAGAAGGCCGGGATGCCCGCCACCAGCCCCGTGTCCATGGGGTGCATCACCCGCACGCGCAGGCGCCGGCTGCCTTCCAGCACGTTGTTGAAGAAACGCGCCTGCACCTGGTTCAGGGTGCGGCTCCACGAACCGTCGGCGCGCGTCGCCCCCGGCACGGTGCAGCCACCACCCGCGGCCTGCACCCAGGTGCTGCCCACATGCCACTCGCCGTCGCGCGTCTGCACAAAAGCCCGCACCGGTGAGGCCTGCTCCAGCCGGATACGAAACGCCAGCATGGGCAGCGCGCGCATGGGCTCGAAATCGAGCACGGCGCGCACCGGGTTGCGGTCCACCGCCACGCGGATGCGCGCCACGCCCCCGCCCGACTTGTCGAGCCCGCGCGCGTCGACCAGCAGCGGCACATTCATGGCGTCGTCGGCAAAGGCGGGGCCCCGGACAATCACCGCGTCCGAGAACCGGGCCGTGGCCTTGCCTATCGTTTGCTCGCGCAGGCTCGGGTACTGCATGGACCCCAGCGGGTCACCGCCGGTCTGGTCGTCCTGGGCCTTAATGGATCGTCCACACACGAGGCCGGCACCGAGCAGCAAAAGATCACGTCGAGAAGTCAACAGGTGCATGTTCACAAGCCTCAATAAATAGGCCGGGGCGCGTGTCCCAACCCAGGATGCGGTGGAACCGCCCTTCGACAAGCTCAGGACGGGCCACAGGGCACCGTCCCCCTTGCGGGGGGAAGACGCGAAGCGGCGCAGGGGGTCATCTTCTGCTCCAGCCGCGCTGCGGGTCGTAGCCGCGCAGCGCCAGCACAAAGAAAGCCGTGCCGCACAGCAGCACCACCGCCCAGGCCAGGGGGTTGAACTGGCCCACCGAAGCAAAACGGATCGCCTCCACCGCGTGGGTGAAGGGGTTGAACTCGGCCAGCTTCAACAACCACCAGGCGCCTGACTCTTCCAGCTTCCACAGTGGGTACAAGGCCGAGCTGATGAAGAACATGGGAAAAATCACGAAGTTCATGGTGCCCGCGAAATTTTCCAGCTGGCGCACATACACCGAGAGCATCAACCCGAGCGCAGCCAGCATGGTGGCGCCGCAGGCCATGGCCAGCAGCAGGCCGGGCAGGTAGGCCCAGGGCGTGTCCACCCCGAAGGCCCAGGCAATCGCCAGGAACACCGCCATCTGCAGCACCGAGAGCGCGGTGCCCGCCAGCAGCTTGAAGGCGAGCAGCCAGCCTCGCGCCAGCGGCGCGGTGAGCAGCAGGCGCATCACGCCCATCTCGCGGTCGTAGACCATGGAGAGCGAACTCTGCATGCCGTTGAACAGCGCCACCATGCCCAGCAGGCCGGGCACCATGTAGGCCTTGTATTCGATGTAGGTTTCGTAGGGCGGCACGATGGCCACGCCGAACACGTTGTGAAACCCGGCCGAGAACACCACGAACCACAGCAGCGGGCGCACCAGCGCCGAACCCAGGCGCGAGGGCTGGCGCAGGAAACGCCCGATCTCACGGCCCACCACGGCGCGCAGCGCGCGCAGCAGGTGGGCCACGCGGCCCGGCGCGGGGTAAGAGGTGCTCAGGGTCGCTGTCTGCATGTGCTTTCCGATTCGTCCACACCGAGTGTGTCCATCACCTCCTTCGGATGCAACACCCCGTCGAGCGGCGCCAGCGCGATCACACCGTCCACGTGGCTCAGGAAGATGGGCTGGCGCAACTGACCGTCCCACGCGCGAAAGCCCAGGCGCGGGCCTTTGAAACCATCAACGCCCACCGCACCACCGCGCAGGGCCTTGAGCTGTTGCGCCACTGGCGCCTTGGGCAGTTCGCTGAGCACCGCCGCCACCGAGCGGCCCGCCAGCCAGGCGGCCCAGTCGTGCCCGCTCATGGGCCGCTGGCTGGCCCGGGCAAAGCGGCGGCTGAGCTGCGGGCCGCCGTTGCGTTCCCACTGCGGATGCCAGGGCGTGGCCACCAGGCCGGCAGCGCCCACGACGGGGCGCGGCAGCTGGGTGGCGTAGGGGACGGTGCGGGCGAACTCCCCATCGCTGTCGAGGACCGCCACCACCTCGTGCTCGCGGTCGGCGCTGGTGAGCAGGCGCACATTGCCAAAATCGCGCTCGCGCGGGTCGCCGGTGAGCTTGAAGGCTTTGCTCGACGTGGCCTTGATGCCGTAGCGCTTGGCCGAGCGGCTGAAGGCATCCGCCTGCAGCGCATCCCCTGGCTGTGGCCCCTGCAGCACAAGCACCTTGCGCCAGTTGCGCGCGGCCAGGTACTGCGCCAGCGCATCGCTCAACATGGCGCGGCTGGGGTAGGTGTGCAGCAGGTGCGCGGCGCACTGGGCACCGCGCAGCGCGTCGTCGTCCAGCCCGGCGTTGAACACCATCGCACCGCCCAGCGCGGCGGGCGCGGCCTGCACCAGTGCGAGCAATTCCGCCGCGGGCAGGTCGGCCACCACATGCTGCACCTTGGCGGCCTTCAGATCCGCCAGCGCGCGAGCGAGGCCGGCTGCGTTGGGCAGCACCACATCACGCACCTCGAGCTGGATGCCGGCAGCATCCAGTTCAAAGGCCGAATCCGCCGCGGCGAGCTTCACGCCGTCGATGGCGCGCCCGGTGGGATGGCCCGGATAGGCCCGCTCCAGGCGCCGCGCCGCATGGCGCGGATCGCCATCGAGCGACACCACGGCGACGGTGACCTTGGTGGCGGCAAACGCAGGGAAAGCGAGCAGACCCGCCACACCCAGCACCGCCAGACCGCAAGCGCGCCACAGACACGACCAAGCCTCCCGCGGAGCCGGTCTGGCCCCGACCTGAGGCGATCGGAGCGCCAGGCAGCAGGCGCGCCACAGACCGACCCAGGGCTCCCGCGGAACCGGCTTCGCCGGGCCGCTGGGTGCGCCCCCCCGTGGGGGGATGCGGCTACGCGCAGCGAGCAAGCAACGGGGGGGTGTCATCTCTTGACCAGCACGGTGTGCGGCACGCGGCCGGCCGGCACTGTGCGCATGGCCTTGGCCGTGGTGGCATCGACCAGCGTCATGTCATCGGACATGCCATTGGTCACGTACAGCGTCTTGCCGTCGCCACCGAAGGCCAGGCCCCAGGCGCGCTTCCCCACCAGCACCTGGTTATTCACCGTGCGGCTGGCCACGTCGACCTGCGCCACATGGTTGGCCTTGCCCAGGCCCACCCACATGCTCTTGCCGTCGGGGCTCAGCACCATGCCCACCGGCGTGATGTCTGCCGCGCGCATGCCCTTCACCTCGAACTTCACCGAATGCTTCATCTCGTTGGTCTTCGTGTCGACCACGCTCACCGTGCCATCCAGCTCGTTGGTCACCCAGAGCTCGGCACCATCGTTAGCGAGCACGAAGCGGCGCGGGCGCTTGCCCACCTTGATGTTTTTCACCACCTTTTTCTGGCTCAGGTCGATCAGGTGGACCACGTTGGCGACCTCGGACGTGACGTAGGCGGTTTTCCCGTCGGGCATCACCAGCACACCCTCGGGCTCGCCACCAGTCTTCACCTCAAACAGCGGCTTCTTCGTGGCGAGGTCGTAGGCAGCCATGACGTTGTCGTCCTCAATGGACACGTACACGGTCTTGCCGTCGGGGCTGAGGTCAAATATCTCGGGGCTGTCGCCCAGCGGGATCGTGCCCGTCATCTTGCCGCTGGCCACGTCCACGATGCCGAGTTCGTTGCTGTCACCGCAGCACACATAGATCGATTGCCTGTCGGCACTGAACAGCATGTGGCGTGGGCGCTTGCACACATCGATGGCGCCCTGGCGCTCACCGGCCGCGTTGAACACATAGACCTTGTTGTCCTTCTCGCTCGACACATAGACCTGGCTCTGTGCCCAGGCGGACGAGGCCATGGCCGCGGCGCTGGCGCAGAGCGCGATGAACAGAGGGCGAAGCTTGAAAGCGGCGCGATGGGCCATGCGAGTTGTCTCCTGAACAGTTGAATTCGGGCCTTCACGGCCTCTGGGCATGCCGGGCATGCACACGCTGTTTTGCAAAAACGGTGCCAGCCGTGCTCGCTGGCACAAGAATGGCAACGGGATGCGCACAGGCGGGCAAAACAGCCCCCTGCACCGCCCCACAGCGGTCCCGCAGACCCCCAGGCGCACCGATGAGACACACCCGGCTGAACACCGTGTTCAAGAATGACACAGGGCAAACCCTTGCCCCGTGTGGCACGGCGGGCCCGGGCCTGACGCGGCGGCACTGGCTGGCGGGTGCCGGTGGCTGGGCTCTGGCGGGTGCGCAGCCTCTTGCCGCCGGCCTGGCACGGGCCCAGGTGCCATGGCCGGCGCGCCCGATCCAGCTCATCGTGCCCTGGCCTGCCGGCGGTGCCACCGACCTCACCCTGCGCGTGCTGGTCGAAGAGGCCGAACCGCTGCTCGGCCAGCCTTTCTATATCGTCAACCGACCCGGCGCGGCCGGCACGCAGGTAGCACACCTGCTGAAAGCCGCGGAGCCCGACGGCTACACCCTGGGGCAGGTGCCCATCACGGTGTACCGGCACGCGCTGATGCACAACGTGCCGTGGAACCCGGTGACCGATTTCAGCCCGATCGCGCAGGTGTCGGGCACCACATTCGGCATCCTGGTGCCGGCCGGCAGCCCCTGGAAAAGCCTGGCCGATCTGATCGCCTGGGCACATCGCCATCCCGGCGAGCTGATCGTGGGTTCCACAGGCATTGGTACCACGGCCCACCTGGCGATGGAAGAAATCCTGCTGCAGCACCAGGTGCGCTATGTGCATGTGCCCTACAAGGGCACCGCCGACCAGATGATCGCCGTGGCCGGCGCGCAGCTGATGGCGGGCGTCAACTCCACCGGTTTCGCCCCCTGGGTGGACCAGGGCAAGATCCGCCTGCTCGCCATCTTCAGCGCGCGGCGCAGCGCCCGCTGGCCCGAGGTGCCCACGCTGCGCGAACTGGGTTACGAGCACTCGGTCTACACCTCGCCCTGGGGCCTGGCCGCGCCGGCCGGCACGCCCGAGGCGGTGGTGCAGCGGCTGCACGAGGTGTTTCAGCGCGCCATGTTCAGCGAACGGCACCAGCAGGCCCTGGCCCGCTACGATCAGGTGCTGGACTACCTCAACACACGCGACTACCGCCAGGCCGTGCTCGACACGGTGGAGCGCGAACGCCGCCTGCTGCGCCGCATGAACCTGCTGGCCCGCCCCGCATGACCGACGACCTGCTCAACGCCCGCGACCTGCACAAAGCCTACGGGGGCAAGCCCGCGCTGAAGGGGGTGAGCGTGTCGCTGCGCGCGGGCGAGATGCTCGCCCTGCTGGGCCCCAACGGCGCCGGCAAATCGACCCTGCTCCAATTGCTCACCGGCCTGTTCAGCCCGGATCAGGGCAGCGTGCAGGTGGCCGGGCACGACATGCAGCAGCACCCAAGCCGCGCCCTGGCCGCGCTGGGCGTGGTGTTCCAGCAGAGCGCCCTGGATCTCGACCTCACGGTGATGGCCAACCTGCTGTTCCACACCGACCTGCACGGCCTGCCCCGCAGCCTGGCGCGCCAGCGAATCGGCGACGGCCTGAGCGCAGTGGGGCTGGCCGACCAGGCCGGCGCCACGGTGCGCAGCCTCTCGGGCGGCACGCGCCGCAAGGTGGAGCTGGTGCGGGCCCTGCTGCACGAGCCGCGCGTGCTGCTGATGGACGAGGCCACGGTGGGCCTGGACCCGGCCTCGCGCCAGCAGCTGCTGGAGAGCGTGCGCGGGCTGTGCCAGTCACGCGGCCTGGCCGTGCTGTGGGCCACGCACCTGATCGAAGAAGTGAAGACCGCCGACCGCCTGATGCTGCTGCACCAGGGCACGGTGCGCTTCGACGGCCGCATCGAAGATTTCATGGCCGCAGCCGAAGGCCCGGACTTCCAGACCGAGGTGTTGCGGGCGCTGCAGAAGCCCGGGCTGTAAACCCCGGCGGTGCCGGAAAGCGCCGCTCACCCCGAACGGCCCCTCACACGTCAGAAGCGGTAGGTGGCCGTGACCCCCAGGCCCCACTGGCGCCCGGGCGCTGGCTCGAAATAGCGCCGGTTGCCGTCGTTGGCGATCACCGAGCCGATGTAGGCCTTGTCGCCCAGGTTGTCGATGCGCAGCGTCTCGCGCAGGCGCCAGGCGCCCAGCTGCTGTTCCCAGCCCAGCCGCAGGTTCCACACGGTGGCCGACGCGGTGCGGTCGCTGTTGAGGTCGTCCACCGCCATGCTGCCCTGGTGCACCAGTTCCAGCGCCGCGGTGAATCCCGACCAGGCGCGCGGCGCCCAGGCCAGCTCGGCAAACACCGCACGATCCACCGTACCGGGAATGCGGTTGCGCGCCGACACCACGGCACCGCTGCTGCTGGTGAAGGCCTCGGCAAACCGGGCGTTCAGCGTTGACAAGGCCAGGTGTGTGCGCCACTCGGGTGTCCATTGCGCACTGTGCGCCACCTCCACCCCCGAGCGCCGGGTCCGGCCGGCGTTGGTGTAGACGGTGCGCCCCCCGCTGCTGGAGGCCACCACGATTTCATCGCGGCTGCCAATATGGAACAGCGCTGCGTCCAGGCGCTGCCCTTCGGCGATCCGGGTCTTGACGCCGACCTCTGCGTGCGTGCTGCGGGCCGAGCGCAAGCCCAGGTTGGGGCCACTGCCGGTGCTCGTGTACGCAATCTCGGTGAAGGTGGGCGTCTCGAATCCCTTGCCCACGTTGGCATACACGTTGGTATCCGCATTCAGGTGGTGGGTGAGGCCCAGCACCGGGTTGGTGGCGCTGAAGCGGGCTCGGCCGCTGTCGTCGGGATTGTCGGGACGGATGTAGAAATCCTGTACGCGGAAATCCACCTGGTTCGCGCGCAGGCCCGCCACGGCGCTCCACGCCGCGTTGATGGCCCAGTCGGCCTGGGCGTACAGGCCGGTGCTGTGCACGCTGTCGTCCTCGTCGCGTTTGAGCATGCCTTGCGCACCCAGATTGTTGATGAAACCCTGGCGGCGCTCGCTCATGCGTTCATGGTCCAGCCCGGTCGTCAGCTGAATCTGCCCTTCGCCCACCGGCAGGCGCCGCGTGTAGCGCAGTCCGGTGCCGCTGTAGTGGCGGTCAAGCTGCACAACGCCACCCGCCGCCGTGGCCGCCATCTGGGCCGTCAGCGGAATCGAGAGCCGGTTGTCCAGATCGCGCTGGCCGGCATAGACGCGCGCGCTGACGTCACTGCGAGCGTCCAGCTTGTGGTCCACCACCAGACCGAGCTGGCTCTGCGAGACGTCCTTGCCCGCCTTGTACAAGGTCGAGTTGGCCACGGCCTGCCGTGGGTCGGCCTCGAACTGCTCGCGTGTGAGCCCCAGCGGATCGCCGGAGACCGGCTGGTCGAACACGTTGGCCACGAGTGTGACGCGCGTGGCCTCGCTGGCCTGCCAGCGCAGCTTGGCGTTGGTGTGCTGGCGCTTGGCGGCACTGTTCACCCGCCAGCCGTCGGTGGCAAAGTCGCTGTGGTCGATCAGGTAGTTGAGCGACCCGCTCTGGCCGCCCAGCTGCATGCCGTAGCGGCGCAGGCCATGGGGACCGAGGTCCACACTCGTGCGCAGCTCGGGCCGCTCGGGGCCGTCGGCGGTGAACACCTGCACCACGCCACCGGCCGAGTTGCCGTACAACTGGGCCAGGGGGCCACGCAGCACCTCGATGCGCTGGGCAGACGGCAGGCTGATGGTGGAGGCCTGGCCTTGGCCGTCGGGCATGGTGGCCGGAATGCCGTCCACGATGAGCCGCGCGCCACGGATGCCGAAAGGTGAGCGCGAGCCCGAGCCGCGGATGGACAACTGCAGGTCCTGCGCGTAGTTCTGCCGGTTCAGCACCGTGATGCCCGGCACCCGGTTGAGGGATTCGGACAGGTTCACGCGCGGCCCGGCGGCCTCTATCACGTCCTGACCCACGGCCTGAATGGAAGCGGGCGCGTCAAAGCTCTGCTGCTCCTGCCGGTTGGCGCTGATCACCACCTCCTGCAAGGATTGGGCGCCCGCGGGGCCCGCCAGCGCCAGCAGCAAGGCGGCATTCAGCGGGCGCAGGATCGGGCGGTGAGGATGGGGCATGGCTTGTCTCCGTGGGGCGACCGGTTGGGGCCGGTCTGTTGCATCGCTGCCCCATGCTACAAGTTCCATGCCACCCCGGTGGCAACGCAGTTGCTCTGGAATGGAACAGCTGCTGCGCCGCGCCCACGGGACGGCGCAGCCTGCCCGTCAGAAAAAGCCCAGCTTGTTCTCGCTGTAACTCACCAGCAGGTTCTTGGTCTGCTGGTAGTGACCGAGCATCGCCTTGTGGTTCTCGCGACCCACGCCGGACTCCTTGTACCCGCCGAATGCAGCGTGGGCCGGGTAGGCGTGGTAGCAGTTGGTCCAGACCCGGCCGGCCTTGATGGCCCGGCCCATGCGGTAGGCCAGGTTGCCGTTGCGCGTCCACACGCCGGCGCCCAGGCCATACAAGGTGTCGTTGGCCATCTCCAGGGCCTCGGCCTCATCCTTGAACGTGGTCACCGCCAGCACCGGGCCGAAGATTTCTTCCTGGAAGATGCGCATCTTGTTGTGGCCTTTGAACAGCGTCGGCTGCACGTAGTAGCCACCGTTGAGCTCGTTGCCCATCTGTGCCTGCTCGCCACCAATGAGCACCTGCGCGCCTTCAGCCCGGCCCAGTTCCAGGTACGACAGGATCTTCGAGAGCTGCTCTTTCGAGGCCTGTGCGCCCATCATGGTGTCGGTGTCGAGCGGGCTGCCCATCTTGATGGCGGCCACGCGCTTGAGCACCCGCTCCATGAACCGTTCGTAAATGCTCTCCTGGATCAGCGCACGGCTGGGGCAGGTGCATACCTCACCCTGGTTGAACGCGAACAGCACCAGGCCTTCAATCGCCTTGTCCAGGAACGCGTCGTCCTTGTCCATGATGTCGGCGAAGAAGATGTTGGGCGATTTGCCGCCCAGTTCCAGCGTGGCCGGAATCAGGTTGTTGGCCGCGGCCTGCGCGATCACGCGGCCGGTGCTGGTGGAGCCCGTGAACGCGATCTTGGCAATGCGTTTGGAAGTCGCCAGCGGCATGCCGGCCTCACGGCCATAGCCGTTGACGATGTTGAGCACACCCGGCGGCAGCAGGTCGGCGATCAGCTCCATCAGGATCAGGATGCTGACAGGGGTCGACTCGGCCGGCTTGAGCACGATGCAGTTGCCCGCGCCCAGCGCCGGCGGGATCTTCCAGGCAGCCATGAGAATGGGGAAATTCCAGGGAATGATCTGACCCACCACACCCAGCGGCTCCTGGAAGTGGTAGGCCACCGTATCGCCGTCGATCTCGCTGATGCCGCCCTCCTCGGCCCGCACGCAGCCCGCGAAATAGCGGAAGTGGTCAATGGCCAGCGGAATGTCGGCGTTGAGCGTTTCGCGGATCGGCTTGCCGTTGTCCACCGTCTCGGCGTAGGCCAGCAGTTCCAGGTTCGCCTCCAGGCGGTCGGCAATCTTCAGCAGCAGGTTGGACCGCTCCGTCGGCGAGGTCTTGCCCCAGCTGGCAGCGGCGGCGTGGGCTGCATCCAGTGCAAGCTCCACGTCTTCGGCCGTGGAACGCGCCACCTGGGTGTAGACCTGCCCGTTCACCGGGGAGATCACGTTGAAATACTGTCCCTTCACCGGTGCGACCCACTGGCCACCAATGAAGTTGTTGTAGCGGGACTGGTAGGCGATCTTGGCGTCGGGGTTGCCGGGTGCAGCGTACAGCATGTGTGTCGTCCTCTGAGGATGGTGAGAAAAGAAGAAAGCCAGAGCGGCTGCTTCTCTATTCACAACATCCGTGCCACCTGCAAACGGCGGCATTTATTGGGTAGATTGCTCTCTTTATTGACACATCAGCGCTAAACAATTGTCCCGCGCAGGGAACAGTGTGGCAACACGGTACGGCACCACCGTGCACAAGTGACAGGCAGCCCGCTTGCCCATGGGCGATGCCGCCATGCCCGTGTGGCCTCGTGGGTCTTCGGTGTGCGTGCACGCCATGCAGGCCCCGCGCAGTACCATGCGCCCCCGGTCAACAGGCCTGCCGCCATCACACCCCACCACATCAAGGAGACCCGTATGAAAATCCGTTCATTCATCGCTGGCACCCTGCTCACGCTCAGCATGGGCGCCGCCATGGCGCAGGACAAAGTGGTCTACCACTTCGACAACAGCGACACCCAGGCCACCGCCGGTCTGCGCACGCTGCGCAACTACCTGGACACCGCGCCCAACACGCAAATCGTCGCAGTGGCGCTGGGCGACGGCGTGCACTTCCTGATGGAGGGCGCCAAAGACAAGAAGAATGCCAACATCGACTACGGCCCGCTGATCTCCGACCTGGTGGCCCGGGGCGTGAAGTTCGAGATGTGCGAACTCACCCTGCGCGCCATGAACCTGAAAAAGGACCAGTTCGTGATGGACGCCGCCTTCACCCCGTCAGGCGTGGTCCGCATCGGCCAGCTGCAGTTTCGCGAGCAGTATGGGTATATCAAGCCTTGAGGGGCGATTGCGAACCTTGGTCGTGATGTGATTGGACGGGTATCGGCCAGAAGCAGTCTCCAGATCACAGACGAAGTTCCCATGGAAAGCCGGCCCTTGACACCAGGGGCACTCTCGTTGTCCGTCAGTTCTGGATGGAGCGTCTTACCGATGGCGTGGAGCGCCATGTTCAGACCGTCTTGAGTTGCTGAGTCAAACCAGGGTCAGCAACTCGACTCTGTACCCGCCGGTCAGTTCAATCCCTGTAGGACGGGTCGGTGCGATCCAGCAGGCGCAGCAACGCTTGCCAGTCGCGTCCCTTCACGTAACTGCTGTCATTACCAAACTGTTCGCAGGTGCGCTGACAGACGGATGAGGAGGGAATGATGACCTCGCTCTTGCCAGCCAGCGCAGCGAGCTGGATTTCGCAGGCTCGCTCAAGGTAGTACATCAGCTCGAATGCCTCGCGTACTGAACGCCCCATGGTGAGCAGTCCGTGGTTGCGCAGGATAAGCACGTCCTTGGAACCGATGTCAGCGACCAGCCTTTTCTGCTCGTCCAGGTCCAATGCGATGCCCTCAAAGTCATGATAGGCAATGCGGTCGTAGACCTTGAAGGCATGCTGGGAGATGGGAAGCAGGCCCTGCACCTGAGCGGCGACCCCTACGCCGGCGCGCGTATGCGTGTGTAAAACGCATTCGATTTCAGGCCGCGCCTGATGAATGGCACCGTGTATGACAAAAGCTGCCGGGTTGACCTCCAGAGCCACATCCTCGACGAGACGGCCATTGACATCCACCTTGACTAGGCTGGAGGCCGTGATTTCTTCGTAGAGGAGGCCAAAAGGATTGATCAGGTAGTGTTCATGTGAGCCGGGAACTCGAACCGAGATGTGGTTGTATATCCAGTCCGTCATCCTGAAATGAGCGATCAGGCGATAGCAGGCAGCCAAGTCAACACGGGCCTGCCATTCCTCAGCGCTGACTTGAGTCTTGATCTGCTTGCGCTCTTGCAGCAACTGCATCAATGCGTCGTTGTCCAACATGGGATTCTCCTGTCGTGAAAATTTGGATGTGGCCGACGCCGCGTCGGCGAAATCCGGTCTTTGAAGAGCGGGAGTATGCAAAGCCGAAGCCAAACGGAAAATTGCTTTTATTGTGAAAAGTCATTACCTTTGTGCATGGCTTACGACCTCACACAGATAGAGCATTTCGCGGTGGTGGCCGAGGCCGGCAGCCTTGGGCGTGCCGCCATGGGTCTGAACTTGACCCAGCCTGCGCTAAGCCGGTCTATCCGACGCTTAGAAGAGAGCGTGGGTGCCCCGCTTTTTGAGCGCCATACCAGGGGGATGATGCTGACCGACATCGGCCGGGCGCTGCTGCCCCATGCCAAGCTGCTGCAGCACGACGCACGAGCCGCTCGTGAAGAAATCGACGCCATGCGGGGATTGGCCAGAGGCACGGTTAGGCTCGGCGCCATCGCCAGCGTTTCAAGCGTCGTGCTGCCTGATCTGTTATCCAACGTTATGGCCAAATGGCCGGGCCTGCATGTCCAGGTCACCGAAGATGTTTGGAACAACCTCGCTCAACTTCTGGTTCGCGGCGACGTGGATCTTGTGCTCAGCGTGGAAGTCCCCGACACCGAAGAGATCGTGTCCATCAAGGACTGTCGATGGAATGATGTCAGTGGCGTGGTTGCTGCTGCGGCCCATCCACTCCGGCAAAAGTCTGAGCTTTATTTGGCCGACATCCATCGCGAGCCTTGGGCCTTCCTGCCCAAGGGCACAGAGCCGTATGCCAATCTGCAACGACTGTTCGCGGCCCAGGGCATGGGCATGCCGACCATCGTTGTGGAAACTCGATCCGTTTTGTTTCTCAAGAGTTTGGTCGCCAACGCGAGATTTTTGAGTTGGATGCCTGAGCCTATGTACAGGGCCGAGCGCAAAGCTGACGATATCCGTGCACTACCGGTTCGTGAACTAACCAACACAAGAACATTGACGGCGTTCCGCCGAAGGGCTGGCTTCCTCCCGGGGCCATGCGTCAAGCTTCTTGAAGAATTGCGAAGTCACAGTGTTTCAAAATGAAAGGCGATAGAAAGTGAACGCGGCATGCCACAGCCGATCTCATCCAAGAATGTGACGACCGCACACGCCCCCACTCACCTCCCCGCATTCCCAAAAAACACCTGCTCGCCCCCAATCCTGTAGCTCGCAATCACGGCCTGCCCAGCCGGGCCAGTCACCCAGTCCACAAAGGTCTGGCCTTCGGTGGTCTTCACATGCGGGTGCTTAACGGCGCTGACCAGCATCACGCCGTACTGGTTGAACAGACGTTTGTCACCTTCCACCAGCACGACCATGTCGGCGCGGTTCTTGAAGTTGAGCCAGGTGCCGCGGTCGGCCAGCACATAGGCGCCCGTGCCCGCAGCGATGTTCAGCGCCGGGCCCATGCCGCAGCCGCATTCCCTGTACCCGCTGCCTTTGTTCGCGTCGGTGCCGGTCATCTTCCAGAAGCGCAGTTCTGCGGCGTGCGTGCCGCTCTTGTCGCCGCGCGAGATGAAGGCACTCCCGGCCGCGGCGATCTTCTTCAATGCCAGCACGATATCGCTGCCCCGGGCAGCAGCTGGATCTGCCTTCGGGCCGATCAGCACAAAGTCGTTGTACATGACGTCGTGGCGCCGGGCAGAAAAGCCATCGGCGACGAAGCGGTCCTCGGCCACCCGGTCGTGCACGAAGAGCACGTCGGCATCGCCCCGGCGCGCCATGTCGATCGCTTGGCCGGTGCCCAGCGCCACCACTTTCACGTCGATACCGCTGGCCTTCTTGAAAGCGGGCAGCAGGTGACCGAACAGGCCCGACTGTTCGGTGGAGGTGGTAGAGGCCACCACGATGCTCTGGGCCCATGCCGCGCTGGCGCCCAGCCAGCCGGCCATGCCCAGCAACGCGACCCCCAGCGCACGGGTGCGCCAGCCAGAAGAACGCAGGAGTTTCACAGGCCCTCGCCTTTCACAAACAGGTGGGCTGCGGGGCACTGGGCCTGCAGCAGCTCGTGGTTGAAGAAATCGTTCACCGGCAGATCGGCCAGCAAATGGCCTTGCTCCAGGTACAGCACCCGGCTGGCCAGGCGTTTGACCTGGCCCAGGTTGTGGCTGCTGAACACCAGCGTGGTGGGCTGCGCGCGTTGACCGCCTTCCCCGGGGCCGTCTGCGCGGCCCGCCTGGGTGAATTCGGCAATCAGCGACTCCACCTCGCGCTTGGCATGGGGATCCAGGCTGGCAGTGGGCTCGTCGAGCAGCCAGACATCGGGCTTCAGCGCCCAGGCGCGCGCCAGGGCCAGGCGCTGCTGCTGCCCGCCCGAGAGAGCGCGCGCTGGCCGGCCCGCGAGCGGGGCCATGCCCACGCGCGCCAGCGCCTGCGGCGCCAGGGCGCGGGCCTGCGACCAGGGCACGCCCTGCAGCCACACACCCAGCGCGATGTTGCGCCAGACGCTCAGGCGCAGCATGTGGGGGCGCTGGAACAACATGGCCTCACGCAGCCCGGGCGCCTTGTACAGGCTGCCAGCGCTGATGCGCTGCAGGCCGTGCAGCGTGCGCAGCAGCGTGCTCTTGCCGCTGCCGTTGGCACCCACGAGCGCCACCCGTTCGCCGGGCGCGATGCGCAGGTCAACCCCAACCAGAGCCGCGTGCCGCCTGGCGGGTCCCAGGTGCACGCTGGCGCCCCGGAGATCAAAGCACAGAGTGTGGGCGCTCATGCCGCCACCATGCCGGCGGCCGAGCCGTCCACCCGCTCGCGCCAGCGGCGCAGCAGCGCCACCAGCGCATTGAGTGCCAGCACCACGGCCAGCAGCACCAGCCCCAGGCCCAGTGCCAGCGGCAGGTCGCCCTTGCTGGTTTCCAGCGCAATGGCAGTCGTCATCACCCGCGTGAAGCCTTCGATGTTGCCGCCCACGATCATCACCGCGCCCACTTCGGAAACGGCACGTCCGAATGCAGTGATCAGCACGGTGAGCAGCGCGTAACGCTCATCCCAGGCCAGCAGCAGGCCGCGCAGCACGGCGCCGGCACCGAGCGACTGCAGCTGTTCGCCATGGCTGCGGTCCGCGTCCTCGACCACCTGGCGCGTGAGCGCGGTCACCAGCGGCAGCACCAGCACCGTCTGCGCCAGCACCATGGCCTGGAAGCTGAACAGCCAGCCCAGAAAACCCAGCGGCCCGGAGCGCGACAGCAGCAGATAGACCACCAGGCCCACCACCACCGACGGCACGGCCAGAAAGGTGCTCAGCAGCGTGAGCACGGCACCCCGCCCCGCAAAGCGGGCCACCGCCAGCCATGCGCCCAACACCAGGCCGAAGCCGCAGGCCAGCGCACAGGCCAGCGCGCTGACCGCGAGCGAGCGCAGCACCACCGCCCACAGGCCCGGGTCGCCCGAGAGGATCAGTTGCAGCGCGGTGGCCACGCTGTCGGAAAAGGTATTCATCTGGGCCGCGAGCTTAGCCGGCCTGAGGCGGCTTCGCATGCGCAGGAACGCGGTATGAAACGGCGTGCATAGGCCGGTCCCCGGGGCGTGAGGCACACTCCCGGCCATGAAGAAGGTCGAGCTGTCGTACACGCTGACGCCGGGTGAGGCGAACCGCACGCCGGGCCACGCCCTGCTGCGCAACCCCATGATGGACGTGTTGCACGCGGTGCGCGAAAGCGGCTCGATCTCGGGCGCCGCACGCGGCCTTGGCCTGTCGTACCGCCACGTCTGGGGCCAGCTCAGGCGCTGGGAAGCCGAACTGGGTCAGCCCTTGATCCTCTGGGAACGCGGCCAGGCCGCCGTGCTCAGCCCCTTTGGTGAACGCCTGCTGATGTCCGAGCGGCTGGCGCAGGCGCGGCTCGGTCCGCAGATGGAACATCTGCGGACCGAACTGGAGCGGGCCTTCGCGCTGGCCTTCGACGGCGCGCCCGACGCCGGCCTGCGCCCCGACCTGCTCACGCTCTACGCCAGCCACGACCACGCCCTGAGCGAACTGCAGGAAATGGCGGCCCACCTGCCCGACGCGGCCGGCCGGCTGCACCTGGACATCCGTTTCTGCGGGAGCGTGGACGCCATCCGCGCGCTCAACGAGGGCCGCTGCGAACTCGCCGGCTTCCATGCCCAGCCGTTTGCGGGCACCGGCAGCCTGAGCGCGCGCACCTACCGCCCGCTGCTCAAGCCCGGCCTGCACAAGATCATCGGCTTCGCACGCCGCGCGCAGGGCCTGATGGTGGCGCCCGATAACCCGATGCGCCTGGCCGACCTGCGCGACGTGGCGCGCCTGCAGGCCCGTTTCGTCAACCGCAGCCCCGGCACCGGCACGCGGCTGCTGCTGGACGAACTGATGGCACAGGACGGACTGGACCCGATCGACATCGCGGGGTTTGACCGCGTGGAGAGTTCGCACGCTGCCGTGGCCCACGCAGTGGCCAGCGACCGGGCCGACGTGGGCCTGGGCACCGAGTTTGCGGCCAAGCGCGAAGGCCTGGGTTTTGTCCCGCTGGCCGACGAGCGCTACCTGCTGGTGTGCCTGAAGACGGCACTTGAACGCCCGGCCTTGCAACGCCTGCTGGCGGTGCTGCGCAGCCCGGCATGGCAGGCCCGGGTCAACGCCCTCACGGGGTATGCAAGCGACCACAGCGGCGAGGTGGCCGCCATGAAGCGGCTGCTGCCGTGGTGGGGAGAGTGGCCTAGAAGGCTTCCTTCTCGGCTTCCAGATACGCCAGGCTGACGTACTTGCCGATGTTGCTGGCAAAGCCGTCCATGGTGCCGGCGCGGCTGGCAACCCGGGGGTCTTTGAGCACCGCGGCCCGGGCGGTTTCCATCGGCTCGCCGTCTTTCACGGCCTTCAGGCAGGGCTCGTAGATGCCGGCCAGGAAGTCGCCATAGCGCTTGAGCAGATCCTTGCTGGCCTTGCCATGGCCCGGCACCCACAGCTGCTCCCCAGCGGCGCCGGCCAGGGCCTCGTAGTACTTGAAGGTGCCCACGTAAGAGCCGTCGTCGATGTTGGCGATGCGGTTGTCCATGGCAATGTCGCCGACATAGGTGAGCCGGTCCTGCACCACTTCCAGACACAGGTCGGACGGCGTGTGCGCGGTGCCGTAGTGGTGCAGTTTGACCTGCACGTCGCCGTAGTCGAGCACCTGGCCGTGCTGCACCACCTGGTTGGGCGCAAACACCTTCGTGCCCAGCGTGGCCTGGTTGGTCCAGCGCTCCATGAGGCTGCGCCAGAGGTTGCCCTCGGCGCCCTGGATCTGCTCCTGCGTGTGAGCCAGCGCGTGGATGGGAAGGTCTTTGCCGAAGGCTTCCACAAAGGCGTGGTTGCCCAGCCAGTGGTCGCCGTGGTAATGGCTGTTGAAGACCGCGATCACCGGCTTGGGAGTCACGGTTTTGATCATGCGGATCGCCATCTGGCCGATCTGCAGCGAGGCGCCACTGTCAAACACCAGCACGCCTTTCTGCGTCACCACGAACAGCACGCTGGCCATCAGCCCCTGATTCTCAGCGGTCGGAAAGCCATCTTTGGCGTAGACCATCCAGACATGCGGCGACAGCTGCACCGGCGCCACGTCGGGCACCGGAGGTCCCTCAATGAATTCCTGCACCTGCTGGGCAAACACCCGCACCTCGGGCACCAGCGCCAGCCCGGCTGCACCCATACCGGCGCCAGCCATCAGGCGCAGCCAGGAGCGGCGGGAATGTGCCATCGCGGGGGGCGTCTCAGACATGGCGAAGGGCGGGGGGCGGCGGGTGGGCGTGGTCATGGGGGTCTCCTCGGTACGCATTATCAAATAAGCATGCGCTTATTTGATAAATCATACGACCGGCCCCAAGCCAGGGCAAGCCCGCGCAGCCGCCGGGTTCAGGGGCGGGCCGCCGGCAGCCGCCGCGCGATCTCGCCCACCAGCTGGCGCGCCAGCTGCAGCTTCGACGCCCGAGGCAGCTCGGTGCTGCCCTGCTCGTCCACCAGCAAGAGGGCGTTGTCGTCCTGACCGAAGGTGTCAGGCCCGATGTTGCCCACCAGCAGCGGCACACCCTTGCGCGCGCGCTTGGCCTGGGCATGGGTCAGCAAATCGTGGCTCTCGGCAGCGAAGCCGACGCAATACAGCGCGCCGCTGCGGGCACGCGCCGTGGCCGCGATCCCGGCGAGGATGTCCGGGTTCTCCACGAATGAGAGCGTGGGCACCTGTCCGGAACCGTCTTTCTTGATCTTCTGCTCGGTCATCTGGGCCGGGCGCCAGTCGGCCACAGCCGCGGCCGAAATGAACACCGTGGCCTGCTGGCTCAGCAGGTCCAGCGTCTTCTGCATGTTCAGGGCCGACTTCACGTTCACGCGCCCCACCCCGCGCGGCGTTGGCAGGCTCACCGGTCCGGCCACCAGCGTGACCTGCGCGCCAGCCTCGTGGGCGGCGCGGGCAATGGCGAAGCCCATCTTGCCGCTGGACAGGTTGGTGAGCCCGCGCACCGGGTCGATGGCCTCGAACGTGGGCCCGGCGCTAACCAACACGTGCTGCCCGGCCAGGGCTTTGGGTGCGAAGAAGCGCACCACCTCGTACAGCAGTTCCTCGGCCTCCAGCATGCGGCCATCGCCGGTTTCGCCGCAGGCCTGATCGCCCGCGCCCACGTCCAGCACGGTGGCGCCGTCAGCGCGCAGCTGCGCCACGTTGCGCTGCGTGGCCGGGTGTGCCCACATCTCGCGGTTCATCGCGGGGGCCAGGATCAGGGGCACCTTGTCCAGGGGGCGGGCCAGGCACATCAGGCTGAGCAGGTCGTCGGCACGGCCGTGCAGCAGCTTGGCCATGAAGTCGGCGCTGGCCGGGGCGACCACGATGGCATCGGCCTCGCGGCTCAGGTTGATGTGCGGCATGTTGTTGTCGACCCCGGCCGAGGTGCGCGCATCCCACTGGGACGTGAACACAGGCCGGCCCGACAGCGCCTGCATCGTCACCGCGGTGATGAAGTGCTCGGCCGCGTCCGTCATCACCACCTGCACGGAGGCTCCGGCCTTGATGAGTGCGCGACAGAGCTCGGCCGCCTTGTAGCAGGCAATACCACCCGAGAGGCCCAGGACGATGTGTTTTCCGGCGAGGTCGTTCATGCGCGCAATGTAGCAGCTTGCATTCACCTTGGCGGCCCGTTGCGGCGGCCCGGCGCAGCGCCCGAAGGGGTCGCCTTTATAATCGCCATTTCCACCTCCTGCGAGCGACAGGCTCGCCCGAGACATGACCAAATTTGTGTTCGTCACCGGCGGTGTGGTGTCCTCCCTTGGCAAGGGAATCGCCTCCGCCTCCCTGGCCGCGATCCTCGAATCGCGCGGCCTCAAAGTCACCCTCATCAAGCTCGACCCGTACATCAACGTGGACCCGGGCACGATGTCGCCCTTCCAGCACGGCGAGGTGTTCGTCACCGAAGACGGCGCCGAGACCGACCTGGACCTGGGCCACTACGAGCGTTTCATCGAAACGCGGATGAAGAAGACCAACAACTTCACCACCGGCAAGATCTACCAGTCGGTGCTGGAAAAAGAGCGCCGGGGCGACTACCTCGGCAAGACGGTGCAGGTGATCCCGCACGTGACCAACGAAATCCAGGAGTTCATCCAGCGCGGCGCCGGCATCGGCACGCCCGATGCGGTGGACGTGGCCATCGTGGAAATCGGCGGCACGGTGGGTGACATCGAATCGCTGCCCTTCCTGGAAGCCGTGCGCCAGATGAGCCTGCGCATGGGTCCGAACAACTCGGCTTTTGTGCACCTGAGCTACGTGCCTTGGATCGCTGCCGCCGGCGAACTCAAAACCAAGCCCACGCAGCACACCGCCAAGGAACTGCGCGCCATCGGCATCCAGGCCGATGCCCTGCTCTGCCGCGCCGACCGCCGCATTCCCGACGAAGAGCGCGCCAAGATCAGCCTGTTCTCCAACGTGCCTGAATGGGGCGTGATCTCCATGTGGGACGTGGACACCATCTACAAGGTGCCGCGCATCCTGCACGAGCAGGGCCTGGACGGTCTGATCTGCGACAAGCTGCGTCTGAACACACCACCGGCCAGCCTCAAGCGCTGGGACGATCTGGTGTACGAAGTGGAGCACCCCAAGGCGACGGTGCACATCGCCATGGTGGGCAAATACGTCGACCTGTCGGACAGCTACAAATCGCTCAACGAAGCGCTGCGCCACGCCGGCATGAAGAACCACGCCAAGGTGCAGATCGACTACATCGACTCCGAAACGCTGAGCCCCGCCAACGTGGCCAAGGTACTCGGCCATTTCGACGCCATCCTGGTGCCCGGCGGCTTCGGCAAGCGCGGCATCGAAGGCAAGATCTGCGCTGCCCGCTTCGCCCGCGAACACAAGGTGCCCTACCTGGGCATCTGCCTGGGCATGCAGGTGGCCACCATCGAATACGCGCGCCACGTGGCCGGCCTCAAAGACGCCAACAGCACCGAGTTCGAAGCCGACACGCCGCACCCCGTCATTGCGCTCATCACCGAGTGGAAAGACGCCGACGGCAGCATCCAGCAACGCACGGCCACATCCGATCTGGGCGGCACCATGCGTCTGGGCTCGCAAAGCTCCGACGTGGCCCCCGGCACGCTGGCGCACCAGATCTACGGCCCGGTGGTCACCGAGCGCCACCGCCACCGCTACGAGGCCAACGTGAACTACCTCGACCAGCTGCGCAAGGCCGGTCTGGTGATCTCGGCGCTCACCCAGCGCGAGCAACTCACCGAAATGGTGGAGCTGCCCCAGAGCGTGCACCCCTGGTACGTGGGCGTGCAGTTCCACCCCGAGTTCAAGTCCACGCCGTGGGCCGGGCACCCGCTGTTCAACGCCTACGTGAAGGCCGCGCTGGCCCAGCAGGCGCAGACCACCCCGGCAGCGGCCACCGCCTGAACGAGCACAACCCATGAAACTCTGCGGCTTCGACATCGGCCTGAACCAGCCCTTCTTCCTGATCGCCGGCCCCTGTGTGATCGAGTCCGAGCAGTTGCAGATGGACGTGGCCGGGCAGCTGAAAGAAATCACCGGCAGCCTGGGCATTCCCTTCATCTTCAAAAGCAGTTTCGACAAGGCCAACCGCAGCAGCGGCACCACCTACCGCGGCCCGGGCCGCGAGAAGGGTCTGGAAATCCTGGCCAAGGTCAAACGTGAACTCGGCGTGCCGGTGCTCACCGACGTGCACAGCGAAGACGACATCGCCGAGGCGGCCAAGGTCTGCGACGTGTTGCAGACACCTGCCTTCCTGTGCCGCCAGACCGACTTCATCCGCGCCGTGGCGCAGAGCGGCAAGCCGGTGAACATCAAGAAGGGCCAGTTCCTCGCGCCGCACGACATGAAGAACGTGATCGACAAGGCGCGTGCCGCAGCCAAAGAAGCGGGTCTGAATGAAGACAACTTCATGGCATGCGAACGCGGCGCGAGCTTCGGCTACAACAACCTCGTGAGCGACATGCGGTCGCTCGCCATCATGCGCGAGACCGGTGCACCGGTGGTGTTCGACGCCACCCACAGCGTGCAGTTGCCCGGCGGGCAAGGCACGAGCAGCGGCGGCCAGCGCGAGATGGTGCCGGTGCTGGCGCGCGCCGCGGTGGCCGTGGGCGTGGCCGGCCTCTTCATGGAAACCCACCCCGACCCGGCCAAGGCCATGAGCGACGGCCCCAACGCCGTGCCGCTCAAACACATGAAGGCGCTGCTGGAAACGCTGCTGGCGCTGGACACGGTAACCAAGAAGAACGGTTTTCTCGAAGACCATTTCAACGCCTGAACCCCATTCACTTTTTTGTTTTTTGACCCAGAGGTAATGACCCCATGAGCGCAATCGTTGACATCGTTGGCCGCGAGATCCTGGACAGCCGCGGCAATCCCACCGTCGAATGCGACGTGCTGCTGGAGAGTGGCGTGATGGGCCGCGCGGCCGTTCCCTCAGGCGCGTCCACCGGCTCGCGCGAAGCCATCGAGCTGCGCGACGGCGACAAGAGCCGCTACCTCGGCAAGGGCGTGCTCAAGGCGGTGGAGCACATCAACACCGAGATTTCTGAAGCCGTGCTGGGCCTGGACGCTTCCGAGCAGGCCTTTCTGGACAAGACCCTGATCGACCTCGACGGCACCGACAACAAGG
Source organism: Hydrogenophaga sp. (assembly GCA_030682835.1). GTDB lineage: Bacteria > Pseudomonadota > Gammaproteobacteria > Burkholderiales > Burkholderiaceae_C > Hydrogenophaga. Next base: position 37,480 of record JAUXNG010000063.1, on the reverse strand, counting down.
GCCGCCTGGGCGCCAACGCCATGCTGGCCGTGTCGATGGCCGTGGCGCGTGCCGCGGCCGAAGAAGCTGGCCTGCCGCTCTACCGCTACTTTGGCGGCATGAGCGCGGTGCAGATGCCTGTGCCCATGATGAACGTGGTCAACGGTGGCGCGCATGCCAACAACAACCTCGACCTGCAGGAATTGATGATCATCCCCGTGGGCGCGCCGAGCTTCCGCGAAGCGGTGCGCTGGGGTGCCGAGGTGTTCCACGCACTCAAGAAAATCATCCACGACAAGGGCATGAGCATCGCCGTGGGCGACGAAGGTGGCTTTGCCCCCAACGTGGCGAACCACGAAGCCGCGATCCAGATGATCCTGGAAGCCATCAGCAACGCCGGCTACACCGCTGGCGAGCAGATCGCCCTGGGCCTGGACTGTGCCGCCAGCGAGTTCTACAAGGATGGCAAGTACCACCTGGACGCCGAAGGCCTGGTACTGAGCGCCGAAGACTGGACCAACATCCTCGCCACCTGGGTGGACAAGTACCCGATCATCAGCATTGAAGACGGCATGGCCGAAGGCGACTGGGATGGCTGGAAGGTGCTGACCGAGCGCCTGGGCGCCAAGGTGCAGCTGGTGGGCGACGACCTCTTCGTCACGAACACCAAGATCCTGAAAGAAGGCATCGACAAGCGCATCGGCAACTCGATCCTGATCAAGATCAACCAGATCGGCACGCTGACCGAAACCTTTGCCGCCATTGAAATGGCCAAGCGCGCCGGCTACACCGCCGTCATCAGCCACCGCTCGGGCGAAACCGAAGACAGCACCATCTCCGACATCGCCGTGGGCACCAACGCCGGCCAGATCAAGACCGGCTCGCTCTCGCGCTCGGACCGCATGGCCAAGTACAACCAGCTGCTGCGCATTGAGGAAGACCTGGGCGAAGTGGCGGTGTACCCCGGCCGCGACGCGTTCTACAACCTGCGCTGAGCGCCATCATGCTTTCGCAGCCCCTGCCTTTGCAGCTGCCGCCCGCGCGCGGTGGGCCGCCCAGGTGCGGGCTCGCCTGAGCCGATCGGCCCACCATGCCCTCTCGCCTGGTCTCTGCCCTGCTCGTCGCGCTGCTCATCGTGCTGCACGCGCAGCTCTGGACCGGGCGCGGGAGCGTGCCACAGGTGGCCGAGCTGAAGCGGGACCTGGCCGAACAGACCCGACGCAACACCGAGGCGCAGCAACGCAACCAGCAGCTCGCCAGTGAAGTGCGCGACCTCCAGGAAGGCCAGGACATGGTGGAAGAACTCGCGCGTCAGGAGCTGGGCATGGTCAAGCCCAACGAGATCTTCGTGCAGATCGCCCAGAGCCGGCGGTGACGCTCACGGTCACGCTGCTCGGTGGCGAGTCCACCGGCAAGAGTTCGCTGGCGCAGGCCTTGCACGAACAGCTCAATCGCTCAGTTGGCCTGAGCAGCGTGCTGGTCGGCGAACACCTGCGCCACTGGTGCGAAACCCGCGGACGGGCGCCGCAGGCCCACGAGCAGGTCGCCATTGCCCATGAACAGACCCGCCTGATCCAGCAGGCCGCGCAAGAGCCCGGCGTGGATGTGGTGGTGGCCGACACCACCGCCCTGGTGGTGGCCGCCTACAGCGTGCACTACTTCAACGACCGTTCGTTGCTGCCCGCTGCACTCGATGCGCAGCGCGGCTTCGGCCTGACCCTGCTGATGGGCCTGGACCTGCCGTGGCAGCCGGATGGCCTGTTCCGCGAGAGCGTGGCGGTGCGCGACGCCATTGACACCCTCTTGCGGCATGAAATGCAAACGGCTCAGATTCCATTCCAGACCGTCTACGGTCAGGGCCCGGCCCGCCTGCAGCAGGCCCTGCGCGCCGTGGGCAACCAGCTGGGCCGTTCGCTGGTTCCCAGCGACCCGAGCCTGAGCGAAGGCCGCGTGCCATGGAACTGCGAGAAGTGCAGTGACCCGGTCTGCGAGCACCGCCTGTTCACGCGGCTGGTGCGGGGGGAAGCCTGAACGCGGACGCGCCCGCTTCCCCCATTCGGTTCCTCAGTGCACCCCGGGAGGGCCGGGTGGCTGGCTGGCGGCCTGCAGGAACACCTGAGCCGCATCCACCGGGTCGAAGAGGTACTGGGCGCCGCAGAACTCGCAACCCACTTCCACCCGCCCCTGTTCGGCAATCACCGATTCGACCTCTTCGCGGCCCAGGCTGCGCAGCATGCTGCCCACGCGTTCGCGCGAGCAAGTGCAGGCAAAACGCGGCCCCTGTTCACCGGTGAGCGGCTCGAAGACGCGTACGTCTTCTTCCCAGAACAGACGGTGCAGGATGCTGGCGGCATCCAGCGTCAGCAGTTCCTCGCGCTTCAGGCTGGCCGCCAGGATGGCGATGCGGTTGTAGTCCTCGTTCTGCCCGATGTGGTCTTCGTCAGATCGCACCACCCCGCTGGCGCCCAGGTTGGCGTCGCCCTGCAGGGGCAGGCGCTGGATCAGCAGGCCGGCGGCCACGTGCTCGTTGGCGGCCAGCACCAGCCGGGTGTCGAGCTGCTCACTCTGCAGCATGTAGTGCTCGATCACTTCGCTGAACTTCTCCAGCTTCTCGCGCCGGTCGCCGTGCAGCGGTACCACACCCTGGTAGGGCGCCTGGCCGGGCAGGCGGTCTTTCGGGTCGAGCGTGATGGCGCAGCGGCCCTGGTTGTTCACGTTGACCATGTGCGAGAGCGGCGCATCCACCGCCACCTCGCCCGTCACGGTGGCGGTGGCGCGCAGGCTCAGGTCGGGCTGCACCTCGGCCACGGCCAGCTTCACCGGTCCGTCCCCCATGATCTGCATCACCAGCGCGCCGTTGAACTTGATGTTGGCCTGCATGAGCGTGGCGGCTGCGGTCATTTCGCCCAGCAGCTCGGTCACGGCCGCGGGGTAGCCGCCAGCCTCACTTCGGCGGCGCAGGATGTCTTGCCAGGCATCGGTCAGGCGCACGAGCATGCCGCGCACCGGCAGGCCTTCAAACATGAATTTGTGGAGTTCGGACAAAAGTATCTTTCGGGAAAAGCAGCACCCGCAACTGGGGATCAGGCGATCTTTTTCAAGCCGCGGCGGTACAGGCGCGCGTTGTCGATGTAGTGCGCCGCGCTCTGGCGCAGGCCTTCGATCTGTTCGGCCGTGAGGCTGCGCACCACGCGCGCCGGGCTGCCCAGGATCATGGAACCGTCCGGGAATTCCTTCCCTTCGGTCACCAGCGATCCAGCGCCCACCAGGCAATGCTTGCCGATCTTCACGCCATTGAGCACCACAGCGCCGATACCGATCAGGCTTTCGTCGCCGATGGTGCAACCGTGCAGCATCACCTGGTGGCCCACCGTGACGCGCTCGCCAATGACCAGCGGCATGCCGTTGTCGGCGTGCAGCACGCTGCCGTCCTGGATGTTGCTGCCCGCGCCCACGCTGATGAACTCGGTGTCACCGCGCACGGTGGCGCCGAACCACACGCTGCTGTCTTCGCCCAGGCTCACGCGGCCCATCACCTGCGCGTTGTCCGCCACCCAGGCAGTTGCCGCCAGTTCAGGCGCCGTGCCGTCGAGTTCGTAGATCGCCATGGGTCAGTCTCCAGTCGGGTTGAGCAGTGGGGCCCGGTCCTGTCCCCCCGCTAAACCTAGAATTGTAGGGATGCAAGCCACCCCGGACCACCCGCCCGCCCAGTCACCCCTGGAGGGCAGCGCCACCAGTCTGCGAGTGCTTGCGCTGCAGGCGCTGTGCACCGCCGAGCCCGCCGACAAGTGCCGCCTCACCCTGGCGCTGTTCAAGGCCGAGCAAGGCGGCTCCCTCGTGGTGGACCCGGATGCCCGGCTGCACGCTGTACACCCCCTTCCCGGCCGGCCCGAACTACCGCTGCTCATCCCGCCGATGCAGGTGCCGCACCGCTCGCCCCTCGTGCCCGAGGGCCTGGCCGCGCTGGTGCACGCCGTGTGCCACATCGAATTCAACGCCATCAACCTGGCGCTCGACGCGGTGTGGCGATTCCCCGGCCTGCCGGTCGAGTTCTACCGCGACTGGCTGCGCGTGGCCGCCGAAGAAGCCACGCACTTCGGGCTGCTGAGCGATCTCCTGCAGCAGCTAGGCTTTGCCTACGGTGACTTCCCGGCCCACGATGGGCTTTGGGAGATGTGTGTGAAGACACAGCACGACGTCACCGCCCGCATGGCCTTGGTGCCGCGCACCCTGGAGGCCCGTGGCCTGGACGCCACGCCGCTCATCCAGGCGCGGCTGCGAAAGGTGAACACGCCCGACGCACACCGCGCCATTGCCATCCTCGACGTGATCCTGCGCGACGAGATCGGCCATGTGGCCGTGGGCAACCGCTGGTACCGCTGGCTCTGCGAGCGCGACGGACTCGAACCCGTGGCGCACTACCGCGCGCTGGCCCGGCAGTACAACGCGCCCCGGCTGCGCCCGCCCTTCAACGATGCGGCGCGGCGCCTGGCGGGGTTCAGCCAGGAGGAGCTGGATGCACTGGGCGACCCGGCCTGAGCCTCCATGCCTCCGAGCGGGTGGCCGGGCTCGCCGCAGCGCTGCCGGGGCTGCGCACCGATAATCGGGGATGACCTCTGATACTCTGACCGCTTCGCCTCCCTCATCCCCCCCCACAAACGGCGCTGCCTTCAGCCAGCTGCCGCTCAGCCCGGCCATGCTGGCCAACCTGCAGCAGCTGGGCTACCTCAGCATGACGCCGATCCAGGCGGCCAGCCTGCCACCCGCGCTGCTCGGCAAGGACATCATTGCCCAGGCCAAGACGGGCAGCGGCAAGACCGCTGCCTTTGCCCTCACCCTGCTGAGCAACCTGAACCCGCGCCGCTTCGCGGTGCAGACCATGGTGCTCTGCCCCACGCGCGAGCTGGCAGACCAGGTCACCACCGAGATCCGCCGGCTGGCGCGGGCGGAAGACAACATCAAGGTCGTCACGCTCTGCGGCGGCGTGCCGCTGCGCGGGCAGCTGGCCACGCTGGAGCACGGCGCGCACATCGTGGTGGGCACGCCCGGGCGCCTGATGGACCATCTGGAACGCGGAAGCCTGCAGCTGGAGGCCCTGAACACTCTGGTGCTGGACGAAGCCGACCGCATGCTCGACATGGGTTTCTTCGACGACATCGTCAAGGTCGCGCGCCAGTGCCCGAAAACGCGCCAGACCCTGCTGTTTTCGGCCACGTATCCTGAAGGCATAGCCAAGCTCAGCGCACAGTTCATGCGCGAGCCGGTCACGGTGAAGGTGGAAACCCAGCACGCCGGCAACCTGATCGAGCAGCGCTGGTACGAGGTGAACGACCACGAGCGCCTGGACGTGGTGAGCCGGTTGCTGCTGCACTTCCGCCCGGCCAGCACGCTGGCCTTCTGCAACACCAAGGCCCAGTGCCGCCACCTGGTGGCCGTGCTGCAGGCCCAGGGCTTCAGCGCGCTGGCGCTGTTCGGCGAACTGGAGCAGCGCGAGCGCGACCAGGTGCTGGTGCGCTTTGCCAACAAGAGCTGCTCGGTGCTGGTGGCCACCGACGTGGCCGCGCGCGGACTCGACATCGCCAGCCTGGCCGCGGTGATCAACGTGGACGTGACGCCCGACCCCGAGGTGCACATCCACCGCATCGGCCGCACCGGGCGCGCGGGCGAGAGTGGCCTGGCGCTGAACCTGGCCGCCATGGACGAGATGGGCAGCGTCGGCAAGATCGAACAGCTGCAGGGCCGTGAATCGAAGTGGCACCCGGTGAGCGAGCTGGTGCCCACCGGCAAGGGCCCGCTGGTGCCGCCCATGGCCACGCTGCACATCCAGGGTGGACGCAAGGAAAAGATCCGCCCCGGCGACGTGCTGGGCGCGCTCACCGCCGACCTGGGCTATACCCGCGAGCAGGTGGGCAAGATCAACGTGAACGAGTGGTCCACCTATGTGGCAGTGGACCGCAGCATCGCCCAGCAGGTGGCGAGCCGCCTGGACGCCGGGCGCATCAAGGGCAAGAGCGTGAAGGTGCGGGTGCTGGAGGATTGACCGCGGTGGGCGGGAACGCGCACGCAGCGTTGGCCGCCCATTTTCCCGTTCGCCCTTCCCCCGTTCGCCCTGAGCCTGTCGAAGGGCTCTTGCGATGCATCACATGCGGTTTTCGACCAGCCGGACCGAATGGTCTGGTGAGGAGCCCGAACGCTGGTGCTATGACAGGTCTTCCCGCGCCTCGATCAGCAGCTGGCGAACCCGGCTGCCGCCACCCACGGCGGCGACAGCGCGCACGCGCAGCGCCTGCTTCACCTCGAGCGTGAGGCGGCAGTGGTAGTCCAGCCCGTCGGTCTGGCCGGGGCTGTTGCTGGGGATGCGGCGCTGCCACTGCTGGCGGCCGTCCAGCTCCACGCTGAGCGCGTGCCATGCAGCTTCGATGTCGGCCGGCACGCTTACCAGCAGGGTCACATCCACGTCGAACACGCGCCGCCGGTCGAGCGCGCCAGGAATGTCGAGCACGGCCACCGAGTCGTGGCCGGCGTCGCAGCGCCAGTGCTCGGGTGGGCGGGCGGCGGCTCGCTTGTTCATGGCGCCAGCAGTTGTTTCAGCTCGCCGCTGTCGATCAGGCGGCGCAGGTCGTCGGCGCCGCCCACCAGGCTCCCGCGCACGAACACCAGGGGAATCGTGGGCCAGCCGGTCCACATCTTGAGCGCGTTGCGGCGGCGCCACTGCGAGAAATAGCTGCCGACGCCGATGTATTCGTGCGCGACGCCCGCCGCGTCCAGCGCCTTGCGGGCACGGCCCACAAAAGGGTTGCCGGCCATGCCCACCACCACGACGGGGTGCGCACCGATGGCCGCCTGCACCTGCTGGATGAGGTCGCGGTGGTGCCCGGCCACCGCCGGGCGGATGGCAGGGTGCAGAAAGGCTTCGTCAAGGATGGGGCGTGACATGCGTACTCCGGTGAATCAATGACCGAACTGTAAGCGTCTGCGCCGTGCAGGAGCGCTCGCGGGGGTGAACCCTGTCGGCCGGGGTGGAACCTGCGCCACCCGGGCGGGTCCGACAAGGCCCGTTCATCTCAGGAGCCCCCATGCGCCGACGCGCTTTCATGTCTTCCGTGCTGCTGTCTGCCAGCCTGCCAATGGCGCAGGCGGCCGGGCGCGAGCGCCCGCCGGGCCATTTCATTGCGGTGGCCCAGTTGCAGGAGGCGGTGGACGGGCGCTTTCCGCTGCGCTACCCGGTGGCGGGCATGCTGGACCTGGATGTGCAGGCGCCCCGCCTGCAACTGCTGGCGGCCCGCAACCGCCTGTCTGCCGAGCTGCCGGTTCGCGCGGCTGGCCCGGCCCTCAACCGCCCCCATGCGGGCACCCTCAGCGTGGACTTTGCGCTGCGTTTCGAGCCGAGCGACCGCAGCATCCGCGCCCATCAGCTGCAGCTGGGCCGCCTGGCGTTTCCCACGCTGCAGCCCGGGGTGGTGGAGCTGCTCAACACCTACGGGCCCGCGCTGGCCAGCCAGGCCCTGCAAGACGTGGTGCTGCACCACCTCACCGAACAAGACCTGGCAATGCCGAACCGCCTGGGTCTGCAGCCGGGCAGCATCACCGTGGTGGCCGACGGTCTCGTGGTCGGCCTGGTCGCCAAGCCGCTGTAGCCCGTGGGCGTGGAGCCAGGGCGCAAAATGCGGGCATGAAAGCACCTCCCCGCCTGCAGACTCTTGTCGAAGAAGGACTGATCGACACCGTCGTTCGCCAGCTGATGAGCGGCAAAGAAGCCATGGTTTACGTGGTGCGCTGCGGCGACGACACGCGCTGCGCCAAGATCTACAAGGAAGCGAACAACCGCAGCTTCCGCCAGGCCGTGGACTACACGGAAAACCGCCGGGTCAAGAACTCGCGCCAGGCACGCGCCATGGCCAAGGGCACGAAGTTCGGTCGCGAAGCCCAGGAAGCGGCCTGGCAGAGCGCCGAGGTGGACGCGCTTTACCGCCTGGCGGCCGCCGGCGTGCGCGTGCCACAGCCCTACAACTTCCACGATGGCGTGTTGCTGATGGAGCTGGTCACCGACGAAAACGGTGACGCCGCACCGCGGCTGAACGACGTGGCCTTCACGCCCGAACAGGCGCGCCGGCACCACGCCACGCTGGTGGGCGAGGTGGTGCGGATGCTCTGCGCGGGCGTGGTGCACGGCGACCTGTCGGAGTTCAACATCCTGCTGGCGCATGAAGAGGGCGTGAACAACGGCGACGAGGGCGTGGATGTGCCGGTCATCATCGACCTGCCGCAGGCGGTGGACGCCGCCGGCAACAACCACGCGCCGCGCATGCTGCTGCGCGACGTGGCCAACCTGCGCGACTTCTTCGGCCAGTTCGCCCCCGAGCTGCGCAGCACCCAGTACGGCCCCGAAATCTGGAGCCTCTACCAGGCCGGGCTGCTGACGCAAGACACCGCGCTCACCGGCCGCTTCACACCCACCCGCGCCGATGTCGACCTCGCCAGCGTGATGCGCGAAATCGACGACGCGCGGGACGAAGACGCGGCACGGCGCCTGCGCATGGCGTCAGCCGCCTGAGCCGGCGCGGAGCGCCTCACCCCCGGGGGTGGTGCTGCGCGACGATGGTCTTCAAGCGTTCACGCGCCACATGGGTGTAGATGGTGGTGGTGGAAATGTCGGCGTGGCCCAGCAGCATCTGCACGGCGCGCAGGTCGGCGCCGTGGTTCAGCAGGTGCGTGGCAAAAGCATGGCGAAGCGTGTGGGGCGAGAGCGGGCTGGTGATGCCGGCCAGCTGCGCATATTTCTTCACGATCTGCCAGAACATGACCCGGCTCATGGCTTCGCCGGCCTTTGAACCCCGCGCGGTCACGAACAGGTCTTCGCTCTGCAGCCCGCCCAGTATCTCGGGGCGGCCCTCGGCCAGGTAGCGCTGCAGCCACTGGCCGGCGATCTGGCCAAAGGGCACCAGCCGCTCTTTGTTGCCCTTGCCGGTGATGCGCAGCACGTGTTCGTTCAGCCCGACATGCCACGTGCGCAGCGTGACTAGTTCGCTCACCCGCAGGCCGCTGGCGTACATCAGCTCCAGCATGGCGCGGTCCCGCAGGCCCAGCGGCGTGCCGGTGTCGGGGGCGTTCAGCAAAGCCTCCACCTGCGCCTCGCTCATGGTCTTGGGCACGCGCAGCGGCTGGCGTGCCGGCATGAGGCGCAGGGTCGGGTCCACCGTGATCTGGCGCTCCCGCAGCGCCCAGCGGAAGTAGCGCTTGAACACGGTCAGGCGCCGGTTGGCGGTGGTGGCGCGGGTGTGGGCGTGCTGGTCTGAGAAGTACTGGTTCAGATCCACTTCGGCGGTTTCGGGCAGGGTCTTGCCCTGCCCCGCCAGCCACTGGCCGAACAGCACCAGGTCGCGCCGGTAGGCGTCGAGCGTGTTGCGCGAGAGGCCCTCTTCCAGCCACAGCGCATCGGCGAACGCGTCAGCCGCGGCGCGGCTTGCCGTTTCCTGCGGCAATGGCGGGGCTGATGGCACTGTGCGGGATGGGCGGGCGGGCATGGGCGGTGGGCGCAGGGGTAATGGGGTGACACGTGGGTCACGGGCAGACGACCCGCAGCGGGGGTACGGAAACTGGCGTCACGGGGCGACACCCCGGGGAAAACCCGACCCGGCGAATACGCAATTCCCGCAACGACACGCAGGTGGTTTGCTGTATTCTGCCCTTTTGACCCCCACCCAACAGGAGACAACACCCATGCGACTGCTTCACAAGATCGGCCTCGGCCTGAGCCTGAGCGCCGCCGTTCTCACCGGCGCCGTCCATGCCCAGCAGCAGCAATTCGTCAACGTGCTGACCGGTGGCCAGAGCGGCGTGTACTACCCCATGGGCGTGGCGCTATCGCAGATTTTCGGCAAGGACATTCCCAACGCCCGCGCCACGGCGCAGGTGACCAAGGCATCGGCCGAAAACCTCAACCTGCTGCAGGCCGGCCGCGGTGAACTGGCCTTCACGCTGGCCGATTCGCTGTCGGACGCATGGAAGGGCGACGCCGAAGCCGGCTTCCCGAAACCGCTGGACAAACTGCGCGGCCTCTCGGCCACCTATAACAACTACATCCAGATCGTCGCCAACGCCGACTCCGGCATCAAGACGCTGGCCGACCTCAAGGGCAAACGCATCTCGGTGGGTGCGGCCAAGTCGGGCACCGAGCTGAACGCACGCGCCATCTTCAAGGCCGCCGGTCTGTCGTATGCCGACATGGCCAAGGTGGAGTACCTGCCGTTTGGCGAGTCGGTGGAACTGATGAAGAACCGCCAGCTCGACGCCACCCTGCAGTCCGCCGGCCTGGGCGTGGCTTCCATCCGCGACCTGGCCACGGCCGTGAAGATCGTGGTGATTCCGGTCCCGGCTGACGTGGTGACCAAGGTGGGTGACGCGGCCTACCAGGTCTCGGTGATCCCGGCCAACACGTACAGCGGCCAGACCGCCGACGTGCCCACCGCCGCCATCCCCAACTTCCTGGTCACGCACAGCGGCGTGTCGGACGACGTGGCCTACCGCATGACCAAGGCCATGTACGACAACATCGACACCCTGTACGCGGCCCACAACGCGGCCAAGGCCATCAAGCGCGAAAACGCCATCAAGGGCATGCCGGTGCCGCTGCACCCCGGTGCCGAGCGTTATTACAAGGAAGTGGGCCTGATCAAATAACACGGCCCGCCCGGTTGCCGCGGCCTTTCATGGCCGCCGCTGTTGAAACGGCCCTGCGGGGCCGTTTCTGTTGTTGCTGATGCCCACTCGCCCATGAACACCACCGCCTCCCCCCACGCCCCGCATGACATGCCGCCCGACGCCGCGCTGGCCGAACCGGCCGAGCCCGCGGCACACGGCTCCCCGCTGCGTGGCGCCATCTTCTGGGTCGCCATCGCCTTCTCGGCCTACCAGCTCTGGATGGCGGCCTTTCACCCGCTCTCCAGCCAGGTGATCCGCGCCATCCACGTCGGCTTCGTCCTGCTGATGATCTACGCGCTGTTCCCGCCGCGGGACGGGCGCACGGCCCTGTGGCGCGGCCTGGGTTGGGCGCTCGGCATCGCCGGCTTTGCCACCGGGCTTTACCAGTGGTTCTTTGAAGCGGACCTGACCCAGCGCGCCGGTGAGCTGACGCAGACCGACTGGGTGGTGGGCGTGGTGCTGATCGCGCTGGTGTTCGAAGGGGCACGACGGGTGATGGGCTGGGGCCTGCCGCTGGTGTGCGCCACCTTCCTGCTTTACGCCATGTTCGGTGAACACCTGCCGGGCAACATGGCGCACCGCGGCTACGGGCTCGACCAGATCGTGAGCACCCTGGGCTTTGGCACCGAGGGCATCTACGGCACGCCCACCTACGTGTCGTCCACCTACATCTTCCTGTTCATCCTGTTCGGCGCCTTCCTGGAGCAGGCCGGCATGATCCGCCTGTTCAACGACTTCGCCATGGGCACCGTGGGCCACACGCGCGGCGGCCCGGCCAAGGTGTCGGTGATCTCATCCGGCCTCATGGGCACCATCAACGGATCGGGCGTGGCCAACGTGGTCACCACCGGCCAGTTCACCATTCCCCTGATGAAGCGCTTCGGCTACAGCCCGGCGTTTGCCGGTGGGGTGGAAGCCACGTCCAGCATGGGCGGGCAGATCATGCCGCCGGTGATGGGAGCCGTGGCCTTCATCATGGCCGAGACCATCAACGTGCCCTACATCGAGATCGTGAAGGCCGCGCTGATTCCCGCCATCCTGTACTTCGTCACCGCCTTCTGGATGGTGCACCTGGAAGCCGGCCGCAAAGGCCTGGTGGGCTTGCCGAAGGAAGAATGCCCCAACCCCTGGACGGCCGTGCGCGAGCGCTGGTACCTGCTGCTGCCCCTGGCCGGCCTGGTGGCGCTGCTGTTCTCCGGCTACACGCCGCTGTTCTCGGGCACAGTGGGCCTGGGCCTCACCGTCATACTGATCTTCGGCGCCGCCGTGTTCAGCGGCATCCGCGGCACCGCGCTGCGCGGCCTGGCCTGGGTGCTGCTGGGCTTTGCCTGCGCGGGCTTCTTCCAGTTTGGCGTGGGCACCTTCTTCGTGGTGAGCGCGCTGCTGGTGGCGCTGACCTACATCGCACGCCGCGGCGGGGACGCACGCGCACTGGCGGTGAAAGCGCTGGTGGACGGCGCACGCCATGCGCTGCCCGTGGCCATTGCCTGCGCGCTGGTGGGTGTGATCATCGGCGTGATCAACCTCACCGGCGTGGCGGCCGAACTGGGCGGCCACATCATCGCCATCGGGCGCGAGAGCCTGTTCCTGGCGCTGGTGCTGACCATGATCACCTGCCTGGTGCTGGGCATGGGCATTCCCACCATTCCCAACTACATCATCACCAGCTCGCTCGCCGCGCCGGTGCTGCTGGAACTGGGTGTGCCGCTGATCGTGTCGCACATGTTCGTGTTCTATTTCGGCATCATGGCCGACCTCACGCCGCCGGTGGCGCTGGCCTGTTTCGCGGCTGCGCCCATTGCGCGCGAGAGCGGCCTGAAGATCAGCATGCAGGCGATCCGCGTGGCCATTGCCGGCTTCATCGTGCCCTTCATGGCGGTTTACAGCCCGGCGCTGATGCTGCAGAGCGGCGACTGGTCCGACACCGCCTGGATCGTGTTCAAGGCACTGGTGGCCATCAGCATGTGGGGCGCGGGTGCCATCGGCTTCCTGTTCGGCCGGCTGAACCCGGTGGAGCGCGTGGTGGCCATCGTCTCCGCCAGCTTCCTGGTGGTGGCCCTGCCGCTCACCGACGAGATCGGCCTGGGCGCGGTGGCGGTGTTCGTGGCCTGGCACTTCTGGCGCACGCGCCAGCAGCGGGCCGTGGCCGCGGCCCGCTGAACACGGGTTCGGCGTGGCAGTCCTGGGCGTCTGCCTGGCACTGGCCGCCGCCAGCGCGGCACCCGTGTTCGTGCCCGCCGACCGGTTCACGCTGGCCTGGACGCATTCCATCGAGAAGGTGCGCTGGGAAGAGGACTACACCGTGCGTGCCGCTACCGAGCCTGGCGCGCCGCCCCGGCTGCACGCGGTGGCGGCCCGCGTGCGGGGCTCGGCCGCCGGCATGGAGCCGCCTGAAGGCGCCGTGCTGGTGGACGGCTGGTACGTCTACACACCCGCCCTAGCCCACCCGAGCGAGTTGCGGCTGACGCGCTCGGCGTACACCGCCGACTACGAGCTGTGCGTGAAAGGCGCCTGCCGCCCGATGGCCCACTGGCTGCCATCCGACGGTGACATCACCCTGCTCGCCGCCTGCCGCGCACCGGACGGCCAGCACCAGCAAGCACCGGGCGGGCCGGCTATCCTCGACCGGTGAACTTCGCCCAACTGCTCTTTCCCGACTTTTCGCTCATCCTGATCGGCTACCTGCTGTGCCGCTTCACGGCGCTCAACCGCGGCGTGTGGCAGCAGGTCGAAAGCCTGGTCTATTACTTCCTGTTCCCGGTCCTGCTGTTTCACTCCATCGTGAAAAGCCCGCTGGACCTGAACGCCGCCTCCAGTCTCATGGGCGCGGGCCTGTCACTCGGCGTGGCCGCGATTGCGCTGGCCTACTCGCTGCCGCACTGGCCCTGGCTGGGCCGCCAGCTCGACGTGCGCCTGCACGCCGCCAGCGCGCAGGTGGCGTTCCGGTTCAACTCCTTCATTGCACTGGCCCTGGCCGACAAGGTGGCCGGGCCGGCTGGCCTGCTGATGATCGCGGTGCTCATCGGCGTGTGCGTGCCGCTGTTCAACGTCGGCGCGGTCTGGCCGATGGCGCGGCACGCGGGCAAGGGCTTCGTGCGCGAGCTGGTGCGCAACCCGCTGATCATCGGAACCGCCACGGGGCTGGTCGCCAACCTGCTCGGTTTTTCCATGCCGGTGTGGCTTGAGCCCACGGTGAACCGCATCGGCCAGGCCTCGCTGGCGCTGGGCCTGATGGCGGCAGGCGCCGGCATGCAGTTCGGCAGCCTTGCGCAGGCCAAGACGCTGGGGGTGCTGGTGCTGTCGATCAAGCACCTCGCGATGCCGCTGATGGCCTTCGGCATCGCCCGCCTGTTCCGCCTGGACCCGACGCAGACCGCCGTGCTGCTGATGTTCTCGGCCGTGCCCACCGCCTCCAGCTGCTACGTGCTGGCCGCCCGCATGGGCTACAACGGGCCGTATGTGGCCGGGCTGGTGACCTTGTCCACGCTGCTGGGCATGGCGAGCCTGCCGTTTGCGCTGGGGGTGCTGGGGGGTTTGGTTGGGAGGTGAGCGTGCTGACCGCGCCCCCGGTTTTGCAGGCGGCGATCTGTCGACTTTTTTTACAACTCCAGACGCCAACCGAGACTTCGGTCACGGAACTATATGAATTCATTGGAACTACTGTCGTGGCATCGGATTTGCTAGAAAAGGTTCGGCATGTGCCAATCCACCCCGGGAGTACTACATGAAACTGAAATCTTTTGCTGCCGTAGCAGCGTTGGCTTGCAGCGCATTTGCAAGTCATGCATCCCCCGTTGTCAGCGTTTCAAACAGTGCCAGCGACTTGGCCGCTGCCCTTGCCGGCAGCGGCATCAGCGTGTCAAATGCCAGCCTGACCACCGCCAGCAACACCGCAGCGGGCACGTTCACGAACGGCGCGAGCACGGTCGGATTTGACTCTGGCATCGTGCTGACCACCGGCACGGTCGACTGCATCGCGGGCCCGAACACGCAGACCAACTGTTCAGGCGCTGGAACCACAACTTCGCTCGCGTTCGATTTCATCAGCCAGACGGGCAAGGTGTTTTTCCAGTACGTGTTCGGCTCTGAGGAATACAACGAATACGTGGGATCTCAGTACAACGACGAGTTCCAACTGCTGCTCAACGGTGTGAACATTGCCCTGCTGCCCGGGAACGCAGGCGTGGTTTCGATCAACAACGTCAACTGCGCCAGCAACGCAGCCTATTACCGCAACAACTCCAATGGCAGCTGCGCCAACCAGGCCCTGAACATCCAGTACGACGGGCTCACCACCATCCTGACCGCATCGGCAGATGTGATGGCCGGCATGGTCAACAGGTTTGAATTCCTGATTTTTGACCGCGGAGACACCGCCTACGATTCAGGCGTCTTCATCAAGGCGGGTTCGTTCTCGGGTACCAACCCTGTTCCCCTGCCCGGCACCCTGGTGCTCCTGGGCGCGGGCCTGCTGGCACTGGGCGCCGTGCGCCGCAAGCTGTCAAATTGACCGACACTCTGCAGGGCAGTCGCCCAGCAAGCAATGAAAGGGCCGCGGATGCGGCCCTTTTTTTATGGATTGAGCTTCAGTTAGGTATGGCGAAGCCGATAACGATCGAACTGCACCTGTGCGTACACCCCGGTCAGCGGTCTTGCCTTGCCGCTGGTTTTCGACTGCACCATTTCACTGAAGCCCATGACCGCATCCACAACCCGCCGCACCGCCGCCCGCTCTTGCTCGCTCGCCGCCACCGCCCTGGCGTGTGCGTTGCTCGGCCTGGCGCCAGCCCATGCCCAGTCGGGCAGCGCCGCCAGGCCGACCGTGGTCGGCAAACCCATTGCCGGTCAGTACATCGTGACCTTGCGTCCCACGGTCACCGACGTGGACGCCCAGGCCCGCCGGCTGACGCAGGGTGCTGGCGGCTCGCTCAACCATGTGTACCAGCACGCCCTCAAGGGCTTCAGTGCCAAACTGCCCGCGGCTGCCATTGAAGCGCTTCGCAACAACCCGGCGGTGCTGCGCATCGACCAGGACGCCGCGATCCACCTCAACGCCACGCAAAACAGCGCCCCGTGGGGGCTGGACCGCATCGACCAGGTGGACCGTCCGCTGAGCAGCACCTACGACTACACCACCACCGGCGCTGGCGTTCGCGCGTATGTGATCGACACCGGCATCCGGTCCTCGCACGTCGACTTTGGCGGGCGCGTGCTGTCGGGCTACACCGCGATCAACGACGGACGTGGCACAGACGACTGCAACGGCCATGGCACCCACGTGGCGGGCACGGTCGGTGGCGGCACCTGGGGCGTGGCCAAGGCGGTGCAGCTGGTACCGGTGCGCGTGCTCGACTGCACGGGCGCGGGGAGCTACAGCGGCGTGATCGCCGGCATCGACTGGGTGGCCGCCCAGACGCACCGGCCAGCCGTGGCCAACCTGTCGCTGGGCGGCCCGGCGTCCGCCACGCTGGACGCCGCCGTGGCCGGGGCCATCGGCAAAGGCATTTCAATGGTGGTGGCTGCGGGCAACGACAACGCCAACGCCTGCAACTACTCCCCTGCCCGCGCGCCCGACGCCATCACGGTCGGCGCCACCACCTCGTCGGACGCCCGGGCGAGCTACTCGAACTTTGGCACCTGCCTGGACCTGTTCGCGCCGGGCAGCAGCGTGAAGTCGGCCTGGTCCACCGGTGACACCGCCACCAACACGCTCAATGGCACATCCATGGCCGCGCCCCACGCCGCGGGCGTGGTGGCCCTGATGCTGGAAGCCAAACCCGACGCCAGCCCGCTGGCCATTGCCGAGCACCTGAAAACGACTGCTTCGGTCAACAAGCTGTCATCCACCGGCGCGGGCTCACCCAACCGGCTGCTCTACTCGCTCAGCAACTTGCAGGCGGCAGACATGAAGCCGGTGAACGTGGCCGTGAGCGGCCTGACCGGCCGGTCCCTGGTCAGCAAAACCAACTGGCGGGCCGAAGCCACGGTGATCGTGCGCAACCTCGACACCGGCGCTGCCGTGCCCAACGCCAGCATCAGCGTGGAATTCAAGCCCGGCGGCACGGCTTCGTGCACCACGGGCAGCAGCGGCAGCTGCGCCGTGACCAGTGCTGCCCTGAAGAACACGGTGGGCTCCACCGATGCGCTGGTGCTCAGCATCAGCGGCACCAACCTGGTTCACGACGCTACGCAGAACAGTGCCACATCGCTGCGAATCAGCAAGTAAAGTGCTCGTGGGGCCGCGCCTGTAGCTTCAGCGCGGCGGCTCCTGCAGCAGCTCGATGCGCCGCTGCAGGCGCTGCGCTTCCTCAGGCGCTCCGCCCGCCACAGCGCGCTGCTGCTGCACCAGCAACCACGCGAGCAGGGGTCGGCGCCAGCCCTGGCCTGAGGCGGCCTGCACCGCCTGGTCCATCACGGCGGGGTTCGCCTCGCCCCGGCGCATCAACACCCCGGCGGCCACCAGCCGCGAGAGCGGATCGCTGATGCCTGAGAGGGTCGGTCCGGGCGCAGCCGAGCCGCCGGCCAGCGCGCGGTGCGCCTCGGGCAGCAGCGCGGCGTCGCCCGGCTGGGCCTGGCCCGCCAGGTAGCGGGCATACGCCTGCTCGGCGGGCGCGGCGTCGGCCGCCAGGGCCTCGAAGCCGCTGCACGGTTCAAACACCAGTGCGGCCACGCGGGTGGCGCAGCGCAGCAGCTCCAGACGGGCCACCAGATCGGCACGGCCCGTGCTGCTCACCTCGTGGCGGGCGCGGGCAAACTCCACGGCCTCGACCCGGCTGTTGCCGCTGAGCCAGGCTTGTGCCGCGCGCTCGGCGCTGCCCTTGGCGTTGAGCTGCCAGCCGGGCACGGGCGGTTTGTTGCCGCAGGCAGACATCGTGAGAACGGTCAGCAGCACGGCCGTCACTGTCAGGGCAGGCGCAATACGAAGTCGATTCATGGCAGCCTGATCTCCGTGTCGCGTGCAAACGGCCACTTGCGGTTGATGTCCTGGATGAGCGCATCGACCTTGCGCAGGCTGGCGTCCACTTCGCTGCGCAGCTGGGAGAGGTCCTGCGTGGCTTCACGGGTGTTGCCGGCAATGCCCTGCACGTCGACCAGCACCGCATCCACCTTCTGCAGGCTGGTGCGCGCGTCGGTCAGGAGCCCATTGAGCTGCTGGACGCTGGTGCGAGCGTCGTTCACCAGCCCGCCCTGGCCGGGCGCAGCACCCTGGCCGAAAACCTGGCGGTCGGCGTTGGCCACCAGCCCGTCCAGCCGCAGGGCGAGCGCGTCCATCCGCGACAGCAAGGCGTTGGCGCGGTCGATGGTGAGCACCAGCTTTTTCGCGTCAGCCTCGTTGCCCAGCAGTGTGCCCAGCAGGCCCTGCGGGCCGTTCAGCCGCTCCGTGAGGCCCCGCAAATGGGCCAGGCTCTGGCCCAGCGCGGCGTCGTCCGCGGTGAGGGCGGCCACGTTGTCCAGCACCTCGCGCACCGAGGCCATCAGCCGCGGTATCTCGGCGGCCGTGTCGCCGCGCAGCACCGGGCGCTCGGCGCCGTCGGGCAAGGGAGGGTCTTCCAGCACCCCGCTGTAGGCGCGAATGCGGGTGCCACCCACCAGCCCGCGTTCCATGGTGAAGATGCTGGAGGTGCGCAGCCAGCGGGCATCCTTCTCGGGCACGTCGACCAGGATGCGGGCGTTGCCGTCCTCGCCCAGCTCGATGCGGGCGACGCGGCCGATGGCGAAGCCGGCGAACGTCATGTCCATGCCCACCACCACGCCCTCGGAATCGTCCGACACCAGCACCAGCCGCTGGGTCTGCTCGAACACCCCGCGGGCGTAAAGCACATAGGCGGCCGAGCCCAGAACCAGCACCAGCATGAGCAACAGCAGCAGCGCGGCCTTGAACTCGAGGTTCTTCACCGGCGGCAAGCCCTCGGGCGAAGGCGACGGATCTGCGGGCGGGGTCGGGTTCATGGTGTCAATAGTAGTTGCCGACCAGTGACGCCACCTCGATCAGCAGCACCACCGAAAACAGGCGGGCGAACTCCGAGATGTCGCTGCGGCGGCTGTAGCGGCCGTCGGCATCGCGCTGGGCGCTCGCGGCCAGCGGCACCACCGCCACGGCCAGACTGAAGAACAGGGTCTTGAGGCCGAAGATGAGCGTCACCGCCGGCGTGAACACGCTGCCCACGCTGCGGGTGTACGACGGCAGGCCCCAGGGCGAGAAGCCGTAGACGGTGAGGTAGGCCAGCACCAGCGCCACCACGCAGCTCACCGCGGCCAGCAGCAGCACCGAGAACACGGCGGCCAGCGCGCGAGGCAGCAGCTCGGTGCGTAGCAGGGTCTGCTCGTCCACCGCCGTGCCGTCGCGCAGGCGCTCGGCCATCAGCTTGCGCACGCGCTGGGCGCCCGGCATGGCGTAACGCACGGCCACGAACATGGCCGCGTACAGCGGAATGAGCTCCAGCACCAGCGTGCGCACCAGCACCTCCAGCGCGTACTGCGACAGGCCGTAGCTGTAAGCCGTGGCCACCACGATGCGGATCAGCACCACGCTGATGAGCGCCGACAGCACCAGAAACCAGGTCAGCAGCGGCGCGGTGGCGGTGTAGAGGTGCTGCAGCACCGAGAGGCGTTGCGCCCCGCGGCGGTAGCTTGACGGCAGCAAGGCCAGCACGAGGATCTGGGCACCCAGCAGCAGCACGTGCCACCAGGCCCGCCACGAGGCGCGCACGCGCTGGCCCCAGCGGGTGAAGGCGGCTTGTGTGGAGGTCACGGGGTCCATGCCCCATGATAGCGGCGCACCCACGCGGGCCACCGCGCCAGGCGCGTTCGCGCAGGTGACAGGGCTGGTGTAAATGCCCATTGCCGTTCGGCTGCATTCGTTTTCAATCGGGTGGCGGTCTGCGCGGCGCGGGCTCGTGGCCTGCCCCCGTGCACCGCCGCACCGTTCCAGACAACCACAGAGGAGCTCCTGTCATGACCCCCGCCATTTCACCGCTGGCCCGCCGCCAGACCATTGCCGACGCCCTGCACCGCACGGCGATGCGCCTGCCCGGCAAAAGCGCCATCATCTGCGGCAGCACCGAGTGGACCTATGCCGAGTTCAACGCCCTGGTGAGCCGCCTGGCCGCCGGGCTGGCGCACATGGGCGTGAACGAAGGCGACAAGGTGGCCGTGCTGGCGCGCAATTCGCACGGCTTTGCCGCGCTGCGCTTTGCGCTGGCGCGCCGCGGCGCGGTGCTGGTGCCGATCAATTTCATGCTCAAGGCCGAAGAAGTGGCCTACATCCTGCGGCACGCCGGTGCGAAGGTACTGGCCACCGACAGCGGCCTGGCCACACTGGCACGCGACGCTGCCGAGCAGCAGACCGAGGTCACCCAGTACATCTGGCTGCCCTCCGAAGAACCGAGCCAGCCCGAACGGGGCATGCACCCCTTTGACGAGCTCGCCGCCTGCACCGACCCGCTGCCGGCGGTGAAGCTCGCCAGCCACGACCTGGCCCAGATCGTCTACACCAGCGGCACCGAGTCCACACCCAAAGGCGCCATGCTCACGCACGACGCTGTGATGTGGCAATACGTGAGCTGCGTCATCAACGCCGAGATTGCCGAAGGCGACCGCGCCCTGCATGCGCTGCCGCTGTACCACTGCGCCCAGCTCGACGTGTTCTTCGGCCCGGCCATCTTCATCGGCAGCAGCAACGTCATCACCGCCAAGCCGGTGCCCGACAACCTGCTTGCCCTGATCGAAAAACACCAGATCACCAGCTTCTTCGCGCCGCCCACCGTGTGGATCGCGCTGCTGCGCTCGCCGCTGTTCGACCCGGCACGCCTGAGCAGCCTGGCCAAGGGCTACTACGGCGCGTCCATCATGCCGGTGGCCGTTCTGCAGGAGCTGGCGGCGCGCCTGCCCGCCGTGCGGCTGTGGAACCTGTACGGCCAGACCGAGATCGCGCCGCTGGCCACCATGCTCGGCCCGGACGACCAGCTGCGCAAACCGGGTTCGTGCGGCAAGGCGGTGCTCAACGTGGAAACGCGCGTGGTCGACGACGACATGAACGACGTGCCGGTGGGCACCGTGGGCGAGATCGTGCACCGCTCGCCGCACCTGATGCTGGGCTACTTCAACGACCCCGAGCGCACGCGCGCCGCCTTCGAGGGCGGCTGGTTCCACAGCGGCGACCTGGCGGTGGTGGACGACGAAGGCTTCATCACGGTGGTGGACCGCAAGAAGGACATGATCAAGACGGGCGGCGAGAACGTGGCCAGCCGCGAGGTGGAGGAAATGATCTACCGCCTGCCGGCCGTGAGCGAGGTGGCCGTGATCGGGCTGCCCGACCCGAAATGGGTGGAGGCCGTCACGGCAGTCATCGTCGTCAAGACCGGGCAGACGCTCACCGAAGAAGAGGTGGTGGCGCACTGCAACACCCACATGGCCACGTTCAAATGCCCGAAACGGGTGGTGTTCACCGACAGCCTGCCCAAGAACCCCAGCGGCAAGCTGCTCAAGCGCGAACTCCGCCTGAACCACGTGTGAACGGCCAGGCCGGCGCACGCACGCCGGCCACAGCACCGTTGCGCCAGCGCCTCATGCGTGTGTTGACGCACGGACACTGGCCGGCGCCTGCTCAACCATGGCGGCTCACCCACCCGGAGTCGCCGTGCGCTGCCTCTTCATCCTTGCCCACCCCCGGCGCGACAGCTTCTGCGGCGCCCTGTTCGATGCCATGGTGGCCGGCGCCCGCGAGGCCGACGTCGAGTGCCGCGAACAGGTGCTGGGCGACCTGGCCTTCGACCCGGACGTGCACGCCCAATCGCCCGAGCATCAGGCGCTCGAGCCCGGGCTCGACCAGGCGCAGCACGACATGGCCTGGGCCGAGCACATCGTCTGGGTCTACCCCACCTGGTGGGGCACCTTCCCGGCGGTGATGAAGGGTTTTTTGGACCGCACCCTGGCGCCGGGCTTTGCCTTCCGCCACCAGGCCGACGGCCGCTGGGACCAGCTGCTCAAGGGCCGCACCGCCGAACTGCTCACCACCATGGACACGCCACCGCTGGTGTACCGCTGGCTGTACCGGGCTCCGGGCCACCACGCGCTGGCCAGCGCCACGCTGGGGTATTGCGGCGTGCGCACCGTGCGCCGCCGCATCGTCGGGCCAGTGGTCACGTCTGCGCCCGATCAGCGACAGCGCTGGATCGAACAGGCCCGGGAGCGCGGAGTGCAGCTGGCCCAGGGCGCACTGTCGCCGGCGCAGCGCCGCCGCGACCGCGTCACGGCCTGGCTGGCCGCGCTGCGTTTGCAGTTCTACCCCATGACCTGGGTGGCCTACACGGTCGGGGCGCTGGTCGCTGCAGGGCCGCTGGCCATGACGCCCTACCTGCTGGGCTACCTGGCCCTGTTCCTGCTGGAGGCGGCCACAGTCTTCCTCAACGACTGGTTCGACTTCGAGAGCGACCGCCAGAACCGCAACAGCGGCCCCTTCAGCGGGGGTTCGCGTGTGCTGGTGGATGGGCGCATCGAACGGCCCGCCCTGCGCCGCGGCATCACCGGCGCCCTGCTGGGCACCGCGGTGCTGATCGCCGCACTCGCGGCTGCGTCCCCGCCCGGCCAGCTGGGCGCCGTGGCGATCACGTACGGCGTGCTCGCCCTGCTCGCGTTGTTCTACACCGTGCCGCCCCTGAAGCTCTCGCACCGCGGGCTGGGCGAGCTCGACGTGGTGATCACCCACAGCGCGGGCGTGCTGCTCGCGGGCTACGTGGTGCAAGGCGGGCAGCTGGGCGACAGCCTGCCCTGGCTGCTGGCCTTGCCCCTGGGCATCGCCATCCTGCCGTCCATCCTGCTGGCAGGCCTGCCCGACCGGGAGGCCGACGCAGTCGCAGGCAAGCGCACGCTGGTGGTTCAGCTGGGTGTGCGGGCCACCCTGCGGCTGGCGATGGCAGCCACCGTGCTGGCCCCGGCCATCGGCCTGCTGCTGGTGTTCACCCGGCCCGATGTGGCGCCCCTGCTGGGCTGGGGCGTGGTGGGCGCCGGCCTGCATGGCGCCTGGCTCTGGCGGCGGCTGCGGCAGCTGCTGTCGCTCAACGCGCTGCCAGACCGCATCGACAGCACGATCGTGATCGCGCTGAGCTTCATGCTGTGGCTCTGCATCCCGCCGCTGGTGGTGCTGATGCGCGCGTCTGGCTAACGCAACGCCTGCCACGACTACCCGCAGCCCCGCTGGACGAACCAGACGGAGCCGGGAGCAGGCTTCAGCGGCAGACGCTCAACTTGCCCCGGCTTGCGTCAGTGGGCCAGCGGCCTCACTCAGGCACCTGCAAGGTGTTGCCCGCACCCAGGACGATGCGGTTCCCCGCCACGGGTGTGAGGGCAATGTCGGGCAGCTGTGACGCCTGCAGAGCCGGTGCGGCGTCGCCGGGCACGCCGCCGCGCGGCGTGGTGCGAACCACCTGGCTCGGCGGCAGGGCGGCGCCCGTTTTCAGGTGGGCGTACATCGCGTCCATGGCCTGATTGAAGTACCCGTGCAGCGGCACGAAACGGTTGTCGAATCCGCTGAAGGCGGACAGGAACAAGTCGAAGTGCTGCGCATTGGTCACCTCGATGTAGCGCAAGCGGCTGGCGCCGCCCTCCACGCTCTGGTTGAAGGCCGTATAGGCGCGCGCGGAGTGGTTGACCGGCAGCAGCGCGTCGCTGCGCCCGGCCACGATCAGCGTCGGCTTGCCGCGCAGGTTGCCGCCCAGCAGCACCTCGGCCATGCCGGCGCGAACGCGCTGGCTCTGCGCCAGCGTGGGGGTGGTGATGGCGGTCAGCGCTTGCTGGGTGACCGGGTCCTGGCCTGTGACCAGCGCGCGCTGGCACAGCGCGGCATCCAGCGAAAAATCCGCCAGACCGGTGGAAGGCGACACACCGAACGCCCAGGATCGCGCGCCGAATGCCGAGTCGTTGTAGACCACACTCACCGGCACGCCGCTGGCGGTGCCGTTGGCCAGGGCAAAGCTCTGCGCTTTGTCGACAGCGCTCAGCGGTGCCAGTGCCCCAGCGGCGATCACCGGGGCCATGCTCATGCCGCACAGGTTGTCGGCCACCGAGAAGCGCCCCAGGGCGTTGGTGTACATCATGCTGATGACGGCGGTATTGCCCAGGCCGTAATGGGCGTTGTGCATGGTGTCGTTCTCGGCGCTGTAACCATAGGCCCGCAAGCGCTGCAGGGCATCTGCCGCACGCTCTGCCGTGGTCGTGCCCACCACCAGACCCTTGTTGGCCAGTGCGGTGCACCGGTTCTCGGCACGTGCGTTCATTGCGAACACGCCCATGTAGTTGTAACCGGTCGGCTCACTCAGCGCGGCAGTCGGGGCCAAGGCTGCGCACGGCTGGTAGAGGTTGGCGAAGGTGAAGTAATCGATCAGCGGAAGTCCGACCACGGGGAGGTTCACGCCGCCGAACTGAACGCCATAGCCCGCCTGGGCGGCCGGCTGCGCGCTGGGCTCAGAGGCGACCACGCCGTCGATCAGGCCGGTGCTGTCGCGCTCGGCCGCCTGCAACACGGCGGCACCGCCGTTGGAGACAGAACCAGCGATGACAAGCGTGTTGTCGGGTGTGAAGCGAACCGACTTGCCGGCGTTGCCGGGCAAGGCCTCGCCGTGCTCTTCATTCAGGGCATACAGGGCGTAGCGAATCGATGCCAGGGTGTCATCGCCCCAATCCTTTTCTGGGTTGACCTGTGAATGCGCATGCTTGAGCGCTACCCGGTTCGGAAATGATGCGTTGAATTGATTACGTTCGGTGTCGGTCAAATTTGCAGCAAAAACTGACCGGTTGTCTGCGGCGCTGCGTGTGGCCCGGGTGCCGTCAACCGTATTCACCGTGTCGTCCATCAGGTCGTACAGGCCCACACCCTTGCCGGCGTCGGTCAGCGCCACGGCGCAGCTCTTCTTCAAGCCCCACTCAGCCGCGCTGCCCATGGAGCCATACACACCCCGCGAACCCGACGAAGGTCCGGCCACCACGCAGGGGTTGTTGACATCAAAGCTGGTGGGGATCTGCACCGCCACCACCACCTGCTTGCGGCCGCTGCCGTCGTCCAGCACCGCCAGGTATTCCTTGCCGGGCACCAGACCCTCGCCCCGTGTGTCGTTGCCAGCGCTGTCGATGTTGGGGCCGTAGAGACGGCCAAAACCTCCCGCCTCGGACGGGTCAAGGATGGCGCGGTAATTGGCATGAATCGCGTTGCGACGCAGCTCCAGCGCGGTCGGGTTCAGGGGATCGGCATACGCCGGCGCTGCAGCCGTGCCCAGACCGGTCTTGCCCAGCCCGGCGGTCAGCAAGTCTTGCGTGGTGGCGCTGGTGCCGTCGCCCCGCTCCACTGCGGTGTAGGCCTTCACGCTGTGCTGCGTGAAACCGGCTGGCAGGACATTCGCGAGCGGAGGGGCCGGGTTGAAAGGGGGAACGGGGGTGTTGCTGCCACTGCCACCGCAACCAACGATGAGTGCCGGGATGGCCCCGGCCAGGACGATGGAAACTCTTGCCCGTGATCTGGTTCTTGCTGGTGTCTTCATGCTGAGTCTCCTCGAGTGATGCCCTCACGGGCGGGGTGGAACCGGGTGTTCGGGTAGAGCGCATCGCGCGCCGGGCGGTGCGACAGGTAGGGGGCCGCTGCTTTGCCCTGAAGCCTTCGCTCACCTCTTGAAACAGGAAGGGCTTGACACCGGCACCGCAGCGGATGCATCAGCAGTAACTCGGCAATGGATGTGCCCGCCGGCGCCCTGGCGGCGGCGGCATTTCAGAAAGCTGGAACGCGAAACGCGAAGCGCCGGAAAGAAACGCCTGCTGGCGCTCAGCTCGGAATTTGGCCCGGCACCCCGTTGCGCAAGGCCCAGTCCACCGCCTCCTGCACGAGATCGGCGGGGTGCTGCGCGCGGCTGGCCAGTGCTCGACGCAGGCGCTCGCGTTTTGCCGGATCGGCTTCGCCACGCAGCGCGTTGCCCAGCGCCACCGCGACGTTGCGCAGCCAGCGCTCATGCCCGATGCGCCGGATCGGACTGCCCTCGGTGCGGCGCAGGAATTCGTCTTCGGTCCACGCGAACAGCTCGGCCAGCGTGGCGCCGGTCAGTCCGTCGCGGGCATCGAAATCGGGCAGGGTCGAGCGCTGGGCGAACTTGTTCCAAGGGCACACCAGCTGGCAGTCGTCACAGCCGTAGATGCGGTTGCCGATCAGCGGGCGCAGCTCCAGGGGAATCGGCCCGTCGTGCTCGATCGTCAGGTAGGAGATGCAGCGCCGTGCGTCCAGCCGGTGTGGCCCAAGAATGGCGCCTGTGGGGCAGGCGTCGATGCAGGCGCTGCAGGCCCCGCAGTGCTCGCTCACCGGTGCGGTGGCGGGCAGGGCCAGGTCGAGGTAGATCTCGCCCAGGAAGAACATGGAGCCGCCTTCGCGGCTGAGCACCAGCGTGTGCTTGCCGCGCCAGCCCTGGCCGCTGCGGCTGGCCAGCTCGGCCTCCAGCACCGGGGCCGAGTCGGTGAACACGCGGTGGCCCAAAGGGCCCACTTCGGCTGCGATGCGCTCGGCCAGCTTCTGCAGGCGGTTGCGCAGCACCTTGTGGTAATCCCGGCCCCGGGCATAGACCGAGACGATGGCCTCGCCGGGGCGCTGCAGCCGCTGCAGTTCGGTGTTTTGCCAGCCATCGGGCGTGTCGCGGGGGAGGTAGTCCATGCGCGCCGTGACCACGCTCACCGTGCCCGGTACCAGCTCGGCCGGACGGGCGCGCTTCATGCCATGGCTGGCCATGTAACCCATGCTGCCGTGAAAGCCCGCGTCCAGCCAGGCCCGAAGGCCGGGTTCGGCCGCCGAGAGGTCGACACCGGCCACGCCAATTTGGGAAAATGCCAACTCTTGGCCCCAGGCCTGTATCTGTGAGACGAGTTGAGCAGCATCAAGACCGGCATTCATGTTCCGCCCATTGTAGGAACGCCCGAATCCCCCGCCACGACGGGGGACGGGGCGTGGCACGCCCGCTGGGCGGACGAAACCGATACCCTGGCCTTCGCGCAGCGGCTGGCCACCTGCCCGGCGATTGCCCACGCCACGCTCGCGCTGCACGGAGACCTCGGCGCGGGCAAGACGACCTTTGTGCGCCACCTGCTGCGCGCGCTGGGCGTGCGCGGGCGCATCAAGAGCCCGACATACGCCGTGGTGGAACCCCACAGCGCCATCGACTGCCCGGTGATGCCGGCGGGCGAACCGCTGCACATCTGGCATTTTGATTTCTACCGTTTCACCGACCCGCGCGAGTGGGAAGACGCCGGCTTTCGCGAACTTTTCGCCAGCCCCGGTCTCAAGCTGGTGGAATGGCCCGAACGTGCAGGCGAGTTCATGCCCACGGTCGATCTGGACATTCACATCCAACCCGACGACATGCCCCATCCCGTGCCCCCGCCCACGCACCACCCGCTTGAAGACGACAGTGGCGTGGACGAGGCGCGCCAGGTACGTGTGCAAGCCCGCACGGCGGCCGGTCGCCTGCTGCTCGACTGCGTGGCAGCATGAGCCAGCGCATGCCCGCCGTTCCCATTGCCGGCCTGAACCGCCGCGGCCTGCTGCGCGTTGGCACCCTGGTGTTGCTGCTGGGCAGCCAGCAGATTGCTTTTGGCGCCACCGTGGTGGCGGTGCGGCTCTGGCCCGCCGACGACTACACACGCGTCACCATCGAATCTGACGGCGCGCTCAAGGCGCAACCGGTGACCAGCAGCGACCCCCTGCGCCTGCTGCTGGACATTGAAGGCATCGACCTGGTGGCGGGCCTGCGCGATCTGGTGGGGCAGCTCAGGTCGAGCGACCCGAACATCGCGGGCTTGCGCGTGCTGCCGGGCAGCCCCGGCAACGCCCGCCTGGTGATCGAGCTGAAGCAGCCGATCCGGCCGCAGCTCTTCCAGCTGCAGCCGGTGGCGGCCTACCAGCACCGTCTGGTGCTGGACCTGTATCCCCTGAACCCGCCCGATCCGCTGGAGCAGCTGATCAGCCAGCGCATCCGGGAGCTGGACGAGGCCAGTCTGCGCGCCGCGCGCCTGCTCGGCCTGGAAACCGACGCCATGGGCCGCAGCGGCAATGCCGCAGCTGGAAGCACAGCCGCTGGGGCCCCCGCCGATCCGCTGGGCGCACTGATTGCGCAGCGCGAGCAGGGCTCGGGCGCCGGCGCCACGCCCGACGCCGCGCCCGCCACGCCGCCGGTGGCCAGCGCCCCTGCCACACCACCCGCCACCACCGCGCGGGCGCCCAATCCGTCAAGGCCCCCAGAACGCAAGGCGAGCACCGAGCGGCTCATCATCGTGGCGCTGGACCCGGGACACGGCGGGGAAGACCCGGGGGCCATCGGCCCCGGCGGCACCTATGAGAAAGACGTGGTGCTGCAGATCGCACTGCGCCTGCGCGACCGCATCAACGCCACCCGGGTGAACGGCAACCCGATGCGTGCGTTCCTGACGCGCGACGCCGACTTCTTTGTACCGCTGCATGTGCGGGTGCAGAAAGCACAGCGCGTGCAGGCCGATCTGTTCATCAGCCTGCACGCCGATGCGTTCTACACCCCACGCCCGCAAGGTGCCAGCGTCTATGCGCTGAGCAACGGCGGCGCCAGCAGCGCGGCCGCGCGCTGGATGGCCAACAAGGAAAACGCGGCCGACCTGGTGGGCGGCGTCAACGTGAAAGCCAAAGACGCCACCCTGCAGCGCGCGATGCTCGACATGAGCACCACCGCCCAGATCAACGACAGCCTTCGCCTGGGCGCCGCCATGCTGGGCGAGGTGGGCCGCGTGGGCAAGCTGCACAAGCCGCGCGTGGAGCAAGCCGGGTTCGCGGTGCTGAAGGCGCCCGACATCCCCAGCGTGCTGGTGGAGACCGCTTTCATCAGCAACCCGGAGGAAGAGCTGCGACTGAAAAGCGTGGCCTACCAGACCGAGCTGGCCGACGCCCTGCTCAAGGGCATCGTGCGCTACTTCTCGCAGAATCCACCACTGGCGCGCAGCCGGCAGATGTGACACTGGCCCCGCCGCCAGCAGGACCATCCGAAGCCGCGCGCACCTCGCGCCGCGAACTCAGATCGGGTAGATCAGCGAGTTCAGCACCATCTCGCTGTCGTACACGCAGCGCCGCTCCTGCAGCTTCAGGCCTTCTGGCGTGTGCACGAAGGCGTCGATGTAGCGCCCCACGTTGTAGACCTCGCTCACGCTGCCGGGCTTGGTGCGGAACACCGCGTAGTTCGCCTCGGCGCGAACCGGATCGTCCACCGTACCGGCGCCGGCCACCGTGATGCGCGCCGGGCTCAGCACATGGCGCGTGTAGTAGGGGCCGTGGTAGATCGTCTGGCTGGTGCCGTAGATGCGGTCGCGCAGCATGCCTTGGCTTTCCAGTGCGAGCAGGGCCAGCGGCAGGCCGCGGTCGAAGTTCTCGCGGGCCTGCACCCAGTACCTGGCGTCTTCGGTGAAGCAGTCGGGCCAGGCGTCGAAGCGGCGGGCGTCGAGCACCGCGGCGTAGTCGGCGTTGAAGCGGTCGATGGCGTGGTGCAGCAGCAGGCTCTGCAGGCCGGCCTGGCCGGCGAACTCGGTCGTGCTCACAGGTCCATCGCTTTCTTCCAGTAGGCGTACATGCCGCGGATCAGGGTTTCGGTCACCATGTGTTCGGTGGGTGGGTCGCCCACGCCGCTGGCGGTGCCGCCGAGTTCAACCAGCGTGTGGCCCTCGTTGCCCCACTGTTTGAAGCCGTCCTGGCTGAACTCGATCACCTCGCCGTCGTCGGCGCTCACGAAACCGGCCGGGCCGAACAGGTTGGCCTGGCGCAGACGGCGCTGCGTCATCTCGGGCGTGTCGTCGCTGAAGCCGATGTGCGTCCACACGAAGTCGAATTCACCGGCGCCGCGCGGCACGATGTGGCGGGTGCTCAGCGAGTTCACCTGCTGCTGAACGATCACGCTGGGGAACAGCGTGATCATGGTCACCGTGGGCGTGATGGTCTGGCCGGGGTTCTGCGGGTCGTCGATGGTCCACCAGGGCTCCGGCACCACGTCGAGCAAGCGCGCGTCGTGCAGCTTCATGTCGGCCTTGAAGCTGGTCACGCCCTCGGTCACGGCGCTCTGGCCACCATCGTTGCGGCGCGAGATCATCACCGCGTGGCGACCCTGCGCGTCCATCACCATGCGGCTCTTCTGGTCGGCGCGCCACAGGCCGAAGGTGACGAACCAGGTGTGCAGCAGCCCCGGGTGGTAGGGGTCCTTGATGTTTTCCATCATCAGCTTCCAGTTGCCCGGAATGCGCTGGCGGTTGTAGCCCAGCAGTTGCAGCTGGCGGCCCTTGAACAGGCGGTCCAGCCATGGCATCACGGCCGGGCCCAGGTAGTCTTCCAGCGGCTCGGCGTCAAGGCTGAAGGTGGCGAACACCAACCCATGCAGCACGGCCACGCGCAGCTTGGTCAGCCCGTTCTGCTTCATGTCAAAGCCTTCGGGCATGCCGCCGTGCGTGCACTCGCCGTCCGGCCCCTGCGCCTTCACGCCGTCCTTGAACGGCAGGCCGGCCAGGTCGCCGTTGAGCTTGTAGGTCCACTGGTGATAGGGGCACACGAAGCTGCGCGCATTGCCCACCTGCCCGTCCATGGGCGGCTGGCAGAAGCGCACGCCGCGGTGGGCGCAGCGGTTTTCCACCACGCGGATGCCGGGGTCGGTGTCGCGGTCTCTGGGCGCCACGCGGTCGCGTACCATGATGACCTGACGCTCGCCGACCCAGCTGAGCTTGTAGTCGCCGGTGTTTGGTATCTCCACCGCCAGCCCCACGTAGCACCAGTGCGGGCCGTAGAACAGGCGTTCCAGCTCGCGCTTGTACAGGTCGGGGTCGGTGTAGGCCCAGAAGGGCACGCGGCTGGTGCCGGGCTGGTGCCAGCGGATGGCTTGTTCTGTGGGTGTGTTCATGTCTCCTCGCGCGTCGGTGGCGAATGGAAAAATGATACGCCTACTTATCAATTCAACCAACCCGGCTATCCTGCGCCGCGTCGCCAGCGCAGCACCCCGACCCCTACAATTTGCCGGTGACCCTTGCCACCAGCCCACCCCCCGCCCTCCCCCGCGCCGAGCGCCGCCCGATCCGCGAACTGCCGGACGAACTCATCAGCCAGATTGCCGCCGGCGAGGTGGTCGAACGGCCCGCCTCGGTGGTGCGCGAGCTGGTCGACAACGCACTGGACGCCGGCGCCACCCAGGTCACGGTGCGTCTGCAGGCCGGTGGCGTGCGGCTCATCAGTGTGGAAGACAACGGCTGCGGCATCCTGCGCAGCGAGCTGCCCAGTGCGCTCAAGCGCCACGCCACCAGCAAGATCGCCAGCCTGAGCGAGCTGGAGTCGGTGCACACCATGGGTTTCCGGGGCGAGGCGCTGGCCGCCATCTGCTCCATCGCCGAGGTGTCGTTGCTGACGCGAGTGGACACGGCCGACGAGTCGCACGGTTGGCTGCTAGACGGCCGCAGCGGCGAGCTGGAAGCGGCGGCCCGCACACCCGGCACCACCGTGGAGGTACGCGAACTCTTCTTTGCCACGCCGGCACGGCGCAAGTTCCTCAAGACCGACGCCACCGAACTGGCCCACTGCGTTGAAGCGGTGCGGCGCCACGCGCTGGCCCGGCCTGCCGTGGGCTTTGCGATCTGGCACGAGGGCAAGCTGGTGGCGCAATGGCGTGCCGTACCCGACAGCACGCAGGGCGGCCCCATGGCCGCCTTGCGGCAGCGCCTGGCCGATGTGCTGGGGCCGGACTTCGTTGAGCAGGCGGTGGCGGTGGACTGGCCGCTGGACGTGGACCGCCCGGAAGAAGACGGCTTCCCGCAGCGTCTGCGCGTGTGGGGCTTTGCCGGCGTGCCCGACGCAGCGCGTTCGCGCAACGACTGGCAGTTCGCCTATGTGAACGGGCGCTTCGTCCGCGACAAGGTCGTGACCCACGCCGCCCGCAGCGCTTATGAAGACGTGTTGCACGGCCACAAGCAGCCGGTGTATGCGCTCTTCATCGGCATCGACCCGACGCGGGTGGACGTGAACGTTCACCCGACCAAGATCGAGGTGCGTTTTCGCGACAGCCGCGAGGTGCACCACGCGGTGCGCAAAGCGGTGGAGACCGCGCTGGCCGCGCCGCGGGCAGGCGCTGCGGCCGGTCCGGGGGCTGATCCTGGCACAACGGGTGCACTAGCCGTCCCGCCTGCCGGACTGGGCGGTGCAGCACCCGACCGTTTGCCGTCCAGCTGGGGTGACGCCCAGAACACCCTGCCTTTGCAGCGTTACACCAGGCCCGACGAAGTGGGTCACCGGGTCAGCGACCTGGGAGCCTTGTGGGGCATGGACCCGGCGAAGGCCCTTCGACCTGGCTCAGGACAGGCTTCGACAGGCTCAGCCCGAACGGGTGTTCTTTCAGACGGTTCCACTGAATCCGTTCGGGCTGAGCCTGTCGAAGCCCTCGCACACCCCTTCCCAACCAGCGCCGCATACGGTAATCCCGCCAGCAGCCCAGACCCTGCACAGGCCTCCGCCACATCCCTGCCCCGTGGCGACTGGCCCCTGGGCCGCGCCATCGCACAACTGCAGGGTGTCTACATCCTGGCCGAAAACACCCAGGGCCTGGTGGTGGTGGACATGCACGCCGCGCACGAGCGCATCGTCTACGAGCGCCTGAAACAGCAACTGGACGACGAGCAGGTGGCCAGCCAGCCGCTGCTGATTCCGGCCACGTTTGCCGCCACGCCGCAGGAAGTGGCCACCGCCGAAGACCAGGGTGTGGTGCTGGCCATGCTCGGCCTGGAGGTGGTGCCCTTCTCGCCCCGCACGCTGGCTGTGCGCGCTGTGCCGACCACGCTGAGTGCCGGCGACCCGGTGGAGCTGGCGCGCAGCGTGCTGGCCGAACTGGCGCAGCACGACGCCAGCACCGTGGTGCAGCGCGCCCGCAACGAGTTGCTGGCCACCATGGCCTGCCATGGCGCGGTGCGCGCCAACCGGCGCCTCACACTGGACGAGATGAACGCCCTGCTGCGGCAGATGGAAACCACCGAGCGCAGCGACCAGTGCAACCATGGCCGACCCACCTGGCGCCAGGTGAGTATGAAGGAACTCGACGCGCTGTTCCTGCGCGGGCGTTGAACCACGCACTTCAAGCGTGCATTCAACCCTTCTGAAAACAGGGTATTACGCACCGTAACAAGGCGTAACGCACCGACCATGCGCTTTTCGCCTGCCGAAATGCGGTTTCTGCATAATTTCATGCACTTTAATGGAGCATGAAAAAATGAAATACGCATCGGTTCACGACTTCCTTTCCCACGTCGAGCAGCGCAACCCGGGCCAGCCAGAATTCCTGCAGGCCGTCACCGAGGTGATGGACAGCCTCTGGCCCTTCATTGCCACGCACCCCAAATACGCCGAGCAAGGCCTGCTGGACCGCCTGGTGGAGCCCGAGCGCGTGGTGATGTTCCGCGTGTCCTGGGTGAACGACCACGGCGACGTGCAGGTGAACCGCGGCTACCGCATCCAGCACAGCATGGCCATCGGCCCCTATAAGGGCGGCCTGCGCTTCCACCCTTCGGTGAACCTGTCGGTGCTGAAGTTCCTGGCCTTCGAGCAGACCTTCAAGAACGCGCTGACCACGCTGCCCATGGGCGGCGGCAAGGGTGGTTCCGACTTCGACCCCAAGGGCAAGAGCCCGGCCGAGGTGATGCGCTTCTGCCAGGCTTTCGTGATGGAGCTGTTCCGCCACGTCGGCCCCGACACCGACGTGCCGGCTGGAGACATCGGCGTCGGCGGCCGTGAGGTGGGCTTCATGGCGGGCATGTACAAGAAGCTGTCCAACAACGCGGCCAGCGTGTTCACAGGCAAGGGCTTGTCCTTCGGCGGTTCGCTGATCCGGCCTGAGGCCACCGGCTACGGCACGGTCTACTTCGCTGACGAGATGCTCAAGACCCGCGGCAAGTCGTTCGACGGCCTGCGCGTGTCGGTGTCCGGCTCGGGCAACGTGGCGCAGTACGCGGTGGAAAAAGCCATGGCACTGGGCGCCAAGGTCATCACCGTGTCGGATTCCAGCGGCACCATCGTCGACGAGGACGGCTTCACGCCCGAGAAGCTGGCCATCCTGATGGACGTGAAGAACCACCACTACGGCCGCGTGAGCGACTACGCCGAGCGCACCGGCGTGCGTTTCGAAGCCGGTGTGCGGCCGTGGCACGTGCCGGTGGACATCGCCCTGCCTTGCGCCACGCAGAACGAGCTGGACGAGAACGACGCCCGCACGCTGATCAAGAACGGTGTGCTCTGCGTCGCCGAAGGCGCCAACATGCCTTCGACCATCGAAGCGGCTAAAGCGTTTGAAGCCGCTGGCGTGCTGTACGCGCCGGGCAAGGCCAGCAACGCCGGCGGCGTGGCCACCTCTGGCCTGGAGATGAGCCAGAACGCCATGCGCCTGTCGTGGACGCGCGAGGAAGTAGACGCCCGCCTGCTGCAGATCATGCAGGGCATCCACGCCGCCTGCGTGAAGCACGGTCAGCGCGACGACGGCAGCGTGAGCTACATCGACGGCGCGAACATCGCCGGCTTCGTGAAGGTGGCGGACGCCATGCTGGCGCAAGGCATTATTTGAGTTCCCCCCGCGCAGGAAGGGCCGCCCCCCGCGCCGCGCCTAAGGGCGCGTGCCTTGCAGGCCGCGTCATCGTCAGAGCCGATAACTCTTCGTCCCGTCCAAGCCTGCGCAGGCAGGCTTGGAGCCGCGGTCCTCAGCCCCCCTGAGGGGGCAACACCAGCGGCCTGGCGGAGCCAGTTCCGCGGTGTTCTGAGTCTGAACCCTTCGCGCCGGACACATGGCTTATCGACCCTCAGGGTGCCTCACAGCTGGATACGCGCCGCCAGCGCCTGCAGTTCAGCCAGCGGCGGGTCTTTGCGGGGCCATTCCAGGCCGACGCCGTCGTTGGCCTGTCGAGGCAGCACGTGCACATGCACATGGGGCACGGTCTGCCAGCCGGCGGGGCGGTTGGTCTGCAGCAGGGTCATGCCCTCGGGCGCAAAGGCCGCCTGCACCGCTCGGGCCACGCGGTGGGCCACGGCAAAGAGATGCGCGGCCTCCGCCTCTTCCAGCTCCATCAGGGTTTCAATCTGGCGTTTCGTGGCCACCAGCACGTGGCCCGGGTTGACCTGGCCGGCGTCCATGAAGGCGATGACGTGCTCGTCTTCGAACACGATGGCGGCGGGAATCTCGCGGCGGGCGATGCGGGTGAAGACACTGTCGGTCATGGCAGGCGGGTGGTCGGTTGAGGTGAGCCGGTGTCGCCCATGGCGCACACCGTAGGACCATTCTGCCCAAAGGTCGCTGAACTTTGGCGGCGGGCACTGCTCAGTAGCTGCTATGACCCGTCTTCTGCTGCTCCTTCTCGCCATGGCCGCCCTGATGGGTGGCTGCACCACGCTGGACGAGCGGCAGCGCCAGTGGATCTTCCAGCCGTCCGACCGCAGCTGGTCGCGCGGCGACGACCTGGCGCAAGGCATGAGCGATGTGTGGATCGACTTCCAGTCGGCCACCACTCGCAAGCCGGTGCAGTTGCATGGCCTCTGGCTGCCGCACGAAGACCACGCCACCCGCGAGGACGCGCCGGTGCTGCTGTACCTGCACGGCGCTCGCTGGAACGTGACCGGCTCGGCCTTTCGCATCCGGCGCATGCAGGAACTCGGTTTCTCGGTGCTGGCGGTCGATTACCGCGGCTTCGGCAAAAGCACGAACGAGCTGCCCTCCGAAACCCTGGCCGCGGAAGACGCGCGCGCGGCCTGGGACTGGCTCGGCCAGCAATACCCGGACCGCCCGCGCTACATCTTTGGCCACTCGCTGGGCGGCGCGATCGCCATCGACCTGGCGGCGCGGGTGGACGACGAGGCCGGCACCATGGTGGAAGGCACCTTCACCTCGATTCCCGACGTGGTCAGCAGCTTCCGCTGGGGCTGGCTGCCGGTTTCGCCGCTGATCACGCAGCGCTTCGAATCCGTCAAGCGCGTGGCGGACATCGGCTCACCCTTGCTGGTGGTGCACGGCGGGCAGGACCAGCTGATCCGCCCGGAACTGGGCCGCCGCCTGTATGAAGCGGCCACCGGTCGCAAGGCCTTCGTGCTGGTGGAGGGTGGTTCGCACCACAACACCAACTCGATCGGGCAGGCGCAGTACCGGGTGGCGCTGGCCGATCTGTTCGGAATGCAATAGGACACCCCCGCGCGGCTTCGCGTCACCCCGAGAGGAGGCATTGGCCGTCTGGCAGAGCCAGCCCGGCGGTGCCCTTGGTGCCGTTGCTTCAGGCATCGGGGTAGCGCCGCGGCAAGCTGTCGACCCGGTGCGCGTCTGCTACCCTCGACCGGATGTCCGCTTCTCCCGTTTCCGCCGCAGTGCCCGCGGCCATGTCGCCCGGCCTCATCGTTCTCGTGCTGTCGCTGCTGCTGGGCCTGCAGCCGGTGGCCACCGACCTGTATCTGCCCGCCCTGCCTGCGCTCACCGCCGGTTTTGGCGCCCCCATGTCACAGGCGCAGCTGACCCTGACCGCGCTGCTGCTGGCCTTCGGCCTGTCGCAACTGGTGTGGGGGCCGCTGTCGGACCGCTTTGGCCGCCGCCCCGTCCTGCTGCTGGGCATGACGCTCTTTGTGGCGGCCTCGATCGGCAGCAGTTTCTCGCCGTCGATGGAGCAGCTGATCGCCTGGCGCGCCCTGCAGGGCATGGCCATGGGAGCGGGCGTGATGTGCGCGCGCGCCATCGTGCGCGACCTGTACGCCCCCACCGAAGGCGCCCGCGTCATGTCCAAGGGGCTCACCGGCCTGGGTGTGATCGCCTGCGCCAGCGCGCCGCTGGGTGGCCTGCTGTCCGACCTGTTCGGCTGGCGCGTGGCGCTGCTGGCGCTGGCGGTGTTCGGCGCGGTCACGCTGGGCGTGCTGGCCTGGCGCTTCGAGGAAACACTGCCGAAGAAGAACCCGCAGGCGCTGCAGCCGCTCACGCTGCTGCGCACCTGGGGGCAGATCGCCCGCCACCCCACTTTCATCGCCTTTGCGCTGCTCGCCACCACCTCCTACGGCGGCCTGTTCACCTTCCTGGCCGCGTCGTCCTTCGTGTTCATCCAGGTGCTGGGCCTGAGCAAGACCAGCGATGGCCTGGTGATGATGTCGATGTCGCTCAGCTACATCCTGGGCACGCTGGCCTGCCGGCGCCTGCTGCTGCGTTTCGGCGTGCGGCGCACCGTGGCGATTGCAGGGGTGTTCACGCTCACGGGCGGCACCGCCATGGGCGTGCTGGCGCTCATGGGCGTGCAGAACCTGTGGGCCATCATGGTGCCGTTCTACCTGTTCATGATGGGCCACGGCGTGCACCAGCCCTGCGGGCAGAGCGGTGCGGTCGGCCCGTTCCCGCAGGCCGCCGGAGCCGCCTCCGCCCTGAGCGGCTTTCTGATGATGGTGGCGGCCTTTGCCATGGGCGGCTGGCTGGGCAAGAGCCTGGCAGCCATTGCCGAGGGCACGGGCACCGTGCTGCCGCTGACCAATGGCATCTGGTTCTGGAGCGTGCTGATCGCCGGTACCGCCTGGACGCTGGTGCAGCGCCACGGTGAAGGAACCAGGCTCCCCCCTGCGCCGCTACGCGACTTCCCCCCATCGGGGGACCACGCCAGTGGCCCGGCAAAGGTTCTATGCTTTGTGTCAAGCGCAGGCGGTCACCCGCGAGGGGTCAAAGGGCTTGCCCGTGCGCCACACCGCAAAGGCAATGTGCAACAGCTTGCGCGCCAAAACCACCAAAGCCTCCGTCGTTTGGAG
>JAUXNG010000033.1 GCA_030682835.1 Hydrogenophaga sp. | reverse complement strand
CGTCCTTGCTGGGATTGGGCTTCGCCTCGGCGATGGCGCGCGCGAAGATGCACTTCATGTTCTCAAGCTGTATGCGCAACTGCGCCACCGCGATCTGCTTGGTGGGGAACTGGCGCCGCTTCACGGGCGGCTCGCCCGGCACCTCGCCGCGCAGGTACATCACGGTGAAGTCGTAGGCCGCGTTGGCCACGCCCAGGTAGGTGGGCGAGAGCGTGAAGAACATGGCGGGCCAGGTCTGCGCGCCCTTGAAGTAGATGCCGCGCGGCATGAGCTGCTCGGCGTCGCTCACGAACACGTCCTTGAAGGCCAGGTTGCGGCTCACGGTGCCGCGCATGCCCAGCGGGTCCCACTCGCCGCTGATGCTGAAGCCATCGGACGTGGCCGGCACGCTGATGTAGAGCGTGTCGCGCGCGTCGGGGTGGTCGTCGCCCTTGTCTTCGGTGCACAGAATGCCGTAGTAGTCGGCCGCGCCCGAGAGACTCGCCCAGATCTTGCGGCCGTTGATGAGCCAGCCGCCGTCCACCTTTTTCGCCGTGGTGCCGAAGGGCGCGCGCCCGGCCGCGGCCGCGGTGCCTTCGCTGAAGGGCTGGGCGTAGAGCGCGCCGTCGTTCACGATGCGACCAAAGTGCAGTTCGCGCCGCGCCAGGTGTTCGGCGCGCTGCTCGTCGCTCATGGGAATGCCGTCGGCCAGCACGCCGGTCCACATGGTGGAGCAGATGTGCATGTTCCAGGTGAGCGCGGTGGCCCCGCAGAAGCGCCCGATCTCGGCCGCGACCATCATGTAGGTGGCGTAGTCGGCGCCCAGGCCGCCGTGCGCGGTGGGCACGCAGAGTTTCAGAAAGCCGGCTTCGCGCAGGTCGTCGTAATTGGCAAACGGGAAGCTGGCCTCGCGGTCCCACTGCGGGGCGCGGGCAGCGAACACGTCGCGCCCGTGGGCGTGCGCTTTCGCCAGCAGCTCGCGCTGCAGCGGGGTGAAGGGCATGTCGCCCACGGCGGGCGTGAAGCTCAGGCCGGTGACGGGGTTGACGGGCTGGATGGTCATGCGGTGGTGTCTCCTCTTGTTGTTCGGGCGCGTTGGTTCAGGGTGGTTCAGTGCAGGTCGGGGCGGCGCTTCGGTGCGGGCTCGCGCAGGAAGTCGAGCAGCAGGCGGTCGAACGCGTCGGGCGCTTCCAGGTTCATGAGGTGGCCCACGCCGGGCATCTCGACATAGCGCGCGCGCGGAATCTGCTGCGCCATCTGCTGCATCACCGAAGGCGAGGCGACGCGGTCGAACTCGCCGCCCACCAGCAGCGTGGGCACGCCGATGTGCTCCAGTGCGGCCTGGCGGTCGAAGGTGACCAGGCAGTCGAGCACGCGCCGGTAGGTGGCGGCCGGCACGCGGGCCATGCACTGCTCGGCCAGCCGCACGCCCTCGGGCAGCGCAGCGGGGCCGACCATTTTGGGCACCAGCTGAGCGGCCATCTCGGCCATCGTTCTTCCGGCGTCGAGCGGGGCGGTGCGCTGGGCAATGAACTGCTGCGCCCAGGCTTCGGCGCTCTGGCCGTCGCTGCGCTTGCCAAAGGCCGAGGAGGTGCCGCAGAGCACGAGCTTGCTCACCTTGTCGGGCCGGCGCGCCACCACCTCCTGCGCCACCATGCCGCCCAGGCTGTGGCCCAGCAAAACCACACTGTCACACTGCAGCGCGTCGATCAGGTTGACGCAGCTCTGCGCCAGCCCCTTGAAGGTATAGGGTTCGATGGGCGCGCTGTGGCCATACCCAGGCATGTCCCAGGCCACGGCGCGGTAGCCCACGTAGGCCAGGGTTTCGACCTGGGGCGCAAAGGCCAGGTGACCGCCGCCGATGCCGTGCAGCATGAGCACGGTGGTGGCGCCGTCGCCCAGCGTCGTGAAGGTTGGCAGGCTGTTCATGCGATCACCTTTCCGGCGTCGACCACCACGTCGCCGTCCAGCGCCACGGTGCAGTCGCGCAACGGCCAGTCGAAATGGCCACGGGTGTAGCGGCCGGCGGTTTCGTTGGCGCCGGTGCTGTAGAGGAAGTTGCCGGCAAAGGCGCGCAGCTCGGTGCCGTTGAAATCGCGCTTGTCGTACAGGGCCATGCTGTCCCAGCGCGCGGCCTCGTTCAGACCGTAACCTACATGGCTCACGGCGTAGGCCGGTCCCGGGGTGGTGGCGCCCTGCCCGCCCGGCGCGTCCAAACGGTCCCAGGCGGCGAAGTAGGAGCGCAGCAGCTCGGCGTCGACCCCGCGGCCTTCGATGCGCGTCACATGGTCGTTTTCAATGCTGAGCACGATGGGCCGTTCGATGTAGCGTTTGAAGGTCAGGTTCACGTCGCCCTCGGCCAGCACCAGCGTGCCGTTCACGCTGCCCGCGGCCGGAAAGGCCAGCACCAGGCCGCCGGGCCAGTGGGTCAGCGTGCCAGGGCGCGTGGTGCTGCCCCAGTTGCCCCCTGCCACGGCACCCTGCAGCGAAATGGCAAGGTCCGTGCCCGCGGCAGAGGTCACGCGCATCGAGCGGGCGCCACGCAGGCGCTTCACATGGGCCTTCACCCGGGCCTCTGTGGCCTCGTCGGGCAGCAGGCGGCACAGGGCCTCGGGGTGTTCGTTGCTCACGTAGACAATGCGCGGCTGCGTCAGGCCATTGCCCTGGAGGATCACCGGCAGTTCGGGCGCGTGCATCAGACCCTCGACCGTGCAGTCCAGCACCAGGGAGCAGGCCGCCAGCGCGGCGATCACCGGGCCACTCTGATCGATGGCCGGGCAGGCCCCCGTGGAGCGCGTGACCGGCTCCGAGCGGCTGAAGGCGGAGGGCAGTGTGAGCGTGAAGACCTGGGCGCCGAGCCGGGCGGCCGCCAGGCGACCCAATTCCATGAGCACCGGACGGCTTTGCGTTTCACCGAGAATGGCCACCGTGTCGCCGGGCTGCAGCGCACAGCGGCGCAGCACGGCTTCAAAGGCGTCGATCCAGGCGGGTTCTATCCGCTCCTGCAGCATATGGTTTCTCCCCCGCGGTGCCTGCGGCGTCACCCCCGAGAGGGCGGTGCCTGCGGCCTGGCAAAGCCAGTTCCGCGGCACCCTGGACGCAGGCACTTTCGCCGGACTAAAGTGTTGAGTGCCCCTGCAACCGAGGGAACGGGCAGGACGACGCCCATTATTCATGAATTTTCATATAAATTACAGCCCATGTCCCCTGCCCGATCCGCTGGCCTGACGGCCCGCCCCCCCGACTTTTCCCAGCGCGAGTTCCGCGCGTCGCTGGGCATGTTCGCCACGGGCGTGACCATCGTGACCGCGCGCACCGCGGCGGGTGAGCTGGTGGGGCTGACCGCGAGTTCCTTCAATTCGGTGTCGCTCGACCCGCCCCTGGTGCTGTGGAGCCTGGGCCGGCTGGCCGGCTCGATGGCGGCGTTCTCCAACGGCCAGCACTACGCCATCAACGTGCTGGCGGCCGACCAGCAGGCACTGGCCGAGCAGTTCGCCTCGCGCAGCGCTGACCGCTGGGCCGGCGTGAGCTTCACCGAGGGCATCAGCGGTGCGCCGCTGCTGGCCGGCGCGGCCGCCACCTTCGAGTGCTTCAACCGCAGCCAGTACGCCGAGGGCGACCATGTGATCTTCGTGGGCGAAGTGGAGCGCTGCGGCCACCGCGCCGATGCCTCGCCGCTGCTGTACCACGGTGGCAAGTTCTACGCCGAGCACCCGTTGTGAGAAGATGTTCGCGCTGGAGGCTGACCTATTCGCTCCGGCAAGAGCCCCCACCCCAACCCTCCCCCAGCGGGGGAGGGAGTCAGACATCCCGCCGCAACCGTGCATGGCTCCTTCCCCCGCTGGGGGAAGGCTGGGATGGGGGCACGCGTGCACAGGTGCCACACGCCGCGCGCCAGCCATGAGGCCATGCCCATGATCCCACCCCGCTTTGTCGACGACTACCTGGGCTACCTGCTCGGGCAGGCGAACCACGCGCTGTTCAAGGACTTCGAGGCGGTCGTGCGTGAGGCCGGGCTGGGCTCGCTGGAGTGGCGCGTGCTGGCCACGCTGAGCGAGCAGCAGCCGGTGCCGGTCGGCCAGCTGGCGCAGGAGGTGCTGAGCCAGCAACCCACCGTCACCAAGCTGGTACAGCGGCTGGCGGCGCAGGGCTGGGTGTCGGTGTGTGGCGACCCGGCTGACCAGCGCCGCACGCTGGTGGCGATCACCGCCGCCGGCCTGGCCAAGGTGGGGCCACTGATCGAGCTGGCGCGCGAACACGAATCGGCCACGCTGGCCGGCTTCACCCCGACCGAGGTGCGCCGCCTGAAAGAACAGCTGCAGCGCCTGGCCCGGGTGACCTGACCAGACGCTCGTCCCGGCGATGCGCGACGGCTGCGCGACACGGCCAGCCGCCGCTCTCCCCCGACAATTCCCTCCCTATGACCACCGCCATCCAGCGCAAGACGCACCTCGACACCCTGGCCATCACGCTGCTCATCGCCTGCTGCGCGTTCTGGGGCTTCCAGCAGATCCTGATCAAGTTCGCCTCGCGCGAGATCCCGCCCCTGTGGCAGGCATCCATCCGCATGTGGGGCGCCACCGCGCTGCTCTGGCTGTGGTGCCAGTACCGCGGCGTGGCCCTCTTCAAACGCGACGGCACGCTGATGGGTGGGCTGCTGGTGGGCCTGCTGTTCGCCGGCGAGTTCTGCTTCATCTACCTCGGGCTCACCCACACCAGCGCCTCGCGCCTCACCGTGTTCCTGTACACCAGCCCGTTCTGGGTGGCGCTGCTGTTACCCCGCTTCGTGGCGGCTGAGAAGCTGCGCCGCATCCAGTGGATCGGCCTGTTCATCGCTTTCAGCGCGGTGGCCGTGGCCTTCAGCGAAGGCTTCATGCACAGCTCACCCGTGGTGGGCCAGTGGAAGGGCGATGCCATGGGCCTGGCCGCCGGCATGCTGTGGGGGCTGACGACGCTGGCGATCCGCACCACGAAAATTGCCACCGTTTCGGCCGAGAAGTCGCTGTTCTACCAGCTGGGCGTCACCGCTGCGGTGACGCCCTGGCTCTCGCTGGCGCTGGGTGAGACCTGGGGCTTCGACTACTCGGCTTTGGCCTGGGGTTCGGTGTTCCTGCAGACCGCCGTGGGCGCCTTCGCCAGCTACCTCACCTGGATGTGGATGCTGCGCCACTACCCCGCCACGCAGATGAGCACCTTCACCTTCCTCACCCCCGTGTTCGCGCTGGTGTTCGGGGTGGTGCTGCTGGGCGAGCCGCTCACGCTGCAGCTGGTGCTGGCGCTGCTGGGCGTGGCGGCGGGGATCGTGCTGGTGAGCCGCAGGTAGGGCCCTCCGGCGGCCCGCTTCACAACACGTCCAGGCTCAGCTCTTCTTCGCCAGCCCCAGCCGCTCGATCGTCGCCTTCTCGTTGCGGAAGGTGCGCTCGGCGTAGGCCGTGTAGTCGGCCGTGCTCATGTA
Source organism: Hydrogenophaga sp. (assembly GCA_030682835.1). GTDB lineage: Bacteria > Pseudomonadota > Gammaproteobacteria > Burkholderiales > Burkholderiaceae_C > Hydrogenophaga. The sequence continues at coordinate 79,761 of JAUXNG010000033.1, read as the reverse complement.
GATGCTGGGCATGTAGAACTTGTCGAGCGTGGCCTGCACGGCCGGGTCTTCCAGGGTCTTGCGGAAGGCGTCGTGCAACACGCGCACCACGGCCGGGTCCATGTTCTTCGGACCACCGATGCCGAAGGGCGATTCGGTGATGGTGTCCCAGCCGCTTTCCTTGACCGTGGGCACGTTGGGGAAGGCCTTGTTGCGCTGGCTGCCGAGCGTGGCGAGCAGGCGCAGTTTGCCGCTCTGCACGTGGGGTGCGAACTCGGTGGTGCCGCTCATGACGCGGATGTGACCGCCCAGGATGGCGTTCATGATCTCGGCCGAGCCCTTGAACGGGATGGGGTTGAGCTCGATGCCGGCCTTGGCGCTGAACTCTTCGATGGCCAGGTGGGGCGTGGTGCCCGTGCCGGTGTGGCCGTACTCGAGCTTGCCCGGGTTCGCCTTGGCGAACGCCACCATTTCCTGAATGGTCTTGAAGGGCGACTCGGCCGTGCAGGCGATGCCGAAGGTGTAACCCGTGAGGCAGACGATGTGGCTGATGTCCTTGACCGGATCAAACGCCATGTTCTGCATGTGCGGCAGGCGGTAGATGCCCAGCGGCAGCTGGGTCAGCGTGTAGCCGTCAGGACGGGCATTGACCATGGCGCTGGCGCCCAGGGTGCCACCCACGCCGGGCTTGTTGTCAATGACGATGGGCACGCCCAGGATCTTCGAGGCGCTTTCGCCAAAGGCGCGCATCACGCCGTCGCTGCTGCCGCCGGCCGGCCAGGGCGCGATCAGGGTGATGGGGCGCGAGGGGAAACGGTCTTGCGCCAGGGCACCGGACGGCAGGATGGCGGGCGCGGCGACGGCAGCGGCGGCAGTCAGCAGCTGGCGGCGGTTGAAGGGGGTCTTGAAGTCGGTCATGGGGAAGGCTCCTCTGGGCTGGGTGTGTGGGGGGCGCCGGGGTGGCATCCAGAAACAGACCTTAGCCCCTGAGGTCCTACGAGGGAAGAGAAGCGACCCCCATGCCGGCGCACAAATCGTCGCGCCGGCGACTGCCGGCAACTCAGGCGCCGGCAGGGGGTTGACCGCCGAGGTGCGCCTCGGCAAAACGAACGTACCAGTCCAGGCACCCGGGGTTGGCCATGGCCTCGCGGTTGATCACCTTGTCCAGCGGCTGGCCCAGCAACAGTTTCTTGATGGGCAGTTCCTGCTTTTTGCCCGAGAGCGTGCGCGGAATCTCGGCCACCTGGAACACGGCGTTGGGCAGGAAGCGGGGCGAGAGCGCGGTGCGGATGGCGCCGTTGATCTTCGCAGTCATCGCCTCATCGAGCGTGAGGCCCGGGCGCAGCACCACGAACAGCGGCATGTAGCTCTCACGGCCCAGGTATTCCAGATCGACCACCATACTGTCCAGCACCTCGGGCAGGGCCTCGACCGCGCTGTAGAGCTCGCTGGTGCCCATGCGCAGACCATGGCGGTTGATGGTGGCGTCGGAGCGGCCGTAGATGACGCAGGAGCCGTCGGGGAAGATGCGAAGCCAGTCGCCGTGGCGCCAGACGGCGCCGGCCTCGGCCGGCAGGTCGCCGCCGCCGGGTCGCCTGCCATGGCCGGGCGGGAAAGTATCGAAGTAGCTGCCGATGAGGCGCTGGTTGTCGGTGTCGCCCACGAAGTAGAGCGGCATGGAGGGGATGGGCTGGGCGCAGACCAGTTCGCCCACCGCGTCGGTGACAGGCTGACCCTGCTCGTCCCAGGACTCGACCGCGCAACCCATTAGGCGGCACTGCATGCGGCCCGGGGTCTGCGGCAGCTCGCGGTTGCCGCCGATGAAGGCGCCGGCGAAGTCGGTGCCGCCGGAGATGTTGCACCACCAGATGTCGCCCCCACGCTCCCCCACTGCGTGTGGGTCGCTGCCCCCCGGGGGGGCTGATTCGCCTTGGGGCGGCCCGGCGGCGAATCGGCCGCCCCCGCTCACATCCAAACCCCGTTCGGGCTGAGCCTGTCGAAGCCCTGGGATCAAGGGTGGCGAGAGCCCTTCGACAAGCTCAGCGCGAAAGGAGGGGAAGGGCTCAGCCCGAATGGCCTGGGTGCGCGCCTGCGCCAGCCGCCGAAACTGCGCCGTGCCCCAGTTCTGCGCCTCTTCCGACAGCGGCGAACCGGTGCTGCCCAGCGCCCGCACGGTGGACAGGTCGCCGCAGCTGCTCAGGTCCACACCGGCCTTCAGACAGTTCGCAAAAAAAGCGGCGCCAGCGCCGAAGAAGGTGACGCCTTCGCGGGCGGCAAAGCGCCAGAGCGTGGTCCAGTCGGTCCGCTCTTTGGTGCCGCCGGGGTTGCCATCAAAAATGACGCAGGTGGTGCCGTTGAGCAGGCCGCTGGTCTGCGCGTTCCACATCACCCAGCCGGTGGAGCTGTACCAGTGGTAGCGCTCGCCGAAGCTGTTGGGGTGGTAGCTGCAGCCCACGTCGTTGTGGATGATCTTCAGGGCCAGCGCCACGATCACCGTGCCGCCGTGGCCGTGCACGATGGGCTTGGGCAGGCCGGTGGTGCCGCTGCTGTAGACGATCCACAGCGGGTGCTCGAAGGGCAGCCACATCGGCTCGAAGGCCTGTACAGCCGCATCGTGGCGCGCGGTGGCGGTGCTGAAGGCGGCGCAGGGCTGCGCGGCCTCCATGGCCCGGTCCACCCCAGCCGGGTCCTGCGCCAGGTTGGTGTGCAGGATCACGTGGCGCACCGTGGGCAGGGCCGCGCGCAGCTCGGCCACCACGGCCAGGCGGTCAAAGTCCTTGCCCCCGTAGGTGACGCCGTCGCAGGCGATCAGCGCCACAGGTTCAATCTGTCGGAAGCGGTCGAGCACGGCGTTGGTGCCCATGTCGGGTGCGCACACGCTCCACACCGCGCCGATGCTCACCACCGCCAGGAAGGCGACCATGGTTTCCGGGATGTTGGGCAGGTAGGCGGCCACGCGGTCGCCCGGCTGCACACCCTGCGCCTGCAGGTGCAGCGCGAGCGAGGCGACCTGGCGGCGCAGCTCGGGCCAGCTCAGTTCGCGCCGCTGGCCTTTTTCGTTGTCCGACACCACGGCCGGGAAGCCCGCCGCGTGCGCGGCCTCCACATGGCGCAGGGCCTGCTGGGCGTAGTTGACCTGCGCACCCGGGAACCAGTGCGCGCCCGGCATCAGATTGCGCTCCAGCACCGCGGTGTGCGGCGTGGGTGACTGCAGCTCGAAGTAGTCCCAGATGCTCTGCCAGAACGCCTCCAGATCGGTGGTGGACCAGCGCCACAGCTCGTCATAGCTGGCAAAATGCAGGCCGCGGTGGCTGGCGAGCCAGTCCTGGTACAGGCGGATCTGGGGAACGTACGGGGGCGTGGCGGTGGGCTGTGTCATGAGGTTCTGTCTCCTGTGCCGGCAGCGTAGCAGCGCGACGGGGCAGCGGCGCAAGCCAAGGTGACAGCCCGCGTGACGGCTGGGCACCCGCAGCGGTATAACCCGCCCATGACCCTGCCCACGCCCACACTCGAACCCGTCCTGGACCTCACGGTGTTCGTCGCCGCCCCCATCGAAGCCGGCCACGTGACCGGCCTCAACAGCCGGGGCCGCCGGCGCGTTATTCCCATCACCGGCGGCACCGTGCGCGGCCAGCTCAACGGGCAGGTGCTGCCCGGCGGGGCCGACTTCCAGCTGGTGGTGAGCGAGACCTGTGCCGACCTGGACGCGCGCTACCTGCTGCAGCTGGACGACGCCGGCTGGCCCGGCGCCCATGTGTTCGTGCAGAACCGCGCCCTGCGCCGCGGCTCGGCCGAGGACATTGCGAAGCTGGTGCGCGGAGAGCCGGTGGACCCGGCCGCCATCTACTTCCGCTGCGCGCCCACCTTCGAGGTGTCGCACCCGGCCCTGGCCTGGATGACCGAGAGCCTGTTTATCGGCACCGGCGCGCGCTTCCCCGACCGGGTGGAGATGCGCTTTTTCCGGGTCGGCTGAACGCTGGCACCTCCGGCGATCCGGCGCCGGTCCCGACCAGTACCATGTCGGTTGTAACGCCGTGTGTCTCACGGCAGAATCGCGCGCAGCCTGCGGGCCTTGCATACCTTCGCCACCCACCCCACCAAGAAAGAACCCCTATGGGCATGTTCACCTGGACCGAAAAACCCTCTGCCACGCTCGACAGCGGCGGCGTCGTGGGCCCCGACGAGCGTCTGCCCTGGCCGCAGACCACGGTGATGGGGGTGCAGCACCTCATCGCCATGTTTGGCGCCACCGTGCTGGCGCCCATCCTGATGGGCTTCGACCCCAACGTCGCCATCCTCATGAGCGGCATCGGCACGCTCATCTTCTTCGTCATGACCGGCGGCAAGGTGCCGAGCTACCTGGGCTCGAGCTTCGCCTTCATCGGCGTGGTGATCGCGGCCAGCGGCTACGCCGGGCCGGGCCCGAACGCCAACATCGGCGTGGCGCTGGGCGGCATCATCGCCTGCGGCATCGTCTACACGCTCATCGGTGCGCTGGTGCAGGCCATCGGCACCGGCTGGATCGAGCGCCTCATGCCGCCGGTGGTCACCGGCTCGGTGGTGGCGGTGATCGGCCTGAACCTGGCGCACATCCCCATCAAGAACATGGCGCCCACCAACTTCGACGCCTGGATGCAGGGCATCACCTTCGTGAGCGTGGCGCTGGTGGCGGTGTTCACGCGCGGCATGGTGCAGCGCCTGCTGATCCTCATGGGCCTGGTCGTGGCCAGCGTGATCTACGCGGTGCTCACCAACGGCCTTGGCATGGGCAAACCGATGGACCTGTCAGGCATCGCCAGCGCCGCCTGGTTCGGCATGCCCAACTTCAGCGCCCCCGTGTTTGAAGTGAACGCCATGCTGCTGATCGCCCCGGTGGCGGTGATCCTGGTGGCGGAAAACCTGGGTCACATCAAGGCCGTGACCGCCATGACCGGCAAGAACCTGGACCGTTACCTGGGCCGCGCCTTCATGGGCGACGGCGTGGCCACCATCGTGGCCGGCAGCGCGGGCGGCACCGGCGTGACCACCTACGCCGAGAACATCGGCGTGATGGCCGCCACCAAGATCTATTCCACCGCCATCTTCGTGGTGGCCGGCGCCATGGCCATCCTGCTGGGCTTCAGCCCCAAGTTCGGCGCGCTGATCCAGGCCATTCCCCTGGCCGTGATGGGGGGCGTGTCCATCGTGGTGTTCGGCCTCATTGCCGTGGCCGGCGCCAAGATCTGGGTCGACAACAAGGTGGACTTTTCCGACAACCGCAACCTGCTGGTGGCCGCTATCACCCTGGTGCTGGGCACCGGCGAGTACACGCTGAAGTTTGGCGAGTTCGCGCTCGGCGGAATCGGAACCGCCACCTTCGGCGCGATCGGGCTGTGGGCGTTGATCGGCCGGAAGCGGGCATGAGCCGCGTCTGGACGCAGGACATCTCGGTGCAGATCCTCACGGATCTGCACGTGGGCACCGCGGTGCAGCACCTGGGCATGGAATTCCAGGAAGTCGGTGACGACTTCATCACCGCGCGCGTGCCGGTCGACAGCCGCACGAAGCAGCCCTACGGCCTGCTGCACGGCGGCGTGAGCGTGGTGCTGGCTGAGACCCTGGGCAGCTGCGGCGCGGCCTTCAGCTGCCCCACCGGCCACCGCGCCGTGGGGCTGGACATCAACGCCAACCACCTCAAGGGCGCCACCAGTGGCTGGGTCACCGGCGTCACCCGGCCGGTGCACATCGGCCGCAGCACGCAGGTCTGGCAGATCGACCTGACGAACGACGCGGGCGAGCTGACCTGCGTCTCACGCATCACCATGGCGGTGCTGGCGCCGCGCTGAGCCGCTGCCGGGAGCGCCCGTGTGCGCCCCCACCCCGCTCATCGGCAGCCCGTTTGCCCCGGGCAGGCGACACCCCCGCCCTGCCCCACCGATGCGTGCCCTGCTCCTCTTCATCTTCCTGCTCGGCGCCGGTGCGACCGCCTACCTCACCCACGGCACGCACTGGCAGCTGCCCCCGCACCTCAACCCCTGGGCGCCGCTGGTGATCGAGGAGCCGCCCAACTGGCTCACGCGCCACAAGCTGCGGCGGCTGGACGACGACCCACAGGCCTGTCTGCTCACGCTGGAACAGGCCAGGATGCGGGCCGAGCCCCTGCCCGACCGTGAAGCCGCGCCCGGCTGCCCCTTGCGCAACGTGGTGCTGGTGCGCGAGACCCGCGTGCAGGTGGGAACGCCGTTCACGCTGTCATGCCGCGCGGCGGTGTCGTTGGCGCTGTGGGAAGAGCATGTGATGGTGCCCGAGGCCGAGCGGCTGCTGGGCACGTCCGTGCGGCAGATCGACCATTTCGGCAGCTTTGCCTGCCGCAATGTCTACGGGCGCGAGGGCGGACGCCTCAGCCAGCACGCCAGCGCCGACGCGCTGGACATTGCCGGCTTCCGGCTGCAGGACGGGCGGCGCATCACCGTGTCAGGGCACTGGCGCTCCGAGGGCGCTGAGGGTTCTGAACGGCCAGAGGCACAGTTCCTGCGCGCCGTTCACCGGGGCGCCTGCCAGTTTTTCGACGGCGTGTTCGGCCCCGAATACAACCAGGCCCACGCCGACCACCTGCACCTGGACCGGGGGCCGTTCACCCTCTGCCGCTGAGCAGATGCCGCCGCGTGCGCCGGCAGGTTTCTATCCGGCCCGTTCGCAGCGTCCCTGCGAAGTGGCCAGTCCACGGAAATCGCTGGTCCACGCCAGGGCGGCGGTGTCGATCTGGATGCGTTCGTTGTCCAGGGCCGTGAGGATGGTCGTGCCGCGGATGCTGAAGGTGTAGACCGGCACGCCGTCGATGTGCACCGAGCGCACGCGCTGCTGGTCGACAGCGATGTCCACGCGGCGCTCCCAGCGGGTGCGCTCGGGCAGGTAGGCCGCATCGCACAGCAGCGTGACGCTGGTCGCAGGCGCGGGCGGTGCCGGGCTTTGCGCCCACACGGCCGGCGCGGCGCCAAGTACTAAGGCCGCCGCCAGCAACGCTGCCGTGGCGGGAGCCGGTTTCACGCGGCGGGCTCCTGCTGCTGGGCCATGCGCTCGCTCTTCCAGTACACGTCGTCACCGCCGTTCATGCGGTTGAGCACGCGCGCCAACACAAACATCAGGTCGGAAAGACGGTTGAGGTACTGGCGCGGCGTGTCCTTCAGCGCCTCTTCGTTGCCCAGGGCCACCACGGCGCGCTCGGCGCGGCGCGCAACCGTGCGGCACACATGGGCCTGCGAGGCGGCGCGGTTGCCGGCGGGCAGAATGAACTCCTGCAGGCGCGGCAGCTGCTCGTTGTAGGTGGCCAATGCCTCGTCGAGCGCCAGCACGGCCTCGGGCTTGAGCAACTCGAAGCCGGGGATCGACAGCTCGCCGCCCAGGTTGAACAGCTGGTGCTGGATCTCGACCAGCAACTGGCGCACATCGGCCGGCATGTCCTCGCACAGCAGCAGGCCGATGTGCGAGTTCAATTCATCCACGTCGCCCATGGCGTGCACGCGCAGGCTGTTCTTGGAAACGCGGGTGTTGTCACCGAGGCCGGTGGTGCCGGCGTCTCCGGTGCGGGTGGCGATCTGGGTCAGGCGGTTGCCCATGGAGGCTCCTTGATTGGCGGCGGCACATGCCGTCGGCTGTCTCGGGATTGTGCGGGATTCGGACCCGACAGCCCCGTTCAGGGTCATCAGCCGGGCGCCTGCCCGCGCGCTGCGTAAGCAAATGCCCGGCTGGAAACACCCGGCAAAAACGCGTGGCACGGCGGTTGCCTGACGCTCCAATAGCCATTCGCAGGCACCACAAGGAGACAGAGACATGACCGCAAGACGCCAGTTCATCCCCCACTTTGAAGGCCACAGCGTGCTGCTGATCGCCTCGTGGACCCTCTGCATCGCCAGCGCGGCCTACGCGCAGGCGCCCGCCCCGACCACCGAAGCGGCCGCCACCGACCGCGATGTGAGCGCCGCTTTCCGGGAAGCGGACCGGAACGGCGACGGCCGCCTGAACCGCGAAGAAGCCGCGGTGCTCCCCTCCGTGGCCGAAAACTTCGACCGCATCGACACCAACCAGGACGGCAGCATCAGCCTGGACGAACTGGCGAAAGCCGTGCAGAAGTAGCGCTGGGGTTCGACGGAAGTCCCGGCTCTGCGGTCGGGTGGGCGACAGGCCTTCTACCCCTGAAATCGGGTGCAAACGACTAAACTGCCTCCTTCGGCCGCTCCAGAGGCGGCACCCCAGGAGACCGCCATGAACGCCCCCACCGCCCTCGCCCACCTGAACCCCGAGATTCACCAGCGCGAGGTGCCCGCGACACTGCTCGACGGCCTGCGCCAGCGCTTTGGCGCCCAGCTGTCCACCGCCCAGGCGGTGCGCGAGCAGCACGGCCGCGACGAGTCGGTGTACGACGTGCCCCCGCCGGCCGCCGTGGTGTTCGCGCAGAGCACGCAGGACGTGGCCGAGGCCGTGGCGCTGGCCGCCGCCCACAAAGTGCCGGTGATTCCGTTTGGCGTGGGCTCCTCGCTGGAGGGCCATCTGCTGGCCGTGCAGGGCGGCATCAGCATCGATGTGAGCCGCATGAACGCCGTGCTGTCGATCAACGCCGAAGACCTGACCGTGACCGTGCAGCCAGGCGTCACGCGCAAGGCGGTCAACGAGGCGGTCAAAAGCGAAGGCCTGTTCTTCCCGATCGATCCCGGCGCCGACGCATCCATTGGCGGCATGGCCGCCACCCGCGCCAGCGGCACCAACGCCGTGCGCTACGGCACCATGCGCGAGAACGTGCTGGCGCTCGAAGTGGTCACCGCCAGCGGCGAGGTCATCCGCACCGGCACCCGGGCCAGGAAGAGCAGCGCCGGCTACGACCTCACCCGCCTGATGGTGGGCAGCGAGGGCACGCTGGGCGTCATCACCGAAGTGACGCTCAAGCTCTACCCCTTGCCCGAAGCCATTTCGGCCGCCACCTGCTCCTTTCCGAGCATCGAGGCCGCCGTGCGCACCACCATCCAGATCATCCAGATGGGCATCCCGATCGCGCGCTGCGAGCTCATCGACGCCGGCACCGTGCGCATGGTCAACACGCACAGCAAGCTGGGTCTGCGCGAAGAACACATGCTGCTGATGGAATTCCACGGCTCGCCCGCCAGCGTGAAAGAACAGGCCGAAACCGTGCAGGAGATCGCCAGCGAATTCGGTGGCAACGCCTTCGAATGGGCGACCACGCCCGAGGAGCGCACCCGACTGTGGACGGCGCGGCACAACGCCTACTTCGCCGCCATCCAGAGCAAGCCAGGCTGCCGAGCCGTGTCGACCGACACCTGCGTGCCCATCAGCCGCCTGGCCGACTGCCTGCTCGACTCGGTGGCAGAAGCCGACGCGAGTGGCCTGCCCTACTTCCTGGTCGGCCATGTCGGCGACGGCAACTTCCACTTCGGCTACCTGATCGACACCGCCAAACCCGAAGAACGCCACGTGGCCGAAACGCTGAACAACCAGCTGGTGGCCCGCGCGCTCAGCCTGGAAGGCACTTGCACCGGCGAACACGGCGTGGGCCTGCACAAGATGGACTTCCTGCTGGCCGAGGCCGGCAGCGGCGCGGTGGACATGATGCGCACCATCAAACGCGCGCTGGACCCCGACAACATCATGAACCCGGGCAAGATCTTCACGATCTGAGCAGCTCGCAAACCCAGGGCGCTCGTGCTGCCCCCCGCCCGGCCGGTCATCCCTTTCAGTGGGGACGATCCTTGCTCTGCGACCATCTGATCGTGGGAAGCTCCCCCGGGAGGCTGTAGGTGATGGCTATACTAATGGCCTATAAAAACACCTGGCCCAGTGGGGAGGGCGCAGCAAATGATCTACCAAACGACTGCGTTGGTGCTGGTTCTGGCCGGCTTCGCGCCAGTGCTTCAGGCTGCGACTCCTGAGCCCACTGTCCGCATCTGCGATGCCAGCGGCTGCTCCATTCAGCCGCGCAACGCAGCCAGCTTCGACGCCACGCGGGACGAGAACCCCGAGATGACCCGCCGCATGGCGGCGCTGGCCGAGATCGCCCGTCAGGACCCCCGGGCCGCCTTCGACCTCGGGCTGCGGTATTTCCGGGGCGATGGCGTCAAGCGCGACAGCTACCTTGCCCTGCAATGGATGCGCTCGGCGGGCGACCGCGGCCACCCCGAAGCACAGCTGGCACTGGGCCGTCTCTACCTGAGCGGCCTGGAAGAAATGGGCGCCGACCCGACCGAGGCCGAGAAATGGCTGTCGCTGGCTTCCGGCCGGGGCGACAAGGAGGCCACCCGGCTGCTGTCCGAGGCCCGCAGCGCCAAGCAGACCGAACAGGCGCTCTACCAGTGGCGCGATGCACACCGCAAGGCCTGGCTCGGCTGGTGGGTCAGCGGCTATGGCTACCACTGGACATGGGCGCCGGCGGGCTGGCTCTACCGCTGATTCTCTTTTCCCTCTCACCCTCCTCTCTATTTTCGAAAGACCTGCATGCAGAACACCTTTGCCCCCCTGCGCTGGACCGCCCTGGCCGCCACCCTCGCACTGGCCGGCTGTGTCACCCCGGGCGGCGGCCTTATCTCCACCGCCACCGCACCGACCGCTGCCACGGGCGGTGCCGCTGGCGGCACCAGTGTCGGCGCCAATCCCAGCCTGATGCGCTGCGATGCTCCGCTGGGTACGCTGGCGGTGGACGACGGCCGGGGCAAGGAGTGGTATGCCAGCTTCGGCGCGGCCACGCAGGTCACCACCATCGAGCCGCTGCTGCGCTTGGCGGTGCAGCAGTCGAACTGCTTCGTGATCACCTCCATCGGCAACAATCGCACCGAAAGCCGGCTCTCGGCCATCACCGACAAGCAGCGCAACTCGGGCGAATTCCGCGCCGGCTCGCAGCAGCAGAAGGGCCAACGCGTGGCGGCGGACTATTTCCTGGAGCCGGCCATCATCATCAACAACTCCTCTACCGGCCAGCTGGCGGCAGGCCTGGCAGGCATGATCGGCGGCGGCCGGTTCGCGGGCCTGGCAGGGGGCCTGGAGACCAAGGCATCGGTGGTGACGCTCACACTGTTCGACATCCGCTCGGGCGTACAGATCGCCATCTCCGAAGGCAATGCCACGTCCACCAACTTCGGCGCTGCACTGGGCGCGTTCGGCGGCGGCGCGGCAGCGGGTCTGGGCGGTTTCTCGCGCACACCCGAGGGCAAGGCCTCAGTGGCGGCGTTCGTCGACGCCTACAACAGCATGGTCGTGTCGCTGCGCAACTACCGGGCGCAGGAAGTCAAGGGCGGGCTGGGCAAGGGCGGCGTGCTCAAAGTCGGTCAGTGAACCTCGGGCCCCACCTGAAACGAGCCTCCTGCGGGAGGCTTTTTTACGGGCGTCCATCTGACGCGGGTGGCGTTCAGCGGGTGCCCTGAGCCGGCTTCGCCCGCTTGAACGGCACCTGATACGCCCAAACTGGGCGCCCGCGATCCCCTTGCAGCACGGCCTGAGGTTCGAGGCCGGGTGCGGGAAACTCCAGGCTCACCAGCCAGGCGCCGGGCAACATTTCGGCCGCCGCTTTCTCGACCGCGCGGGCCATGCTCTCGGGGCGCTGGAACAGGTAGACCATGCGGTAGGGGCGCCAGTCCGCACGCCAGATATCGCCCTGGCGCACCCGTGCCCATGGGCAACGCCAGGCGCTGGCCGCCCGCAACGGCCAGCTCCATTCCAGACCGTGCAGATGCACCCGGGGGTACGCTGCGCGCAGAGCCACGAGGCCGTCCCCCAGTCCACAACCGGCCTCCAGCACCAAGGCGCCGTCCGGCAGCGGTACCAGCCGGTCCAGGCCCCGAAGGCCGTCGCGCGGCGTCGGAAACAGGGGCGCATCGCGCCAGGCATTGATGGGATAGACCAGCAACAGCAGGGCAAGCGGCAACAACCAGTGCCAGGCGGCCACATGAGCCGCACCGCTCAACAGCAGGGAAAGGGGGAAGCCGGCGGCAATGAACAGGCGGCGCCAGCCGCTGGAGCCCAGCGCACTGCCCGTCACGCCCAGCAGCGAGGCCAGCAGCAAAGCCGCGATGGCGGGCGCGCCCAGGCGCGCCATCAGGGCAAAAACCGCCCAGGCCAGCGCCCAGACCAGCAGGGCCGGCAAGGGCCAGGGCAGGCTGACAGGCACGACGAGGCTCTTGCCGAAGGGTGACAACGCCTCAGCGGGAGTGGCTGGTACGGCCTAGGCGCTCGATCAGGCCGTTGAGCTCGTCCAGCGAGCCGAACTGGATGGCGATCTCGCCCAGTTCTTCAAACCGGCCGTGGCGCTTCACGCGCCTCTTCACCCGCACCTCGACATCGGCGGTGAGCAGGTCGGCCAGCTCTTCCTCCACCCGCTTGATGTCGCGCGACTTCTCTTTTTTGAGTTTCTGCGGCGCCAGGGAAAACTCGGCGCCCAGCCTCTTCACCAGGCTCTCGGCTTCGCGCACCGACATCTTCTTGGCGGCGATCTGGTTGCCGGCCGTGATCTGCGTGGCCTTGTCCAGGGCGAGCAGCGCACGGGCATGGCCCATGTCGAGGTCGCCTGCCATCAGCATGGTCTGTACCGGTTCGGCCAGTTGCAGCAGGCGCAGCAGGTTGCTGGCGGCGCTGCGCGAGCGTCCGACGGCCTGGGCTGCCAGCTCGTGCGTGAGGCCAAACTCTTTCACCAGGCGCTGCAGGCCTTGCGCTTCTTCCAGGGGGTTCAGGTCTTCGCGCTGGATGTTCTCGATCAGCGCCATGGCGGCAGCGGACTCGTCGGGCACGTCGCGCACCAGCACCGGCACGCTGTCGAGTCCGGCCAGCTTCGAGGCCCGGAAACGGCGCTCGCCCGCGATGATCTCAAATTTGCCCGCGTGCTCGCCGCTGCCGAGCCGGCGCACCAAGATAGGCTGCATGATGCCCTGCGCCTTGATGCTCTCGGCCAGCTCGTACAGCGCCCCCTCGTCCATGCGCGTGCGCGGCTGGTAGACGCCGGGCACCAGCTCGCTCAGCGGCAGGCTGCTGGGCGTCTGGTTGCGCTCGATTTCCTGCGCGTCAGGCGAGGCGGCTTCCGCCACTTTGGGGCCGAGCAGCGCTTCCAGTCCGCGGCCGAGGCCTTTGGGTTTCTTGGTGGCCATATTCGATTCTTGTATTGTTTATTGAAGCCTGCTCATTCTGCAGGACTGCCTCCAAGGGACCTGAGCACCCCGCGCCAGAGTGCGTCGCGCTCCTCAGGAGGCTGGGGATCCGATCGGCCGCTGGCATTTTCCCAGACTGACGTAACCACCATGACCAGTCCGCTCGACGGCTGCACATACACGGCCTGGCCATGGATCCCGAGCATGGCGAACGTGCGTTCACGCATGGGGAGTATCCAGAACTGATAGCCATAGCCCAGATAGGGTGTGGCCTGCCGTGGGCGAAGGTAGGGGGGCTGAAGTGCCGGATCAGTGGCTTCAAGCAGATAGTCGCGGGGCACCACCTGCGTCGGATCGCCAGGGCCAGGTAAGCGGCCATCATTGGCCAACAACAAGCCCAGCCGTCCCCAGTCCCGCAGGCTGGCGCTGAAACTGCTGTACGCCTGCTCGTGACGATCGACACCGATCCGCCAGAAGGCGTCATGCTCGGCTCCCATAGGGTGCCACAACCATTCGCGGGTGAGTTCGGCCAAAGATCGCCCGGTTGCGGCGACCAGCACACGCCCAAGGATGTCAGTTTCGGCGCCAGCGTACACAAATCTTTCGCCTGCGGGGGAGTGTCTCTCTGCTATGGAACGCAGCACATCGATCGGCTTTCCGGATCCTGCCACGCCCGAATAAGCGCTTGATAGACGGGCGATATCGTCTTTTCCGTCGTAGCGCTCGGTGAAGGTCAGACCCGAGCTCATACGCAACAAATGGCGGAGGCTGGTCTTTCCATACGCGCTACCGACCAGCGCAGGGGCATACTTTTCCGCGACGTCGTCAAGCGATGAGATGGCACCGCGCGCGTGCGCGACGCCTACCAACAGCGAGGTGACGCTCTTGGCCATGGAGAACGAGATAAACCTTGCTCCTGGGGCACGGTCGTATCCATAGTGTTCGGCGACGATCTCGCCATTCTTCAGTACGAGCAGTCCAGTGGTCCGCTGACGCTCCAGATAGTCAGAAAGATTGAACGTATCTCCTCTGAATCGGTATTCGATCTGTACAGGCTCATTCGACCGCTGCAGTGGCCTCATCACTGGAGCGCGCTGAACGCTTCTGGTGAGAATGCCCGGAACCCTGTCAAGCGCTGACCAGGATCCCACTCGATGGGGGTTTCGATACCAGGTGGACGACGTGCCCAGGGGGTAACCCTGATCTTTGCCGAGAATCAACTCATCTGGAGCTGCCTGCAAGGGTGTGGCCAGCAAAGGCAAAACCAGCCAAAAAACGTACCGATAGCCCCGCGAGTTCATATGCTTTCTCCGAAGGCGGAAGTTGATGCCACAGACAGCAACATTTTCACGCCTGCGGGCCAGTCGCCCAGGCCGGACTCGGCGTTGATGTGTCCAGCGTTGCCAAGGTCCACGAAGCGCGAACCCCAGCTCTCTGCCAGTCCTTGTGCACGCTCGTACCGGCAATACGGGTCGTTGCGGCTGCCCACCAGCACACTGGGGAAGGGCAAGGGCTGGCGCACGATGGGAGACCAGCTGGGCAGCACGTCGCGCAGTTCGTCGCGCTCGGCATCGCCCGGGGCCACCAGCAGGGCGCCCTGCACGCGGGCGGTGCTGCGCGAGACCTGGGCCCAGGCGGCGATCAGGATGCAGCCCAGGCTGTGGGCCACCAGCACCACGGGTCCTTCGGTGCCCAGCACGACGTCTTCCAGACGTGCGATCCAGTCGCCGCGGCGCGGGGTCTTCCAGTCGTGCTGGTCGACGCGCTGGTATCCGTACCGGGCTTCCCAGCGGCTCTGCCAGTGGTCAGGCCCGCTGTTCTGCCAGCCGGGCAGAGTGAGCACATTGGAAGCAGGTATGGCGTGTTTCACGTGAAACGTCCTCAGGCACCCAGCAGGGAGCGGTTGCGGTCCACCATCTCCTGGGCGAAGGTGATGAAAGCCTGGCTGCCGCGTGCGGCCGGGTCGAACACCACGCCGGGCAGGCCGTAGCTGGGCGCTTCGGCCAGGCGCACGTTGCGCGGGATGACGGTGTTGAACACCTTGTCGCCGAAGTGCGCCTTGAGCTGGTCGCTCACCTGCTGCTGCAGGGTGATGCGCGGGTCGAACATGACGCGCAGCAGACCGATGATCTGCAGATCGCGGTTGAGGTTGGCATGCACCTGCTTGATGGTGTTCACCAGATCGGTGAGCCCTTCCAGTGCGAAGTACTCGCACTGCATGGGGACGATCACGCCATTCGCGGCACACAGACCGTTGAGCGTGAGCATGCTGAGTGAGGGTGGGCAGTCGACCAGCACGAAGTCGTAGTCGTCGGCCACTGCCGCCAGCGCGGTTTTCAGGCGCTTTTCGCGGCGCTCCAGTTCCACCAGCTCCACTTCCGCACCGGCCAGCTCGCGGTTGGCGCCCAGCACGTGGTAGCCGCACTTCTCCGAATGGATGGCGGCCTCGGCCACCGTGGCCGACTCCAGCAGCACGTCGTAAACCGACAGCGCCATGCTGCGCTTGTCGACACCCGAACCCATGGTGGCATTGCCCTGGGGATCCAGGTCGACCATGAGCACGCGCTGCCCCACCTTGGCCAGCCCGGCCGCCAAGTTGACGGTGGTGGTGGTCTTGCCAACGCCACCCTTCTGGTTGGCAATGCAAAAGATTCTGGCCATGGATGCTGTGTCGGTTTACTTGGAGATGGCCAGCTTCACACCGAAGCCGATCAGGAACACGCCGGCCAGCTTTTCGAGCGTGCGGGCAATGAGAGGAGTGGCGCGCATGCGCTCGGCCAGAAAGTGGGTGAGCAACACCACGACCAGGCCGTAGAGAAAGGTGAGCGCGGCGATCGTGGCGGCCATGACGCCAAAGGTGAGCAATCCCTGATGGCGGGCCGGATCGACAAACAGTGGGAAGAAGGCCATGTAGAACACGATGGCCTTGGGATTGAGCAGCGTGATGGCGAGCGCCTGCTGGAAGTACTGGCGCGGGCGGATGTTCAACACCGGCTTGTCGCCGGGCTTGGCCGTGAGCATCTTCCAGCCCAGCCAGGCCAAGTAGCCGGCGCCCAGCCACTGCACGGCGCTGAACGCGGCCGGGTAAGCCGCCAGCAGGGCCGCCACACCGGCCACCGCCAGCCACATCAGCACCTGGTCGCCCGCCATCACGCCCAAGGTGGCTGCCAGCCCGCCCCGCAGACCGCCCTTGCTCGTGGAGGTGATCAGCGCCAGATTGCCAGGGCCCGGTATGGCCAGGAACAGGACGATGGCCACCACGAAAGCGCCGTAATCTGCGATGCCGAACATGCGAAACCCTGGAAGTTGAGGGCTTGAGTTTACGTGAGGCGTTTCAACTTCTCGTGCCAGCACTGGCGACGGGCGTGACAAGCCCGGGCCTGCACGCGCAGAAACGCCACAACTCCAGCCAGTAGCAGTCGCACGGCGCCCGCCAGCAGGTTCAGCCGGGCACGTGGTGCGGCCGCATCCAGACGATGCAACGCTCGCCGTCCAGACCCGGCACCACCAGTTGTTCCACGTGAAACACCTCCACCGACGCTGGCAGCGCGGCCATTTCCTCGTCGGGATGCTTGCCCTTCATGGCCATCCACACGGCATCAGGCTTCAGGGCCGCGACCGACCAGGCGGTGAAATCCGGCAGCGAGGCGAAAGCACGGGAGCAGACGACATCGAAGCCACTGCCTTCTGCCGCCTTCAGACTCTCCACGCGCGCGTGGAGGCCACGCAGGTTGGGCAGCTTCAATGCGGCCGCCGCCTGCTGGATGAAGGCGGCCTTCTTGCCCACGGTGTCCACACAGCTCACGTCAATTTCGGGGCAGGCAATGGCGATCACCACGCCCGGCAGGCCGCCACCCGCGCCCACGTCGAGCAGACGAGCCGCCCCACCACCGGTGTGGCGCTGCAGCGGGCCGATGGCGGCCAGGCTGTCCAATAGGTGGTGCGTCACCATCTCGGCCGGGTCGCGCACGGCGGTGAGGTTGTAGACCTTGTTCCATTTCTGCAGCAGGGCCAGGTAGTCGGTGAGTTGGCTCACCTGGGCCGGGCTCAGCGCCAGCCCCAGGGTGGCCAGACCGTTCTCAAGCGTCTGACGCACATCGCCCGCGCCGCTCATGCCGGCACTCCCGGCTCAGCGGCCAGTGTGGCAAACCCCTTGAAACCGCCCTTCTTCAGGTGAATGAGCAGGAGCGAAATGCTGGCGGGCGTGATGCCGGAGATGCGTGCCGCCTGCCCCAGCGTCTCGGGGCGGTGCTTGGCCAGCTTCTGTCGGGCCTCGAATGACAGCGCCGTCACCTGCAGGTAATCCAGATCGGGCGGCAGCTTCAGGCCTTCGTAATGCGATGCCCGCTCCACCTCATTCTTCTGTCGGTCGATGTAGCCCGAGTACTTGGCCGCGATTTCGATCTGCTCCACCACCGGCTCGAACAGCTCGGCCAGTGTCTGGGGCGTCACGTCGGCGCTGGCGTGCCGGGCTTCGGCCATGCCCATCAGCGCGGAATAGCCCACGCCGGGGCGGCGCAGCAGATCCAGCAGGTTGTGCTCATGCTCGATGGCCTTGCCCAGAACCCGCTCGCTCTCACTGGCCGGCAGGTTGCGCGGGTTCACCCAAGTGGATTTCAGGCGTTCTGTTTCACGTGAAACAGCGTCGCGCTTGCGGCTGAACGCGTCCCAGCGGGCATCGTCCACCAAGCCCAGCGCCCTGCCCTGTTCGGTCAGGCGCATGTCGGCGTTGTCTTCGCGCAGCTGCAGGCGGAACTCGGCCCGGCTGGTGAACATGCGGTAAGGCTCGGTCACGCCCTGCGTGACGAGATCGTCCACCAGCACGCCCAGGTAGGCCTCGTCCCGGCGTGGCAGCCAGGCGTCCTTGCCCCGGCACTGCAGCGCGGCATTGAGTCCGGCAAACAGACCCTGGGCGGCCGCCTCCTCATAGCCGGTGGTGCCGTTGATCTGGCCTGCAAAGAACAGACCCTGGATCTGCTTGGTCTCGAAGCTGTTCTTCAGCGAGCGCGGGTCAAAGTAGTCGTACTCGATGGCGTAGCCCGGGCGCAGGATGTGTGCGTTCTCCAGACCCTGCATGCTGCGCACCAGCGCGTACTGGATGTCGAACGGCAGGCTGGTGCTGATGCCGTTGGGATAGACCTCGTGCGTGGTCAGGCCCTCGGGCTCGAGGAAGATCTGGTGGCTGTCCTTGTCGGCGAAGCGGTTGATCTTGTCTTCCACGCTCGGGCAGTAGCGCGGGCCCACGCCTTCGATCTTCCCGGTGAACATGGGACTGCGGTCAAAGCCCGAACGGATGATGTCGTGCGTCTGCGGATTGGTGTGCGTGATCCAGCAGGGCACCTGCCGCGGGTGCACCACGGTGCCGCCCATGAAGCTGAACACCGGCACCGGGCGGTCGGCGTTCATGCCGCCGGGCACGCCGTCGCCGGGCTGCTCGGTGCATCTGGACCAGTCGATGCTGCGGCCGTCCAGCCGTGGCGGCGTGCCCGTCTTCAGGCGACCCTGCGGCAGCTTCAGCTCTTTCAGCCGTGCCGAGAGGCTCACGGCGGGCGGGTCCCCTGCCCGGCCAGCGGCGTAGTTGTTCAGGCCCACATGAATCTTGCCGTCGAGGAAGGTGCCAGCCGTCAGCACAACCGTGCGGCTGCGGAACCGGATGCCCACCTGCGTCACCGCGCCCGCCACACGGTCGCCTTCCACCATCAGATCGTCCACCGCCTGCTGGAACAGCCACAGGTTCGGCTGGTTCTCCAGCATGCGGCGGATGGCGGCCTTGTACAGGATGCGGTCGGCCTGCGCGCGTGTGGCGCGCACGGCTGGGCCCTTGCTGCTGTTGAGGATGCGGAACTGGATGCCACCTTCGTCCGTGGCCAGCGCCATGGCGCCGCCCAGCGCGTCGACCTCCTTCACCAAGTGACCTTTGCCGATACCGCCGATGCTCGGGTTGCAGCTCATCTGGCCCAGCGTCTCGATGTTGTGCGTGAGCAGCAGCGTGGTGCAGCCCATGCGCGCAGCGGCCAGCGCCGCTTCCGTGCCGGCATGACCGCCGCCGACGACGATGACGTCAAATTCCTGTGGGTACAACATATGAGAGCGCTCCAGGGCGGTCGCCATTGCGGCGCGCCCGACCATGCAAAAGGTGTTTCACGTGAAACAACGGGGCAGGCCGGCCCCGGCCTGCGAAGCGGGTATTGTCCCATCAAGCCCCTGAGCCTGCACCCTTGCGGGGGGACGGCCTTGACCTTCCGTGCAGGATTCCTGCGGGCCGCGCTGCCACAATGGCGCCATGAGCACCCCCATCCCCCTCCTCGTTTTCGCGGGCAGCACCCGCGCCCATTCCTTCAACCGTCAGCTGGCCAATGCAGCATCCGCCATGGCCGAGGCCGAGGGCGCGCAGGTCACGCGCCTGGATCTGGCCGACTTCGACGTGCCGATGTACAACGCCGATCTGGAAGCCGGCGGCACCCCGCGCGACGTGGTGCGTCTGAAGGAAATCTTCCATGCCCACCCAGCGTGGCTCGTCTGCTCGCCGGAGTACAACGGCAGCTATACCGCCCTGCTGAAGAACACCATCGACTGGGTGTCCAGCCCCATCAAAGGCGACCCCCTGTGGTCCAGCGGCACTAAGCCATTCGCGGGCAAGGTGGTCGGGCTGATGAGTGCCTCTCCCGGCGCTCTGGGCGGTCTGCGCAGCCTCTCGCACCTGACGCCGCTGCTGATGAACCTGCAGTGCTGGGTGTCGCCGCGTCAGTTCGCACTGGCCAAGGCCGGCGAAGCCTTCGACCCGAACGGTGGCTTGGCCCTGGAAACCAGTCGCATGGCCCTGCACGGCGTGGTCGACCAGGTGCTGTGGGCTGCGCGCCGCTTCCAGGGGTGAACTGCCGCCCAGGCTGCGCGGCCTGCTGCATCGCGCCCTCGATCAGCAGCCCCATGCCTGGCCTGCCCTTAGGCAAGGCGGCGGGTGTGCGATGCCCGCATCTGGACACCGACCTGCGCTGCCAGCTGTTCGGCCAGCCAGAGCGCCCGGCCGTGTGCGGCTCGCTGCAGCCCAGCACCGAGATGTGCGGCGACTCCCGCGAACACGCCATGCACTTCCTCAAGCAACTCCAACAAGCCACCCGCCCATGACAAAGGCCCGCACAAGCGGGCCTTGTCAAACAAACCGAGGCGTTTCCGAAGCGCGTGCCAGAACCCAGGCGCACCGCGGAACTGGCTCCGCCAGGCCGCTGGTGCGGTCCCCCCTCCGGGGGGAAGCCGCGCAGCGGCGCAGGGGGGGGAGATTACTGCTTGACGGCCTCGATCTGCAGCACCAGACGCACGTTCTTCGGGAAACCCCAGTTCACGCCGTAGTTTGCGCCAAAGGCGGTGCGGTCGATGGTGGCCTCAAAGTCCCCACCGCAGACTTCGCGCTTGACCATGGGGTTGTCGTAGCAGGCGAACTGGGTGGCCTTGAGCGTCACGGGCTGGGTCTTGCCCATGATCGTCAGGTTGCCGTCCACCGAGCTGACCTTGTCGCCGTTGAACTGGAACTTGGTGGACACAAAGCGGGCCTTGGGAAATTTCTCGGCGTTCAGGATCTCGGCGCTCAGCAGGTGCTTGTCGAACATGGGGGTGCCGGTGTTCACCGACGCAACGTCGAAGCTGATGTCCACGCTGCCGGTCTTGGCTGCCTTGTCAAAGCTGATCTTGCCTTCCTTCTTGTCGAAGCGGCCGCGGTTCGTGGTCGCGCCAAAGTGGCCGATCTCGAAGGTGGCGAAGGTGTGCGTCGGGTCGATCGCGTAGTCGGCCGCCTGAGCGAAGCCGGCGGTGGACAGAACGGCCGCAGCGGCCAGCAGGGACAGGGATTTGCGCATGAAAGACTCCTGATTGAAGGAAGAGAAAAACGAAAGAAACGGAAAGATCAGAACGGGAAAACGGGTCAGAGCCTGGGGACGCCGGACAAGGCGATCTTGAACTTCACCTGCACCTCGTCCGCCACCATCGAGGTGTCGGCCCACTCCTTCTCGCCGATGCGGAAGGTGAGGCGCTTGATGGGGAAGGCGCCCGAGGCCACGGTGGTGGCACCGTTCTGGGCCAGCGTCACGGGCACCACCACGTCGCTGCTGACGCCCTTGATGGCCAGCTTGCCAGCCACTTCATAGCGGGTGGCGTCCACACGCTTGATGCTGCTGGACGTGAAGGTGGCCTGAGGAAAAGCTGCCACGTTGAACCAGGTGGGCTTGGGGAGTTCGGCGTTGGCTTCGCGGCTGATGTCGGCGCTGCCGGTGTCCACCGTGAACGTGATGCGGCTGGTGGCCAGCTGGGCCGGGTCAAACGCCACCTGGGCGCTGAACGACTTGAACTTGCCTTCGACCGGCACACCCATCTGGCGGCTCACAAACGCGATCTCGCTCTGGGCCGGCACGATGGCCTGCTGGGCCTGGGCCAGCAGGGGGGCGGTACTGGCGGCCAGCAGACACAGGGACACAACAGCGGATTTCATGAAGACATTCCTAACGAAGAATCAGGGGCGGCCGAAGGCCATGCGGCGGAGCAGGCCGTCGCGCTCGATAAACTGGTGCTTGAGGGCGCCGGCCACGTGCAGCACCACCAGCGCCGCCATGGCATACGCGCCCCACTGGTGCAGCGGTTTGAGAACGTCGGCCAGCGACTCGTTCACGGGCACGAAGTCGGGCAAGGGCCAGACGCCGAACAGCACGATGGGAAAGCCCGCCGCTGAGCTGTAGGCCCAGCCCAGCAGAGGCACCGCAAAGAAGAGCGCGTACAGGCCGACATGGGTGGCGTGGTGGGCGGTGCGCTGCCAGGCGGGCATGGCTGCCTCCACCGCCATGGGCAGTGCCGGGGGGCGGTGCGTCAGGCGCCACATCAGGCGCAGGAACGACAGACTCAGCACCACCACGCCGGCCCACTTGTGCCAGTTGTAGAGCTTCAGTCGCTCGGGCGAGAACGGCAAGCCGGTCATGTAGAGACCGACGGCGAACATCCCGATCAGGGCAAGCCCGAGCACCCAATGGAGCACGATGGCCACCGGGTGATAACGCAAAGATATCTGCCGAGGCAGCGCGGAAGATGACATGGCGAAAGTGTAGGGATGGCACGCGGCCATCCATGTGAAAGGGCTTGAAGCTTTCATTCGAAAAAATCGAATGAACCAAGCCCGCTCATTCGGATCAGCAGCCACACGGGTGCGGCGCCCTACAATGCCAGCCATGGACGCCCAGCCCGCTCTCGCCCTGCTCCAGCTGTACCCCGGCCTGTCGGGCCTGCAGGCGCTGTTGCCCGGCCTGCCGGTGATGGATGTGCCGCCCGGTACCGTCCTGTTCCGCGAAAACGACCCCTGCCAGGGTTTTCCGCTGGTGATGAGCGGCGAGGTGCGCGTGTCCCGCAGCGCGGCCAACGGGCGGGAACTGGAGCTCTACCGGGTGCTGCCGGGCGAAATGTGCCTGGTGTCGTCGGCCGGCCTGTTTGCCGGACAACCCCTGAGCGCGCGCGGTGTGGCCACCACCGCCACCCGCCTGAGCCTGCTGTCGCCACCCGACTTCCAGGCGGCCCTGGCCGACCCGACCTTCCGCGGCTTCGTGCTCGGCCTGTTCGCCACGCGCATGGCCGACCTCACGGCGCTGATCGAGGCCATCGCGTTCCAGCGCCTGGACAGCCGGCTCGCCGGCACGCTGCTCGGCCATGGCCAGCAGGTGCGCGCCACCCACCAGGCGCTGGCCGATGAGCTGGGCACCGTGCGCGAGATCGTCACGCGCCTGCTGCACCGCTTCGAACGCGACGGGCTGGTGGAGCTCTCGCGCGAATGCATCACCATTCGCGACAGCGCCGCGCTGCGCCTGCTGGCCAGTTCCACGCACCGCTGACAGCACGATGCCCCTCAGCGAGGGCGAATGCTTTGTGACTCAGGTCACATACCGCCGGCGCCCCAGCGGGTTCAATACGAGCACTCCCCGCGGTATCCGGCAATCCCGCCCACCGCTCCCGGGATCGGGCGCACACCCGTTATGAACTGGAGCATTCACATGACCAAGAACGTTGGCGGCATCGACCGCACCCTGCGCATCGTCGCCGGCCTCGCCCTCATCGCGGCCGCCGCCACGGGAACCGTAGGCCTCTGGGGATACATCGGCGTCGTGCCGCTGCTCACGGGCCTGATGGGCTGGTGCCCGCCCTACGCGCTGCTGGGCTTCAATACCTGCAGGACCAAGTAACCCCCCGCGCCGCGGGAATTGACACCCCCGCGCCGCCTGCGGCGTCATCCCCCTAGGGGCGATGCCTGCGGCCTGGCAAAGGTTCTATGCTTTGTGTCAAGCGCAGGCGGTCACCCGCGAGGGGTCAAAGGGCTTGCCCGTGCGCCACACCGCAAAGGCAATGTGCAACAGCTTGCGCGCCAAAACCACCAAAGCCTCCGTCGTTTGGAGGCCGCGGTCCCGCAGCTTGCGGTACGTCGTCTTGAAGGTCTTCGTGTGACAAGCCGACATCGCCGCCAGATACATCTGCCGCCTGAGCGCCGGCTGCCCTCTCTTGGACAGCCGCCTGCGCCCCCTGCTTCGACCCGAGTCACACGCGCGCGGGTCCAGGCCGCTGTAGGCCACCAAGGCATCGGCACTCGCGAATTCCAGCTGCGCGAGCAAGCTGGTGAGCAGCGCACTGGTCTGCGGCCCCACCCCCACGATGCTCTGCAGCAACTTGCGCTGGTGACTCAACAGCTCCTCGGTATCCAGCAACTCGGCGATGCGGCGGTCAATGGCCGTGAGCAGCGCGGTAAAGGCCTCATCGAGCTGGGTCACTGCACTGGCAATGGTGGTGTCACTGCCGTGCAAGGACTCGCGCAGCGCGGTGCGCTTGGTCACGATTGTCCAGCGTTGTCCCAGCAGCTGCTGCACCTGGCCGAGCAGCACGCTGGGCGCACGCCACGGGCGCAAGCGGCTGTGCTGCTCAGCCAGGTAGCGGGCAATGATGTGTGCATCAACCCGATCGGTCTTGGCGCGTGCGCCCAAGGCCTTGGCGTAGAAGTGAACGTCCCGGGCATTGAGCACGTAGACCTGCAGGCCGGCGGCGCTGGCGAGCTGGGCCAGCAACTGGTGATAGCGCCCGGTGGACTCCATGGCCAGACAGGTGTGAGCTGGCAGCTCACGCAGCCAGGCGCTGATGGCGTGGATATCGTTCGCAAGACTGCGGCACTGCGCCTGACCATGGACAGCTACCACCAGTTCGGCTTTGGCCACGTCGGCACCGACAAACATCATGGGTACTTGCATGGAAGACTCCTCCAAGAAAGAATGATGAATGTTGGGGTGGATATTCCCGCCAGCCGCGTTGGCTTGCTCAAAGATCGGCGCTGTGGGTGCCGCTCAGTTCCTTATCGACGCTGGAAGGCGGGGTGGGGGCTATCTTCGCCAGTCGGTCTATGCCGAAAGCCGGTAGTTCAGACCCTCCACCCCAACACCCTCAACCATACAAGCCAGTTCCGCGGCATCCTGGGCTTGAAACCCCTCGCGCCGGAGAGGGGGCGTAGCGCCTGCCGCTTCGGCACTTGTCCATCCTGCGACAGCCCGCCTGACCTCTGCGCGCGACCATGTCGACACAGCCGCGCATCCCGACGCGGCGCAGGAGACACGGCATGCTCAACATCCCTTCGCTTCAAGACAGCGTCAGTGCCGAAGAATGGGCGCTGCGCTGCGACCTCGCGGCCTGCTACCGGCTGGTGGCGGCCTATGGCTGGGCCGACCTGGTGTTCACCCACATCAGTGCCAAACTGCCCGACAGCGTCACCGGTGGCGAACACCTGTTCCTCATCAACCCCGACGGGCTGATGTTCGACGAGATCACGGCGTCCAGCCTGGTGAAGGTGGACGCCGCCTGCAACAAGCTGCACGACACCCCCTTCCCGGTCAACCCGGCCGGCTTCGTGATCCACAGCGCGGTGCATGAAGCGCGCCCTGAGGCGGGCTGTGTGCTGCACACCCACACCCGCGCCGGCGTGGGCGTGAGCGCGCAAAAACACGGCATCCTGCCCATCAGCCAGCAGAGCACCTTCGTGCTGGCCTCGCTGGCGTACCACGACTACGAAGGCGTGGCCTTCCGCCCCGACGAGAAGCCGCGCCTGCAGGCCGACCTGGGCAAGGCCAATTACCTCGTGCTGCGCAACCACGGCATGCTGACCGTGGGCCGCACCATTGCCGACGCCTTCCTGTCGATGTACACGCTGGAGGCCACCTGCCGCATCCAGATTGACGCGCTCGCCGGAGGCGCTGAGCTGACGCAGGTGAACCCGGCCATCCTCGCCGGCATGGCCGACGTGATGCGCATCGCCACCGCGGGCCAGGGCGCGCAGATCGCCTGGCCCGCCCTGCTGCGCAAGGTGGAGCGGATGGACCCGTCTTACAAGATCTGAGCGGCTGAGGGCGCGCGAACCGCCCGCGGCTTCAGCGCGCCTGCGCGAAGGCCGCCATGCCGTCGAGCACGGTGCGCAGCCGCATGAGTTCGCGCGAGCCGTCGAGCCGGTCCGACCAGGTGGCCAGGCGCGACACCCACTGCAGGCGCGGCAGCAGCCGGGCGATGAAGGCGCGCAGGTCGGGGGCCTGCGTGGCAGATGCCGGGCCGGCGTCGCTGGCGGCCTGGGCGGCGGCCACCGCGTAGGCCTCCAGCACCGCGCGCACCGCCTGCGGGCCGAGCGGTTGCAGATGGCGCGCCAGCGACAGCACCAGCTGCAGCGCATCGTAGATCTGCACCGTGGGCAAGGCCATGCCGGGCAGCAGGCGCTCTTCAAAATCGAGCCGGGCGAACTGCTCGCCGTCCCAGGTGAGGTTGCGCGCCTGCGCGCCGCCGTGCCATTGGCCCCGGGCGTGAAACGCCGCCAGGTCGGCACTGGCCGCGCACATCAGCGCCAGGCGCCCGGTGTCGGGCGTGCGGTGCAGCCAGTGGTCCAGCGTGGCGCCGATGTCGCCGGTTTCCAGGCGCTGGCCGTCGAAGGCGAGCACCGGCGGAACCCGCTCGCCCGCCGCCAGCAGGGCCTGCAGCCGCTCGTGTTCAAAGGCCAGCAGGGCCTGCCCGTCGGTCTGCCGCACCGCGTGCCACGGCACCGGCACGCCGATGAAATGGGCGAACAGCCAGACACCGAGCGACTTGCGCGCGCTGCGCAAGGGCCGCTCGGCCGTCTTGATCCAGGTTTTGTGGGGGGTGGGGGTGCTCAAGGCTGTGGATTATCCCCAATCCGCAGCCACCCCCGCCCGGCCCCCGATCACACCGGCGAGTCGATGCGGATCCAGGTGGTCTTGGTCTCGGTGTACTTGTCGAAGGCGTGCAGCGACTTGTCGCGCCCCACCCCGCTTTGCTTGAAGCCGCCGAAGGGCACGGTGATGTCGTCCTCGTCGTAGGAATTCACGTGCACCGTGCCGGCCCGCAGCGCACGCGCCACACCGTGCGCCTTGTTGATGTCGCGCGTCCACACCGCCGCCTGCAGGCCGTAGACGTTGCTGTTGGCCTGACGCACCACATCGGCCGCGTCGCTGAAGCTCAGCACCGAGAGCACCGGGCCGAAGATTTCCTCGCGCGCGATCGTCATGTCGTTGGTCACGCCGTCGAAGATGGTCGGCTGCACATAGCAGCCGCCTGCCACGGGCGACACCCGTTCGCCGCCGGCCAGCAGCTTCGCGCCTTCGCTCTTGCCCGATTCGATGTAGCGCAGCACGGTCGAGAGCTGCGTTTCGTCGACGATGGCGCCCATCACCGTGTTGCGGTCCAGCGGGTTGCCCGGCTGGTAACCGGGCACCTTGGCGAGCGCCTTTTCCAGAAAGGCCTCCTTGATGCTGGCCTCGACAAACAGGCGCGAGGGTGCGTTGCAGCTCTCGCCCTGGTTGAAGAAGATGCTGCCCACCGCCGCGTCCACGGCCTTGTCCAGGTCGGGGCAGTCGGCGAACACGATGTTGGGCGACTTGCCGCCCAGCTCGGTCCAGGCCCGTTTGAGGTTGCTCTGCCCGGCCATCACATGGATCTGCTTGCCCACGCGCGTGCTGCCGGTGAAGGCGATGCAGTCCACGTCCATGTGCAGCGCCAGCGGGCTGCCGGCCTCGGGGCCGTAGCCGGGCACCACGTTGAACACGCCGGGCGGAATGCCGGCCTCCAGCGCCAGCTCGGCCAGGCGCAGCGCGGTCAGCGGGCTTTTCTCGGAGGGCTTGAGCACCACCGAGTTGCCCACGGCCAGCGCCGGCGCGATCTTCCAGGCCGCCATGATCATGGGGTAGTTCCAGGGCACGATCACGCCGACCACGCCCACCGGTTCGCGGGTGATCAGAGCCAGCGCGGTCTGTGGCGTGGGCGCGATCTCGTCGTAGATCTTGTCCACCGCCTCGCCGTACCAGCGGATGCAGTTGGCCGCGCTGTTCACGTCCACGCCCTTGGCGTACTTGATGGGCTTGCCCATGTCGAGCGCTTCGGTCAGCGCCAGCGCATCGGCGTTGGCCTGGATCAGCTCGGCGAAGCGGATCATGATGCGCTTGCGCTGCGCCGGCGCCTTGCCCACCCAGCGGCGGTCTTCAAAGGCCGCGCGGGCTGCGCTCACCGCGGTGTCCACATCGGCCCCGGCGCAGCGCGCCACCTGCGTGAGCACGCGGCCGTCCACCGGAGAGATGCAGTCGAAGGTCTGGCCGTCGCGGGCGGCGACACGCTCGCCATTGATCAGGGCGCGGCCGTCGAATGTGGGCATAGGGGTCTCGGTCATGGTGGCTTTCAGGTCGTCCAGAGTTCTTAATGGCACCATGCTACGACGGTTTCCGGGCCTGTGAGGCATCCACTTGCCCCACCGCCCAGCCATCCATTGCGCGCGCGGTTCAGGTGCCGCAGAAGGTGCGGTAGCCCGCCATCTGGGCCGGCGCCGGCGGCTCGGCGTAGGCCGCTGCGTCCGGCTGTTCGTCAAAGGGACGCTGCAGCACGGCCAGCAGGCGCTCGAAGGGCGCCAGGTCGCCGCTCTCGGTGGCGGCGTCCAGCGCCTCCTCCACCCGCAGGTTGCGCGGAACGAAGCGGGGATTGACCGCCCGCAGGGTCGCCGCCAGCGCCGGGCGGGGCGCATCAGCCAGCCCGGTGCGCCGCATCCAGCGCGCCCACCAGTCGGCCCAGGCGCCACCAGGCGCCAGCCCGAGGGCAGATGCCGCCTCTTGCGGTGGCGGGTGATCGGCCACGTCGGCCAGCCGGCGAAAAGACAAGGTGAAGTCGGCCGACTGCTCGGCCAGCAAGGCCAGCCAGTCCTGGGCCAGGGCCTCATCGCCAGCCTCCTCGCCCTCAAGGCCGAGCTTGGCCCGCATGACGCCCAGCCAGGCCGCCTGGTACCAGCCGGGGAAGGCGTCGATCACCGCGGTGGCCTCAGCAATGGCGGCCTGCACCTGGTCCTCGGCGTCCGGCGTCTGCACCATCAGCGGCAGCAGCGCCTCGGCCAGCCGGGCCAGGTTCCAGCGCGCCATGTGCGGCTGGTTGCCGTAGGCGTAGCGGCCGTTGCGGTCGATGGAACTGAACACGGTGGCAGGGTCGTAGGCGTCCATGAAGGCGCAGGGGCCGTAGTCGATGGTCTCGCCCGAGATGGTCATGTTGTCGGTGTTCATCACGCCGTGGATGAAGCCCACGCCCATCCAGCGCGCCACCAGCGCGGCCTGCCGCTTCCCCACCGCTTCCAGCAGGCCCAGGTAGCGACCGGGCTGCCCGCTGAGCTCGGGATCGTGTCTCGCGATGCTGTAGTCCGCCAGACGACGCAGCAGGTCCGGGTCGGCGCTGGCCGAGGCCCACTGGAAGGTGCCCACGCGCAGGTGGCTGGCGGCCACACGGGTGAGCACCGCGCCCGGCAGGGCGCCGGCTTCACGCCGGACCGACTCCCCGGTGGCCACCGCGGCCAGTGCTCGCGTGGTCGGAATGCCGAGCGCGTGCATGGCCTCGCCGATCAGGTACTCGCGCAGCACCGGGCCGAGCGCGGCCTTGCCGTCGCCGCCGCGCGAAAAAGGCGTGCGGCCGGAACCTTTGAACGCAACGTCGCGCCGCTGGTCGTGGCGGTCCATCACCTCGCCCAGCAGCAGGGCGCGCCCGTCGCCCAGCTGCGGCGAATACCCGCCAAACTGGTGGCCGGCATACGCCTGCGCCAGTGGTTCGGCGCCGGGCAGCAGGCGCTTGCCGCCGAACCAGTCCGCCCCGGCGGGCCCGGCCAGCACATCGGCGGGCCACCCCAGTTCGTCGGCCAGTGCATGGTTGAAGCGCAGCAGCACGGGCGCGGGCACCTGGGCTGGCTGCCAGGCGGCATAGAGACCGCCCAGTTCCCGGGCGTAGGTGTTGTCAAAACCGAGCGCGGGCTCGGCGGCGGAAGGGGTGGGATCGGTGGGTTTCACGGGCGTGGGGGCAGAAAGCGGTCAAAACCCAGTGTGCCCCGCTCCCGCGTGCCTACCCGCCCAAGGCCGAATGACCCCGCCGGCGGCGGGGACGAAGGCGGTCCTCAGGCCGATGCCAGGGCGGTCTGCTCGGCGCGGGCCGCCGCCGCGATCTCGCGTTCGCGCCGGCGCGTGGAGCGCGCCACCCACACCGCATAGCTGACGATGACGATGGTCACGGTCGTGATGAGGATGGTGGCTGCGGCGTAGATGGTCGGGTTGATGCCGCGCCGCGCGTAGCCGAAGATCACCTGCGGTAGCGTGTTCACACCCGGCCCGGACAGGAATTCGGAAATCACCACGTCATCGAAGCTCAGCGTGAAGGCCAGCAGGAAGGCCGCCAGAATGGCCTGGAAGATGTTGGGCAGCGTCACCAGGAAGAACACCTGGTGCGGGCGGGCCCCCAGGTCCATCGCGGCCTCCTCGATGGAGCGGTCCATCTCCAGCAGGCGGCTCTGGATCACCACCATGCCGTAGGCCATGCCCAGCAGGGTGTGGCCCAGGATGATGGTGAGCATGCCGCGCTGCGGCCAGCCAAAGGCGTTCTGGGCACCCACGAACAGCAGCAGCAGCGACAGGCCGATGATCACCTCGGGCATCACCAGCGGCGCGTTGACCATGCCCGAGAACACCGTGCGGCCGAGGAACTTGCGGTAGCGCACCAGCACGAAGGCGGCAAACGTGGCCAGCGTGGCCGACAGCAGCCCGGTGACCGTGGCCACCTTCAGCGACAGCCAGAAGCCATCGATGATCTTGGTGTCGTTGAGCAGGGCCTCGTACCAGCGGGTCGAAAAGCCGGTGAAGCGGGCGTCCTGCCGCGTGCTGTTGAAGCTGAACACGATCATGAACAGCAGCGGCAGGTACAGGAAGGCGAACACCAGCGCCATCCAGGCCTTGCCGAAGTGTTTTTCGAGAAGATGCTTCATTGCCTATCCTTTGCCAAATACCTGTGAGGTCCGACGTGTCCTTTGCGAGGATGCGGTGGAACCGGCTCTGCCGGGCCACTCGCATCGCCCCCTGGGGGGTGACGCGAAGCGGCGCGGGGGGGTCACTTGTCCTCTGCGGTGTAGTGGTAGTAGATGGCCAGCGGAATGACGATCAGCGCGATCATCGACACCGCCAGCGCCGTGGCCCTCGGCCAGTCGTTGGCGGTGAACATCTCGTCCCAGACCACGCGGCCGATCATCACGTTCTCGGGGCCGCCCAGCAGCGAAGGAATCACGAACTCGCCCACGCTGGGAATGAACACCAGCATGAAGCCGGCGATGATGCCGGCGCGCGACAGCGGCACGGTGATGAGCCAGAAGGCCTTGAAGGGCGGGGCGCCGAGGTCGTAGGCGGCCTCCAGCAGGCGAAAGTCCATCTTCACCAGGGTGGCGTAGAGCGGCAGCACCATGAAGGGCAGGTACACATAGGTCATGCCCACCAGCATGGACACGTTGGTGTAGAGCATCTGCACCGGCTCGGCCGTCAGCCCCACCGCCATCATGAAGCGGTTGATGACCCCGTTGTCCGACAGCAGGCCCTTCCAGGCGTACACGCGCAGCAGGAAGGACGTCCAGAACGGCAGCATCACCATCAGCAGCAGCGCCGGGCGCACACTGGCCGGCGAACGGGCAATGAAATACGCAAACGGGTAGCCCACCACCAGGCACAGCAGCGCGGTGAGCAGCGCGTACCAGATGGAGCGCAGGTAGGCGTCGATGTAGAGCGTCTTGAAGAGCGGCGCGCCCTCACCGGCCCGGAAAATGGACAGGTAGTTCTCGTACTTGAGCTTGAGCACCCCGGTGTCCGGGTCCCACAGCGGCTTGAACGGGTGGATGTCGCTGCCCATATCCACGAAGCTGATGTACAGCAGGATCAGGAAAGGCAGGAAGAAAAAGACCAGCAGCCAGGCGTACGGCACGCCAATGACGAACCGCTTGCCTGGAACCGGTAGAGAGGAAGAAGACACGTCCTGCTCCTTAACGAAAAAATGTGGCCGGGAAGGGACTGGAACTCAGGATGCGGTGGAACCGGCTCCGCCGGGCCACTCGCATCGCCCCCTTCAAGGGGGTGACGCCGAAGGCGGCGCGGGGGTTAATCCCTTAACACCACAGCATCCCGGTCATCCCACCAGAAGAACACGTCGTCTTCCCAGGTGATGTCCAGCAAGCCGTGCCGCGATCCGTTGGGCTCGGTGATCTTGACCTTGTGGCCCTGCGGCGTGACGACGATGAAGGTGTTGTAGGAGCCGAAGTACGCGATTTCCTTGACCCGGCCGGTGAACAGGTTGTGGTCCACCCCGGCGGGGCGCTCCTTGGCGATGTCGATCTTTTCGGGCCGCACGGCCACCGAAACCGGCATGTCCAGCGTGCCGCTGATGCCGTGGCCTACCTGCACGCGGCCGATGGACGTGTCCACCGCGCAGTGGTCGGGCTGGTCCACCACCAGCTTGCCATCGAACAGGTTGACGTTGCCGATGAAGTCGGCCACGAACCGGTTGGCCGGGTACTCGTAGATCTGCTTGGGCGTGCCCACTTGCAGCACGCGGCCCTTGCTCATGATGGCGATGCGGCTGGCCATGGTCATGGCCTCTTCCTGGTCGTGCGTGACCATCACCACGGTCACGCCCACCTTCTCGATGATGTTGACCAGCTCGAACTGCGTCTGCTCGCGCAGCTTCTTGTCCAGCGCGCCCAGGGGTTCGTCCAGCAGCAGCAGCTTGGGCCGCTTGGCCAGGCTGCGGGCCAGCGCCACGCGCTGCTGCTGCCCGCCCGAGAGCTGGTGCGGCTTGCGCTGGGCGTAGGGCGTGAGCTGCACCAGGGCCAGCATCTCGTCGGTGCGCTGGCGGACCTCGGCCTTGGGCAGGCCCTCGCGCTTCAGGCCAAAGGCCACGTTCTCCCAGATGTTCAGGTGCGGGAACAGCGCATAGCTCTGGAACATCATGTTCACCGGCCGCTCGTAGGGCGGCATGGCCGCCACGTTCTGCCCCCCCAGCAGGATGCGCCCCGAGGTGGGCTTCTCGAAGCCGGCCAGCATGCGCAGCAGGGTGGACTTGCCACAGCCCGAGCTGCCCAGCAGCGCGAAGATTTCGCCCTTGCCGATGGAGAGCGACACCTCGTCGACAGCCAGCGCCTCGTCAAAGCGCTTGACCAGCTTTTCGGTGACCAGGAAACCGTCGTTGTCAGCCATGGGAAGGTCCCGTGCGTGGTGGATGGATCGTCAGACAAAGAAAAAGGGCTGTTGCGCCTACAGACGAACAGCCCCGTGCCTGCTTCAGGCGCCGGTTTTACCGGCCGCGCTTGAAGGTGTTGTAGGTGGCGTTGAGCACGCTGCTGATCTCGGTGGAGAAGCCGCCCGTGGGGATCAGGCGCGCCGTGTCTTCATCGCTCAGGAAGATGGTCTTGTTGTCCTTGACCTCGTCCTTGATCATGGGCAGCGCGGCCTTGTTGCCGGTGGGGTAGTTCATCTCGTTGGCCATGGCAGCACCGTTTTCGGCACGCAGGAAGAAGTCGATGAACGCGTGCGCATTGTTCACGCGCTTGGCGTCCTTCGGGATCGCCATGGTGTCGATGAACACCAGACCGCCGCCGGTGGGCAGCAGGGGCACGATCTCGTCCTGGCCACCGGTTTCCTTCACGCGGTCGGCGGCGATGTTGATGTCACCCGACCAGCCCACGAAGGCGCAGCCCTTGCCGCCGGCGATGTCGTCGATCATGGTGCTCGAGAACAGGCGGATGTCCTTGCGCACCTTGGCGAGCATCTCGCCGGCGGCCTTGAAGTCTTCGGGGTTCTCGCTGTAGGCCGGCTTGCCCACGTAGTGCAGGGCCAGCGGCAGGATCTCGCTGGGCGAATCCAGGTAGATGATGCCGCACGAGCGCAGCTTGCTCGAGTACTCGGGCTTGAACACCAGGTCCCAGGCGTTCTCGGGCATGGGCATGCCGCCCAGCGCCTTCTCGACCTTCTGCTTGTTGATGCCCACGGTCGTGAAGCCCCAGCCCCAGGGCACGAAGTGCTTGTTCTCGGGGTCCACGCCGGCGATCTTTTCCATGAACTCGGGGTCCAGGTTGGCGTAGTTGGGGATCTTGCTGCGGTCGATCGGCTGGTACAGGCCGCCATCGATCTGCTTCTTGCCGAAGCCGGCGGTGGGCACCACGATGTCGTAACCGGAATTGCCGGCCACCAGCTTGGCGTGCAGGGCCTCGTTGTTCTCGAAGGTGTCGTAGTTCACCTTGATGCCGAACTCCTTCTCGAAGTCGGCAATCATGGTTTCGGTGATGTAGTCGGGCCAGTTGTAGATGTTCAGGACCTTCTCATCGTCCAGCACCGGGCCGGCAGCCGCAGCGGGGGCCGCGGCCGGCGCAGGCGCGGCGGGTGCTGCCACGGGCTCCTCTTTCTTGCCGCAGGCGGCCAGCAACACAGCCGAAATGGCCAGAACCAGAACTTGCTTCTTCATGGTGAACAACACTCCTGAAAAGTGGATGAGACCGGTCAACCCGGGAGTCCGGCAGGGCCGCCGCTTGCCGATGAGGCAAGCAATTAGCAGACCACATCCGTCCCCAGAATGGGGCATGGAATCGGAAAAACCACCATTCTATTCATGCCAGCTGGCCATCGGCCCGCAGGTCGTCCAGCGTGGCGTCGAGGCAGCGGCGGATGAGATCCATCATCTCGTCGATCTGCGCGCGGGTCATCACCAGCGGCGGCGCGATGATCATCCGGTCGCCCACGGCGCGCATGATCAGGCCGTTGCGGAAGCAGTGGCCGCGGCAGATCATGCCCACGGCCAGGTCCGCGTCGAACATCTGCCGCGTCGCCTTGTTCTTCACCAGCACCAGGCCGGCCACCAGCCCGCAGGTCTCGGCTTCCATCACCAGCGGGTGCTCGTTGAGTTCGGCAAAACGCTGGGCCAGGTAGGGGCCGGTGTCGTCGCGCACGCGCTCCACCAGCTGCTCGCGCTCCATCAGCTCGATGTTGGCCAGCGCCACCGCGCAGGCCACCGGGTGGCCGCTGTAGGTATAGCCGTGGTTGAACTCGCCACCCTGCTCGATCAGCACCTGGGCCACGCGCCCACCCACCATCACACCGCCCAGCGGGATGTAGCCGCTGGTCACGCCCTTGGCAAAGGTCACCAGGTCAGGCCGGTAGCCGAACTTTTCATAAGCGAACCAGTGGCCCAGGCGGCCAAAGGCGCAGATCACCTCATCGGAGATCAGCAGGATGCCGTACTGGTCGACGATGCGCTGGATCTCGGGCCAGTAGGTCTCGGGCGGGATGATCACGCCGCCCGCGCCCTGCACCGGCTCGGCAATGAAGGCGGCTACCTTTTCCGGACCAATCGCCAGGATCTCGGCCTCCAGCCAGCCGGCGGCGCGCCGGCCAAAGTCGGCCCGGCTCTCGCCAGGGCGCGCGTTTTCCAGAAAGTAGGGCTGCTCGATGTGCGTGATGTTCGGAATCGGCAGGTCGCCCTGGGCGTGCATGCCGCTCATGCCACCCAGCGACGCACCGGCCATGGTGGAGCCGTGGTACGCGTTCTGCCGGCTGATGATCACCTTGCGCTGCGGCTGGCCCAGCAGGTCCCAGTAGCGGCGCACCATGCGCACGTTCGTGTCGTTGCTCTCGCTGCCACTGCTGCTGAAGAACACATGCTCGAAACCCCAGCCCGCCACCTTCGGCGCCAGCGAGGCCAGCTTGGTCGCCAGCTGCACGGCCGGCACGTTGGTGGTGTTGAAGAAGCTGTTGTAGAACGGCAGCGTCATCATCTGCTGGTACGCCGCGTCCGCCAGCTCCTTGCGCCCGTAGCCCGCGTTCACACACCACAGCCCGCTCATCGCGTCCAGGATCTTGTGCCCTTCCGAATCCCACACATAGATGTTGTCCGCCCGCGTGATCACCCGCGCCCCCTTGCCCGCCAGTCCGTCGTGGTCGGTGAACGGATGCATGAAATGCGCACTGTCCAGCGCCTGAATGGCCTGGGTGTCGTGCTGCTCGGCACGGCGAACGAGTGCGGGCGGAGCAATCAGGGTCGAGGTGTTCACAGGCAATCTCCGAAAGAGGGGAAGCAGATTCAGTACACCCGCGGAACCGGCTTTGCCGGGCCGCAGGGTGTGCCCCCTTGAGGGGGTGACGCACCGCAGGTGCGGCGCGGGGGTGGATCAAACATGCAACAGCAGATGCTCACGCTCCCAAGGCGAGATCACCTTCATGAACTCGTCGAACTCGAGTTCCTTGATCTCGGTGTAGATCGTGATGAATTCCTTGCCCAGGATGTCGTGCAGGTCGGTCTCGCGGCGCAGCCAGTCGAGTGCCTCGCCCAGCGAGCGCGGCAGCGAGTACGGCGCCAGGTAGGCGTCGCCCTTCATCTCGGGCTTGGGCTTGATCTTGTTCTTCATGCCCAGGTAGCCGCAGGCCAGCGTCATGGCCATGGCCACATAAGGGTTGGCGTCGGCACCGATCACGCGGTTCTCCACGCGGCGTGCCGCGGGGCTGGAAATGGGCGAGCGGATGCCCACCGTGCGGTTGTCGTGGCCCCATTCGATGTTGATGGGCGCGGCCGTGTGGCGGGAGAGCCGCCGGTAGCTGTTCACGTAAGGTGCCACCAGCACCATGGCCGCCGGTATGTAGCGCTGCAGGCCGCCGATGTAGTGGTAGAAGGCCTCGGAGGCCGAGCCGTCGGGGTTGCTGAAGATGTTCTTGCCCGTGGCCTTGTCCACGATGCTCTGGTGCACGTGCATGGCGCTGCCGGGCTCGCCGGCGATGGGCTTGGCCATGAAGGTGGCGTACATGTCGTGGCGCAGCGCGGCTTCGCGCACGGAGCGCTTGAAGAAGAACACCTCGTCGGCCAGCCCCAGCGGGTGGGCGTGAAAGAAGTTGATCTCCATCTGCCCGGCGCCCACTTCGTGGATCAGCGTGTCCACGTTGAGCTGCATCTTGTCGCAGTAGTCGTAGATCTCTTCGAACAGCGGGTCGAACTCGTTCACCGCGTCGATGCTGTAGGCCTGGCGCGAGGTTTCAGCGCGGCCGCTGCGGCCGATCGGCGGCTTCAGCAGCGTGTTCGGGTCGGTGTTGCGGGCCGTCAGGTAGAACTCCAGCTCGGGTGCCACCACCGGGTCCCAGCCCTCGGCGTCGTACAGGTCGCAGATCTTGCGCAGCACGCTGCGCGGCGCAAAAGGCACCAGCTTGCCTGCGTGGTCGAAGCAGTCGTGGATCACCTGCGCCGTGGGGTCGGTGGCCCAGGGCACGATGCGCACCGTGGTCGGGTCGGGGCGCAGCTGCATGTCGCGGTCGGTCGGGTCGATCACGTCGTAGTAGGGCCCGCTCTCGGGGAACTCGCCCGTCACGCCCATGCCGACGATGGCCTGGGGCAGGCGCATGCCGCGGTCTTCGGTGAACTTGCCGCGCGGCAGGATCTTGCCGCGTGCCACGCCGGTCAGGTCGGGCACGAGGCATTCCACCTCGGTGACGCGGCGCTCGTTGAGCCAGTTTTCGAGGTCGTTGAAGGTAGTGACTTTGGGCGTAGCACTCATGGGCCGGTGTCCTTGCTGGGTTGTTGTGTTGCCGGGTCGAAAGAAAGGGGATCAGGCGCCGCTGCTGGCGCGGCTGCGGTTGAGGTCGGCGGCCTGCAGGCGCAGGCTGTGGCGCGAACGGCAGGCGCGGCCAAACTCTTCAAAAATGGCGGCGTAAAAAGGCGTCTCGGTGCAGCGCCACTCGGGGTGCCACTGCACCGCATAAGCAAAGGTGTGCGCGCCTTTCACGCCAAAGGCTTCCACCAGGCCGTCGGGCGCGTGGGCCAGCGGCTCCAGGCCACTGGCCAGGCGGTTGATGCCCTGTCCATGCAGCGAATTCACCATGGCCTGCGGTCCGCCGGCCCAGGTTTCGAACACGCTGCCGGGTGCCAGGCTGATCGGGTGGCGCGGCGCGTACTGTTCGTCAAACGGCGCGGTCTTGGGCTCGCGGTGGTCGGCCAGGCCGGGCACTTCCTGCACGCGCTGGTGCAGCGTGCCACCCAGCGCCACGTTGATTTCCTGGAAACCACGGCAGATGCCCAGCAGCGGCACCCCTTCGTGCACGCAGGCTTTCACCAGCGCCAGCGTGAGCAGGTCGCGCTCGGCGTCCAGCGGCAGGCTGGCGTCGGCCACCTCTTCCTGGAAGTGCGAGGGATGCACGTTGGACGGCGAGCCGGTGAGCATCACGCCGTCCACCAGCGCCAGCAGCTCGCTGATCTGCCCGGTGTCGGCCAGCGGGAACATCACCGGCTGTGCCTGCGCGCCCAGCTTCACGGCGCGGGCGTATTTGTCGCCCAGCACCAGAAAAGGCATCTGGTGGCCGTGGTCGCCCATGAGCCGGTGGTCAGCGGGCAGCCAGACCATGCATGGGGTGGTATTCATGGCATCTCCATTGATGGGTGTCCATTCTGCCGCGCGAATTGGCTCACAATCAGAACCATTTAAAGCCATCCGCTGGTGCCACTTGCCATGCTGTCCGAATTCCTGCTCAGTGAAATGACCCGCCTGGGCGCCCAAGACGCCCTGCCGCTGCACCGCCAGCTGTACGAGGCGCTGCGCCGGGCCATGCTCGACGGCATGCTCGGCCCCGGCGAACGGCTGGCGTCGAGCCGCGACCTGGCGCACGACCTGAACCTCTCGCGCAACACGGTGGTGGCCGCCATCAACCAGCTCACGGTCGAGGGCTACCTGAGCAGCCGGGTGGGCAGCGGCACCTTTGTGAGCGACCATGTGCCACGCGCCCTGCCCGGCCAGTCGCACCGCCGCACGCCGGGCCCCCAGACACCCGGGCAGAGCGCCGGCGGCGAACTCTCCGTGCGGGGGCGGGCGCTGTCCACCAGCTTCTGCGCCGCCGAACTGCAGGTGCAGCCCTTCACGCCGGGCATCGTCGACTTCAGCGCCTTCCCGCTGCTGCTCTGGCAACGCCTGCAGAACAAGCACTGGCGCATGACCTACCCGGACATGCTCGACTACAACGACTCGGGCGGCTACGCGCCGCTGCGCCGCGCCGTGGCCGACTACCTGCGCGTGTTCCGCAGCGTGCAGCTCGACGCCGACCAGGTGATCATCACAACCGGCACGCAGCAGTCGCTCGAACTCTGCGCCCGCCTGCTGGCCGACCACGGCGACACGGTGTGGGTGGAAGACCCGGCCTACTGGGGCGCGGCCAAGGCCTTCATGGCCACCGGCCTGGTGATGCACCCGGTGCCGGTGGACGAAGAAGGCATCGCGCCCGGCCCGGCCGACGACCCGCATCCGCCGAAGCTGATCTACCTCACGCCCTCGCACCAGGACCCCACCGGCGCGGTCATGAGCCTGCCGCGGCGCCACCAGCTGCTGGCCACGGCCCGCGCCCACGGCGCCTGGGTGCTGGAAGACGACTACGACAGCGAATACCGCTTCAGCGGCCCGCCCATCTCCAGCCTGGAGGGCCTGGACACCGATGGCCGCGTGCTCTACATGGGCACGTTCTCCAAGGTGCTCTACCCCGGCATCAAGCTGGGCTACCTGGTGGTGCCCAAAGCGCTGGCCGCGTCCTTCAAACAGGCGCACTACGACCTCAACCGCCCGGGCCAGATGCCGCTGCAGGCCGCGCTGGCCGAGTTCATCGAGATGGGCCATTTCAGCAGCACGCTGCGCCGCGCCCGCCAGATTTACGGCGAGCGGCGGCAGTGCCTGCTGGAGGTCTTGAAGCCGGTGCTCGGCCAGGGGCCCGACGGTCCCTTCATCAGCGGCGCCGAACAGGGCCTGCACCTGTGCCTGCGCCTCCCCGCCCGGGTGGACGACGGCGCGCTGGCCAGGCGCCTGGCGCGCCACGGCCTCACCGTGCGCCCGCTCTCGGCCTATTGCCTGGCGCGCACCGATCTGCGCGGGCTGGTGATCGGCTACGGCTATGCGCCACTGGCCGACATCCAGCGCTGCGGCACGCTGCTGGCCGCGGCGGTACGCCACGCCCTGCTGAGCGGCTCCGATCAGGCGGCCAGCGCCCAGACCGCCTCACACGACTAGGCCAGCGAACCCGGTTCAGCGCTTCGCGTCCATCTCACGCAGCCAGGACCGCATCTCGGCGATCTCACGCTGCTGCGCCTCGATCACCTCCTGCGCCAGCTTGCGCACGCGCGGGTCCTTGCCGTGCTGCAGCGCCACCTGCGCCATGTCGATGGCACCCTGGTGGTGCGGAATCATGCCGGCGAGGAAATCGCGATCGGCATCTCCCGTGAAGCGGATGCCCATGTCGCGGTGCATTTTCTCGTTCACGGCCTGGTAAGCCTTGGTCGATGCGTTCTCAGTAGCAGCCGCGGCGGGTGCAGCGGCGCCGTGGCCCATGTGGCCACCGCCGTGCGGCATGGCCTGGGCGTGGGCCGATGACACACCCAGCGCCAGCGCCGAGGCGGCAAAGCCCAGCACGGCCGCGCGACGCAGCGCCATCGAACGAACAGCGGAATACAGAGGGGTCATGGGGCACTCCGGAAATGAGGGATTTGAAAACGGTCACCGATGATGGACCGGCCTCACCCCGCAAAGTTGCCCCATCCCGGCATTGCCCACCTCTTTCGGCGCCCAACGCTATGGTGTTTGATCTGGCGCAAACCGCGGCCCTGCGGCAGGCCGCTACACGGCTCACCCCAGCGCGTCGCGCAGCCGGTACCAGAGCATGCCCAGCGCCAGGCTGGGGGTGCGCAGCAGCGCGCCACCGGGGAAGGCACGGTGCTGCAGACGGGCAAACACATCAAAGCGCCCGGCCTGTCCCGCCACCGCCTCGGCCACCAGCTGCCCGGCCAGGCCGGTGAGCGCCACGCCGTGGCCGCTGAAGCCCTGCAGGTAGTACAGGTTGGCGCCCAGGCGGCCGAAGTCGGGCGCGCGGTTCATGCTGATGTCCACGAAGCCGCCCCAGACGAACTCGACCGGCACCGATTGCAGCTCCGGATACACCGCCCCCATGCGCCGCGCCATCACGCCCTTCAGGTCGGGCGGCGTCATGGTGGTGTAGCTCACGCGGCCACCGAAGAGCATGCGATGGTCGGCACTGAAGCGGAAATAGTCGAGCACGAAGTTGTTGTCGCACACCGCCGCGTTGCCCGGAATCAGGCGCTCGCACAGCGCAGGCTCCAGCGACGCGGTGCCGATGATGTAGGTGCCCACCGGCATGATGCGCGGCGCGATCTCGGGCGCCACGCGCGGGCCGAAAGCCGGCAGCATGCAGTTGCCCGCCAGCACGCCGTAGCGGGCCCGCACCTCGCCCTGGGCGGTGCGGGCCACCAGCGTGGCGCCCCGCTGCAGGTCGGTCACGGGTGTGTGCTCGAAGATGCGCACGCCGGCCGCCTGCGCTGCCTGAGCCAAGCCCAGCGCGTATTTCAGCGGATGCAGGTGGCCCGAGGTGTTTTCACGGAACGCGGCCAGGTAGCGCGGGCTGTCGATGAAGCGCGCCACATCGGCACCTTCGGCCCAGGTGCTGGCCACCCCGCGCCGCTGGTGGTCCTCGCATTCGGCGCGCAGCGCCCGCGCCTTCTTCGGCGAATCCGCCACATAGGTGTAGCCCCGCTGCCAGTCGCAGGCGATGCCATGGGCCGCGATGCGCTGGCCGATCAGGTCCACCGCCTGCAGCGACATGTCCCACGCGCGCTGCGCGTCCTGCACGCCCAGCTGCTGCTCGAACGGCCCCTGCCCGCTGGCATAACCCACGATGGCCTGGCCGCCATTGCGCCCGCTGGCACCGCTGCCGATATGCTCGGCCTCCAGCAGCACCACGCTCAGCCCCTTCTGTGCCATTTCCAGGGCGGCGCTCAGGCCGGCAAAGCCACCACCCACCACCACCACGTCGGCCTGCACCGTGCCCTGCAGGGGCGCAGCGGGGGCGGGACGCTGCACGCTGGCCTCGTAGTAGCTCTGCTGGTTGAGCTGGGTGTCCGAACTCAGCAACGATTGTGGCCACATGCTCAGGCTCCTGGCCGGGGCAGGCGGCCCAGCTGGCGTGCCACCTGGCCGCTCAGGTAAGTCCACACAAAGGTGGCCGCGGCGTTGCTGGTCAGCTCGGCGTGGTCGTAGGCGGGCGCCACTTCCACGCAGTCCATGCCCACCCAGTTCAGGCCGGCCAATTCTTCCAGGAAGGTGAGCACCTGCGAGCTGGTGAGGCCGCCCGGCTCGGGCGTGCCCGTGCCGGGGGCGAAAGCCGGGTCGAGCACGTCGATGTCCAGTGTCAGGTAGCAGGGCCGCTCACCCATGCGCGAGCGGATGGCCTCAATAGCCGGCTGCAGCCCGGCACCATCCAGACCGCGCAGGGCACGCGCCGAGAAAATCTGCCCGCCCTGCTCGGCCACGTACTCGCGCGCCGCGCGTTCGCCGCTGGAGCGTATGCCGATCTGCACCGTGTGCGCCGGGCTGATCAGACCTTCCTGAATGGCTTCATACGTCCAGGTGCCGTGGCCCGAGGGCTCGCCAAAGTGGTCGCTCCAGGTGTCGCAGTGCGCGTCGAAGTGCACGCAGGCCAGCGCCTCGCCGTGCTGCTCGCGCGCGGCGCGCAGCAGCGCCAGCGTCACCGAATGGTCGCCGCCCAGGAACACGCAGTGGTGGCGCGCCATGAGCGCAGCGGCCTGCGCCTGGATGTGCTGGCGCACCTCGCTCAACGGCGAGGCGTTGGGCAGGCGCATGTCCAGCGCATCGCCCAGATGGGCCAGCGGTGACACGTCGAAATGCGGGTGAATACCGTCACACAGCATCAGGCTGGCGGCGCGAATGGCCTGCGGGCCAAAGCGCGCGCCCGGCCGGTTCGTCACCACGCCGTCAAACGGCACGCCCGCGATGGCAAAGGGCTGGTTTACCAGCGGCTCGGCGGCAAGAAAACGGTTGGTGTTGCTGGCGTAGGCGAACTGTCCCATGGACATGGCGTGGACCTTTGCATGTGAAGTCGTGGCGCGCACCGGCGGCCGAATTGGCCTCAAAAGATAGCGCGACAGCGGCCCAACCATGGATCCAATCCGCCGCCGCCGGCCACAGCCATCGCCGGACGGGGTCGTCTGGAGGCCCGTTTGACGGGGTCTGAGGGGTTCCGGGGCCCGGCCTTTGTTATCTCTCTATAGCTTTAATACAAATTAGTAGCAGTAGTAGAGGGCGGCTTTTTCTGTGCACAACCCGCGTTTCTACTGACCTGACAAGGACTTGCCGAGCGCACAGCCCTGTGAAAAGCACCCCTTTGCTGGCGGACCGGATCGGGGATAAGACCTGAACTGTCCACATTGCTGTGGATAACCGGTCACTTGTTCTGGAGATATGCACAGGCTTGTGCCGGAGGCGCTAGACGTTCAAAAACAAAAAAGGCGCCGAAGCGCCTGGTGGGAGATTTCAGGGCCGGAATCACCGGCCCGCACGTCGGCGCCTCACTTGTAGAACACCTCGACCGTGCCCTTGAGCTTGAGCAGCAGCGGGCGGCCCTTGCGGTCCAGCGTCTTGCCGGCGGGCACCTTGATCCAGCCTTCGCTGATGCAGTACTCCTCCACGTCCACGCGTTCCTGGCCGTTGAAGCGGATGCCGATGTCGTGCTCGAACACGGCGGCCACGTGGTGCGGGCTGCGCGGGTCGATGGACAGGTGGTCGGGCAGGGGAGGCTGGGCGGGGGTGTGGGTGGCGTCGTTCATCGGGTGGCGATCTTCAAGGTTCAAAAGCCTGCATTCTGCGACAGGTGGCGCAAGGGAATGGCGGCAGGCCGCGTTCAGCCGCCCAGGCCGGCGAACACGTTCTGCACGTCTTCGTTGTCGTCCAGCGCTGCCAGGAAGGCTTCCACCTCGGCCAGCTGCTCGGCGCTCAGGCTGGCCGGGTCCACCGGGTTCTTCGGCCGGTAGCCCAGCTTGGCCGATTGCACCGTGAAGCCCTGCGCGGGCAGCGCGCGGCTCACCAGATCCAGTTCGGTGGGCGCGGTGTAGAACACGGTGGCACCACCGTCCTCACCCGGCTCCAGATCTTGCGCGCCGGCTTCGATGGCGGCCAGCTCGGGATCGACGCCGGGCTGGCTGGCCTCGGCTTCGATGATGCCCAGGTGGTCGAAGTCCCAGGCCACCGAGCCGGACGTGCCGAGCTGGCCCTTGCGGAACAGCACCCGCATTTCAGACGCGGCGCGGTTCACGTTGTCGGTCAGGCATTCCACCATCACCGGCACGCGATGGGGCGCAAAACCTTCGTAGACCACGTGGTCGAAATGCACGGCTTCACCGGTGAGGCCGGCGCCTTTCTTGATGGCGCGGTCCAGCGTGTCCTTGGGCATGGACACCTTGCGGGCCTGTTCCACCACCAGCCGCAGGCGGGCGTTGGCCGCCGGGTCGGCGCCGTGGCGGGCGGCGATCATGATGTCTTTGGCCAGCTTGCCGAACAGCCGGCCTTTGGCGTTGGCGGCCAGGTCTTTGTGTTTTGCTTTCCACTGCGCGCCCATGGCGGTGTTCCTTTGTGTGGCTCCTGCGGGCCGTTGTGTGTGGCGAAAAAGGGGTGCCCAGTTTAGGGCAAGGTCGCACGCGGGCCGCCGGCTCAGAGCGCGCGCTGCCGCGAGGCCAGCGCAGCACCCAGCCACAGCGCCACGGCCGAGAACACCAGGCCGCGCGCCAGGCCGCCCGGCCCGTCGGCAATGAAGCCCACCACCGTGGGGCCGACGATCTGCCCG
Organism: Hydrogenophaga sp.; assembly: GCA_030682835.1. GTDB lineage: Bacteria > Pseudomonadota > Gammaproteobacteria > Burkholderiales > Burkholderiaceae_C > Hydrogenophaga. Next base: position 35,633 of record JAUXNG010000033.1, on the reverse strand, counting down.
GCGGCGAACACGATGGTGAAAGCGCTGATGCCCGCCGCCCACTGGGCGGGCGGCAGGTTGTGCCGCACCAGCGCTGTGGTGGATGCCACCACCGACAGGAACACGGCGCCAAACAGCAGGCCCGAGGCCAGCACCAGCGGCCAGGCGCTGGTGAGCGCCGGCACGATGGCCGCCACGCCCAGCAGGGCGTTGAGCCGCGCCAGCGCCTGCCCGCTGCGGTGCCGGTCCAGCAGGCCCGCCCAGATGCGCGACGACGCCATCACCGCCACACCCAGCAGCGCGTAGTACAGCGTGATGTCACCGGGCGTGCTGCCTTGCTCGCGCAGCAGCGCGATCACGAAGGTCATGTAGCCGATGTAACCCACGCCAAAGCCGGTGTAGCCCGCGAGCGCAAACGCGAAATCGCGGGGTCGGAATACGCGTTCGGCATGGGCCGCGCTACCGGTGCGGGCTGCCGCGGGTACGGGCGCCGCGTGGCCACCGAGCACCCGCGCCGGCCATGCCAGCAGCACGGTGGCCAGTGCACACAGCAGGGCCAGCCCCCACCAGGCCCAGGCCCACGCGTGGGGCACACCGGCGGCCCGTCCCAGCACCCAGGGCACGCCCACGGCCGAGAGCACGATGCCCAGGCCGGTGCCGCCGTAGTAGATGCCGAGCAGGAAGCCGCTGCGCTGCGGCTGCCGTGCGCCCAGGCGTGCCGCCAGCAGCCCGCCTGCGATGAACACCAGCGCGCTGGCCACGCCCGCCAGCAGCCGCTGCGCCAACAAGGGTCCCGCCGTGGTGAAAAAACCGCTGAGCGCCATGAAGAGTGTGGCCAGCGCCGAACCCCAGAGCAGCAGCGCGGTGGGCGCTGTGCGGCGCAGCAGCCAGGGTGTGGCCAGGGCACCCAGCAGGTAGCCCACGGCGTTGAAGGTGTTCATGGCCCCGGCCAGCGTGTAGCTCCAGCCGAGGTCTTCGCGCATGGTGGGCAGCAACAGGCCGTAGGCAAACCGGGTGATGCCCAGCGACACCGCTGCGCCCAGCGAGAGCGCGAGCGCCAGGCGCACATAAGGCGTGCGGTCCGCGCCCGGATCGGGTGCTGACGGTGAGGCGGCAGGGTGGCGGTCGGGCATGACCGGCCATTGTGGCGCTAGCGGGTGGCCGACGCGGTCGCGCCCGTATTCCGCGGGATGCGGCGGACGTGTCGCGGGATCAGCCCAGGCCGACGGGCGAGGGTGCGCGCATCACGATGCGCGTGAACAGGCGGTCGAACTGGGGGTCGCGCGGCACGCGGCCGTTCAGCGGGTCGCGGTTGGTGGCAAAGGCGGCGTTGAGCGCATGCCAGTCTTCATCGGTGAGGTGCTGCTCGGCCGCGGGCAGGATCTCGGTTTCTTCCAGCCGCATGTGCTGCAGGTAGAACTCCACATAGCGGGTCACCTCGTCCTCGAAGACTTTGCGCCGCCCATCGCCCAGGTATTCCCAGGCCATCAGCAGGTGCATGAGTTCGCGCACGCGGGGCTCGCCACTGTGGTGGTCGCGCTCCAGCTGGTCGATCACCGGCATCAGTTTCGGAGCCGCCCGCGCAACGCGCGGGAACAGCAGGTCCGATTCTTTCGGGTGGTGCAGCTGCTCGGGGAACTCGTCGATGTAGAACAGCATGGCCCGCAGCACATCGAAGTACAGCTCGTGCTGGCCAGAGCCATCGGGGTCGGGGCCGCGCTTCACCATCTGCATGAGCGACTGCAGCATGGCGGCCAGGGTGGCGTGTTCGTCGCGTATCACGCGCAGGGCTTCGTGTGTCATGGGTTTGTCTCCGTCGGGTGGGGGCGGCTGTTCAACAGCTGTCTGCCCCTAGCATCCCCGAGAACCTTGTGCACGGCGTTGACCCATGTCAAAAAACGGGGCGCCGGGCCGCCTGTGCGGCCGGCGGCGTCGTCTCAGAGCGACGGGTAATCGGTGTAGCCCCTGGGCCCGGGCGTGTAGAAGGTGCTGGCGTCCGGTGCATTGAGCGGGGCGCCGCCCTGCAGCCGCGCGGGCAGGTCCGGGTTGGCCAGGAAGGCGGTGCCAAAGGCCACGGCGTCCAGCTGACCGGCTTCGATGGCCCGGGTGGCCTCCTCGCCGCTGTAGCCCATGTTGCCCACCAGCACGCCCTTGTAGAGGGCACGGGCCGGCGTCACCACATCGCCGGTCTGGGCCTGGAAGAAGTCGGCCCGCATCAGGTGCAGGTAGGCCAGGTTGAAGCGGTTCAGGTGCTCGGCCAGGAACGAGACCAGGCCCACCGGATCGCTGTCTTTCATGCTGTTGTAGCTGTTCAGCGGCGACAGTCGCAGGCCCACCCGGTCAGACCCGATCGCCGCGCTCACGGCAGCGAGCACCTCGAACAGGAAACGCGCCCGGTTCTCCAGCGAACCGCCGTAGGCATCGGCGCGCCGGTTGGAGCCGTCGCGCAGGAACTGGTCGATCAGGTAACCGTTGGCGCCGTGCACCTCGACACCGTCGAAGCCGGCTTTCACGGCCTGGCGAGCGGCCTCGGCGAAGGCTTCCACGATGGCGGAAATTTCATCGGTGCGCAGGGCATGCGGCACGGCATTGGGCAGCTTGCCGTCGGGTGTCTGGGTCTCGCCCTCGGCCACCAGGGCGCTGGCCGACACGGTGGGTGCCCCGCCATTGAGGGCCGGGTGCGCCGCACGCCCCGCGTGCCAGATCTGCAGCACGATGCGCCCGCCCCTGGCGTGCACCGCGTCGGTCACCTGCCGCCAGGCCTGGACCTGCTCGTCGTTGTAGATGCCCGGCTCAGCCACGAAGGCCGAGGTGGCGGGGCTGATCATGGTGCACTCGGTCACGATCAGGCCAGCGCTGGCGCGCTGGGCGTAGTACTCGGCCATGAGGGCGTTGGGCAGGTGGCCGTCACTGGCGCGGGCACGGGTCAGCGGCGCCATCAGCACACGGTTGGGCAGCGTGAAGGCACCGGCTTGCAGAGGGGAGAACAGCATGGGAATCGCTTTCGGAAATGACATGAAGCGGCCGGCCCGTCGGGCAGCGGCACGCTTCAAGGAAGGGCTCGACAGTAGCACTGCGCAGGTTTGCGGGTGGTAACCCGCCGCGCCACGCCCGCGGGGTTTTCGGTGTAGCCACCCGTCCGCGCGAGGCAGATGCCTCGTTCACTTCACCGGCGGCTTCCAGCGCTTGAGCAGCAAGGCATTGCTGACCACGCTGACCGAGCTGAGCGCCATCGCCGCGCCGGCCACCACCGGGCTCAGGAAGCCCAGCGCAGCAAGCGGGATGCCCGCCACGTTGTAGGCGAAGGCCCAGAAGAGGTTCTGCCGGATCTTGGACACGGTGCGCCGTGAAATGTCGAGCGCAGCGGCCACCAGCGCCGGATCGCCCCGCATGAGGGTGATGCCGGCGGCGTGCATCGCCACGTCCGAACTGCCGCCCTGGCTGTGGCTCATGGCCATGCCGACGTCGGCCGCGGCCAGTGCCGGGGCATCGTTCACGCCATCGCCCACCATGGCCACCCGGTGCACAGGCCCGCTGCTTCCCTGCGGTATCGAGCCCGGGCGACCGTGGCGCAGCGCTTCCACCACCGCGGCCTTGTCGCCCGGCAGCACCTCGGCGATAACCTCGCCGTCTTCGGCGCGCAGGCCCAGCGTGCGGGCCATGGCCAGCGCAGCGCCCTGGTTGTCGCCCGAGACCATGAAGACCCGCAGGCCCTGCGCCCGCAGCCGCGCAATGGCAGCGGCCGCGCCTGGCTTGGGCTCGTCGCCAAAAGCCAGCAGGGCCATCGGTGTCCACTGCCCGTCGGTCCCCTGGGCGGCCAGTGCCGACACGGTGGAGCCATCGGTCTGCATGGCCTGCGCCCGAGGTGCCAGCGAGCCCAGCGCGGCGCCCAGCTCGTCCATCCAGCGCAGGCTGCCCAGTGCCAGGCTCACACCCTTCACGACACCCTGGCTCCCGCGGCCTGCGATCGCCTGCACGTCCTGCGCTGCGTCCGGCGCCACCACCAGCCCGCGCGCGGCGGCGGCCTCCAGCACGGCCCGGGCCAGCGGGTGCGCGCTCTGCGCCTGCAGGGCACCAGCGGCTTCCAGCACCGCCAGTTCGTCCACACCGGGCGCGGCCTCGATCAGGCGCAGCCGTGGGTGACCTTCGGTAAGGGTGCCGGTCTTGTCAAACGCCACCGTGTCCACCCGGTGCGCCAGCTCCAGCGCCTGCGCGTCCTTGATGAGAATGCCGTGCTGCGCGGCCACGCCGGTGCCGGCCATGATGGCCGCGGGTGTGGCCAGTCCGAGTGCGCACGGGCAGGCGATCACCAGCACCGCCACGGCGTGGAGCATGGCTTCTTCGATGGGTGTTCCCAGGTAGAGCCAGACCGCCAGCGTGAGCACCGCGATCACCAGCACGACGGGCACGAACACCGCAGCCACCTGGTCCACCATCCGCTGCACCGGCGCCTTGGCCGCCTGGGCGTCCTGCACCATGCCGATGATCTGGGCCAGCACGCTCTGCGCGCCCACCGCGCGCACCCGCACCTCGACCGCGCCTTCTCCGTTGAGCGACCCGCCCGTCACGCCGTCGCCGGCCTGCTTGGTCACCGGCATGGACTCGCCGGTGAGCATGGATTCGTCGGCCTGCGTGTGGCCCAGCAGCACCTCGCCGTCGGCGGCGAAGCGCTCACCCGGCAGCACGCGGATGACGTCGCCCGGCAGCAGCTCGTCCACACCCACGTCGGTCAGCTCCAGCCGCCGCACGCCATCGGGCAGCAGATGGGCACGCTCCGGCCGCAGCGCCTGCAGGGCCCGGATGGCGCTGGTGGTCTGCCGTTTGGCGCGTGCCTCCAGCCACTTGCCCAGCAGCACCAGGGTGATCACCACGGCCGAGGCCTCGTAGTACAGGTGCACCATCTCGCCCGGCTCGCCCCGCCACCACAGCCAGGTGGACAAGGCCCAGCCCGCGGTGGTGCCGATGGCCACCAGCAGTTCCATGTTGCCGGTGCGCGCCTTCAGCGCGTGCCAGCCGGCCTTGTAGAAGCGCGCGCCCAGCACGAACTGCACCGGCGTGGCCAGCAGGAACTGGATCCAGGCCGGCAGCATCCAGTGCCGCCCGAACAGATCGCCCACCATGGGCACCACCAGCGGCGCCGACAGCAGCACGGCAATGAGCACCGGCCACAGGTCGCGCGGCAGGCCCAGCCAGCGCGCATTCGCGGCCTCATCCAGCGCCTCCACGCTGCGCGGCTCGTAGCCCGCGTCGCGCACGGCGCGCTTCAGGCGGGCCAGTGCCTCGGCGTCATCGCCCGTGCCGTCGAGCGTCACGCGTGCCGATTCGGTGGCCAGGTTGACGGTGGCCGCCGTGACGCCCGCCTGCTTCTTCAGTGTCTTCTCGACCCGCGAAACGCAGGAGGCACAGGTCATGCCCCCGATGCCAATGTCGATCTGTGTGGCCGCACCCGGCGCGTGCGCAGGGTCTGGTGTGGAAGGGTTCAGGGCAGCGGTGTTCATGCGTGCAGCATAAGCTTTACCCCGATGGGAAGGTCAAGCACGTCGTGTACCGAGGTGTGACAGGCCGCCCGCGTGAAACCACCCGACGGGACTGCCTTGACAGGCCGGCTTGACCTTGACACCGTGTGAAGCCTGACAATGCAGTCCTCGATTCACCCACGCGACCATCAGGAGCCCACCATGAGCCAGACCCCCCAGACCTTCGACGTGCAAGGCATGACCTGCGGCCACTGCGAAAAAGCCGTCACCACCGCCATTCGCCAGCTCGACCCGCAGGCTGAGGTGCGCATCGAGCGCAGCCAGAACCGCGTCGAGGTCAGTTCCTCACAGCCGCGCGAGACGATCGCCGCCGCCATCCGCGAAGAGGGCTATCAGGTCGCCGCCTGACTTCCCATGAATCACAAGCGCCGAGGCAATGCCGCGCCCTCTGCGCCAGCGGCCACCGACGATGATGCCGAGCTGCGGGCCGTTGCTGCCTGGCCGGTCAGCATCGGCGTGGCGGCGCACCTGAGTGGCATCTCGCCCAAGATGCTGCGCCACTACGAATCGCTGGGTCTGCTCGGCGCCGTCACGCGCACCGAAGGCAACTACCGCCAGTACAGCCTGGCCGACGTGCACACGCTGCGTTTCATCCGCCGATCGCGCGACATGGGCTTCGGGCTGGACGCCATCGCCGAGCTGGTGAGCCTGTGGCACAACCGCCGGCGCAGCAGCGCCAGCGTCAAGCGCATCGCGCAGAAACACCTGGACGAACTGGACCTGCGCATCGAAGCGCTGCAGGCCATGCAGCGCACGCTCTCCAGCCTGCTGCAGCTGTGCCCCGGCGACGGAAGGCCCGATTGCCCGATCCTGGACGACCTGGCGCATCCTTGACCCAGCGCAAGCCCCGCGCGGGGAAGCGGAACAAAAGTTTACAGAACAGACTCAATCCACCATGAAGCCGATACAGGTGGTCTGCACACTGGCAGCAACCCGCTAGCGCTGAGACACCTCAGCTGTCCGGACGGGTCTTCATCAACTACTCAGGAGTGATCATGAAACTGTCTTCCAAGCGCGCTCTCATCGCCGCCGCCCTCGCCACCGCTTTTGTGGGCGTATCGGCCACCGCCGTCGCACAAGGCATGGGCGGCATGCCGCACGGCATGCACCAGCAACACCAGGGCCAGCCGGCAGCGGGCGCCACCCAGGGCGACAAAGCCCAGTCGTATGCGCAGCACCACGCCCAGCGCATGGAGCGCATGGAAAAAATGCGCGCCGAGCACCAGGCGCAGCTGAAGGCCGCACTGAATCTGAAGCCCGAGCAAGAGCCTGCGTGGAACGCCTTCCTGGCGCGCACAGCACCGGCCGCCCGCCCGGCCGCAGCCCCCGCTGAAGACTGGTCCAAGCTGACCACGCCACAGCGCCTGGACAAGATGCAGGCCATGCAAGCCGAGCGCCAAGCCGAGATGGCCAAGCGCATCGACGCCACGAAGAGCTTCTACGCCGCCCTCACCCCCGAGCAGCAGCAGGTGTTCGATACCCAGAGCCACGGCGGCATGCAGCGCACCGGCTCGAAGGGCGGGCACGGCGCCCATCACGGCATGCACCACGGCGCTGGCATGTCCGGCGGAAAAATGGGCGGCATGATGGGTGGCATGGGCTGCGAAGCCATGGCCAAACCCCAGGGCTGATCCCGCGCTGGCGACGCCGCTTTCGTCTTTTCCGCACGGCCCCGGGCAGCCTGCCTGCCCGGGGCCGTGCCACGTCATCCACCACCCGGCTGGCGCTTGACCTGAGTCAAGCCGGCCGGCGGCCCGGCCGCTTAAGCTGCCGCGCCATGGACTTTGACCTCATCATCGTCGGCGCAGGGCCCGCCGGCCTGTGCCTGGCACGCGCGTTGCGCGACAGCGGCCTGCGCCTGGCGCTGGTCGAACAGCAGACCGCCGCGGCGCTGCAGGCACCCGCCTTCGACGGCCGCGAAATCGCGCTCACCCAGCACAGCGCGCAGCTGCTGCGCCAGCTGGGCCTGTGGCAGCACCTGGGGGAAGACAACATCGCGCCGCTGAAAGTGGCGCTGGTGATGGACGGAGCCCACGGCCCGGGCCAGGCGCGCATGCACATCAGCCACACGCACAGCCCGCCGCGCCATGCGCTGCCCGAGCTGGGGCACCTGGTGGGCAACCACCACATCCGCCGCGGGGCCTGGCTGGCGAACTTCGATGACGCGGCGGCTGGCGCCACGCCCACGCTGTTCAGCGGTGAACAGGTGAGCCAGATCCACACCGGCGCCAGCGGCGCCCGCCTGGTGCTGGCCAGTGGCACCACCCTCACCGCCCGCCTGGCCGTGGCTGCGGACAGCCGGCATTCATCCACCCGCCGCGCCATGGGCATCGCGGCCGACCTGCACGACTATGGTCGCAGCATGCTGGTCTGCCAGATGACGCACCAGCAGGCGCACTTTGATACCGCCTGGGAATGGTTCGACCACGGGCAGACCCTGGCCCTGCTGCCCATGAACCCCTGCCCGCTCACCGGGCAGCACCGGTCTTCGGTGGTGCTGACCCTGCCCAGCCACGAGCTGCAGCCCCTGCTCGACCTGCCGGACGAGGCCTTTGGCGCCGGCATGACCCGGCGCTTCGACGAACGCCTGGGAACCATGCAGCTGGCCAGCACGCGGCACGCCTACCCGCTGGTGGGCGTGTGGCCGCGCCGGCTGGTGGCGCAGCGCTTCGCCGCGGTGGGCGACGCCGCCGTGGGCATGCACCCGGTCACGGCGCACGGTTTCAACCTGGGCCTGCGCAGCATCGAAACCTTGTCGCGCCTGCTGATCGAGGCCCGGCGCAGCGGGCATGACATCGCCTCCCCTGCCCTGCTGGAGCGCTACCAGCAGACCCACCAGCGCGCCAGCCGGGGGCTTTACATGGCCACGCACGCGCTCGCCAGCCTGTACACGCAGGAGCAGGCGCCGGCGCGCTGGCTGCGCCACACGCTGGTGCAGCTGGGTGAGCGGCTGGTGCCGTTCAAGCGCGTGCTCGCGGGCAGCCTCACCGGCCTGCACTGAGCGTGGCGGCGCGCCCGGCCAGAACTTGCGGCATGTCAAGCCACGGGTAAGGGAAAAGGTCTAGATTGGTGCAGAACCCATCCGACGGGCAGCTCCAAGCCCGCAAGACCACCCCGACCCGAGGAAAACCGTGCTGTCCGCCTACATCACCCACCCCGACTGCGCCCGCCACGAAATGGGCCCGCAACACCCCGAGTGTCCCGAACGCCTGGGCGCCATCAACGACCACCTGCTGGTCAAGGGCCTGCTCGATTACATGGTTCCCTACGACGCACCGCTGGCCACGATGGAGCAGCTGAGCCAGGCGCACGCATCGCTCTACGTGAGCGAACTCATGGCCGCTTCACCCACCGAAGGCCTGCACCCGGTCGACCCCGACACCTACATGAACCCGCACACCCTCACGGCCGCTCTGCGCGCGGCCGGCGCCGCGGTGCAGGCCACCGATCTGGTGGTGTCCGGCAGCGTGCCCACCGCCTTTTGCTGCGTGCGCCCGCCGGGCCACCACGCCGAACGCTCGGCCGCCATGGGTTTCTGCTTCTTCAACAACGTGGCGGTGGGCATCCGCCACGCGCTCAATGTGCACGGTATCCAGCGCGTGGCCCTGATCGACTTCGACGTGCACCACGGCAACGGCAGCGAAGACATCTTCCAGGGCGACGAACGCGTGCTGATGTGTTCCATCTTCGAAAAAGGCCTCTACCCCTTCAACGGCGACGAGGCCACGGGACCTAACATGGTCAACGTGGGCCTGCCCACGCGCTCGGGGAGCGACGCCTTCCGCGAAGCCGTCACCGACCACTGGCTGCCGGCGCTGGACGCGTTCGCGCCAGAACTCATCTACATATCCGCCGGGTTCGACGCGCACCGCGAGGACGACATGGGCAACCTCGGTCTGGTGGAAGCCGACTACGCGTGGGTGACCCAGCAATTGCTCAAGATTGCGCAAAAACACGGCAAAGGGCGCATCATTTCCTGTCTGGAAGGCGGGTATGTGCTGAGCCCGCTGGCCCGCAGCGCCGCCGCCCATGTGCGGGTGCTCATCGGCGCCGACTGAACAACCCAAAGGTCTCATGGACAAACACTACCTCACTCCGCTGTTCGAACCCCAGACCATCGCCGTCTTTGCCGGCTCGGCCGACGACCCGGAGCACCAGCTGCCCCATGCGCGCGTGCTCGGGCAGTCGCTGCGGGCCCAGCGCTTCGCCGGGAACCTGGTGTTCCTCGACATTCACACCACCGGCACCCTGGCCGACCTGGCCCAGACCCGGGCCGATCTGGCCATCATCGCCCTGCCGCCGGCCGAAGCGATTGAGGCACTGGAAGTGGCTGGCCGCATCAAGTGCCGCGCCGCGCTGGTGATCGGCAGCGGCACGCCCGCCGACGTGGCCGCCGAGATGCACCGCGTGGCGCGGCGCCACGGCATGCACCTGCTGGGACCCAACAGCATGGGCTTCCAGCGACCGCGCAGCGGCCTCAACGCCAGCGTCGCCGGCCCGCTCACGACAGCCGGCCCGCTGGCCCTCATTTCCCAGTCGGGGGCGCTCACCGCCTCCATCCTCGACTGGGCCAGCCTGAACGCCGTGGGTTTCTCCACCGTGGTCTCGCTCGGCCCCAACACGGCGGTCGACATCGCCCAGGTGCTCGATTTCCTGGCCTCCGACCAGCACACCCACAGCATCGTGGTGTACATGGAGGGCATCTCCAGCGCGCGCCGCTTCATGAGCGCGCTGCGCGCCGCGGCCAACGCCAAGCCGGTGGTGGTGCTCAAGGCTGGCCGCAAGAATGCGGGCAACCTGGCGGCCCAGACGCACAGCGGCGCCATCGTGGGCAGCGACGACGTGTTTGACGCCGCGCTGCGACGCGCCGGCGCGGTGCGCGTGCGCTCCTTCGTGGAACTCTTTTCGGCCGCCAAGTGCCTGGCCTCGCGCTACCGGCCGGTGGGCAAGCGCCTGGCCATTGTCACCAACGGCGGCGGCCCCGGTGTGCTGGCGGCCGACTGGGTGAGCGAGATCGAGCTGGAACTCGGCCGGCTCGCGCCCGACGTGGCCACCGCGCTCAAGCCGCAACTGCCTGCCCTGGCCTCGCTGAGCGACCTGATCGATCTGTCGGAAGACGCCACCCCCGCCCACTACCGGGCGGCCATCGAAGCGGCCGCACGCGACCGCTCGGTGGATGGCGTGCTGGTGGTGCACTCCCCCAAGGCCGGTACCGACGCCGCCGATGTGGCGCGCGCCATGGCCGAACTGAAAAGCCAGCTCAGCAAACCGCTGCTGTGCTGCTGGATGGGCGATGCTTCGGTGGGCGAAGCCCGCGACGTGCTGGCCACGGCCAACATTCCGAGCTTCCGCACGCCCGAGGCGGCCGTGGGCGCCTTCGGCAATATCGCCAGCTTCTACCAGAACCAGCAGCTGCTGCAGCAGACGCCGCCCCCGCTCTCGACCCTGGCCAAGCCCGATATCGAGGGTGCTCGCCTGCTGATCGAGAACGTGCTGACCGAACGGCGCAAGGTGCTCACCGAGATGGAATCCAAGGCCCTGCTGTCGGCCTTCCATATCCCGGTCACGCAGACCATCCTGGCACGCAGCGCCAACGAAGCCATGATGATCGCCACCCAGCTGGGCTACCCGGTGGCGCTCAAGATCGACTCGCCTGACATCAGCCACAAGAGCGACGTGAACGGCGTGGCGCTGAACATCCTCAACGCCGTGGGCGTGCGCGATGTCTACAACACCATGATCCAGACGGTGACCAAGCTGCAGCCCGGCGCGCGCATCAACGGCGTCACCATCCAGAAGATGGCGCGCAACAAGCGCGGGCGCGAGCTCTATATCGGCCTGGTCACCGACGACCCCTTCGGACCGGTGATCGCGTTTGGCGCCGGTGGCACCATGATCGAGCTGATCAACGACCGCGCCATGGAACTGCCGCCGCTCAACCAGTTCCTGGCGCGCCGGCTCATCGACCGTTCGCGCGTGGCCGAGACCCTCGGCAACTGGCGCGGCGCCACCGCGGTGGACCGCAACGCGCTGGAACACGTGCTGCTGCGTGTGTCGGAGATGGTGTGCGAGCTGCCACAGCTGCGCGAGATGGACATCAACCCCATCATCGTGGACGAGTCCGGCGCGGTGGCGGTGGACGCGCGCATCGTCATCGACAACGCGCCCGCCACGGCCCGCAACTACGCCCACCTGGCCATCCTGCCCTACCCGGCCCGTTACGAGCAGGTGTGGCCGCTGCGGGGCGGTGGCGAGTACACCATCCGCCCGATCCACCCAGACGACGCGCAGATGCTGCAAGATCTGGTGCAGAACCTCTCACCCGAGAGCCGTTACTTCCGTTTTGTCTCCTCACTCAAGGAGTTGCCGCCGGCGATGCTGTCGCGCCTGACCCTGATCGACTACGACCGCGAAATGGCCCTGGTCGCCATCTACCGCGACCGCCGGGCCAACGCCGCTGGCGAAATGGCGGACCGGGAGCGCATCGTGGGCGTTTCGCGCTACATCACCAATCCCGACAAGTCGAGCTGCGAGTTTTCTCTGGTGGTGGCCGACGATTTCAATGGCAAAGGCCTGGGCTCGCGCCTGATGCTCAGCATCATGGAAGAGGCGCGCGACAAGGGCCTCACCGAAATCGAAGGTCTGGTGCTGGCCAACAACCCGGGCATGCTCAAGCTGATGCGTGGCTTGGGCTTCCAGATCAAGACCTTTGCAGAAGATCCGGACTTCAAACTGGTCACGCACATGCTGTGACACTCGCGGCGCCTGCTGATCAGTCGCCTCGCCTTGCTTCGAACCGCCCTGACAGGGCGGTTTTTTTTCGCCGGTGCTATTTCAGCTCGCTGAAGTGCCTTCCCGGTGCTCGGCACCTCCGGTTTTCGGGTCCCCCTTCTACTCTTCTAATACTTCTATTTCAAATTAGTAGCAGTAGTAGAGCAGGCACTTTTTTGTGTACAACCGGCTTTTCTTCAAGCTCGACAAGCACTTGCGTCGCGCAGAAGCCTGTGTGTGCAGCCCTGTTTCCCCCGGCTTGAAAAGGGGACAAGTCTCCCGATGCCGTTGCGGCTGTGGATAACCCGGCACTTGTCAGAAAGTTATGCACAGTCTTGTGCGCAAAGACGCCGCCGCGCTCAACGGCCAGCGGCCAGTTGCCAGAATCCCCACGCCATGCCCAGGCCGTGCACCAGCACCGCGGCCACGCTCAGGGCCAGCGCCGGGCGCAGCCGGGCGGGCTGGTGGCGGTGCCGCCAGAGCCATCCCCAGGCCACGAGCGAGATCGGCAGCGACAGCAAGCCCCACAACGCCTGCACGGGCGGAACCAGCAGCCACACGCTCAGGGCCAGCCAGCCATGGGCCAGCAACACCCAGGCGCCGTACAAGGCAGCCGCGCCGCCCGGGCCCAGCTTCACGACCAGCGTCTGTTTGTTCACCAGAGCGTCGGCGGCCCGGTCCGGGAACCCGTTGGCGAGCAGCAGGGCCGCCACCAGCAAGGCGAAGTTCAGGGCGACAGCGGCCGGTATCGGGAACAACTGCCGGCGCTGCACGTAGTCGGCTCCGATCACGACCAGAAACCAGACCAGTCCCACCGTGAGTTCGCCCAGGCCGCGCGACATCAGTCGAAAGGGCGGAGCCGAATACGCCCAGGCGAGCGCGATGCCCGCCGTGCCCAGAAGCAGCACGCCACCGCCGCCCACTTTTACCGCCAGCAACAGGCCCGCGGGAACCACGAACAACAGCAGCGCCTTGGCCAGTTCGGCGGTTTGCGATTCGTTGGTGGCGCCGGTCTGGATCAGCCGCGAACCGCCCGTGAAGGGATGCAGACCCGCCTGGTTGGCGGCATCGGCGCCGTTGCGGGCATCGTGCAGGTCGTTCAGCACATTGCCCATCGCGTGCAGCAGCACCGCCAGGGCGGTAGCACCCGCGGCCAGGGGCAGGTCGAAACCGCAGCCGCAGGCGGCTGCAGTGGCCGTGCCCAGCACGCAAGCCACCAGCGTGAGCAACAGGAACGCAGGCCTGGTCATGCGCACCCAGAGGCGCGCATGCCTGAGCCACCCGGTATGGGACGCGGCGTCTTGTTGCATACACTGCCCAGTATGCGCCAGCGCGCTTGCAGCCGCTTTACAGCTCCTCACAGAGCCGCCGGACCCCGCTGGTAAGATGATGGATTGCCGAGCAGGCCTTCTTCTTGCATGGCCGAGATTCCCGAGCCGATGCCCCAGCCGGGCTTCGGCCGCACCCCGAGAACGCCCCCAGACATGTCCGTTGCCCTGGCCGCCAACGCGCCCACCACGTTCGAGATCAAGAGCGCCAACCTCCCGCTGGTGGCCCTGCTGCTCAAGTCGGCTGATCTTGCGCGACTGAGCGCCGAGTTCGCCCAGCGCTTTGGCGACGTGCCCGATTTCTTCGACCACGATCCGCTCGTCATCGACTGTTTTCCGCTGCAGGTGGCCGAGCCCGGCGCCCGGGTCGACTTCCCCGCCCTGATCGCGTTGCTGCGCCAGTACCGCCTGCTTCCGCTGGCTGTGCGGGGGGGCGACCCCGAGCAGATGGCGCAGGCTCTCGCGGCGGGCCTGATTCCGGCGCCCGACGCCAGCGTCCAGCGCAACAGCCCCGTGGCCGCGCCCACTGTCGCACCCACTGCTGCGGCCCCGGTGGTCGAGGCGGCACCTCCCCCGGCGCCCCTGGGTGCGCTGGTCATCGACAAGCCCTTGCGCTCCGGGCAGCAGGTCTATGCCCGCGGTCGAGACCTGGTGGTGCTGGCGATGGTGAATCCCGGCGCCGAGGTGATCGCCGATGGCCACATCCATGTGTACGCCCCGCTGCGCGGCAAAGCGATTGCCGGCGCGCGCGGCAACGCTGACGCGCGCATCTTCGCCCTGTCGATGGCGCCCGAGCTGATCTCCATCGCCGGCATCTACCGCACCAGCGAGGTGCCCCTGCCCGACCCCGTGCTGGGCAAGATCGCGCAGGTGCGCCTGGTGCCCGGGCCCGACGGCGACAAGCTGGTGATCGACCCCATGTCTGCCTGATCTCCGCGCCGAAGCATCCGACTCCTCTCATTTGATCCCTGAAAGACCTCTCACCATGACCAAAATCGTTGTCGTCACTTCCGGCAAAGGCGGGGTGGGCAAGACCACCACCAGCGCCAGCTTCGCCACCGGCCTCGCGCTGCGCGGTCACAAGACCGCCGTCATCGATTTCGACGTGGGCCTGCGCAACCTGGACCTGATCATGGGTTGCGAGCGCCGCGTGGTGTACGACCTGATCAACGTCATCCAGGGCGAGGCCAACCTGAACCAGGCGCTCATCAAGGACAAGCAGTGCGACAACCTGTTCGTGCTCGCCGCCAGCCAGACGCGCGACAAGGACGCGCTCAGCCAGGAAGGCGTGCACAAGGTGCTGACCGATCTGTCGGGAATGGGCTTCGAGTACATCGTGTGCGACTCACCCGCCGGCATCGAGACCGGTGCGCTCATGGCCATGCACTACGCCGATGAGGCGCTCATCGTCACCAACCCCGAAGTCTCCAGCGTGCGCGATTCCGACCGCATCCTGGGAATGCTGGGCAGCAAGACGCAGCGCGCCATTGAAGGCAAGGAGCCGATCAAGGAACACCTGCTGATCACGCGCTACAACCCCGGCCGCGTTGCCGAGGGCCAGATGCTTTCGCTCGAAGACATCCAGGACATCCTGCGCATCAAGCTGATCGGTGTCATTCCTGAAAGCGAGAACGTGCTCACCGCATCCAACCAGGGCACACCAGCGATCCACCTCAAGGGCACCGACGTGGCCGAGGCCTACAGTGACGTGATCGACCGATTCCTGGGCGCCGACAAGCCGCTGCGCTTCATCGAAGCCGAAAAGGCCGGTTTCTTCAAGCGCCTGTTCGGGGGGAAATGACCCATGTCTCTTCTCTCCTTCCTGCTCGGTGAAAAGAAGAAAACAGCCAGCGTCGCCAAAGAGCGCTTGCAGATCATCCTGGCGCACGAGCGCAGCGGCCGCAACGCGGCCGAGCCCGATTACCTGCCGGCGCTGCAGCGCGAGCTGGTGGCCGTGATCGGCAAATACATCAAGATCAACCCGGACGACATCAAGGTGCTGCTGGAGCGCCAGGACAACCTGGAAGTGCTGGAAGTCAAGATCGAGCTGCCCGACCGCAAGTGATGCACCGGGGCGGATGACCGCCATCTCTCACAGGGGATTCGCCATGCAAAAAGGCTTCAAACCTATGGTTTGAAGCCTTTTTTGTTGACCCAGCGCAAGGCCGGGTCAGAGGCGAGACAACAGCCGCGAGGCTGCTGTCGGGCTGGCGCAGGGCTTAGTAGCCGCCGCGGCCGTAGCCACCACCGCCGGAGCGGTCACCGCCACCGCCGTAGCCGCCGCCACCACCCGAACGGTCACCGCCGCCGTAGCCGCCGGTGCGGGGAGGACGTGCCTCCATCGGACGGGCTTCGTTCACGGTGATGCTGCGGCCGCCAAGCGACTGGCCGTTCATGCCGTTGATGGCAGCTTGTGCTTCGGCATCGCTGCCCATTTCCACAAAGCCAAAGCCTTTGGAACGGCCGGTGTCGCGCTCCATCATGACCTTGGCGCTGTTGACAGAGCCGAATTCGCTGAACGACTGTTGCAGGTCGTCGTCGCGCACGGTGTAAGGCAGGTTGCCGACGTAAAGTTTGTTGCCCATGGAGGACTCCTCAAAAACACATAAAACAAAAGCGATGGGGTCCCGAAAGCACAACAAACCTGAAGAAGTACCGCCGTAGCGCGCGAAACTGACCGATCACCAATCTGCACAGATCACCTGATCTGCACACAGGCATTATGTGCCATCTGGCGGGTGCAATACCATTTCTGTGTCACAAGGCGTGAGTGGGGCCAAAAAACCACAGACACGCCACTCTGGTTTTGCAAGCCCCCGTCGCTGGCCGACGCTGCTTTTGTACCCATATGATTTACCCATGCTGATTGAAACGCTGGGGGCTGCCCGCGACATGGGGCGGCTCAACCACATCCTGGGTGTGCTGATCCGCCACGGACTGGGCGACACCGTGCGCCGGCTGGGCCTGGCCGATTCGCTCGAACGCGCGGGCCATGCCTTGAAGTGGGACCATGCTGCCGACCTGGCCCGGCTGGCGCCCCCGGTGCAGGTGCGCCTGGCCATCGAAGAACTGGGCCCGGCCTTCGTGAAGCTTGGCCAGATCCTGGCGGGCCGTGCCGATCTGTTCGGCCCCGAGTGGATCGCCGAATTCGAAAAACTGCACAGCCGCGTGCCACCCGTGCCCCTGTCGCAGCTGCGGCCTCAGCTGGCGGAAGACCTTGGCGGCCAGCCCGAAGCGGTGTTTGCCCGTTTCGATGCAGAGCCGCTGGCCGCGGCTTCCATCGCCCAGGTGCACCGGGCACAACTTCACGATGGCACCGAGGTGGTGGTGAAGATCCGACGCCCTGGCATCACCGAGACCATCAGCGCCGACCTGCGCCTGCTCGCCCGGCTGGCCGCGCTGGTGGAAGCCGAAGTGCCCAGTCTCAAGCCGTACCGGCCCCAGCAACTGGTGCGCGAACTCGCCCGTTCACTCCAGCGGGAGCTCGATCTGGCCAGTGAATGCCGAAACGCGGAGCGCATCGCTGCCAATCTGGCCAGCCTGCCGTGGATCGTGGTGCCGCGCGTGCACTGGGCCCACACCGGCGAACGCGTCAACGTGCAGGACTTCGTGGCGGGCGTCCCCGGACACGATCTCAGCGATCTCGAGGCCCGCGGGCTGGACCGCAGCCTGCTGGCCCAGCGCGGCAGCCAGGCCGTGCTGAAGATGATCGTGCAGGACGGCCTGTTCCACGCCGACCCCCACCCCGGCAACGTGTTCTACCTGGAAGGCAACCGCATCGCCTTCATCGACTTCGGCATGGTTGGCCGCTTGTCCGAGCGCCGCCGCGAGGAACTGCTGCAGCTGCTGCTGGGGCTGGTCGAACGCCATCCCCAGACCGTGGCCGACGTGCTGCTCGACTGGGCGGGCGACGAACACGGTGTCAACCTCGCGCTGCTGGAAACGGAAATCGAAGCCTTCGTGGACCAGTACCACGGCGTGCCGCTGGCGCAGCTCAGCCTGGGCGACATGCTGGCCGACGTCACCACCATCCTGCGAGAACACCACCTGGGCCTGCCGTCCGACATGGCCTTGCTGATCAAAGCCTTCATCACCCTGGAAGGCATGGGCCGGCGCCTCGACCCGGACTTTCACATGACCGCCGAAGCCTTGCCGCTGCTGCGCCAGGTCGTGCGCGCGCGCTACCAGCCCCGGCTGGTGGCCAATCGCGCCTGGAGCACCCTGCGTCGCACGCTGTCCGTGGCCGAGCAGCTGCCGCACGACGTGTCGCGCCTGCTGCGCAACGCCCGCCGGGGTCGCCTGCACGTGGGCATCGACCTGGCCCACCTCAAGCGCGTGGGCGACCAGATCGACCGCGCCGCCAACCGCCTGACCATGGCGCTGGTGATCGCCGCGCTGATCATCGGCTCGTCCATCGTCATGACGGTTCAGGGCGGCCCCACCCTGTTTGGCCTGCCCGCGTTCGGCTTCCTGGGTTTTGCGAGCGCCTTTGTCGGTGGTCTGTGGCTGGTGCGCGCCATGTGGCGCAGCAGCAAGGGGCGGGACTTGTCGGAGTGATGCTCTGCCCGTCGGTCCGCGTGCAGCTTTCCTGCATACGTGCTACATTAACTGGTTCGCCTTGGGCGACTGGCCGCGTCAAGCCCTCTGGGGTACGTCGCACCGCCCCTGGCAGAGGGGTCGCCGGTCCAGCCCCTCCACGGCGGGTCACACAGCTGTTTTCCTGACAAGGTACGCTGCGTGACACATGTTCTCCCTGCTGTTGCGATGCCCCTGCCGTGGCGCGTGCACTGGTACCGATGTGGTGTTTTCAACACCTGCCGGTGCCGGTTGATCCAGTTGGGCACCCCGGCGCTTTGGGGCTGCCACTTTGCTATTCGGGCGTTTCTGGCTGGCGGCTGTTGCCGCCTCACCCCGCCCACTGATGTATTTGATGATTCATAACTTTAAAACGACAACGATTTCGACAGTTTCTCCGCTCACCATGGGCCGGTACCGCATTGCGGCCTGCCCCCGCCTGCTGCCGGGCGGACGATTTGCCGCACAGGTGTCCATCGCCAGCGGCCACGGCAGCGCCTCCACCGCGCGGGTGATGCGTTTCACCAATGAGTTCACCACGCACGACGCGGCGGCTGATTACGCGATTGCTCAGGGCATTGACTGGGTGCAGGAGCTTGCACGGCAGTCGGTACGCCCGAACTGAACCGATCTGATCGATACTTCACGAAAAGGAACACACCATGGCCAAGGAAGACCTGATTGACATGATGGGCGTCGTGAACGAGGTGTTGCCCGACACCCGTTTTCGCGTGACGCTGGACAACGGTCACCAGCTGATCGCTTACTCCGCTGGCAAGATGCGCAAGAACCACATCCGCATTCTGGCGGGTGACCGCGTCTCGCTGGAGCTCTCGCCCTACGACCTGACCAAGGGGCGCATCAATTTTCGCCACATTGAAGGCCGCGGCCCGATGGTGCCGCGCCGCCCTCGCTGAAACCGGCCCTCGCTGGTCGCGCGTCTTGCGTGCCCACCAGCTGGCGCCAATACCTGCGGGTCAGGCATCAGCAATTCCCCGCCGCCGTGCTTGCACGGCGGCAGCCAGCGTTTGCAGCACCGGCACGGTCTGCTCAAAGCTGATGCAGGCGTCGGTCACGCTCACCCCACGGGTCAGCGGCTGACCCGGCACGATGTCCTGCCGCCCTTCTTGCAGGTGGCTCTCGATCATCACGCCCATGATGCGGGCGTCTCCCCCCGCCACCTGCGCCGCCACCTCGGCCGCCACGTCGATCTGCCGGCGGTGCTGCTTGCTGCTGTTGGCGTGTGACACATCGACCATCACCTGTTCGCGCAGACCCGCCGCCCTCAGCTGGACACAGGTCGCGTCCACATCGGCGGCGCTGTAGTTGGGTTGTTTGCCGCCGCGCAGGATCACATGGCAGTCCTGATTGCCGCGTGTCTCGAAAATCGCCGCCTGACCCATCTTGGTCATGCCCATGAAGGCGTGGGCCGCCTGCGCCGCCTGGATCGCGTCCGACGCCACTTTTACCCCACCGTCGGTGCCGTTCTTGAATCCCACCGGGCAGCTCAGGCCGCTGGCCAGCTGGCGGTGGCTCTGACTTTCAGTGGTGCGCGCGCCGATGGCGCCCCAGCTCACCAGGTCGCTGATGAACTGTGGGCTCAGCAGATCCAGAAACTCGGTGCCGACCGGCAGCCCGAGCGCCAGCACGTCCAGCAAGAGTGCGCGGGCCAGTTCCAGCCCTTCGTTGATGGCAAAGCTGCCGTCCAGGTGCGGGTCGTTGATGTAGCCCTTCCAGCCCACGGTGGTGCGCGGCTTCTCGAAATACACGCGCATCACCACGAGCAGGTCGTCCTGCAGCGCATCGGCCTGTTCCTTGAGCAGACGGGCGTAGTCCATAGCCTGGTCGTGGTCGTGGATGGAGCACGGCCCCACGACCACCACCAGCCGGTCGTCGGCCCCCTGCAGCACGCGGGAGATGGCAGCGCGACTTTGCTCCACCAGCGTCTGTGCAGCCGCCGGCGTGGGCAGCCATTCCTGCAGCAGGGCCGGCGTGATGAGCGGGCGCACCGCCTCAATGCGCAGGTCGTCGATGCGTGTCGTGTCGCGGGTGGGGGGCGAGGCGGGGTGGATGCGGTGCGGCATGGGACAGGGTGTTTCGGTGGAGAGAAAACGCGGCAATCAGACCGCGCAGGCCATGCGCTGCAACAGGGCGGGGATGGCCGCGCGCGTGCATTTCTGCAGGCTGATCAGCGCCGCATGGTGCGGGTCCGCCATGCCGTGCCGGGTGCGCAGATCGTGCTGGATCTGGCCCAGCAGTGCCGCGGCCATTTCAGCATCGGCCAGAGCGCGGTGGGCCTGCCCCGTGCGCGGCAGGCGGTGAAAGTCGACCAGCGTGCCCAGCTTGTGGTTGGGCGCGTGGGGATACAGGCGGCGCGACAGCAGCACGGTGCAGGCAAACGGGTGCGCCGCCTCCATGCCAGCGCGTGCCAGCTCGGCCTGCCAGAACTTGCGGTCAAACGCCGCGTTGTGCGCCACCAGCGGTACAGGGCCGACAAAGCGCGCAGCGTCTGCCATCACCGTCTCGGCCGATGGTGCGCTCGCCACCATGGCGTTGGTGATGCCGGTGAGCTGCGTGATGAAGGACGGGATGCGGACGCCCGCGTTCATGAGGCTTTGAAACCGGTCCACCACCTGTCCGCGTTCGGTCAGCACAATCGCCACCTCGGTAGCACGATCGCCCATGGCGGGCGAAATGCCGGTGGTTTCAAAGTCGATGACGGCGATGCGGCTCATGAAGAAGGCGCCGCAGGCGGCAGTGAATGGCGTATGCGAAGGGGGTGGGGGTATTCGGCGTTTCACTATGCGAAGTGAGTGGCCATTGGTCTCGCGCATTGTGCCACCGGTCGCCGCCGCCGCCTCAGCGGGAAGCGTCCGCCAAAAAATGCGGTTCTTGTAAACCTTGCAGTTAACTCGCGGCTTCAGGCTGCACGCTTTCATGTCACGCCAGCGCGGTTTCACCCTGATTGAATTGATGATCGTTGTCGCGGTCATCGGCATTCTGGCGGCCGTCGCCTACCCGTCGTATCTTGATCAGGTGCGCAAAGCCCGGCGGGCTGAGGCGCAGGCCACGCTGCTGAACATCGGCGCCAAACAGCAGCAGAACCTGCTGGACATGCGCAGCTACCGCAGCAGCATCGCGGATCTGCAAGTCAGCGTGCCCGCCTCGGTGCAACTCACGTATTCCCTGACCGTCGTGGTGGGAACGGCCACCGTCCCAGCGTTCACCGCCACGGCCGCGCCCATTGGCACACAGGCGGCCGATAGCTGCGGCACCCTGACGTTGACCCACAGGGGTGCCAAATCTCCTGCCACCTGCTGGTGAGGTGAGGGCATGACCACTTTGACCAGGCGCCATCATTCCGGAGTCACCTTGATCGAGCTCATCGTGACGGTGGCCGTGCTGGCCATTCTGCTGTCGCTGGCTGCACCGACCTTTCGCGACCTGCTCGCGGCTCAGCGCATCCGGGCTGCGGCCCACAGTCTTGTGAGTGACCTCGTGCTGGCGCGCAGCGAAGCGGTGAAACGGGGCGCCAGCGTCACCCTGACGCCGACGGCCGGCAATTGGGCAGACGGCTGGCGGGTCACGGCCGGGGCTGATGCCGACATCCTCAGTGCGCAGAACGCGCTGGGAACCGGCGTGGCGTTTTCAAGCGGAGCACCGGCCAGCGTGGTGTTTGACCGAAACGGGCGCAGTGGCACCACCAGCACCGTGCGCTTTCAGCTGGCCTACCTGAACACCCCCAAGCGTTGTGTCTCGCTCGATCCATCGGGTCGTCCCAAGAGCGCCAACACGGCATGCCCCGCCTAGCCATGAAAACACCGCAGTCTCAGGCCGGTGCCGCCATGATCGAAGTGCTGGTGGCCATCCTGATCACCGCCTTTGGCATCCTGGGCTTTGTCGGCCTGCAAGCACAGACTGCGGTTTCCCAGGTGGAGGGTTACCAGCGCACCCAGGCACTGATCCTGATCAACGACATGGCCGAGCGCATCGCGCTCAACCGCACCAATGCAGCGGCGTATGTGGCCGATGACATCGGCGTCACCAACCCGGCCAGTTGCGCCGCGCCCGTCACGCGCGCAGCTATTGACCTGTGCGAATGGAGCCAGCTGATACAGGGGGCGGCCGAGGTACAAGGCGCGGCCAAGCTGGGTGCCATGCTGGGTGCACGCGCCTGTATCTCCAGCCCGGCGCCCAACCAGTACCTCATCAGCCTCGTGTGGCAAGGCGTGCAGTCCACCGGTGCCCCTGTCACTGAGTGCGGCAAAGATGCCTACGCCAGCGAGGACACGCGCCGCGCCGTCACCACCGTGGTGCAGATTGCCGACCTCTCATCATGATGCACGCCCGCAAACCCCTGAGAACACGACCGCTGCCTCGCAGCGAGCGCGGGTTTTCGCTGATCGAACTGCTCGTGGCCATGACGGTGGGGCTAATTCTGGTGGCAGGCCTCGTCACCCTGTTTGCCAACAGTAGCCAGACCGGCAATGAACTGGAGAAATCCATTCGCCAGCTGGAGAGCGGTCGCTACGGTCTGGAGCTGCTGACAGAAGACCTGAGCGTGGCCGGCTATTACGGTGAAGTCAGCATGGAGGGCGCCGCTCTCAAGCCGGCGGCACCTTGCGGAACGGGCAGCGCCAGTCTTGGCTGGAAGAACCCCACCCTGGCCCCCGTCACCCCGTTCGAAGCGCCGTTCCCGGTCACGGGGGTGGCCAAGGCGGAAACGACCGGGCTGGAATGCCTCACCAACCGCAAGACCGGAACCCCGGCCCTGGTCGTGCGCCGCCTGGATACCGACAGGGTGTCCCCTGGTGTGGCCACGAATGACCGTTTTCACGTTCAGACGTCCCGCTGCGTTTCCGACCCGCCGGACATCCGTTTCGTGCTTTCCACCAACGCTGCCGATTTCAACCTGAAAGACCAGAACTGCACCGGCATCAATCTGGTTCAGCGCTACATCTCCCGGATCTATTTCGTCGCGACCTGCAACGAATGCGGTGTGGACACCATTCCCACCCTCAAGCGGGCCGAGCTTTTCACCAGTTCCTTCGTGGTGTCTCCCCTGGCAGAGGGCGTGGACGACATCGCGTTCGAGTACGGCTTCGACACCGATGGCAACGGTGGCCCCGATGTGTACCGCCTCGGTCTGAGCGGGACGGCCGGTGCCGCCGACAACGACTGGAGCAACGTGGTCGGTGTGCGGGTACACCTGCTCTCGCGTTCGTCAGAACCCACCCCGGGGTTCCAGGACGGGAAGACCTACTCGCTGGGTCTGGCTGGCACGGTCGGTCCTGTCAACGACAACTTCAAGCGCCGCGTGTACACCGCCACCACGCGCCTCAACAACATCGCCGGTCCGCGTGAAGCACCATGAACACCCAGCACCGACAACGCGGCGCCACCCTGCTGGTGGCCATGATCTTCCTGGTGCTCATGAGCCTTTTTGCCATCAGCGCCTACAAAAGCTCCACCGGCAATCTGCGCATCGTGGGCAACATGCAGTCGCGCCAGGAGTCGATTGCGGTGGCGCAGAAAGCCATCGAAGACACCATCAGCTCCAGCCTGTTCACCACCAACCCCGAGCAGGTGGCCGCCAACCCGCTGGAGGTCGACATTGACGGCGATGGCGTCACCGACTACACCGCCAGCCTGGACCCCACGCCCGCCTGCTACCGCACCAAGCCCATCAAATCCACCGACCTGAACCCCGATCTGGACGCTGACCTCGCCTGCATGAAGTCCGGCACCGTACAGCTCGGCGGCATCGATGGGCCTGGCGCTTCCAGCACCGCGGGCAACTCTCTATGCGCGAACAGCGAATGGAATGTGAGCGCCGAGGTGGTGGACGCCAAGACCGACACGCGGGTGGTGGTCAACCAGGGCGTGGCGGTGCGTGTGCTCGAAGCCGACGCCGAAAACCTGTGTCTGTGAAAGAAAGGAACCCAGCCATGATCAAGCGCATCATTCGCAGAACCCTCGGCCTGGCCGCCGTGGCGCTCGGCCTGGCTGGGGCGCTACCAGTCCAAGCCCAATTCACCAGCGACATCGACATCTACAGCGGCAACCCGTCGGCAGCCGACGCGCCCAATGTGCTGATCGTGCTGGACAACACGGCGAACTGGAGTTCGGCGTTCACGAACGAAATTGCGGCACTGGTGACGACCTTCAACAACCTGCCCGTGGATCGGTTTCGCGTGGGACTGATGATGTTCACCGAGTCGGGCGGCGCCAACTCGGGTCCTGCTGGCGGCTATTTGCGGGCATCTTCACGATTGCTCGATGCCAACTACAAGACGCGCATGGCCGCACTGCTCAACAGCTTCGACTCGAATGCTGACAAAAGCAGCGGGGGCAAAGCGGGCCTGACCATGGCTGAGGCGTATTACTACCTGGCGGGCAAGGCGCCTTATTCGGGCAACAACAAGGACAAGACGGACTTCTCGGGCAACACCTCCGGCACGGCAGCGTCGAACGCCATCTATGCCTTGTCCGGCAATGCGCTTGGAGCCAAAGGGGGCTCACCTTACAACAGCCCGGTGACCAACACCTGCGAACGCAATTACATCATCTACATCAGCAACGGCCCTGTGCAGGACAACAACTCCGACACGGCCGAGGCCTCCGCGCAGCTGACGGCTGCTTATGCGGCACTGGGTGTTCCCCGCCCACCCGACATGACGCTTTCACCCAGCGGCTCGCAAACGGGCGTGTCGGACGAGTGGGCGCGCTTCATGAAGGTGACGCCACTGAACATCTCCACCTACACCGTGGACGTGAACCCAGGCAAGACCGGGCAGGGGCCTGGCTGGACCGCGCTGCTCAAAAGCATGGCCAACAGCAGCGGCGGCGATTACTTTGCGGTAGATCCGGCGGTGGGCGGTGGTGCACAGCTGGTGGAAGCATTGAATGAAATCTTCAACCAGATCCAGTCCGTCAACAGCGTGTTTTCGTCTGCCAGCCTGCCCGTGAGCGTGAGCGCCCGTGGCACCTACCTCAACCAGATTTTCATGGGCATGTTCCGCCCCGACGGCGACGGCAACCCGCGCTGGCGTGGCAACCTGAAACAGTACAAGTTTGGCTACGAGCCCAGCACCGATACCCTCTTCCTGGCCGATGCCAACGGCAACCCGGCCATCACGGCGGCTACCGGTTTCCTGTCTCCGTCGGCGGTGTCGTTCTGGTCGAGCACCAGCACCTTCTGGGTCAACGAGCCCATGGGGACGCCGGCCACGGCATCAGACTCGCCCGACGGTGAGGTGGTGGAAAAAGGCGGGGTGGCGCAAAAGATCCGCTCGGCCTTTGCCACAGGCCAGACCACGCGATCGGTGTTCACCTGTGTGGCCTGCTCGGGCAACACCAACCTGGCCACATCAACCGCTACCCAGTTCAGCACATCCACCACGGCCATCACCGCCGCCATGCTGGGTGTGAGCACGACCACCGAACGTGATCAGCTCATCAACTGGGTGCGTGGAGCCGACAACGCCGGGGACGAATCCGGCCCCGGTGGCTCTGTCACCGTCCGCCCCAGCGTGCACGGTGATGTGCTGCACTCGCGCCCTGCTGTGGTGAATTACGGCACCACCACCGGCGTGGTTGTGTTTTACGGATCCAACGACGGCATGTTGCGCGCCGTCAACGGCAACACCAGTGGAAGCGGGGCGGGCAACGAACTCTGGAGTTTTGTTGCGGCTGAGCACCTCCCCCGCCTCAAGCGCCTGCGCAACAACGATCCCGAGATCCGCCTGTCGACCACGTTGATGAGCACGCCACTCACGGCCAGCTCGCCCACACCGCGCGACTATTTCGTGGACGGCCCGATCAGTGTCTACCAGAAGGTGGCAGCCGATGGCAGCAGCGAGAAGGTGGTCATTTTCGTCACCATGCGCCGTGGCGGGCGCCTGCTGTATGCACTGGACGTGACCAATCCGGCGCAGCCCATCTTCCTGTGGAAAAAATCGCAGGCCGACATGGCGGTGCTGGGGCAAACCTGGTCGGAGCCCAAGGTGGCCCGAATCAAGGGCCATACCGGCCCCGTGCTCATCATGGGCGCCGGCTATGACGCCGCTGCAGAAGACCTGGCCACGCCGGGCACGACCACCATGGGCAATGCCGTGCTGGTGCTAGACGCGATGAATGGCACGCTGCTCAGGCAGTTCAACACCGACCGCAGCGTGCCGGCTGATGTAGCTTTGGTGGACGCCGACTTCGACGGCCTGGTGGACCGTGCCTACGCGGTCGACCTGGGAGGCTCCATCTACCGCCTCGATTTCGAGAAGGGCACCTCGTCCACCATGAACGACTGGGGCATGTTCAAGCTGGCATCGCTGGCGGGCAGCAGCGTGCGCAAGTTCTTCTATCCGCCCGACGTGATCGTGACGCCCAACTATGCCGCTGTGCTGGCTGGCTCGGGCGACCGGGAGAAGCCACTGGCCAACTCCAGCGCCGACGCTTTTTTCACGGTCTACGACACGCTCACCACCAAGGGAACCCCCGCCTCGTTCACGCCCATCACCGCCGCCAACCTGGGCCAGATCGGACTGGAAAACGACAAGACGGCTGGCTGCTTCCTGCCCATGAACCTCGCCGGTGAAAAGATCGTCAACGCGCCAGTGACGGTGGCGGGTATCACCTATTTCGGCACCAACCGGCCGGTGTCAGCCAGCGGCACCATGTGCAGCGCCAACCTGGGCGAGGCCAAGGTGTACGGCGTCCCCCTGTTCTGCAAGGCTCCCACCGATCAGGTGCTCACCGGGGGAGGTCTTCCCCCCAGCCCGGTCACGGGCACAGTGATGGTCTCTTATAAAGTGACCAACCCCGACGGAACCGAAACCACCACGCAGCGGCAGGTGCCCTTCATCATCGGAGCGCCAAATCCGAAGGGCTCCAGCATTGAGGGCTCCAAGGTGAAGCCCACCATCGTTCCGGTGCGCAAGCGCAGCTACTGGTACCTGGAAAACGCCCGCTGAGAGCCCTGAGGCGGTGGTTGCCCTCGCCTGCCCCCGCGGGCCGTTGCCCGCGTCCTGCCGCGGGTGCCGCAGGCGCGGGGCAGTTCGTGCACACTCAGGCCTCGGCGTGCCGTGTCTGGCCCGCCCGGTTAGCGAGCCAGTGGATGTTCCTTCCTTTTCTCATCGTTCCCGAGAGCCCAATGCCGGCAGCTGCCGGCGCGCGCCCATGAGCCTGCACGTGGTCTGCCTGTGCGCGCAGTGGTGCGGCACCTGCCGCGAATACGCGCCCCTGTTCGACGCCCTGCCCGCGCAGCGCCCCGCCGTGCGCACGCAGTGGATGGACCTGGAGGACGTTGAAGACGTGCTGGGTGACGTGGACATCACCACCTTCCCCATGCTGCTTATCGTCGACACCAGGCAGGGCCTTTGTTTCGCCGGTCCCGTCACGCCCCAAGCCGCTACCTTGCTCCGACTGTGCGACGCGGCTGCTGCCGGCGGGCTGCGGGTTTCTGCAGAAGAGTCTGCCCAATGGGCGCCTCTGCTCGCCCAGCTACGCCTCGATCCGGGCGCTTAGTGCCGGGCCGGTCCTATCCGGCCAGCGCCTCACTCCCGTTCCATTTCCAGGTAGGTGCGGTTGGCCAGCTGCGGCAGCCACACATCGGCGTGCTTCAGGCCTTCAAACGGCGACGCGTTGAACGTGCGCACCGCCGTGGCCATGTCGGTACCGGCCTCCACCGCCTTCCCCATGTGTTCGCGCAGGGCTCGCAACAGGTTGCGCGTGTCGCGCTGCGCGGTGGGCAGGTCCGTCACCGCGCCGTGTCCCGGCACGATCACCGCGGGCTGCAGGGCTTCCAGGGCGGCAAACGAATCCAGCCAGTGTTTCGTGTTGCTCACTGGGTGCAGGCCCAGTACCCGGTTCACGTAGACCACGTCACCGCTGAACACCACCCGCTGCTGCGGCAGCCACACGAGAACGTCGCCAGGCGTGTGCCCCCCGCCGCGGTGCAACACCTCGAGCACCACCCCGCCCAGCTCCAGCCGCGTGTCCGGGTGTGAAAGCCAGCGCAAGGGCAGCGTGGGCACCGTGCCTTCCAGCTTCTCCTTCAGCACCTGTTCCAGCGCCTTCAGCTGCTCGGGGCCGCGCGCCTTCATGTCGGCCTCGGCGCTGGCGTGCGCCATCGTCTCGGCCCCCTGCGCCTGAAAGTAGCCGTTGCCCAGCCAGCGGTGGTCCTGCCCGCCGGTGTTGATCACCCAGCGGATCGGCTGGGGTGTGACGGCGCGCGCCGCCGCGGCGATCTGGCGCGCCGACTGAAAGCTCGCCCCGCTGTCGATCAGCACCGCACCCGCCGGCGTGACCACCAGTCCGATGTTCGCGTTCAGCGCCTCGTTTTCATACGTACGGCCCTCCAGATCGCCCACATGCGCAAACACACCGTCCGCCACCTTCTCGAACCGCACCTCCACCGCGTGGGCCGACCAGGCCAGCAGCATGGCCAGGCCGACCAGCGCCCGGCGGGCGAGCGGGCTCAAAATTGCGGGGCGTGCAGCCATAGAAGTCTCCAAAGGTGAGGGGAACGCCTTGAATATAAGCCGATAGTGATTGATTCGAAAGGACCGCTCCGAGCGCGCGGCCTTGCCATACTCTCGTCACTGCTCCCGCTCAGCCGCCATGCACGCCGCCACCTGCCCCACACCACCCATGCCCCCGCACGCCACCACCGGTGCGATCCACGTGCATCGCGGCCAGCCGCTGCGGCGCTCGCCACTCCCCGCACCAGCGCCATGATCCACCTCAATGTCATCGGCTGTGGTCGTGTCGGCACGACCCTGGCCACCCTGCTGCAGCGTGCAGGCGTGTGCCAGGTGCAAGACCTGTTTTCCAGAACGTTTGACACCGCGCAGGCGGCCGCGCAATTCGTCGGCGCCGGAACCGCTGTGGCGCACATGGCCGACATGCGGCCAGCGGAGGTCTGGATGCTGAGCGTGCCCGACACCCAGGTGGCCGCCGCGGCAGGCGAGCTGTCTCGCAGCGCCGGCCTGTTCCCGCCGTCAAACGGGCGCGCACCCACTGTGTTTCACTGCAGCGGCTTCCTGCCGGCCACGGCCCTCGGTGCGTTGCAGGCCCTTGGCTGGCAAGCAGCCAGTGCCCACCCGGTGATGAACTTTGCGAACCCGGCCCAGTGCGTGTCGCAATTCCGCGGCACACCTTGCGGCCTGGAAGGTGACGAGCAGGCCGTCACCCTGCTGCGTGAGCTCTTGTCAGCCATCGGCGGCGAGTGCTTCTCGGTTCCCACCGAATCCAAGCCGCTGTACCACGCAGCCGCCGTGTTTTCCAGCAACTTCATGGCGGTGCTGCAGGCCATTGCACAAGAAGGCTGGGCCGCGGCGGGCGTGCCCGCGGCGCTCATGCCGCGCATCCATGGTGCCCTGCTGCGGGGAAGCGTTGACAACCTGCTGACCCTGGGCCCGCCCAAAGCCATCACCGGGCCGGCCGCGCGCGGCGACACGGCAGTCGTCGCTGCCCAGGCCGCTCAGGTCAGCCAGTGGCACCCC
This sequence comes from Hydrogenophaga sp., assembly GCA_030682835.1. GTDB lineage: Bacteria > Pseudomonadota > Gammaproteobacteria > Burkholderiales > Burkholderiaceae_C > Hydrogenophaga. The sequence continues at coordinate 5,942 of JAUXNG010000033.1, read as the reverse complement.
GAAGCCGGCGAGATCTACCGGGCCATGAGCGTGCTGGCTCGGCGCCTGGCCACCACGGGTTCCACCCAGTCACTGTTTGACGCCGGCCTTTCGCCCGAGCACGAAGCCGGCCCGACGCCCCGCATCGGGCCGTGAAGCAGGTCGGTATCGGTGCGGCACGCGGAAATCGGCGGCAGCCGCCATACTGCATCCACGTTAGCTGACGCCCCACACCCATGCCCGAAACCACCTTCCACATTCCCATGCTTCGCACGCCAGACGATGCCGACGCCGTCATGTTCGAGTTGCAGGACCTGCCCTGCGTCAACCAGGCCGATGTCAACCTGGCCGAACAGACCGCGTGGGTCAGCCACACCCGCATGATTGCCCCAGAAGACATCGCCGCCGCCTTGCTGGAAGCGGGCTACGAGGCCCAGGTGCGCTCCGCCGGTTGAGCCTGTACGGCATGACGCGAACGCCCTGAGCTAGCAGGGATCGACGCAACGATTGGTTTCCATGCGGGTCCGGCGCATCCCAGAATGCAGCCGGCCGCGGAGCAACTGCGCAACGCTAGCAACCCGGCCCCGTTGCTCAGCGATCAGCCCACCCTGATGCACCGGCGGTGTGCACGAATGGGCGCAGGTCGTGGTCGACGGTTGTGGTCGACGTTTGTGGCCGCCCTTGGCCCTGCGCTGCGATGTCCGGCTCGCGTCCTCCACGTCCCCCAGGCCCATCATTTGCCACTGACGGGTGCGAGTCGGCAGCGTTGCGCGGCCGTTCGCGACTTTCAACCGTTACAGGAGGAGCGAAGCATGAAATTGCTCAACAAACTCCCGGGCTACGAGCGATCCCCGCCCGGGCTGGAGCGGCGCATCCTGCGCAGGCTGCCCCTGATCTGGCTGGCAGGCACCCTGCTGCCGCTTGCAGCCAGCGCCGTCCGTTATGGCATGAACCTGCGCGGCCCCAGCCCCGAAGGTGAGCGCGCGGTGGAGCAGTTCTTTTACGTCATGGTCGGCCTGGTGGGGCTGCACTGGACCCTGGTGTTCGCCCTCGCTGTGGGTTGCGGCATCGTCATGCTGATGAAAGGACCCGCCTACGTGGCGGACGCCTACCATCCGCAAGACAAACCCGACCGACCCTGAGCTTCCCGCGGGCCAGCCGCTACCGCCTACGTTTGGTGACATGGCCCGTGAGCCGGTTCACCAGAATGCCAGCGTGACCTTCTCCATCGTTGCCCGCTGCGCACGTACCCACCAGATCGGTGTGGGCGCCGTCACCGCCGTTCAGGCGGTCGGCAAGCTCGCGTGCCATGCCATCGCCCAGGTGGGCGCCATCGCTTCGCAGGCCCAGACCAACCCCTATCTCGCCTACGACGGCCTGCGCTTGCTGGAGCAAGGCGCATCGGCAGAAGATGCCTTGCGCCGCGTCCTTGCCACCGACGCCGAGGCCCACGCGCGGCAAGTCGGCGTCATCGACAACCAAGGGCGCACCGCAGGGTGGACCGGCACTGAGGCCATTGCGTGGGCCGGCCACAAGCCCGGGCGCAACTGCCACGTACAAGGCAACCGGCTCGCCGGCCCCCAGGTGCTGGAGCGCACGCTCGAATCGATGCACAGCACCGAACACCTCGACCTGGCCGAACGCCTCATGCTCGCCCTGCTGGCTGGCGACGCGGCAGGCGGCGACCTCAAGGGCGAGCGCTCGGTCAACGTGCTCGTGTTCTCGACCGAGGAATACGCCCTGTGCGACATCCGCATCGACGACCACGAAGCCCCGCTGGACGAACTGCAACGCCTGTTCGCCGTGTACCAGTCCAAGATCCTGCCCATCGTGAACACGCTGCCCAAACGGGGGGACATACCGCGGCCGGGGTGATGTTGTCCGACTGGCGGCCTTGGCCAGCCTGCTCGACATGCTGAAAACCTGCAATTTGCTCAAATTGCTGCAGGGCGCAGGCGATCAATGGTTCGTTCAGACTGTTGCCGAGGGGCAAGAGTCGTATGCCTGATTCCCGCGTGGATGGTCTGCGCGCCCATCCTGACTCGGCTTCTGTCTCTGTCGGGCGCCGGGGTTGGGGCTCGGCAGGCCAGTCAGAACTTGCGCTCCCATGTGCCATGGAAGACGTGTGCGCCCTTCGGTTCAAGCTTGGGGAGGTAGATCACGCGCAGGCTCGTCGTGCCGCCCACCGGCACCGACATGCTGGGCACGACCATCGGCAGGAGAGGGGCGCGCGAATAGCCCGTGATGCCGCCTACCGTCACGTCCAGCGGGTCATAGACGTTGAAGGTCCGGCCCGCGTAGAAGCTCTGCTTGCGTTCGCTGTTGAAGTAAGTACCAGCCGTGTAGCCGGTGGGGGTCTTCAGGTATACCCCGGGGTTGATGTCGTTGAAGCCGGGGGCTGAGTGCCAAGAGAAGAGATGCAGGCCGACGACGAGTCCAGCGAGAGTCATGAAGGTTCTCCTAAAAGAAAACCCCCGGGGGTGAGCCGGGGGCTTGTAAGGTCAGGGGGTACGGTTGGGGCGAGTGTGATGCTGCTGCAGCCGGGGCATGCGTGAATCAGATATACGGGGGCCCACCGGGGAGGACCGGAGTCCCGAATGGTTCCGAGGGGTGTGTAGGCAAACGAAAGCCTGACACCGGTCGGCTGCGACAACACCACCCCCGAAATCCTGGAATACGCGCTGCGTGTCGCGGCTCAGTTTGGGAGCGTGGTGCTGCGGCGCGGCTACGGCAACCACACCCCACTGGCCAACAAATGGCACGAAGCGCTTGTTCGCCTCGCCTTCCCGCCCTGCCTCCAGTACCAGTACGCGCCCGGCAAGAACACGTCCGACCTCGCGCTGGCGCGCGACGCTGTTGACGCCCTGTTGGCTGCCGATACCTCGGAGGGAAAGGTCAGCATCAAGCAGGCTCGGGTCTTACCTGAAGCGAGCCGACCCTTCATTTACACCCAAGAAGGCGGCCCCCGTTCCGATCCTGCATGGGTTTCCGTCGGTGGTCACCCCAGGCGATTCCCTGGGTGTCGAAAACGGGCTTTTTGAATAGTCTGCGTTCCTCAATACGGAAGGAACGCCATGGATTCAACAGATTTAACCCCGCAACGTCTTCAGTATGGCGAGCGACCCTCACAAGCTGGCATGTATCTCGGCCTCTTCCACGGACGGCGCAGCCGCAAAGAGGACATGGACGATTGGGGCTTTGCGGGGCCCGTGCTGGGTCCGTTGAGCTACTGCCACACCACTTACATGGCGTATGTCCGCTTGCGCTTCATTCGCGGGCAGGATGCCCGTATCTGTTGCAACTCAGTTCATCTGGAGGTGGACCTGACGGTGGTGGAAGACATGATCCATTTCGAAGGTGCTTACTATGGCGATTGGACGGTGTTTTTTGTGACGCTAGAAGACTGCCGTCGCCATGATGACGTTTTCCGGAACAAGCCCCGGATCAACCTGTACCAGTGGCACGATCACTTGAAGAGTGCTCCACCGCCTCCCGAACTGTAGGAAGAATCAATGCCGAGACCTAACAACTGGACCCGTGATCAGACGCTCGCTGCGCTTCACGTTTATTTCCAGTTGTCCTTCGGCCAACTGCATCAGCGCAACCCCCTGATCCGTCAGTTGTCCGGGTGGATAGGTCGGTCGCCGGGTTCGGTCGCCCTCAAGCTGGTCAATCTCGCCAGCCTTGATCCGCAGGTGCGGGAAAGTGGTCGGGCCGGCATGGGCAACGCGTCACAACTCGACAAGCAACTCTGGGAGGAACTGAACGCCGATTGGGATCGTGTTGCCGTTGAGGCTGCCTGTGTATATAAGCGCTACGCCAGCGAACATGGCGTGGCCCCCGGCTCGGACGTTCTGGAAGATGTTCCCGAGATTGCAGAGGGAAAGACGGTCACGGCAATGGTCAAGGTGCGCGTCAACCAAGCTCGTTTCCGTCGAGGCGTGCTCGCGAGCTACAACGCGCGTTGCTGTATCAGCGGGCTCGCGGTGCCCCAGTTGTTGATTGCCAGTCACATCGTCCCGTGGAGCGTGGATGCCAAGAATCGATTGAATCCCCAGAACGGCCTGTGTTTGTCTGCCCTGCATGACAAAGCCTATGACACCGGGTTGATCACCGTTCTGCCGGATTTCACCATTCGCGTGTGCAAGCGCTTGATCAATATCGACATTGACGGCTTCACCAAACAGACCCTATCGGATTACCACGGGCAACGCATCGCGTTGCCGGAGCGATTCAAGCCAGATCCGAGTTTTTATACGCGCACGCTGAACGATTCGGTTTTGTCTAGCATGCTGGAGCAAACAAAAAAGGCCTGAAGGTGGTCCACACCCTCAGGCCTACTTTTGTGTATCGCGAGTGCGATCAGACGTCGATATTGCCCGCGCGCAAGGCATTGGTTTCAATGAAATCCCGACGGGGTTCCACTTCATCGCCCATGAGCATCGTGAACACGCGGTCGGCTTCGATGGCGTCGTCGATCTGCACGCGCAGCAGGCGGCGCACGTTCGGGTCCATGGTGGTTTCCCAGAGCTGGGCGGGGTTCATTTCGCCCAGGCCCTTGTAGCGCTGGCGGCTGGTGGTGCGTTCGGCTTCCGAGATGAGCCAGCGCATGGCCACGCGGAAGTCGGCCACTTTTTCTTCCTTCTGCTTGTCGCCTTCGCCGCGCATCACTTTCGCGCCTTCGCCCAGCAGACCGCGGAAGGTGTCGGCGGCGGTGGCCAGGGCGCCGTAGTCGGCGCCGTGCACGAAGTCCTGCGTGATGATGCTGCTCTTGATGTTGCCGTGGTGGCGGCGGCTGATGCGCAAAATGGGCTTGTCGGTGCGGGCGTCGAATTCACCGGCCACTTCGGCCGGCACGCCGGTGGTGGCGAGCTCGCGCAGCTTGGCCTGCAGGGCGATGGCGCTGGCCTCGGCCTGCTCCACCGAGTCGAGGTTGAGCGACACGCCGTCGGCAATGGCGCGCAGGGCCTCGGCGTCCATGAAGTTGGAGAGGCGGGCAATCACGCTCTCGGCGATCTGGTGCTTGCGCGCCAGTTCGTTCAGGGTGTCGCCTTCGAGCGTGGTGGCGCTGGCGCCGCCGGTGAACACCTTGGCGTCGCGCAGGGCGATGCGCAGCAGGAAGCCGTCGAGCGCGGGCGCGTCTTTCAGGTACAGCTCTTCCTTGCCGGCTTTCACCTTGTAGAGCGGCGGCTGCGCAATGTAGATGTGGCCGCGCTCCACCAGCTCGGGCATCTGACGGTAGAAGAAGGTGAGCAGCAGGGTGCGGATGTGGGCGCCGTCCACGTCGGCGTCGGTCATGATGATGATGCGGTGGTAGCGCAGCTTGGCAACGTTGAAGTCGTCCGTGCCGGCGGTGCCGCCCACGCCGGTGGCCTTGCCGATGCCGGTGCCCAGCGCGGTGATGAGCGTCAGGATCTCGTTGCTGGTCAGCAGCTTTTCGTAGCGCGCTTTTTCCACGTTCAAAATCTTGCCGCGCAGGGGCAGGATCGCCTGGAACTTGCGGTCGCGGCCCTGCTTGGCGGAGCCACCGGCGGAGTCGCCCTCGACGATGTAGATCTCGCACAGCGCCGGGTCTTTTTCCTGGCAGTCGGCCAGCTTGCCGGGCAGGCCCATGCCGTCGAGCACGCCTTTGCGGCGCGTCATCTCACGTGCTTTCCGGGCGGCCTCGCGGGCGCGGGCGGCTTCCACGATCTTGCCGCAGATGATCTTGGCGTCGTTCGGGCGTTCCTGCAGGTAGTCGCTCAGCAGACGGCTGACGATGTCTTCCACCGGGCCGCGCACTTCGCTGCTCAACAGCTTGTCTTTGGTCTGGCTGCTGAACTTGGGCTCGGGCACCTTGACGCTGAGCACGCAGCACAGGCCTTCGCGCATGTCGTCGCCGGTCACTTCGACCTTGGCCTTCTTGGCGAACTCGTTTTCTTCGATGTACTTGTTGATGACCCGGGTCATCGCGGCGCGCAGGC
>JAUXNG010000032.1 GCA_030682835.1 Hydrogenophaga sp. | reverse complement strand
TCGGCGCTGTGGGTGCCGCTCAGTTCCTTATCGACGCTGGAAGGCGGGGTGGGGGCTATCTTCGCCAGTCGGTCTATGCCGAAAGCCGGTAGTTCAGACCCTCCACCCCAACACCCTCAACCATACAAGCCGGTTCCGCGGTGCCCTTGGCTGACGAAGCCGCTGCTGTCGCAGCGGCTTTTTTACGCCTGCCTGTTTTCGATGGACTGCACGGCCTCGCACAGCGACACATATTCGTGCACCGGCACTTCTTCGGCGCGGCGCTGCACGTCGAAGGTGCCTGAAAAACCGCGGGCGTCGAGCCATTTGCCCAGCGTGTTGCGCAGGATCTTGCGGCGCTGGCTGAAGGCGGTCTGTACCAGTTCGCCGTAGAGCCTGAGGTCGATCGCGGGTGGCTCGGCCAGCGGCACCATGCGCACGATGGCACTGTCCACGCGGGGTGGCGGGTCGAAGCTCTCGGGGGGCACGAAGAGCACATTGGCCATCTCGTAACGCCACTGCAGCATGACCGAGAGGCGGCTGTAGTCGGACGATGCAGGGGAGGCCACCATGCGGTCGATCACTTCCTTCTGCAGCATGAAATGCTGGTCCTGCACGACCGCCACGTGGTCCAGCAGGTGAAACAGGATGGGTGTGGAGATGTTGTAGGGCAGGTTGCCAACGACCCTGATCTTGCTCGCCGGCTCGCCACCCAGGCGGGCCGCCAGAGCGCTGAAGTCGACCTTGAGCACGTCTGACTCGATCACGTCGAGCTGCGCATGGCTGCGCAGCCTGGCTGCAAGGTCGCGGTCCAGCTCGATCACGTGTAGGTGCCCCAGGCGCTCCACCAGCGGCTGGGTCATGGCGGCCAGGCCGGGACCGATCTCGACCATGGTGTCGCCGGGCTGCGGCGCAATGGCGTCGACGATGGCCCCGATCACGGCCACGTCGGTCAGGAAATGCTGGCCGAAGCGTTTGCGGGCGATGTGAGGTTTCATGCGGGGCGCCCCGCTGGGTCGCGCTGCCCCGTCACGGCCGGGCCGCTTCGCGGTACTCGACAAAGGCACGGCCCCGCACATCCTGCGCCCAGCTCATCAGCGCCTCGTTGGCCTTCTGCTCACGCACCAGGCCGCGCACGATCTCGCGCTGCTCGCGTTGCGACAGGGCGCTCTCACGCCGTTCGTCAACCCGGATCAGGTGCAGGCCGAAACGCGACTGCAGGGGCTGCGATATCTCGCCGACCTTCAGGGCGTTCATGGCTTCTTCAAACTCGGGCACGAACTGCCCCGGGCTGGCCCAGCCGAGGTCGCCGCCCTCGCGGGCCGAACCGTCCTGGCTGTGCTCGCGCGCCACGTCCTGGAAGCTGCGCTGACCACCGACGATCTGCTGGCGGTACTCGCCCAGACGCGCGGCTGCCGCCTCGGCGCTGAGTTGCGGTGTGGGGCGCAGCAGGATGTGGCGCGCTCGGGTCTGGGTCACCACCATGTCGGGCAGTCCGGCCTGGCGCTTCTCCAGCACCTTGAGCACGTGGAAACCTGCCGGGCTGCGCAGCGGGCCGGCGATGCCGCCCGCCGGCAAGGCCTGCGTGGCCTCGACGAACAGGGTCGGCAGGCGGTCCGCCGCACGCAAGCCGAATTCACCCCCGTTGGCGCCCTCGGGAGCCTCGGAAAACTGCCGCGCGAGCGCGGCGAACTCGGTGCCGCTGCGGGCACGGTCGGCCACGTCCTGCGCGCGGGCCTGCAGCGCCTGGACGCGTTCCTGGCTGGCGCCCTCGGGCACGAGGATGAGCACGTGGGCCAGGTTGAGTTCGAGGTTGCCGATCTGGTTGCTGCTGGACTTCTCGCGGATGAAGGCGTCGATGTCGGCCTCGGTCACGCGCACGCGTGACTCGACCTCGCGCTCGCGCACACGCTGCAGCAGGATCTGGTTGCGCAGGTCGCTGCGCAGGCGGCTGATGTCGATGCCTTCGGCCGCGACCCGGCGGCGAAACGCCTCCAGCGTCATCTGGTTCTGGGCCGCCACCGACTGCTCGGCCTGGGCCAGCGTGGCGTCGTCCACCTTGATGCCCAGCTCGGCCGCCTGCTGCAGCTGCGCGCGTTCGTTCACCAGCTGTTCAAGCACCTGGCGCGCCAGTTCGTCACGCGGGGGCATGGCCGCGCCCTGCTGGCTGATCTGCTGTTCAACCCGCAGCAAACGCTGGCGCACGTCGTGGTTGGTCACCGGCTCGGAGTTGACGAGGGCAACGATGTAATCGGCGGTGCGGGGTTCGCTGGACGCCGTGGCGGCGCGCGGGGCGCTGAGCTGCGGCGAGATCCGCAGGGCCTGGGCCTGTGCCGCACCGATCCCCACGAGTTGGGCGCACGCCAGCAGCAGCACCAGACGGGAAGATCGCAAGGACATCGGAAGGTGATCAGTCATATTGTTGGAACCGGCTCGGCGGGTTGATTTCTTCGCGCAGGTACTGGTAACGGGGCACATTGTCTTTGAGCGTCTGCAGCGGGTTGGACCCGATCCGCGAGAAGCCGGTGAATTCGAGCTGGAACAGCACGCGCTGGTTCGCGCTGGCGCTGCTGCGCTGCAGCCGCTCCACCACCACACGGCCGAGCCAGCATCCCCCATCGTACTCAAAGCCCGCCACGAGATCGACCACCTTGCTGTCGGGCACGCTGTAGTTGATGCGGCCCACGCTGTACCACTGGCCGGCGCCAAGGCCCTGGCCGGGTCCCCGGGCCTGGGCCGGATCGCGCCACAGGTCGTTCAGCGGCCACTGCCAGCCGATGTCGAACTGCTCGCTGCTGCCGCGCTGCAGGCGGTAGGCGGCGCTCAGCACGCGGTACGGGCCCGGGGTGTAGCGCCCGCTCAGCGTGGTGCGCACGGAGTCGCGCTCGCTCGGGCGAAACTGGACATTGGCGTCCATCGACCAGCGGGGGTCCCACTGCACCCGCGCGCCCAGCAGCACGTCGCTCACCCGGTCCGTGACGGGGCGGCAACCCGCCTGGCTGGCGGACGCGCAATCGGCGGCGGGCAGGGTGACCAGCTGGTCACGCAGCAGGAAGCGCTGGGCCAGCCCCAGCCGCAGCACCTCGGCACCGGTACCGGGATTGAGCAGGCGCGAGGTGGCTCCCACAGTGAGGGCATGGGTGTCGGAGATGCGGTCGTTGCCGCCGAACAGGTTTTCGGTGTAGATCGAAGCGAAGCTGAAATCGTTGGCGGCCGAGTCGTAGTTGGGCAGCCGCGACTGGTCGCGGTAGGGCGTCCAGGTGAAGAAGGCGCGAGGCTCCAGGGTCTGGACAAAGGCACGGCCGAAATAGCTGGCATCGCGCTCAAGCACCAGGCCGCTGTCCAGGCTCAGCGTGGGCAGGGTGCGCGACAGGCTCTGCGGGCGATCATCACGCGCAGTGTCCAGGCGGTACTGCGCGGTGTGCACGCGTGCACGCGGCTGCAGGAACCAGCCGGGCGTCTGCCAGCGCCGGGTGAGGTCGGCCACTGCGAGGCTTCGGGTGCCGTTGAGGCGGTCCGGGGCGGCCAGCACGGCGTCGGCGCGGAAACGCGTGGCTTCGGTCTGCACCGACCAGTCCCAGCCACCGCCCAGGGCGGCCAGCGTGTCGTTGCTGCGCGCGTATCGCAGCGCGAGTGAGGGCAGGCGGTCGTAGGGCGGGGTGATGGGGGCGGCCACATCCTGCAGGGTCTGCCACTGGTGGGCGCCCGCCGATGCCGACCACGGGCCCTGGCCCCAGTTGAGCACCGCTTCGTTGGCCAGCAGGCGCGTGGTGAGCGAGGTGCTGGAGCGCGGGAAGTCGCGCCAGTAGTCGTCGTCGCTCACCCGGTTCAGGTTCAGCCGCAGCCCCACCGGGCCGCCCAGGCCCAGCCCGCGCAAAGTTTCGGGCAAGGCCAGGCGCTGGTCATGCTGCACCGCATAGCCCCAGCGGTCGCGGTCGCGCAAGCGGTCGGACGGCATGTAGGCCGCCCGCACGCGGCCGTTGTAATCGGGCTGCAGGTAGCGGAATTCGCCGGCCAGATCGACGCCACGCTTGCTCATGATCGTGGGATAGAGCGTGGCGTCGAAGTGGGGCGCGAGGTTCAGGTAGTAGGGCAGCGTGAGTTCGAGGCCGCTCACGTTGTCCAGGTTGATGGTGGGCGGCAGCATGCCCGACTTGCGCTTGTCGGTCAGCGGGAAGCTGAGGTAGGGCGAGCCAAGGATCGGCACGCCCTTGAACTCCAGCACGCCCCCGGTGGCCAGCCCCACTTCTTCGATGTTGTCGATGTCGATCCGCTTGGCGCGCACCAGCCAGTCGGGCATCCAGCGCTCGCCAGGCGTGCGCGGGCAGGTGGAGTAGCGCGCGTCGTGCGCGGACAGACGGTCCTTGTCCAGGAAATCCACGCGGCTGGCGTCGCCCACGCCTTCGTTCTGCAGCAGCGAGAAAGACGGCTGGGTGAAGCTGCCCTTGCCGGTGTCCACATTGATCTGCAGCTCCGGGCCCTCGAAACGATTGCCGTTGGCATTGATCAGCACCTGCCCGCTGGCCCGCGCCTCGCTGTCGCGGGTATCGAACTCCAGCCGGTCGGCCTTGATGACCGTGTCGTGGCGGCGCAGCTCGGCATCGCCCTCGATCACGGTGAGCGCGTCGGTCTGGCCGGTGATGCGGTCGCCCGACACAAAAGTGGGCGCCTGCTGGCGAGCCCCTTCGGGCAGCGACTCCTGCAGCAGCGGACTGCTTTTCAGCGGCACGCCCGCGGGGTCAAGTCCTTCCGGGACGCTGGTCTGGGCATGGGCTGGCACCGCGAGCGCTGCCCAGGCCAGCGCCATGAGCAGGCCCTGCACGGCCCAGGCCACCGGTGCGGGAGCGAAGCACGGCGCGCGGGTGGTGGCGCAAGCCTGGGAGCGCGGCGGGCAGAGCGTGAGGGAGCGGCGGTTCAAGGCAGTGGGCTCGGGTGGGGCGGCTGCCTGGCCACCCGGAGGGCGCGGCGACAACGGAGCCAGGTCGGATTCGGGAGGGACAACACAAGCGCCGTGGGATCCAGCGCCACGGTGATGCGTTCCCGGCGGCTGCAGACGGGTTTGTAGAATCTGCGGCGATTATCCTATGCCCACACAGCGGCTGTCGCTGTGCTTTCGCCCACACCCATGACCCCGAATCCAATGCCTGTCCTGTGGGTCGATCCCCATCGCGAAGCCGCCTTCCACGCCTGGCTGGCGCCCCTGGCATCCCGACTCGGGCTGCGCGTGGACAGCCTGCGGCCCGCCTCGGCCGACGCGAGTTTCCGCCGCTACCTGCGACTCGACAGCAGCAGCGGTGCCAGCGTGATCGTGATGGACGCGCCGCCCGCACAGGAAAACTGCCAGCCCTTCGTTCACGTGGCCGGGCTCATGCGCGATGCCGGCCTGCTGGTGCCCGAGATTCTGGCCTGGGACGAGCCGCAAGGCTTCATGCTGCTGAGCGACCTGGGCACGCAGACCCTGCTGGACGTGATCGACCCCGACAACGCGCAGGCCCAGCACGCCCACTACATGTCCGCGCTGGACAGTCTGCTGGCCTGGCAGCTCGCCAGCCAGCCCGGCGTGCTGCCCGCGTATGACGAAGCCCTGCTGCGCCGCGAGCTGCAGCTGTTCCCCGACTGGTACCTTGACCAGCACCGCCAGGTGACGCTGAACGAGCAGGAGGCGGACGTGGTGAAGAAAGCCTTCGACAGCATCGTGCGCCACAACCTGGCCGCGCCAAGCGTGTACGTCCACCGCGACTTCATGCCCCGAAACCTGATGATGCCGAGGCAGGTGGGCGCCACGGCGGCCCAGCAGCTCGGCGTGCTCGACTTCCAGGACGCCGTCTACGGCCCCATCACCTATGACATCGCCAGCCTGATGCGCGATGCCTTCCTGAGCTGGGACGAAGATTTCGTCATCGACATCACCATCCGTTACTGGGAAAAGGCCCGCAAGGCCGGCCTGATGGACTTCGAAGACTGGCACAGCGACTTTGGCGCCTTCTACCGCGCCGTGGAATGGATGGGCCTGCAACGGCACCTGAAGGTCGCCGGCATCTTCGCGCGGCTCACGCTGCGCGACGGCAAGCCCAAGTACCTGGCCGATGCGCCGCGCTTCATCCACTACATCCGCAACACCGCGCACCGCTACCGGGCACTCGGTCCCTTCCTGAAGGTGATTGACCGCGTGGAGGGCTTCGAGGCGGCCTCCGGCTACGCCTTCGGGCGCGTCTGAACGGCGCACGCCATGCCCCGCTTCCACTGCCCCGTGCCGCTGCTCACGGGCGACAACCTCAGCCTGCCACCCGGTGTCGCCCGCCACGTGCAGGTGCTGCGCCTGCAACCGGGCGGTGTCATCACGCTGTTCAACGGCGAAGGCGGCGAGTGGGACGCCACCGTGACCCACATGGGCCGCAGCGATGTGACCGTGCAGGTCGGTGCCCACCGGGCCACGGAGCGTGAGGCCCGCCGGGCCGTGCACCTGGCCGCTGGCATGCCGGCCAACGACCGCATGGACTGGCTGGTGGAAAAGGCCACCGAACTCGGCGTGACCAGCGTGCAGCCACTGCACACCGCCCACAGCGTGCTGCGCCTGAGCGGCGAACGCGCCACCAGGAAACAAGCACATTGGCAATCGGTGGCCGTGGCCGCCAGCGAGCAGTGCGGCCGCAACCGGGTGCCGGCGGTGCTGCCCGTGACCGAACTGACCACCTGGCTGAAACACACGGCGCCAGCCGATGCCGGCCAGCCGCTGCTGCGCTGCGTGCTCTCGCTGGCCGAAGGCACGCAGCCCTTGCACCAGGTAATGGCCGGCATCGCGCCCGATGCACCGGTGGTCTTCCTCAGCGGGCCAGAAGGTGGTCTGAGTCCCGGCGAAGACGCCGCTGCTCGCGCGGCCGGCTTTCTGCCAGTGACACTGGGGCTGCGCACCCTGCGGGCCGAAACCGCCGCGCTCGCGGCGCTGGTCGTGGCCGCCGGCTGAGAAGCGGCCAGGGATGCCGCATGCCGCTTCCCGCCCCGCACCTCGCCTTCGCGGTGACGCTCTCGGCGGCGCTGCATGCGCTGGCGCTGGTGCTTGCCCTGCCGTCGGTGCGCGAACCCCTTCGCTCAGCCGACACCGCGCGCCTTGAGGCGCCGCTCATCTTCGTCGAAGCGCCCCCGCCACCGGCAGCGCCGGCCCCGCCTGAATTGCTCGCGCCGCTTGCTGCGGCAGCGCCACCGCATCCACCGCCACCGGCCGCTTTGCCGGCAAGCCCGCCAAGCCCGAACGATCGCGCCCCCGCCGCCATGGACGCGCCCGCAGCCCCGACAGCCGAGGAATGGGCGCAGGCCGGCCGCTACACCCTCAAGAACAGCAAACGCTACCGCCACGCCTGGGGCCAGCACGTGCGCAGCCTGATGGGCACGGCGGTCGAAGGCCCGGAGCAGGGGATCGTCCGTTTCCGAGTCGAGATCGCGCCTGACGGCACGCTGGTGCGCCTGCAGACCTTGTGGAGCACGTCGGCCGCGGTCGAGGCGCGCGCGCGCCAGGCCATCGAGACGCTGCCGGCCTTGCCGCCCACGCCCAACGGCGAGCCGCTGGTTTTCGAGAGAACGGTGGCGTTCCAGGCCTTTGATTCGAGCGGTCCGCCCCTTTACAAGGACGACTGTCTGCCCGACCCGCCCGCCTTCGGCAATCCGTTCGCATGGGACGGAAAGACCCCCTGGGTACAGAAGCCCACCCGGCCACCGCCGCCGCCCGACCCGGGCGCCGTGGCGGACTGCCTGAGGCAGCTGACGCCGGATTCGATCGAGGCCGAAAGCGCAGACGACCGCCGCCAGCTCGAACAGTGGGGGTCGAGTCGCCTGGGGCGCTGAGGCACCGGCTACCGCGCTGTATAAACACCGGCTTATGAACAAAAACCTCTGGCTTCTGGCCGCCGCACAAGGCCTGTTCCTCACCAACAACGTGGTGTTCATCGCCATCAACGGGCTGGTGGGGCTGGCGCTCGCGCCGCTGGGCTGGATGGCCACGCTGCCGGTGATGGGCTATGTGGTGGGCGGGGCGCTGGCCACACCGCTGGTGGCGCGCACGCAGAGCGCCTATGGCCGCAAGGCCTCGTTCCAGATCGGGCTGCTGGTGGCTTTTGGCTCGGCGCTGCTGTGTTTCTGGGCCGCGATCGAGCAGAACTTCTGGCTGCTCGTGGCCGCCACCGTGATCGCGGGCTACTACAGCGCCAACGGCCAGCTCTACCGCTTCGCCGCCGCCGAACTGGCCGCACCCGATTACCGGGAAAAGGCCGTGTCGCTGGTGCTGGCGGGCGGGCTGGCCGGCGCGGTGCTCGGTCCCAACGTGGCCACCCGCACGCGCAACCTGTTCGAGGTGCCCTTTGCCGGTGCCTACCTGACGCTGGCCGCCGTGGCCCTGCTGTCGATGCTGGTGCTGGCCTTCATCCGCTTTCCGCCGCTGCCCCCCAAAACCGCCCGCGCCGATGCGGGCCGCCCGCTGTCGGTGCTGATGCGCCAGCCGGTGTTCATCGTGGCCACGGCGGGGGCGGCGCTGGGCTACGGCGTGATGAACCTGCTGATGGCGGCCACGCCGCTGGCCATGCAGGTGTGCGGCTTCGCGTTTGACGACGCCGCCATGGTGCTGCAGTGGCATGTGGTCGGCATGTTCGCGCCGGGCTTCTTCACCGGACACCTGATCAAGCGATTCGGCACGCTGACCATCATGGGCGTGGGCGTGGCGCTGAACCTGGCCTGCATCGCGATTGCGCTGTCGGGTGTGGAACTGCACCAGTTCGTGATCGCGCTGTTCCTGCTGGGCGTGGGCTGGAATTTCCTGTTCACCGGCAGCACCACGCTGTCGCTCCAGGCCTACAGGCCTGAGGAAAAAGACCGGGCGCAGGGGGCCATCAACTTCTTTGTTTTTGCCACCATGGCGCTCACCTCGTTCGCCTCGGGCGCCCTCGTCACCACCCAGGGCTGGCACTGGCTGAACGTGGGTTCGCTGCTGCCCGTGGCGGTGCTGGGCGCGGCGCTGGCCTGGCTTGCGTGGCGGCGCAGCCCCGCCCAAAATGCCGTTTGAACCGCTGGCAATCAGCCCGCGGTCACACACGACTGCGAGGGATGACAACATGGGACTGATGGATTCACTGGTGGGCGCGGCGGGCAAGGCCGCCCGAGACGCACTGCAGGGACAGGGCACACCGGCCACCGCGGCCGGCGCTTCAGCCGGCGCCGCCGGACTCGACCCGAAACTGGTGATGGGCCTGGTGAGCACCCTGCTGAACCAGGCCGGCGGCCTCTCGGGCCTGATGGCGAAGCTGCAGGCCGCGGGCCTGGGCGAGGCTGTGCAATCCTGGGTGGGCACCGGCGCCAACCAGGCGGTGCCGGCCGACCGGCTCGGTGCGGCCCTGGGCCCGGACCTGATGGGCACGCTGGCTCGCCAGCTGGGTGGCAGCGGGCAGGACGCGGCCGGCGTGCTGGCCAGCCTGCTGCCCACGCTGATCGATCAGCTCACGCCACAAGGCCAGGTGCCAGCCGACAACGGCATGGGTGCCCTGGGCGCCCTGCTGGGCGGCGGGAACGGCGCGACGGGTCCGCTCATGGGCGCACTCGGCGGCCTGCTGGGCAAGCGCTGACGCAGGCGGGCGCAGCTCAGGCGGGCGCCTGCCGGTCCAGCCAGCCCCGCAGGGTGGTGAACACCTCGGACGGGTCTTCCTCGTTGAAGATCTCGTGGTAGAGCCCGTCGAAGCATCGGCTGGTGAGCAGGTTGGCGGGTGCCCGCTGGGCGAAGGCCCGGCTTCCGGCGGGCCGCACCAGCGCGTCGGCTCCGGCATACATGAGCAGCGTGGGCACGGTCCATTGCGGCGCTGCCGCCAGTACGCGCGGGCCATTGCTGTCAATGAAGCGCGCCAGCCGGGCCGAGATGCGGTCGTGCACCAGGCGGTCGCGCTGGTAGGTGTCGACCACATCGGCGCTGTGCGAAATCTTGCTGGCGTCCAGCCCGTTGGACACCGCCAGGTTGGGTGCCCAGCGGTAGAGCAGTGAGATCAGCCGCTTCTGCATGGCGCCCATGCCGGCGTCCAGCGCCGGGGAGGACAGCACCAAGGCGTCCACCGGTGCCAGCCGGCGCTGAACGAACGTGGCCGCCACCAGCCCGCCCATGCTGTGCCCCATGAGGATCAGCGGGCAGGCCCAGGGCTGGGCGATGTGGCGGCGGGTGTCGTCCAGCACCTCGGCCAGGTCCTCCAGCAGCGCATCGTCGCTTGGCAGCACGCCGCGCGCGCCGCCCGAGTCGCCGTGACCACGCTGGTCGTAGGCGCGCACGCAGAAGCCCCATTCATTCAGGCGCTGGGCCAACGGGTCGTAGCGCCAGGCGTGTTCGCCCAGGCCGTGCACGATCAGCACCACGCCGCGGGGCCGCCAGCGCATGGGCAGCGGCCAGTCGTACAGCGCCAGGTTCAGGCCGTCGTTGAGCGTGAAAGGCGCCTGTGTGGTGTCGGACATGGTGCGGCGGCCCGGACGCTCAGGGCATGCGGGCGATCACCTGGGCCACCGTGGCGGTCAGGCGCTGCGCGTACTCCAGGTGCAGGAACTCGTTGGGGCCGTGCGCGTTGCTCTTGGGGCCCAGCACGCCGCACACCATCATCTGCGCCTTCGGGAAGCCCTGGCTGAGCATGTTCATGAGCGGGATGGTGCCGCCCTGCCCGATGGTGCCGCAGCCGGCACCAAAGTGCGCCTGTGATGCGTGTTGCAGCGCCTGCTCGAACCACGGCGCGGTGGCCGGCGCGTTCCAGCCGCTGGCCGCGCCTTCACCTTCAAACGTGACCCTGGCCTGGTAGGGCGCGTTGTCTTCCAGCAGGGCCTTGAGCTGCTGCACGGCCTGCGGCGCGTCCACCAGCGGGGGCAGGCGCAGGCTGAGCTTGAAGGCGGTGTAGGGGCGCAGCACGTTGCCGGCGTTCTGCAGGGTGGGGAAACCGTCGGCGCCCGTCACGCTGAGCGTGGGGCGCCAGGTGCGGTTCAACAGTGCCTCGACCGGGTCGGTGGTGGTGGGCAGCGCGAACACGGTGGAGCCGCCGCAGTCGTGGTGCGCCCACGGGAAGCGCTTGAACAGCTCGTCACCCAGGATGGCCGCCGTGGCGCGGGCCTGCTCGACCCGCTCGGCCGGCACCTCGCAATGGAAGCTGGCCGGCAGCAGGCGCCCGGTGGCGCTGTCTTCCAGACGGTCGAGCACCTGGCGCATGATGCGAAAGCTCGAGGGCACCAGGCCCGAGGCGTCGCCCGAGTGGATGCCCTCGGTGAGGATCTCCACCTTCAGCACACCGCTGGCCATGCCGCGCAGGCTGGTGGTCAGCCAGAGCTGGTCGTAGTTGCCGGCGCCGCTGTCCAGGCAGATCACCAGGCCCACGTCGCCCAAGCGCGTGCGCAGCGCGTCCACGTAGGGCAGCAGGTCGCCCGAGCCGCTTTCCTCGCAGGTTTCGATCAGGCCGACGATGCGCGGGTGCGCCACACCCTGGGCCTTCAGGGCCTTGAGCGAAGCGATGCTGGCGTAGACCGCATAGCCGTCGTCGGCGCCGCCGCGGCCGGAGAGCTGGCCGTTGGCGATCTTGGGCGTCCAGGGGCCGAGGTCGCTGCGCCAGCCGGTGAATTCGGGCTGCTTGTCCAGGTGGCCGTACATCAGCACGGTCTGGCCAGAGGCGGGCGCCGGCGTGCCGTCCTGCCCGGCGCAGGCGGGCACCTCGAAGAACAGCACCGGGGTGCGCGGCTGGCCGTGGGCGTCGTTCAGGCGGATCACTTCGAGCGTGAGGCCCGGCACCTGCTGCGCCGCCACCCAGTCGGCCGCGGATTGCAGCACGCGGTCGAGCAGGCCGTGGCTCGCCCACTCGGGGTCGAACATGGGCGACTTCGCCGGCACCTCGATGTAGCGCAGCAGCTCGGGCACGATCGACCCGGACCAGGCCGCATTCACATGCGTCTGCAACGCGGCGGGGTCGAGGGCGGGCGAGGGATGGGGCAGGCGGGCATTCATCGGAAGTCTCCAGACGGCAGATGGCGCGGCGTTCGGGCGCGGTATTTGAGTATAGGCACGCGCTGGCTCTCGCGCAGCCACGGCCGCACACATCGGGCGAACTTCCCCGGTGCGCCTTCAGCATGCAGTACCTCACGGCCCCAATGCAAAACGGCCCTCCGTTGCCGGCAGGCCGCAGAGTGCATATCAGGGGGCGGGCGAGCGGCCCGGGCAGGCCGATCAGGCGCGGGCGCTGCGGTCCGAGAGGCGGAACACCTGCACCACGTCGGCCAGACGGGCCGCCTGGTCTCTCAGGCTCGCGGCCGCTGCGGCACTCTCTTCCACCAGCGCGGCGTTCTGCTGCGTCATCTGGTCGAGCTGGTTCACGGCGGTGTTCACCTGACCGATGCCGTTGCTCTGCTCGGTGGCGGCGGTGGTGATCTCGCTGATGAAAGCCGACACCTTGTCGGCATTCGCCACGATCTCGCCAATGGTGCTGCCCGCTTCCGCCACCAGGCGCGAACCTTCGGCCACCCGGTCCACGCTGGCACCAATGAGCTGCTTGATCTCCTTGGCGGCCTCGGCGCTACGCTGCGCCAGGTTGCGCACTTCGCCGGCCACCACCGCAAAGCCACGGCCCTGCTCACCGGCGCGCGCGGCTTCCACCGCCGCGTTCAAGGCCAGGATGTTGGTCTGGAAGGCGATGCCGTCGATGACACCGATGATGTCGCTGATCTTCTTGCTGCTGTGGTTG
>JAUXNG010000046.1 GCA_030682835.1 Hydrogenophaga sp. | reverse complement strand
ATGGCCGACGACGTCTGGCGCATCGACTACCAGATGGCGCCCAACGCCAACCCCGACGAGGTCAGCCGCGAAGACGTGGTGCGCGAACGCCTGCAGCGCCAGTTCGGCAAGGATGTCGAGGTCGAGATCGTCTGGGTCGGTCCCTACGCCTACCGCAGCCGTTGCCTGGACAAGCTTCGCGTCGGCCGGGTGTTTTTCATGGGGGACACCGCAAAAATCGTCAGCCCTTTTGGTGCGCGCGGCGGCAACACCGGCGTGGCCGATGCCGACAACCTGGCCTGGAAGCTGGCGGCCGTGCTGCGCGGCCGTGCCAGCCCGACTTTGCTGGAGAGCTACAACGCGGAGCGGCTGGAAGCGGCCCAACAGAACGTGCAGGTGACCAACCGCACCGCCCGCTTCCTGCGGCCGGCCGACGGCATGGAACGCTGCTTTCGGACGGCGACCCTTGGCTTGGCCAGGCAGTACCCGTTTGCGCGCGCACTGGTCAACACCGGACGCATGGCGGTGGCCAACACCTACACACGTTCGTCCATCTGCGAAAACTCCGGCGGGCAGTCGGTGCAAAACGTGGCTTTCCGCTGGTCCGACGGTTCACCCGGTGCTGTCAACGAGCTGCTGCAGTGGGCCGACGGCGACCTGCTGGTGCTGGTCTTCGGTGAACTGCCGGCCGCCGGCCTGCAGCGCCTTCGGCAGCTCGCACAACTCGCCCCGGTGCGCAGCGTGCAGGTGTTGGGCCTGCACGAGCGCGCGCAGGCACGCGAACATGTGCGCGACATCCATGCCCGGGGCGCCGGCCACCTGCGGGACGCCTGCCATGTGTCTGGCCAGGCCTGGGCCCTGGTGCGGCCCGACGGCTACCTGGCCGCCACCGGCAAGGCGGTGGATGGTCGCCTGGTCGCGGCCGTCGAAAGAACCCTGGGCCTGCGCTGAAATCCGGAAAGACCTCCCATGACCACCGAAACTGCCATCAACACCGCCCCCCATTTCCAGGATGCGGATGCCTTTTACGAGTGCCTGCTCGACGCGCACCAGGGCCTGAGCCGCGAGCAATCCGAGCTGCTGAACGCCCGGCTGATCCTGATCCTGGCCAACCAGATCGGCGACAGCGCCGTGCTCCAGGCCTGCATCGCCGGCGCGCGGGAAGCGCCGGCGAGCTGAAGCGGCAGCAGTCGAATAAAATCGGCCCACTGATCCACCCCGGCGGCATCTCACCAGATGCCGTTTTTCATTGCCGCCCATGACCGACCCTGCCAAGCCCCTGCCCACTCCACCCGCCGCCGGAGCCGCGCCCGAGCGCGTTTCCGTGCCCACGCCGGGGCTGGACAGCCTGGCCAAGTCCTTCGAGCCGGCCGCCATCGAGAGTCAGTGGGGCCCGCGCTGGGAAGTCAGCGGCATGTACGAACCCACGCTGGACGCAGCCAAACCGTCATTTTCGATCCAGCTGCCGCCGCCCAATGTGACCGGCACGCTGCACATGGGCCACGCCTTCAACCAGACCATCATGGACTCGCTGACGCGTTACCACCGCATGCGCGGCCACAACACCTTGTGGGTGCCGGGCACCGACCACGCCGGCATCGCCACACAAATCGTCGTCGAGCGCAAGCTGCAGGCCGAAGGCCAAAGCCGGCACGACCTGGGCCGCGACAAGTTTGCCGACAAGGTCTGGGAGTGGAAGGAAGAATCGGGCAGCACCATCACGCGCCAGATGCGCCGCATGGGCGACTCGGTGGCCTGGAAACACGAGTACTTCACGATGGACCCGAAGATGTCCAAGGTCGTGACCTCGACCTTTGTGCAGCTTTACGAGCAGGGCCTGATCTACCGCGGCAAGCGCCTGGTGAACTGGGACCCGGTGCTCATGTCCGCCGTTTCCGATCTGGAAGTGGAGAGCGAAGAGGAAGACGGCTCGCTCTGGCACATCGCCTACCCCGTCGAGGGTTCGGACGAGAAACTGGTGGTGGCCACCACCCGCCCGGAAACCATGCTGGGCGACACCGCCGTGATGGTGCACCCCGAAGACGAGCGCTACACGCACCTGATCGGCCAGCAGGTGCGCCTGCCCATCACCGGGCGCCTGGTACCCGTGATTGCCGACGCGTATGTGGACAAGGCCTTCGGCACCGGTGTGGTGAAGGTCACCCCCGCGCACGACCCGAACGACTACCAGGTGGGTCAGCGCCACGGCCTGCCCATGCTGACCATTTTCAGCCTGGAAGCCAAGGTGAGCGCGGCCGAAGCCACCGACATCCCGGCCGCCTACGTGGGCCTGGACCGCTTTGTGGCCCGCAAGCAGATCGTGGCCCAGCTCGAAGCCGAAGGCCTGCTGGTCGAGGTGAAGAAGCACAAGCTCATGGTGCCGCGCTGCGCCCGCACCGGCCAGGTGGTCGAGCCCATGCTGACCGACCAGTGGTTCGTGGCCATGACCAGCAAAGGCAACGAGCACAACACCAGCGGCACCTCCATCGCCGACAAGGCGATTGCCGCCGTGCAGTCGGGCGAGGTGACTTTCGTGCCCGAGAACTGGGTCAACACCTACAACCAGTGGATGAACAACATCCAGGACTGGTGCATCAGCCGCCAGCTCTGGTGGGGCCACCAGATCCCGGCCTGGTACGACGAGCAGGGCCAGGTCTACGTGGCGCGCAGCCTGGAAGAAGCGCAGGCCCAGGCCGGCTCGGGCAAGCTGCTCACGCGCGACGAAGACGTGCTGGACACCTGGTATTCATCGGCGCTCGTGCCGTTCTCGACCATGGGCTGGCCCGAACAGGGCGACAAGCCCACCGACGACTACAACCTCTACCTGCCCTCTTCGGTGCTGGTCACGGGCTACGACATCATTTTCTTCTGGGTCGCCCGGATGATCATGATGACGACGCACTTCACCGGCCGCGTGCCGTTCAAGCACGTCTACATCCACGGCCTGGTGCGCGATGCGCAGGGCCAGAAGATGAGCAAGTCCGAAGGCAACGTGCTCGACCCGGTGGACCTGATCGACGGCATCGCCCTGGCGCCGCTGCTGGACAAGCGCACCACCGGCTTGCGCAAGCCCGAGACGGCCCCCAAGGTGCGCAAGCAGACCGAGAAGGAATTCCCCGACGGCATCCCGGCCTACGGCGCCGACGCGCTGCGCTTCACCTTTGCCGCGCTGGCCTCGCTGGGCCGCTCGATCAACTTTGATTCCAAGCGCTGCGAGGGCTACCGCAACTTCTGCAACAAGCTGTGGAACGCCACGCGCTTCACCTTGATGAACTGCGAAGGC
>JAUXNG010000037.1 GCA_030682835.1 Hydrogenophaga sp. | reverse complement strand
GGTGCGAATCGTCGTCGTCACCGATCGGCGTTTCCATGGAAATCGGCTCTTTGGCGATCTTCATGATCTTGCGGATCTTGTCTTCCGGCATCTCCATCTTCTCGGCCAGGATGGACGCATCGGGTTCGAAGCCGAACTCCTGCAGATGCTGCCGCGAAATGCGGTTCATCTTGTTGATGGTCTCGATCATGTGCACCGGAATGCGGATCGTGCGGGCCTGGTCGGCGATCGAGCGCGTGATGGCCTGGCGGATCCACCTGGTGGCGTAGGTCGAGAATTTGTAGCCGCGGCGGTATTCGAACTTGTCGACCGCCTTCATCAGGCCGATGTTGCCCTCCTGGATCAGGTCCAGGAACTGCAGGCCGCGGTTGGTGTACTTCTTAGCGATCGAGATCACCAGGCGCAGGTTGGCCTCGATCATCTCTTTCTTGGCGTCGCGTGAGGTGGACTCGCCCTGGTTCATCCGCTTGTGGATGTCCTTCAGGTGCGCCAGCGGCACGACCACGCTGGTCTGGATGGCCATCAGGCCGGTCTGCAGCTCCTGCACCGGCGGGATGTTGCGCTGCATCACCACGCTCCAGGGCTTGCCGGCGGCGGCCTGCTTTTCGACCCATTTCAGGTTCAGCAGGTTGGCCGGGAATTCCTTGATGAAGGTGTCCTGCGGCATGCCGCACTTGTCCACGATGATGCGGCGCAGCTCGCGTTCTTTCTTGCGCACGTCGTCCACCTGGCTGCGCATGGTGCTGCAGAGCTTCTCGATGGCCTTCGCGGTGAAGCGGATCGTCATCAGCGTTTCCGTGATGGCGAGCTGCGTCTTCATGTACGTGGGCGAGCCGTAGCCTTCCTTGTCGTACGTCTTGTGCAGCTTTTCGAACAGGCTGCGCATGGTGTCGAAGCGGGTCAGCGCTTCGCGCTTGAGTTCCTCGAGCTTGCGGGTCAGCGCCTTGGAGCCGCCCTTGCCGTCGTCGTCGTCGGCTTCGTCGTAATCGTCGAAGTCTTCCTCGGCCACGTAGTCGTCGGCAGCGTTGGCGTCGGCGAAGCCGTCCACCACGGTGGAGATCACGACCTTGCCTTCGCGGATGTCCTCGGCCATGGTCAGGATCTCGGCGATGGTGGCCGGGCTCTCGCTGATGGCCGCGATCATGTCGTTCAGGCCGCCTTCGATGCGCTTGGCGATCTCGATCTCGCCTTCACGCGTCAGCAGCTCGACCGTGCATCTCGCGCATGTACATGCGCACCGGATCGGTGGTGCGGCCGAA